>NZ_BPQQ01000167.1 GCF_022179325.1 Methylobacterium isbiliense | reverse complement strand
GGGGGCTGGGACTGGCATTGTAATGGCCCGCCGTGCCGGGACTGGGATAGCGCGTATGTCTGTCGTCGCGACCCTCTCCATGACCATGATCTCTGCTTGCTGTATCACGTACGGCTCGATCTCCTCGGTGACTTCCAGATCCTGTCTAAGTTGGGCGACGGCTGCTCTACGTCGGCGAGGCGGAGGGATCGGAGGTTCGGTGTGTACCTCGGCTACGACTTCCAGGGTTTCGTAGGTCGTTTCCGATGGAAATGACCATGCGGATCCCGTCGACGTCGTAGAAGTCAGGCTCACATTATCCAGCTGTTCCGGCGGCTGCTGTATGTACTTTCTGGGACTTACTAGTGACGGGACGGTCTGGTCAAAAATTAGCACTCGGTCACACTTCACCTTCTGCACGCCTTCTATCCTGTACTTCGGCAATGGAAAGGAGGAGCACACGATGATGTTTTTGGTGTTATTCATCCTAAGTCTGGCAACCCGCTCCGCGGTCATCGCGTACCGACATAGACACGGTACCGTTTTCGGCGGCGTAGACGAATCGGCGTCCTCTACTGGGCATTTAGTGCGTATGCTGTCCATCGTCTCCCCTAGGGCGTACAGGCAGATCTGCTCGTTAGCATCTTGGAGTCTTGGCCATAAAGTTGATATTTCAGCCATGTCGACCGCCGTCTGGTGGAACCTCGTGCCCTCAAGGTAAGAGTACAGTTTACCGTCAGTTGCACTGTAACCATTTCTGCCGACTAAGCAACTGTCCGGGTGTACCCTAACCAGATCGGTTTCCAAGGTCACGTCTTCGGATACGAGCTCTATTGCCGTCCGCCTGTCGATGGCTTCCTGAATCTTCTTTTCCCAGTTTTTATCTCTGCAGTAGATAACCACGTCTGCATCGGTGGCATCCAATGCCGTGAATAAGTGGTTCAAGGACTGCATCACTCTGTCCTTACCGCCGGAAAAGGTGCCTGTGGATAGCAGCGGTACTGCGACGCTCTTTATGTTGTTGGTACTAATTATGCTAGCCACAGCTCGGTACGCGGCCGCTAGCTCTCTGTCCCCTTCGGCTTCTGTTACGGTGGAGAAGTTCGGTCCCACTGCGTGGATTACGGTCATGCCATCTGCGCGGATCATCTTGGCTGTGCCGACTGGAGTTGCAGCCCCTTTGAAAGATGATGGCCACTTCTTAGCGACCGCCCTGCACACTCCATCGCTCACGGTACCCTTGGCATTGGCAGCATTTACGACTGCTTCCTCACCGTGTCCTGATATATCTGCGCGGCGGACCCTGTATGACGGTGCACAGCCAGCAGTGTGCAGTCCGTTGCAGGCATACATTGAGCTAAGTTTCTGGTTAGCTTGGTGCAAGGTTACCGCTCTTCTGCCGTTATCAAAGTTAGAAAACAGCAGGAACACTTCTGTGTTGCTCGTCAC
>NZ_BPQQ01000166.1 GCF_022179325.1 Methylobacterium isbiliense | reverse complement strand
TTCGACGAGCAGGTGAGGCTGTTCGCGCAGCGCCGGACGATCATCGCCAGCATCGGCTCGGCGCTCCACACCGCCCTGTTCGCTCCGCCGGGCCGGTCGATGGTCGTCCTCACTCCGAATCCGGCCATCAACGCGACCTACCTGTTGATCGACGCCCTCAAGAGCAACCGGTCGCGCTACTTTCATCCGCAGGGCATGACCAGCGTCCAGGCCGGCTCGCGGCAGCTCCTCTATTTGGCCGATCCGAAGCGCACGGCCGAGGAGCTGCTGGTGCGGGTCGCGCATCCCGAGGTGTCGGACGCGTGGGACGAGCTCGACACGAGCCCGACCTGGCATACCTCGCCGTCGATCCCGCCGCTGCCGTCTCAGTTGCGGCGCAGGCGGCTGCTCAGGATGCGCGCGCCGTGACGGCCCGCCGCGTTCGCTCGCACGACTGATTCGCCCTGAACGTGGCGAGACAAGGGGGCTGCAGATGTCTCTGTATGAGATGTTCATCAACACCGATCCACAAGGCGGAAAGTGACCAGCGCCTAGCATTACAGTTGCGTTTTTGGCGGGGTTCTGACTCTTTGCGCCGCCATGCTTCGCGCATCATGGACGTCGGAGACTTCGGTCGAGGCGACGCTGGAGTTGCGGGCCTCGTCGCTCCGGGAGGTGAAGGGGCGCATGCGGCCTCTGTTCACCCAGCGCCGGGTCGCCGCCTCGGCCGGAGCGTTCTTGGACGGACTGCTCGGTGCAGAGCGGCGCAAGACGGGTTGGATGCGGGCGGAAGCCGCGGGCGATCCCGGGCCCTGGCGCCAGCAGGCGGTGCTTGGGCGCGGACGTTGGGACGCCGACGCTCTGCGCGACGTGGTGCGTGACTATGCTCTGGAGACGCTGGCCGACCCGGACGCGGTTCTGGTTCTCGACGAGACCGGCTTTCTGAAGCAGGGCAAGGCGTCGTGCGGCGTGCATCGCCAGTACACCGGCTCGGCCGGCAAGACCACGAACTGCCAGATCGGCGTGTTCGCGGCCTACGTCTCACAGCACGGTCATGCCTTCATCGATCGGGCCTTGTACCTGCCCCAGACCTGGACCTCGGATCCAGCCCGGCTGGCCGCCGCCCACGTGCCGAAGGGGACGACCTTCGCGACCAAGCCGGGATTGGCTCTGGCGATGATTGAGCAGGCGATGGCTGCCGGCGTGCCGTTTTCGTGGGTAGCGGCCGACACCGTCTACGGGGTTGGCGACATCGAGATGGCCCTGCGGCGGGCGGGCAAGGGTTACGTGCTCGGGGTGAAGAGCGATCACGCGTTCAACTCCTGGGCCGGCAAGCCGCTGGTTGAGCAAGAGCCGGTTTGGTGGACACCGAGAGCGCTTTCGCGTGAGGTGTTTTAGCCATGCCGAGAACCCGTCCCCCGTCCCCGGCGGAGTTCCGCCGCCAGATGGTCGAGCTGGTCTGCGCCGGGCGCGATCCGACCGACCTCGCCCGTGAGTTCGAGCCGTCGGCCCAAGCCATCCGCAATTGGGTGGCCGAGGCCGATCGCCAGGAAGGCCGCCGCGAGGCCAAGCCCTCTGGCGCTGAGGCTGCTCTCTCCGCGACGGAGCGCGAGGAGTGGCTTCGGCTACGGCGCGAGAACCGGCAGTTGAGGCTGGAGCGCGACATTTGTTACCCAGCCTGAAAAGGCCAAACTCGAGCTGATTTGGTGTTAAAAAATTGAGATGCCTCAACAGCCCGATACGTCAGCATCTTGGGCCGTTGGTATGACAGCGGCCTTTTTGAGATCGAGGTGGTCTGTGTCGACCTGCGGCTTGAGCGAGTGACAAGGTGGGCTGCTGTTGGTCCAGTGAGCGGCGAGCCCACCACGGCCGATCTCATTGCAGCGGCAGCGACGGCCACACTACAAGCGTAAATCTTGTCGCAACATGCTATAGATGCGCAAAGAGTGTCAAAGCGCCCGCTTAGTTAAGGTCTTCTCCCATATTAAGCCAACAAGAAGAAGCAATCCTCCAGACATCAGCACATACAGCGGCGATGCGTCTTCACCATAACCTGGGTAATAGGCCGAACGGAACCACATGATTGCGTTGGTCATCGGATTCCACAGGAAGGCTTGGTACAGCTCCTGCGGCATTCCGTCCGGAACAAAGAACACGCCACTTAGACCGTACAAAATAATAATGACTAGCGCGTATCCAATGTTGTATGGCGGAAAGAAAACCACGATATTTGCATTCATAAAACCTATTCCTAGAGCAACCAAGAATGCACCGCAGAGCGCAGATATAGCTGTCGCAGGACGCTCTGGAATCGGATCAACGCCAATCGCAACCAGAATCAACATCGTAATGGCGACACTAGCAGCAAGATTTAACACTTCGGCGATGGCGCGTGACAAGCATATGTCGAAAAACTTGACATCAGGGAAAGAGAGCAGTGGCCGATTCATTATAACGCCTTCCATCATCTTACGACTCAAATAGATGAAGACGATCATTGGCGCCATGCCAGTGAAAATAAATAGAACCAAGCTTTCTCCAATTGGAGCCGGCATGCTCCGCACCGACATCATCGCCACGAGGACCATGACGTGGGCAGTCGGCCAGAGCACAACGACGGCATTGCCCCAGATCGTGCGGCCGAAGCGCGTACGGATATCACGCAGCATCAAGGCGCCGAGCACCTGTAGCTGAATGTCCAAGAGAGACGGCTTGCTGTGGTTCATCCGGCTGGCTCCAGCGACGGGGCGCTAAAAAATGGGGCGGATCTGCGGCGTGAGTTCCCGAGATCGGACATGAACGACATTTGTGACCGGCGCAGGGCCGTCTCAGAAGCGCGAAGGCGGAGGCGGGGTCGTGTCCCCAGGCATGG
>NZ_BPQQ01000165.1 GCF_022179325.1 Methylobacterium isbiliense | reverse complement strand
TTTTGTTACTATTCAGGGGTTACTGGCCCTTTGAACTAATGTTTTTGTATTTTGCGTTTTGTTACTATTCAGGGGTTAGGTAGCCCTTTGATCTACTTGATTATTTATATGCTTTATTAAAACTATGATGCTTATATATATACATTATGTCAAGCCTCCCGGTTAGCGGCGCATAGTCACACACGTCACCAGTATAAGTACTGCCACAGCGGCGAGTGTTAGCCCGCCGAATCCGCCAGCTACCCGCTGCACCCATGTCATTGCCGTGCCAGACATGTCAGGAAAAACTTGGTTGTTATGGCTCGCCCCATAAGGGACGATGTGATCCTTCGGCGGCTCACACGCTGCCATGCATGTCGTTTTGGCACTGCACACAGATACCTTGAATGCCGGGGATGCTGATGCTGTAGAGAAATGCAGGGTTATCTTGCCATCTGTTTTGATGTCCACAGCTGCCTCCTGTATGGTGGCTACGTTCGAATGAGAATGGACAGCACATTTTCCGGGTTTGTCGGTTTTGAAAGTCAGAGTCGCAATCCCGCCGAAGTCCGATGAGTGCGTGCAGACCGCCACTTGGCACTCCAGGTTTGTGACGGCAGGTGCATCAATCACGCGCGTAAACGCGGAGTCCGGGATGTCCATGGAGACTGGGATGTTGCCAACGGCGCAATTTTCTGCTCTAACTGGGTTGGTCTTGATTACGCATCCAAAGGGAGCCTTGTCATTCAGCGACGTGCCTCTCTCTTTTATCCAGTACTTAAAGCCAGAAGGGGTCTGTGTGTAAGGCACGTGAACAGTACCGGACGAAGGTCTTGACAACTTGAGGGCGGTGTTGGCATACAGGTCCTTGCTCTCTACCGTCCTGCTCTGGATGTCTCCAAACCTTCCTGGTTGTCCTGACCCGTAGGGTGGGAAGTCCAGGTTGTAGACGTCGTTCTTATAGACGACAATCTTGTTGTCGAAAGGCGTCCAGGCAGTGGAGATTGGACCAAAAGTAAACCTGCTGCCTCCGACGGTCACTGTGTGCTCCCCGTTGACGAACGCCGTTGTTGTCTGATTGAGGTTCCCGTAGCTTATTCGGATGGTGGCTTTCATTGCCGCAGTATGCGCCTTGTAGGCCGCGGCATGGTCGTGCTTGCATACGTCCGATCTGTCAACGTATGCTTCACTCAGCTGGGTGTTCTCAGTGTCGCAGAAGCAGTATGCGCCGCCCCACATAAATGGGTACACTCCTGTGTAGACCTGGCATTGATAGTCGGGGCGCTCCATGGATCTGCATTCTGATGTCCCGCAGCACTTGATATAAGGTGACGGCACGACTGTCTTGTATTCACAGGTTATGTACTCTAAGTTTAGTGTGGGTTCCAAGCTGGTTCCAAGTACCTCAAGCTGTAGGGTCATCGGGGAGAAGCCGTTCCTCTCAATGTGAGCCTTATACGGGAATCCCACCACATTCGGGATCGTTGCGGTGTGTTCGTAAGATTTTACGACGGGAGTTCCCAGGCTCACCAACACTAAAAAAGATAGCGGTTTGCAGCAGCAAAGCAGGTTCTTCAGGCAGCATACAAGTATGATTATGGCAGCGAGCGGCGTTGCAAGCTCCAGCCAAAACAGGGTTTGATTCTCATCCCATAGATACGCCATAGATTCCGCAAACGACGCGGCATGCGCTCGTGGTGCGCAGCATAGTACTCCTAGTGTTACCGGGACGACGGCTCCGGGGGTCAGGGCGTATGGGGTCAGGCACTTGCGGCGTGCAGTGGCGAACATGTAACATGACGCCAGCAGCGATAGTACGACTGCGAGACACGCGGCTGAGACAGCGACGATGGTGGCTGCTGGGTATAGCCCATAGTAATAGAGTATGATCTCGTGCGGCCACCCATGGGGTTTGCCTTCAGTTGTCAGCTGGGCCCACAAGCGCACGGGTGGGTTGTTTCCCCATCTGTACTCTATCCCATCTTCGGTCACCGGTATGGTCCGTTCGACGTATCGGTCTATCCACTCCTCATACGGACGCGGATCTGCTCCTAGACTCCGGTACGTCAACAGCGTGGGATGATCTGGATGCAGTTTCACTGTCAGTTCTCTCTTTCCGTATGTGACACCTGGTGCACGTGCAAGGGGCACCCTGCATGTGGAGTTGGTCAGAGGGAAGGGTACGTGCACTTTACCTTTGCGAGACAACTGGTCGGCTCTAGGGACAAACGAGGAGGTGTACTGCCACTTATCGTGGTTAGTCACCGCAGCGTGGCACTGTGCTATTTTGCACGAATTGATAGTCTTGTCGCTACTGGTGGTGCCCACGTTGCCACTACCACACGTGCAGTTGTATCTGATGGTTTTTCCTCCTGCTGTGATCTTTACGTTACCTGACCGCTGCGACAGCAACGTTATGTCTGGGATATCCGGTGGGGTATGCATGTAGATCTCTTCCTCCGTCGGTGCGGTAGTCAGCTGGTACGTTGTGCATGGCACTTCGATACCGAAGTGGGGCCTGACGGTGAATTTTTCTCTGCCTACTGGGGCCGGAGCGTGTTTGTACTGCACTTTGCAGGCCTGTGTGTGCGATTCTGCATCTTGGAACTGGACCTTTAGTTCGCCCCCTGGAGGGCAGTAGGCCACGATGAAGTGGCCCATCGTGCCTCGAATAGCGCACACACCGGAAGTATGCACTTGTAAAGAATCCCGGTTTGCCTCTTTCATGTCATGCCCGGCGATGTACCTGATTTTGCTGTGTTCGTGTGTTCCTCCTTTGTTGATGCCAATTTGCGCTGCGACCTGGATCTTTATCATGCCATCGGAAGCCTCATCCCTAATTTTTTCTATAGCCACCGGGCTGTAACAGAACTGCCCGTCTCCGCAGTCCGCGCAATACGCTAGGTACGGTTTCGTGGCCTTGTAGACATTGAAGTGGTCCGTCACACTGCGACGGTGGCGTGCACTGTTGTTACACGTCATCGTGGCCTCGAGCAGGTCGTAGTAGCCCGGGCGGTCCACGTTGTCCTCCAACATCCTCAGTGTCTGTTCTGGTTGTTTTTCATAGCAACAGGGTGCACATGCGGGCTCTGAGCATGGGAATGTAACGTTGGCTAAGACGCACATCATCAAGGCGGCGGACCATTCTTCTGTTCCTTCTGGGGTGTACCGTGTGACCATGTCTTTGGTCCAGGTCACGACAGATAGGGCAGTCCTGGCTCCTTCGTTGGCCCCTCCCAGGACAATGGCCACCACACGTCCTTTGTTGTCGAAGATCGGCCGGCCGCTGTCTCCTGGTTTACCTGCGCCTGTCGGGATTGTGAACCTGCCACCGCTGTACTGCACTGCACCGTGATGCCAATTGTAGTGCCCTTCTGGTTTTTCATGGGTGTATTTTGAAGCATCTGACTTCATGTGCACCGGTATCTGGGCGCACTCTAGGTCATACTTGCTCGATTTCTTG
>NZ_BPQQ01000164.1 GCF_022179325.1 Methylobacterium isbiliense | reverse complement strand
AGGTTTGAGTTGGGATGTAATTCATGGTGTCTGTAATACGTGGTCTTTAGATGTAGTGTAATCCTGCATCTATTTAGGACCGCCGTACAGATGTATAATGGGACCTCTTATTTTCCTAAAAGACTTCAAATTCTTAGACAGCGTGGACATCGCTCTAGTGATGTTCCCGACGCCACTGACTTGGTATCTTGAGCTCAGTGCCACGTCTAATTCTTCTCTCAATCCTATGCGGGACCACTTAACTGTTTCGTCTTTTAGTGCCCTTCTTCTGTCTTCATCCTGGTTGTCGTCCGCTGGGAGCGGTTTCCCGAGTTTGAACAGCCTCTTTAACGGGTCTGCAACCCTACACGCTGTACCGGCGACACTGTCGTACAGGATGAATCCTCCACAAAAGTACGGTGGTTTCTCACACATTGTGGCATCGATGATCTTTACTTCCATGTTGACCCAACTCGCACACCTTTCTGCCATTAGCGGGTCTGACCTCACGCCGTGCACTATGTTGTCATCACCTATGAAGGCGGCGCACGCCGAGGACGATAATTTGTCGCGTAAGACGCGGCACGCTATGACAATGTTCAGCAGCGTGTTGATGAAGAGTGTAAGAAACATTCCTGACTTCATCATAGCACCGAATTTAAATCTTGTACCGGTAGGTAGATGCACACTCGTGATCTCACCAAACGCAGCTTCGATAAGGTCCAGCAGTTCTTGGTCGACCCCGAGGTCTTCCAGAAGCATTAGCGCCGTTAGCGCTAAGGAGTCGTCTTGGCTCTTATCGAAGGATGCGATATCTGTCTCCAGTACAGCATCTCCCGGTTGAAAATGTGCCGCTATGATGGCATCAAAGTCCTCCGCCGACATGTCAAACAGAGTGTGAATGTTCGGGGTCAGAACGGCTTTTAGCCGCCTGACTAACTCTCTGTGGATTCCGCATAAATATGCCGTGGCCAATGGTTCCGCCGCTTGAATCACTTGCACTTTAGGCCTTTCTTCGGTATGCTTGGTGCCTGGTGTAACTTTCACATCTCTCTTCATATCCATCACGAAGCGGTCCATTGGCACCTCCTGGAGCGGCACCAGGTTATGCGTCTTGGCAAAAAGGGCAGCAGCCTTTGGACCCTTGAGTTTAGCCACGTACGTCGTTATGTTTTCGGTGGTGATCCGTATAGGATTGTCTTTAAATTCTTGCCAATATTCGCCGGTACAGGCGTATTTTTTGAAGCTTTCTACGTTAAACACCGCAGAGTCCATGGTTGGTAATTCTCTCATTTGGGTGACATTACAATTTCTTTTAGTGGCCGCGGCTAGCACGTTTTGTAACGTGTTTTGGAAAGGGGAAGGTACTGCGCTCCTGATTTGTGGTTGGTGGTATGCGTGGTGCTTAGGGTAACATCTTAGTTTGGCCGGGCAGAACGTAGCTCTGTCGAGGCAGCTTTCAGAGCCGTCGACCAAGTCCAGATAAGCATCATACTCATCGGTTATCTGGTAGTTCGCCACGGTCGGATAATTCTCCTCTAAGAAAGAGTTACAGGCGGCCACAGCCACTTCCGGATCGCTCAGGCTGTCATCCACCGATGGTGAGTACACAGGTCTAGGGTACTTGCTGGTGTACGTGGGTACTTTGTCGGTTTGCTCATGGAGGTACATCTTTGCTCCTTCGCGTAGTCTTTCTACAATTAATGCCTTCATGTTCTCTACTTTCCTCGACTGGTACCTGCTCTTATTCGCTTCTGTCGGGGCCATCTGCATCTTTGCCTGGAGTACCTTCTCTTTCTCTCCGTCAAATGCCGGCGGGTATATGCGTTCGTCTTCATGGGCATACAGAGTCTCGCATGGCAATTCATGTTGCCTTACGGACTTCTGCTGTAGGTGACCCGGGCCAGTGTCAGACGAAAAGATATACGCGCCAGCCCTGCCTAGTCAGGACTGGTTAAAGTCGATGTCACCGAACTGTATTCCTGTGCTGACATCTCGGTCCCTGGTGTTCCGGCGGCGTGGCTCCAAGTCACCGAATTGGATGTCTAGGTCTTCCGGCTCCCACGGTAACTCAACCGGTACCCTGGGAACGAAATCCTCGGGGTTATGCGGAGGTGTGGTGCCAGTGGTTCTTCTCTTTCTTGGTGCCGGGATAGGAGCTTCCGGTTCTAATGGAGGTTCGGTAGCGACCTTACGAACACTGGGGGCTGGGACTGGCATTGTAATGGCCCGCCGTGCCGGGACTGGGATAGCGCGTATGTCTGTCGTCGCGACCCTCTCCATGACCATGATCTCTGCTTGCTGTATCACGTACGGCTCGATCTCCTCGGTGACTTCCAGATCCTGTCT
>NZ_BPQQ01000163.1 GCF_022179325.1 Methylobacterium isbiliense | reverse complement strand
CAGCCTCACCTGCTCGTCGAAGGTCAGTGTTTCGGGATAGATGACGTCGACACCCGACCGGCTCAGCGTCTCGGTCATCTCCTCCTCGTTCTCGATCCGCTGCACGTAGGCGGTCAGCCTCGCCTTCGACAGGTAGACGGGCCGGGCTTCCGCATCGATCGCGACGCCCTCGAGCGAGGTCCGCCCGATCGCCTCCCCGAGCGCGGCCATGAGCGGATGGGCCGAGGCCACCTCGTGGAGGGCCGGGGCGACGACGGTGAGGCGCCGGACACGAACCGGACGGTCGTAGACCGTGATGTCGCCCAGGCGCAGGCCGAGGCGTTCGAGGATGTCGACCACGAATGAGCAGCCGGCCAGCAGCTCGTGCCCCCCGAAATAGCTGTGGCACAGGATCGGCAAGCGCGGGCGGCCCGCGTCGAGCAACGGCCAGAAGCGGGCCAGGGTGTTGATGATGAAATGGCCGTAATGCGGGTTGAGTTGCCCGAGATAGATGTAGTGCTCCTCGGGAGCTTCCTCCGTCGGCGTGGGAAGCCCGGGCGGCCAGTCCACCACCTGATTGTGCAGATGGCGCTCCGTCCCGAGATAGTCCACGCCTTCTTCGACGATGCGGTGCTCGGCATCGAACACGCCCCAGGGCCCGGCATGGACGAAGGGAAGGTAACAGGCGTTCTCGACCGTGCGCAGGCGCGGCGTCTCCGTCGTGATCGTCGTCTCGCCCCAGACGTCGACGCTCCTCCTCAGCGACCGCCGCATGACTGCCCTCTCTCCATGCTGCACGCCGGCCCTGCGACCCCCATCAGCACGTCTCCGGATCGTCGTTGGTCGGATCGGTCCGGCGCGCGACGATCGTGTAGCAGGGGCGGGAGGCGCCGAGGTAGCGCTGGCGATGCGTGTGCACGGCGGACTCCGCGAAGCCGAGAATCGCCAGCATCTCCTGCACCGTCTCGGGAGACAGGCGCCACCACACGTTCCATCCGGTCGGCCGGTCCGCCCGTGGTACGAAGCTCGCCGAGAGGCCGAGCGGCCGGGCGATGGCCTGCAGCCACCGGCGGCGCGGCGCGGCGCC
>NZ_BPQQ01000162.1 GCF_022179325.1 Methylobacterium isbiliense | reverse complement strand
GGAGCCGTAGAGCGCCACACGGGTCAGGCGATCTGCGTGGCCATCGAACGCAACCAGCACATCGGTGACTCTGCCCGGGTAGCCGCTTCGGCCCAACGTTTGGGAATGCAGAGGCATGGATTTTCTCCGTGGAGGAAGCTGTCGTGGTGGAGATGACGCACACCTCCACCGGTTGAGCGGAGGAGGATGACCGTTACCGCGCCGGAACTTCGATGCGAGCACCCCAGACGTTGATGGTCCGGGTAGCCGTCGTCTGAGCTTCTGACGCCGTGATCGGAGGCCGTTCCGACGAGGAGGTGTAAGCGGTCCCTCGCCCCTTACTGCGCAGCGGAACAGCACCTTCACCGCTGCGCGAGGTGCTGGGCGCGCCGACCGGATGGCCGGCCTCCGGCCGGATGAACTCATGTCCCCAAGCAGCGAAGGTGCGGCTTTCCTGGGCGGCGGCCGGCAGCGTGGTGGCGGCGAGAGCGGAGGCGATCGCGAACGCGACGGTGGTCGGTGTGGACATGGTGGTCTCCTTTTTGCCTGAGCGGCCGTCGGCGCTGGGTTGTCCGGAGCAGAGTGCGATGCAGCTCACCCGGTAGGTTTGATATAAAACCAGTGAGACCGGCCGCATGTGCGTTGGCGCACATGGTGTGATATCAAACAAGCAGGAGGCTGGGACCCGCGGTGAGTGCCGCTCGCACGAGCGCTTGCTGAACCCATATGCATGAACCGGGTGCCGCTTCCTGTTTGGAACCACGACGTGTCCATGCCCTACAGAATGACCCCCGACACGGCTGCAGCCATCGAGCGGGCCTGTATCTGTGTTGCCGTTCAGCGCGCTGCACGCGTGATCGGGCGCGAGTTCGATGCAGTATTCCGTAGCGTCGGGCTGTCAAACTGGCAGTTTACACTGCTCACCGTCCTTGCACTCGGCGATCCGCCGACCATGCGTGAGTTGGCCGAGGAGCTTGCCCTCGACAAGAGCACTCTCACGGCCAACGTCAAATTGCTTGAGAAGCGCGGATTGATCGCGACCGAGTCCGACACCCATGACCGACGTGCTCGGCGCGTGCGTCTGACGGAGTCGGGCCGCGCTCTCCTCGATGCGACCATTCCGCTGTGGGAGAAAGCGCAGGCCAATTGTGTGGGTCGCGTGGGCATTGCGCAGGCTGGCTCGCTGCGGCGGACACTTGCGACGCTGTCGAGCCGTGGTCGTGAATGAACACGAACTCTGCAATTCACTTTTGATGAAATAAAAGAGGCGTTACCTCGCTGATATGCTGCGAGACATTGTAGCTTCTAAGTTTTTGTATACTCCTATGATCATAATCGGCAAGTGAAGTCCGAAATGCGAAGAAAAATTTTTGCGAAAGCACCGAACGATAGAGGCTATTATCAAAGGTAGTTCGGAAACAGTGAAGCAGCGAACCGAGCGCGTTGGAATAATGATCGGTGAGGCCGTGAGGGACCCGCTGTAAGCTGAGGTGGCGGACTGGGCTGAGAGCAGTTCAGTCTCTAGCCCAGCCCGCCTGTCGTCACGGGCTCGCGGGGACGTGACCGGCTCGACAGCTGCTATTGTGCGTCAGAGAGCTGTCGTTTGTGTGAATGGCGACGCTGCAGTCCTCCGCCCCACTGACCTGACCGACGGGCTCTGGTCCGGGCTGATTGAGGATCAGCCCGGACCAGAGGAGCCGGAGATGCGGCGAGGACAGAAGACGAGTGTGGAGCGTTGAGGTCACCTTCCAAGAAGTCCGCCGCCTTGGCGTCGAGACCCAGCGGCAGTGGTCCGACACGGCGATCGCCCGTACGACGCCCTGCCTGCTCGCCCTGCTCTTGATCGTCACGCTGCTTGCCAGTCGTCTGCCGATCCGCGACCGCCCTCGGGTCGCGACAGCGGCCTGGTACGCCAAACCAAGGCCGACCCTAGTCGATGCCCTTGTGGCGGTGCGGTATGCACTCTGGCGGGAGCAGAGTTTGGTGATGTCCCGCCGCCAGCGCCACAAATCGAAACCGCGGTTCGTCCTACCCCACCCCGGAGCCTACGCTCTCTGCCAGGCCGCCTGATTGGCCGAACTCGAGCTAAGCGGATGATCCAGCGGCCCACTCCTTGCCGGCCCTCGACCGCGAGGACAACGAGATCACTCCGCTCACGATCTGTAGGCTGGGCCAAAAAGGTTGCGACATGGCGAAGGTGCACGGTCACGTGCAAGGCCATCAGGCCGTCATCAGCACCGACCGCCTCCCGTCCGACCTGTCCCTTTCAGAGATCGTCTTGCGGCTGTATCGTTCGATCTGATTTTCTTAATCTGAGATCCCGTCTCATAACGGGC
>NZ_BPQQ01000161.1 GCF_022179325.1 Methylobacterium isbiliense | reverse complement strand
GAACGCTCGCGCGATGCGTGAGCATCGCTCACTTGCATCGCGCGAGCGTTCAGGGGAAAGCCGGAGTCCCGGCGCTCACCGCGTCGTGACCATCGTCGGTCGACCGATCCGTTCGATTGTCGTGCTGTCTCTGGAGCAGCCAACCGATGCGAGGAGTGGGGCCATGATCAGCGATGCAGCGCCTCGCGATGACAGTGGCAACTGCTTGAGAGACATCGTCACCCAGGCCGTGTGCGACTGCCTGAACCGCAGCTTGAGGCCGGACGCAGGCCTGATACGTCGTTTGTTGATCTACGAGCGTACGGCTCGGCATGCCGGCTTGGAACGTCAGACGATCCAAGTCATTGAGTCCGGCCTGCGGCTCCTCTGCGATCGTCGAAACGCGATCGCTGCTCCTAAACAGTTCCAACCAAGCTCGATGGAGCGTCCACAGCGGGAATGAGAACTGGTGGTAGAGCAGATTTCTACACAGGGCCTCATCCGACCAGGGCGCACGTGCTGGCGCAGCGTCCATGTCGATCGTTTCGCCCTGATCGTGGACGCCGCCGAGTACTTTGCCCAGCTCAAAGCAGCCATGATACTCGCTCGCAAGCGTATCATGTTGATCGGATGGGATTTTGACACGCGTGTTCGGCTTGATCCTGAAGCCAAATCGAGTATTTGGCCAGACAAATTCGGTTCTTTTATCAGCACGCTCGTAGAACGTCGCCCGGATCTGCAGGTGTATTTGCTTAAGTGGGACCTTGGCATTCTGAAAACACTTGGGCGTGGCGCAACTCCCCTATTCATTCTCAACTGGATGACCGGCAAGCGTATTCATCTGCGGCTCGACAGCGTCCATCCACTCGGCGCATGCCATCATCAGAAGATCGCCGTGATCGACGACGCCCTTGCCTTCTGCGGCGGCATCGACCTCACGGTCGGCCGCTGGGACACGCCCGAACACCGTGATGAAGACCGGCGCCGCGCCAGCCCTTGGGGGTTCGCGCAGCCACCGTGGCACGATGCGACGGCCGCGGTGGACGGCGAGGCGGCGCAGTCGTTAGCTGAACTTGCCCGGGAGCGCTGGGAGAGCGCAACGGGCGAGAGATTGCCGCCGCTTTCTGAACGGCACGCGATATGGCCCCAAACGCTCCAGACCACCTTCCATGACGTGAACGTCGGCATCGTCCGCACGCAGCCGAAAAGCGACGGCCAAACCGAGGTGCGCGAGGTCGAGGCACTCACCCTTGCGGCGATCGCAAGGGCGCACCGTTTCATCTATGTGGAGAGCCAGACCTAGCGTCCCACCGTATCGCCGACGCGCTCGCGAAGCGGCTCGGTGAGACGAGCGGCCCGGAAGTGATCGTGATCAACCCCTTGTCCACGGAGGGCTTGCTGGAGGACGAGGTGATGGGGTCAGCCCGAGCCCGGATCATCGACGTCCTGAGAGGCACCACTGGCGGGAGCCGGTTCCGGATCTACCACCCGGTCGCGGCGGGTGGCACACCGATCTACGTTCACGCCAAGCTCATGATCGTCGACGACCGCTTCCTGAAGATCGGTTCCGCGAACATGAACAACCGCTCCATGGGGCTCGATACCGAATGTGATCTCGCCGTGGACACTCACGACCAAACCCGGAGCAGGGCGCTTCGAACTGCGATCTGCGGGATCCGGCATCGCCTGTTGGCTGAGCACCTGTGCGTGACCGCGGAGGAATTCGCGCGAGTGGAGCTGGAAGAGGGATCCCTGGTCCGGGCGATCGACCGCCTGCGCGTCGCGAAGGGACGAACGCTCGTCCCACTTGAGCCGAGGCCGCTCAACGCCGTTGAAGAGTTCATCGCGGTGGATGGGGTTCTTGATCCAGACCGACCGGAGCCGATCGTCAATCAGCTTGCGAAGCTCGCGTCTGCAAGTGCGCGTGCATGGAGAGGGTCATCATCACCATGACGACTTCCGCCACCACGACGACGACGAACAAGCCCAACTGCTGCATCCGCTAGGCAGCAGGCGGAACCGTCCACCAAGCTAAGCCGTTCCATCCCGCCGTGGGGGTCGTCCGACCGTTCCTGCGGCTCATTCAGAGGAATACCCCATGAGGATGCCCATCTTTGCGCTGGCCATCATGGCTGCGCTCGGCACTGCGACGCTGGTGACCCCGGTTGCAGCGGCACCGGCTGTGCCCGCTCCGCTTGAAGCGCCGGACATGGTGACGACGGTGCAGCACCGCCACGGGCACATGCGGCACCATCATCACGCGCGGCGCCATCATCACCATCACCACCGGATGCGCCACCATCATCATCGGCGACATCATCACTACTGAGTGCAAAGGGGACCCCCGAGGGTCCCCTTTCTTGTTCCAGATCTCCCGGTCATACCAACGACTGTGAGGGGTGGCTGATGCAGCTTCCATCCCTGGGGCTGAGGTGATTCCCTAACCCAGGGAGAACCCGCACTATATCAGCAGCGGTGTGATCCCCCCAGGGTGATAAAGAACCAGAACGATTGGGGCCTTGGCGAGTTAGCACCAGGCTTCTCAATGGAACAGCTGATGCCGCCTCGCCTTACCTGCTCAGCTCTCCTGTTGCTCACTATCGTGCAGCCGATAGGCTTGGCGATCCCGGCAGCAGCGCAGAGCCCCGCAAAGTCCTACCTCTACCAGAAGCGGCTCGCTCGCCAATGCCCGCCGCCACTCAAGTACGCGGCCGGAGCTTGTGTCCGCCACTGCCCAGCCGGCTATGAGGACCATGGCAGATACTGCCGCTTCCGGAGTATGAGAGGTCGTGGCGGAAGGTAAGACTTAATATACTGCAATGGGATCAGGTGAGTTGCTTGGCGAGCGTTTGCTTTACAGACACTGTGGCTCCGTCCCCGGGTACAACTGGCAACCCCCCGAACGTGACGGTCGCGCCCGGCTGGACCGGAGCCTCGACTGATCGGCCCCCACGGGGTGGTTCATCGGCGAGTTTGG
>NZ_BPQQ01000160.1 GCF_022179325.1 Methylobacterium isbiliense | reverse complement strand
GGCTATCCGGATTTGAGTGTGGAAGCGCCATGGCCGCCGAACCACCTCTGAATGTGGATCTGAAGGCAGTGATTGCAGACGGTCCGCTGGTTCGTGACGGCCGAAACAAGCTGGATGCTGTCCCGACCGGAACCCGTTGGCTTCACCGGCCAGAGGCCCAAGCACTCCTCGCAGACGGCGTAGCGCGGGACGTCGAAGGAGGTCATGCTGATAGCGCGTGCTCTGATAGCCTCGAAGCGGTAGCCGCGGCCCGCCCGGTTCGCGATCTTGACGAGCCCGTTCATGGCTTCGGTGTAGGCGTTCGTGAACGGGTGATCGAAGAAGGCGAACACCTCCTCGCGCCACTCCAGGATCGTCTTCGCCAGACCCTCGAAGTCCTCGCGGAACTCCGGGGCGAGCGCGCCGCGCCACTTGTCGAAGCGGATCTCGGCGTCCTGCCTCGACGGCTCGCCGTGCCAGATGTCGTAGAAGTCCTCCTTGGTCTGCCACGCGATCTGGAGGAGCGGATCGTTCTTCAGCATTCCATCGAGGACGAAAGCGCGTTGCGGGCTCAAGTTGTGGCGACTGGATTGCAGCAGCCGTCGCGCCCGCCAGGGATTGCGACGGCCCTTGCCGGTCTTCGTCCGCCGGATGCGGTTGCGGATCGCGTCGAGTTTCTTGTTCATGATCCGCTGGACGTGCCAGCGGTCCGCGATCACCTTCGCCCCTGGCAGCAACACGCGCACTGCCTGCCGGTACGGGTCCCAGAGGTCCATCGTGACGAGTTGGATGCGCTCCCGGCGAGGGAGCAGCGACAGCCACCGCTCCACCTGCGGTCGGTTCATCGTCTCGATCAGGTCGAGGATGCGGCGCGAGCCCACATCCGTGAAGATCGACCGGCGATGACCACCGTCGAGCGTCAGTTCGTCTATGCCGAGCACCACCGGGGCTGTCGGCCTGTGAGCCGACAGCAACTCCTCGATCTTGGCGTTGCAGATATCCCGGATGGTCTTCTCGTCCACACCGATGTCGCGTGCCACGCGGGCATAGGTCGAAACGAGCCCCTGCGCCTCGATGTACTCCACGCAGCGCCGCGTCATGAGCCGCTTCGGGTCCATGTCCGGCAGAGGCTGGTTGAAGGTCTTGCCGCAGTCTCGGCATCGATACCTCTGGACCGTCACGCGCACAGTGGTGAGGCGGCCGTGGACAGGCGCATCCGTATAGTCCACAGCCACGGGACCGTGTTTGTAGGGCTGCCGGATGGAGCCGCACTTCGGGCAGTGGTCGGGCGCGAGATCGTAGCTCGCCTCCACCCGGTAGCTATTGCGGTCCGGCTTCTTCACGTCCTCAACCGTCCAGTCCGGCAGGTAGAGCGCGTTGGTGATCTTCTTCTCGGACATGCGGCCCCTCAACGGGGGCACGCTGCCAGAACCGGATTAAAATGTGGAGGCGTCAGCTACATTCCTGGCCGGGACTGAAGCAAAGCCACAGCTAGGGCTTGCCGCGGAGACGATCGCGCCGCGCGATGAACTCGGGCGTCATGGCCTTGTGGAGCGCGGTCCATGCATCCATGACCTCCGGCGGGGCGTCTGGCGCCAGGGCTACCACTACATCGTCAACTTCCCAGAAGGCGCGTTCCAGGCGCTTGCGGACGCCTTCGGACACGATCTCATAGGCGCTTTGCTGGTCCATCATTTTTCCCCTTAGTCATGAG
>NZ_BPQQ01000159.1 GCF_022179325.1 Methylobacterium isbiliense | reverse complement strand
CATCCAGATCGCCGCGCTACAGCGGGCCAATGCCCGCAAGGCCGGGGTGTTCAAGACCAAGCACCTCAACATCTGGGTGCAGGCGCGCGACGCCTACTTCAACGTCCAGCGCTGGATCGAGAGCGCGGTGCCGGACCTGAGCCTCGACGACTTCCGCGGCCAGCCCTGCCGGCTCGGGCTCGACCTCGCCTCCAAGGTCGACATCGCCGCCGGCGAGCTGCTGTTCGAGCTGGCGCGCTGCACCGCGCCGGTGGCGCAGCAGCTGCAGGCGCGCGGCTACCACTACGCCCGCTTCGGCTTCTACTGGCTGCCCGAGGCGGCGATCGAAGCGGGCGAGTCCGAGCACTACCGCGGCTGGCGCGACGCCGACCCGTCCTGGTTGATCCAGACCGACGGCGACATGATCGACCACTTCGCCATCCTCGACACCATCCTGGGCGAGGAGGGCGCGGACGGCAGCCGCACCGGCGGGCTCGTCACCGAGTTCCAGCTGGAGGAGGTCGCCTACGACCCGCACCAGGCGACCATGCTGGTCACGGCCCTGCAGGAGGCCGGCCTGCCCTGCGTCGAGGTGCGGCCGCTGGTGCTCAACTTCAGCGAGCCGATGAAGCAGATGGACGCGCTGATCCGCTCGCGCGCCATCGCCCACAGCGGCGATCCGGTCTTCACCTGGATGCTGTCCAACGTGGTCGCCAAGCCCGACCGCAAGGACAACGTCTACCCCACCAAGCTGCGGCCCGAGAACAAGATCGACGGCCCGGTGGCGCACCTGATGGCGCTCGCCCGCTGCATGAGCGGGGCCGAGCCCGGCATCGCGAGAGGCTTCGTGGAGCTGTGACCTTCTGGCGCTGCACGGCGCGCCGGGCCGAGGCGGCCCGCGCGACGCCACAGGTCGAGGCCTCGACCTCGTTCCTGTCCTCGGACGCCGAGGCCTGGGACCGGATCCCGCCGGGCGGGCTCGCCGGCGGGATCTCGACCGAGACGGCGATGCGCCACGCCGCGGTCTACCGCTGTGTCTCCATCATCGCCTTCGCGGCAGCCATGCTGCCGCTCAAGACCTACCGCGAGCAGCCGGGCGGCGACCGCGTCGCCAGCGCCGAGCACCCGGCCGCCGACCTACTGCGCATCCGCCCCAACCCGCGCCTCTCGCGCACGCTGTGGCTGCGCGCCACGCTGGCGCAGATGCTGCTGGAGGGCAACGCCGTCTCGTGGATCGAGCGGCGCGGCTCGGGCGACCCGCTGGCGCTCTGGCCGGTGGCGTTCCACCGGATCGGCATTGAGCTCGCCGGCGAGCGCCTGCGCTACCGCCTGCTTCTCGACGACGGGCGGGCGATCGTCGTCGACCAGGACGACGTGCTGCACGTGCCGGGCTCGGCCGAGTGGACCGGGCTCAAGGCGCGCACGCCGATCCAGGCGATGGGCGCGGCGGTGGGGCTCGGGCTGGAGGCCGACCGCTTCGCCCGCGAGTAATTCGAGAACGACGCCACGCCCTCGGGCTACAACCCAGTGCGGCGACACTCCGCCCTGGGCTACCGCTCACCCCTCGTCTACGAACAGGAGCACCAGCCAAAACCCGCAACCGAGACCCTGGTCACCCAAGCCCCGTAACCGTCCACAGAAACGGTTCTCCCGCACTTTGCGT
>NZ_BPQQ01000158.1 GCF_022179325.1 Methylobacterium isbiliense | reverse complement strand
CGCGAAGCCGAGGGAGGATCACGATGGCCTCCAGCCCGGCCTCGGGCACAGCCGAGAGGATCTCGACGAACTGCCGGTCGCCATCAGTGTGCCCCTTCAGGCGTGCGCGGATCTCGGCCAAGCCGGCGGGCAGGTCCCAGTCGCGGAACGGGTCGCCATTGCGGAGCGCACCGGGCTTGCGCGCGAGCACAGGCAGGTAGTGCCACGGATCGTAGACCGTCTGGTTGCGGCCGAAGCACCGCGGGTGGGCGGCGATGGCCTCGCCCGTGAGGAAGACGGCGATCCGGTCAGCGTAGGCGCGCACCTGCACGTGCTGGCCGGCAGCTCGGGCGGCCACCGAGTAGCGGTTGTGGTCGAAGCGCACGAGGCAGGTCTTGGAGGCGACGACCTCGACCTCGTGGAGGCCGTCGAACCCGCCCCGGTAGGGGATCAGGGCCGGCCTCTCCTCCGCCTCGAACACCTCCTGCACGGTGCGGTGCTTCTGCACCGGGTGAGCGGCCGTGCGCGCCCAGGCCCGGCAACGCTCCTCCAGCCAGTGATTGAGGTCGTCGAGGCTCTCGAAGCGGGGGACCGGCTTGAAGAAGCGGTTGCGGGCGGTGCGCACCTGGTTCTCGACCTGCCCCTTCTCCCAGCCCGCACAAGGATTGCAGGCGGTGGGCTCGACGAGGTGGTGCGAGCACAGCTGCAGGAAGCGGCGGTTGAAGGCGCGGGGGCGTCCCACGAAGATGGCGGAGACGGCCGTGCGCATGTTGTCGTAGATGCCGCGCCGGCAGGAACCGCCGAAGAAGCGGAAGGCGCGCTCGTGGCCGTCGAAGACCATCTCCTGGGTCTCGCGCGGGTAGGCGCGCAGCAGGAAGTAGCGGCTATGGCAGAGCCGGATGTGGGCGACCTTGATCTGGACAGTGATGCCCGCGAGCCGGGCGCACTCATGGCTCCAGTCGAACTGGTAAGCCTCCCCTGGGGTGAAGGAGAGCGGGACGAACAGGCCCTGCAGGCTCGCCGACCGCTCCGTGAGCCATCGCTGGGCATAGCGGCGCACGGCATCGTAGCCGCCCGCATAGCCTTCGTCTCGGAGGTCCTCGAACACGCGCATGTAGCTCAGGCGCTCACGCTTGGGCTTGGCGAGTTCCTGGGCGAGCAGGAGGTCGAGGCGAGCGATGTAGCCGTCGAGCTGCGGCCGCGGCTCGTGCTGGCGCTTGTAGGAGAAGGCTGTCTTGTCCGAGCGCAGCGCCTTGCGCACGACCTTGCGCGAGAGGCGCAGCTCGCGCGAGATCTCGCGGATGCTCTTATGCTCGTTGCGGTAAAGGCGCCGGATCTTGGCGAGGGTCTCCACGATCAACATCCCCGGCTGGCTCCCTGCCCCTGACAGGGCGAGAGCATGAGATGTGCGATGCCGGGGTGGGTCCCGATTGGACGCCGATCAGCCCCTCAGCTGGGTCCTTTTTCCACGCCGATTCCCAGCGGGTGCTGCCAAAAGGGGGGATCTGGAGCCGAGCGAGACCATCGTGAGGCTCTTGGCCGTTCGCGTGGCGGCTATGGCACCAAGGCCTGCGTGATCGCCGACGGGCGAGGACGCGCTCTCGCGTTCCGCCTCGCTTCCGGCCAGGCGCATGAACGGCCGCACGCTCTCCCGTTGCTCGATCGACCGCCCGGCGTGCCACAGTGGGTGACCGCGGCTACTCCAGCCACCGTGTTCGCGAGGCGATCTGGACCGCCGGCGCGCGGCCAGCGATCCCGACCAAGGCCAACGAGGCACCGATGCCCTGCCCTGAGTGGATCTAGGCCAACCGCAACATCGTCGAGCGGCTGTGGGTCCGCCTCAAGGAGTGGCGGGCCGTCGCCACCCGCTACGAAAAGACCGCCGTCAGCTTCAGGGCGTCCTTTGTCTGTCTGGCCGCCACTCTCGATTGGATCAAGTGACGACAGGCCCTAGTCTGCACAATGTCAACGCTGCAGTCTTGGATTGCGCCATCCTTGGAGGCCATCTACGACAAGATCAGCGCGGGCATTTGTCAAATCGAAAATCGCTGCGCGTTCGACCTCGAGTTTCCATCCAGCGGTTAACAGTGTGTCCATAATGGCACCTTCGATTGTTCGGCTGTGCGTGCCGACCACCAGATAGGCGACACGTTCATTCAGAATTTCACAACATGAGCTAATCAAGTCGTATTCACCACCTTGGATATCGATGTGAAGTAGATCGAGAGTTTCGTCTCCAACCATTTGCGCAAACGGCACCATCGGATAGGAGTGGAATCGTTCAGGATTTGACGGCTGAGCACCAAAAACTGGCGTTAGCCCCCAATCTGATCCAGCAAAATCTTGCTTTGGGAACCAAGCAATGCCTGGTGCAGCTGCTGCTACTCCATGATGGAGCGTATACTCGCTTGGATCGAAGCCATTAGCGGCGAGGCTTCTCCGCGCAAATGACAGGTGCCCCTCGTCAGCCTCTACCCCAATAGCATGGACGCGTAGGGCCCTACGTTTTGCGGCCACGCCAGCATTATTCATCCAACATCCCCAGCCGCAGCCCAGTTCCGCCATGCGGAAGGTGCCACTCGCGAGTTCGACTGCACGTAATACGGCAGCCCATTCGGCCATGTCGGCGTGAAGGTAGTCGGGAATCGGGATCGGACCGACAGCACCGTCGAACTTCTTTAATCCAGGCGCCACTTCGATGGGATATTTCACGCCCATAAAATTCACCAAGTACCCCGGCGATGGCGTCCGACTCCGAAGTTCATACTTTTTAATGATATCGTAAAGATCAAAGGAGCTTGCCGCGTTTGTAAATGCTCCGGGCTTGTGTATCTTATAATAATCATTAGATTTTAGGAGTGCGTAGACAAGATCTTCAGCTCGCTTTCCTGTCCAATAGTTTATATCGTCCGCGGTGGCATCCCTCTGTATCAGCACACTTATGATGCCTCTAATTTGATCAAACGTGAGCATGCTGCCTACCTGACGTGACTAATTGGGCTCGGGGCCGAGGGTACGCCACGAATAGCCCGATCCTTCCAAACGGACAAATCATTT
This sequence comes from Methylobacterium isbiliense, assembly GCF_022179325.1. Taxonomy (GTDB): domain Bacteria; phylum Pseudomonadota; class Alphaproteobacteria; order Rhizobiales; family Beijerinckiaceae; genus Methylobacterium; species Methylobacterium isbiliense. The sequence goes on along the minus strand of NZ_BPQQ01000158.1, from coordinate 178 downwards.
TTCCATTTGTGGCATCAATCTGGGCTGGAAGGGAAGAGTGAGTGGACGGCTGTCCTGTGCCGCCCCAGGCGCCGTTACGTGATGTGGCTCCTGTACCGCCCGCGGATTGTGAGACACCGGTTTGAACCCTATGCGGCGAGAGCCGCAGGTGGAAGCTGTGAACCGCCCCGGGTTTCCC
>NZ_BPQQ01000157.1 GCF_022179325.1 Methylobacterium isbiliense | reverse complement strand
GCCGCGTCGTGGAGCCGAGCCTCACCTCGCGCGACGCGACCCTTCGACTCGGGTGCGCACCAAGAACGCGGGAGGACCGCCAAGGGGGTCAAATCTCCACTTCGCTTGACAGCTATGGCGGCTGCGGTGTCCGCCTAGCCGATAGCGTTTACCGCGTCGGCCCACGTGCTCGGCGGGATCCCCAGCATGGCTCTGATCGGTCCCGCCGCGTCGACCAGCTCGGGCCAGCTCATCACTCGTCTCCACGTGTAGTTCTCGATCTCGAGGCAAGGTTTCCAGTACATACACAGCCGTAATGTCAAAGCGACGGCTCGCCTCTTTCGAACTTGGTCGAAGCCGATCTCGACGCGTGAACGCGGCCTGCTGCCCTTTGTGTCAATGGACACCCAGTTTTACGAGTTAGCGCGACACTCAGATTTACGGGTCGGTGTCGTTCCGCGACTGGCCAGGACCGGCGCTGCGCGGCGCCCGCAGGCTGCACAGCGCCTTGCTGCTTGAAGAACGCGAGAGGGATGGGGGGCGGGATGGCTTGTGGATCGCGCGGGCCAGCGTCACGCCTCCGCCCGACGTAAAGACTCCTCAAGGTCGCGCAGCCGGTAGGAGCGGCCCTTGATGCTCAGAACGTGGGCGCGGTGAAGGAGGCGGTCGAGGATCGCCGTCGCCAGGACCTCATCGCCGGCGAGGAGTTCGGTCCAGTCCCGGATGCTCTTGTTGGTGGTGATCAGCATGGCGCCGCGGCCGTAGCGGTAGGTGACGAGGCGGAAGAACAGGCTGGCCTCCTGACGCGTCATGGGCTCGAACCCAAGCTCGTCGATGATCAGGAGGGCCATGCACATGTAGCGCCGCCGCCGGACGCGCACCGGCGGGGTGGCGGCGTCGGCCTTGAGCGCGGTCATCAGCTCGTCGAAGCGGTAGTAGAGGACCGAGAACCCGAGCTGAACGGCCCGGACGCCGAGGGCAACGCAGAGGTGCGTCTTGCCGACGCCCGGCGGGCCCTGCAGCAGAACCGTCTCGGCGTTGCGGATCCAGGCCCCCGTTGCGAGGGTGTCGATGCGCGAGCGCTCGATTGCAGGCTGAAACGCAAAATCGAAGTTCTCCAGCGTCTGGCCGAGGGGCAGGCCGGACAGCTTGAGGGAGGTGGCGACCCGGCGCGTCTCGCGCCCGGTCAGCTCCGCGTCGAGGAGATGCTCGAGGAACTTGTGGGGCGGGGTGTCTTGGCCGACCGCTTGGCTGAGCAGCTGGTCGAGCTGCTCGGCGGCGTAGCTGCACCCGAGGGCCTGCAGCTTCTCTCGGGTCGTGTCGATATCGAGCCGTCCGCGGGGCGTCATCGGGCCACCTCCGCGAGGGCGGCGTAGAACTCGATCGACCGCATCGGCGCCGGCAGGGCGGCGAGCTCCTGGATGCGGGCGCCCATCCGGCCGAGGGGCGGCGGAGCGATCACCTCCGGCGTGCTCGGGCCGTCGTAGTGGCTCTGGAGGAGAAGGACGCGCCGGCTGGTATGGCGGTCGTGTCGGGCGATCCGCTCGCCTCCCTTCCAGACCTCCACGGCACCGGCGACGCCGCGGACCTCGACGGTCTGGCCGACAAAGCGGAACGGGACACTGTACTGGCGTCCCTCGAAGGCGACGAGGCCGTCGGTCCCGACGCGGGCGAGCACGGCGGCGTCGAAGGGCTCGAACAGAGGATCGGGCAAGGGCGTGAGAACGTCCCGTTCGGCGCGCCAAGCGTCCTCCACGCTGGAGCCGGTGGCCGGACAGATCCGGCGGATGGCCCGGGCCTCGAGGCGCTGGTCGGTCCAGGCCTGCAGGGCGGCGACGTCCGCGAAGTGCTCGCCGTAGGGACTCAGCGAGAGGCGCTGGTCGGCGATCTTCCGCTCGACCTTGCCCTTGCAGCGCGGCTGGCGGGGCGGGCAGGCGTCGACGTGAAACTTGAGGGCGTTGGCGTATCGGCGGTAGGTCGGGTTGATAACGCCCCACGCGCCCGCGCCGCGCACGACCGCCGTCTTCTCGTTGTCCACTCGCACGGTCGCGGGTACGCCCCCGAGCCGCTCGAAGGCGCGGGAATGGCAGCTCAACCAGGACAGCATGGTCTTGGACGGCGACCAGATGATCGCCTCCATGCGGCTGAAGCTCAGAACCATGTGAAGCGCCAGGAGATCGGTCGGAGCCCCGTCCACCCACACGCCCGGGAAATGCGCCCAGTCCACCTGTGCTTGGGCACCGGCCGGCGTCTCCACCCGGCGCCGGACACGGATCGCCGGGGCCGGGTAGGTCCGCTTGTAGTAGCGCTGAACCGACTTCAGGCTCCCGGCGTAGCCATACTCAGTCTGCAGAAATTGGTGCAGGGCAACGAGGTTGACGCGGCCGGCCTGGCGTTCCCGCCAGGCGTCGATCACCTCCGAGAGAGCCGCGGCCTTCAGGGCCTGACGCGAGCGCCCGTCGACGATGGCTCCCTCGATCCGCTTCAGATGATAGCGGACCGTCCCCTCGCTCACCTGCAGGAGCCGAGCGATCTCGCTCTTCGATGTCCCCCGTGCCGACAACGCCCTCATCGCCGAACGAGCCTCCGCCTCAAGCCGGCTCATGCTCCTCTCCCTGCCCCACCGCGGAGCTGGGATCAGGCCTCAGCCGGAGGCGACGACGCGTGAATCTGGGTGTCGCCTTAAGCCGCTCGTCTCACGTCTTCCGACACCTTTGCTTAGAATGAGCTGCTGACCGTTCTGGCGGCCGATCAAGTCCGCTGCGCGCACCACGTCGGAGCGCACTACTGTGTCGTGGCAGTCCAGCCTGCATAGATCAAGCTGAGGCTCTGCGAGCAAATGCATGTCCATCACGTAGTCGGAGGCATATCTCCGGCTCATTGCGGGCATATCTGCTGTCGGCGCATCAGCGCCATGATCATTGGCCCGGTCGAAAACTCACCCATCTGAGCGCGGGCGGTCAAGTTGCGCAGGTATCCGCCCGGGCTCTTGATCTCCTCAACGCGCTGCAGGATCGCCGCGATCGTCACTGCAGCATCGACCTCGCCCATGGCTCCCTTCGCCTCTTCCCAAGCGCTCGGGCTAATCCCGAGCATGCTCCGCACCATCCCGGCCGTCGCGACGAGGTCATGCCACGCTTTGATGCCGTGTCGGTCGTACATCGCGATATCGGGGCATGCCTTCAGGACCGAGCCCAGCGCAAAGCGCATCGGCTTCTGCCCAGGCGCCCTGGCGGGGGCCGGTTCAAGATTCACAGAAGGTTCTGGTTTTGAATTCTGATAGTGCCGCTCGGTATGGCTGTCATTGCCGCTCATATCCACAGCATCAGTGTGGGTTTCCAACAGCTTGCCCACCTCGATCGCCAAGGCCTGAAGGTCCGCCGCCAGTGGTTCGAGCATCGCGGCCGCAGCTAGCCTGGGCAGGCGGTGGCAGAGACCGGCGAATTTCGATCGGATCGACGCCCAGTCCGCCGGGATCCCGGCCTCGGAGCCAGCCAGCAGCATTTTGCCGATGTCGCGGCGCAGGATGGTCACGCGCTCGCGTGCCATAACGGCCTGCCGGCGTTCCTGCTGGACATCCCCGGCCATGCGCTCCAATTCGGCCGCCCTTGCCACCAACGGCGTTAGATCGAAGCCGAAGGCAACCTGGGTAGCCCCCTCCCCTCCCCTACGGACATATCGTTTGCCGTTCGGGCTATCACGACGGATGATTAGGCCAGCCGACACCAGCGCCTGCAGCTGACGCCGTAGCGTGGACTCGGCCATGCCATGCGCCCGGATCGCGAGCAGTCGGTTGGACGGGAAGACGATGAGGTCCGGCCCTGGTGTCATCGCCGTCTCGGGCAGGAACGTTAGCAGGGCGTTCAGAACCGCCAACGCGCGGTCGGAGATCCCGAGGCGATCCCGGCATTCGGTGATGGCCCGGAACACCTTCCATTTGTGAGCCGGCTTATCAGTTGGGCATGCGCGGGCTTTCGCTTGGCTCGCCACCTGAGCAAGCGTCAGCGTTCGCCGCCCGAAGGGCGTCGTTGGATGATCCATGTTCCTTGCCTCTGCTCAGGCAAAGGAAATCCGCTCGCCAAAACGGCGTCTGACTCTTGACGGCCATGTGCGGAAGTGCGATTCTCTGAGTCGCCAAACTTGGAGAAGGGCTTCCGGGACGAACGTTCTGGGGGCCTTTTTCTTTTGCCTGGGTTGCTCCGGGTTAGAGGTTTACGGGGTACGCCACACCATCAAGGGCGGGCCATCACGGGCCCGCCTTGAATTCCGCATAGAGATCGCGCAGGCGGGTCAGCACGAACTCGGCGAACTCGGGCGATTTCCGCCGGTCGATCGTCAGAGACACGCGATCCTCGTCCTGTGTGACCTTCGCAAGCGTCTCGCCGCTCGACGTAAGCCAGCTTTCCGCTTTGCCCCGTGTCGCTTGCGTCTTCGTCGCAGCGATGACCTGTTTGAACCTGATTTCGCTCTCCAGCGCCGCGAAGGCAGGGTCCGCAATAGTGCTCCGGACAGCCGTCGCGGTACCGTCTTCCGCCATCAAAGCGACTAGTTCGAGCCAAGCCCTCCGGCCAATGCCAGGAGCAGGACCGATGGCATTGATGACCTCCTCGGGGATCCTCGTTGCGACTGAAAGCATGTTCGAGAGGTCGCTCTTGTAGATCGACATCGCGGCCATGATGGTGGTGCGACTGAACCCGCGCTGCTCCAGCCGGCGCGCGAACAGCGCCTTTTCAACGTAGGATAGATCCTCGCGCTCGTGGTTTTCCTGCCCCTGCGCGATGACCAGTTGCTCGTCCGTCAGCTTGCGGACCACGGCACGGACCGGTAGGCCGAGCGCCATCACAGCCCTGAGACGGCGATGGCCGAACGCGACCTGATACCGCCCCTCCGCTTCTGGATGCGGACGCACCAAGATTGGGTTGAGCTGCCCGTGGTCGCGGATCTTCTCTGTCAGACTGGTAAGCGCCTCCTTCGATACCGGCATGCGGTCGGACACGAAGGACGGATCAATCAAGGCCGTGTCGATCTCAATAATGACTTGGCCTTCAGTTAGCTTCCTTTCGACTTCCTCGGCGCGCCTAGCCCGTTCACTGACCTCGCCCAGAGATTGGCCGATCGCACCAATCGGCCCGGCGGCCGTGTCCGTAATCAGCTCTGGAGATCCAAGGATGGGCCTTGCCCGCATACGATTAGCGACCGGAGGGGGCGCCTCAGCGGTGGGCTCATCGCGCTTCGTAAGATTGGCTAACAGCACTTTTCTGCTCAAGCCGCCCTCCCCCAAGCCTTTTTGATCTGGGCTTCGATCTCAGTGTTCACGTTGGTCACGGACTCCACCGCTCGGTCATATGTCGAGCGCGTGAACTGTTGGCGCTCGACTTCGAAGATGGTCTGGTTCGTCAGCCCGGCGTCCGAAATTGCCGTGCTCTTCAGCATTGGGTGGATCAGGACGTGCTCTCCGAAGATCGACCGCAGGAACGCAACCATCTGGTTCTGGGGCCCGTCCCCCGGCTCGAAGCGAGTGATCAGGTATTTCATCCAATCATAGGAAGTCGAAGCACCATGGCGGCTGACCTCGTCGAGGAGGTCACCTGTCATCTGCAGGAACTGGCTCATCGACATCACGTCCAGCATCTGCGGATGGACGGTAATCAGGACGGAGGTCGCGGCCGTGAGCGCGGAAAGTGTCAGGTACCCGAGCTGCGGCGGGCAATCGATGACAACGACATCGTATAGGTTTTGCGCCTGTCCGATGGCCTGCCCGATCCGCGCGAAGAACAGCGTGTCGCCAGTCTGACGCCGGAGGAGCGCCTTTGGCGTGTCGTGCTCGAACTCCATCAGCTCGAGGTTGGCTGGGATGATGTGCAAATCCGGAATGTACGTCCCGCGCACGATCTCGGCGATAGGACGGCGTTGATCGTCGTACCGAATCGCGCCGTACAGCGTCTCGTTGGGGCCAACATGCGTTTCTGGCTGATGGCCGAACAGCGCGGATAGACTCGCTTGCGGATCAAGGTCAATCGCAAGAACCCGATACCCATGCAACGCCAGGTGCTGCGCAAGATGGGCGGCCGTTGTCGTTTTCCCGGAGCCGCCCTTAAAGTTCATGACCGTGATCACCTGCAAGTGCTCGGTCGGACCACGATGAGGCAGATACCGGCGGCTCCCGCGCGTGCCCTGATCGAGACGCTTTCGCAGCTCGTAGATGTCCTCAACAGAATAACTTCGGCGCCCGTTCTTGAGTGCAGGTGCGACCCCATTCTCTTCGGTCGCGACCTGTCTCAAGTAGGATTCATGGATGCCCAGCAGCTTCGCCGTCTCAGCCGGGCTGAAGGGGCGAATGGATTTTTCAGCTTCCGGTGGGAAGATGCTTCGGTGATGCGCTTGCAGCTGCGATGACAGCTCGGCACCGTGCCGCTGCACGAGCTCTTTCAATTCTGAAGGGCGGGTAGAGGCGGCTTGCGCCGCTGACCTTGCCTTCTCCGCACTCATCTCGGTGTCCGTCGCCAGAATCACTTTTCGACGCAGAATCGGGAAAACTGCGCGACTGGCAGGGTAGGAACGATTCTGGATGATTGGCAAGTGACTCAAGAGCAACGATTCAACGGATTCTTTTGGGAACCTCTGCCACGTTAGCCGCGGCTAACGCCGCGGGCCCGAACTCCGGTTAGCCGCGGCTAACTGGAGATCCAACGACTTGATGGGCCGCTCAGGCACGGCCTCAGCAACGTGTAGACTGAACTAGCATTCGAATCGCTCTCTGAAGGAGTAGAGTGCCTTGCCTGAACGATCGATCAGCAAGAGTCCTGCCGCGACCTATAGGGCTTGAAGGCCGGTGCGAAGCCGGCAGCTCTGCCCAGGAGCAGGATCACGCCAGCGACGAAGTGCTGGCCGCCAGGGTTGCAGGCAAGCGCTCACGGTCTCGGGCGTGGCGGCGGGAGCGGACTTTTTAGGCGAAGGGGTGCTCGACCGCACACGGCTAGGCAGGGAGAACGAAGCTGCGCTTGGAATAGGGCAGAGGCACGACAGTCAGCGCGATCCTGTGTTCAGCGGCGGCCTCCGCTGGCCGCTCGCCCTACCGCCCTTGTCCAAGAAGGCACGGTCCGCGCTGTAACAAGTGCGGTATCTAGGATTAGCTACGCGAGGTCGGAGGCATCGCAGCCGCTGCAAAGCTGCCCTTGTGCGCTGCGGGCACTATGCGTCGAGAGGGCAGACGGAGCCTCGGCACGATCCCAACTTCTTGGATGTGCTCGCGCACGAGGCGCATATGCTCGGCGTAGAGTTCCCCTCCCTTGGCAGGTGTTCGACCAGGAATTTAGCGGCGGTTGCTCCTGGTCTAGACATTGGCGAGCACGATCAGCGGAGAAGCGCGGCGATACAGTCGTGCTCGACAACCTGCCCGCCCACAGCAAAGGGCTTTGATCCGCCCAAGGCTGCCACGTTGAGCGGATTTAACGTCTCGTTCCTGGCACCATGAGTTGTGGCGGTTCGCACGTTTCCAAAAATATAAGGAGTAAAGCGTCGCCGTGTTGAATTATCGGACAGCTTGCACTCGCCCAACGTGAAAAGTTTATCTGCACCACGCGGGAGTGGTCGAGCAGAGCTAATGGCCAAAGATCACTTCTCCAGCTCCCCTCCTCAGCGCAGCGTCAAGGCGTGCCCGTCTCCTGATGCAGCTCGCCTCCGCGCATCAATCGTCGCGCGATGTCAGCCGTCTGCAATGCCGCCCTTTGCGTCGGTGAATGGGCTGCAAGATACTGGGCAACCGCGACGAGGATGTTCCGTCCAGCGTCGGTGTCGCCCCACACCGTGAACTGGCGGATTTCGGCCTCCAGCATCTGATAGGCATGAAAGCCTGCATCTTCGCGTAGCACGGCACCTGCGAGCGTAGCGATCAGAGCCTGTGACGAGTGGCCGAATGTGAGATGCCGGGCCACGAGCCTCGCCGCCTCATCGACCTGTTGCTGCCGGTTGAAGGCATCGAGCAGGGTGGCACGGATGGTCTCCGCCTCGGTAGGCAGGTCGTCGAGATGCTGGTCGTCGTCGCCCGGGATGCGGGCCGGCGGTACGTTGAGATAGCGGGTCAGGTACAGGGCCATCGCTCCGTGCAGGATGGCACGCACGGCCGTGGTGCCACCATTTGCGCTGGCGGTTTCGATTCGGTTGAGCAGCTGGTGGACGGCGTTGGCGTAGGTGAAGACGTGGTACGCTGCCTCCCAGTCGGCGTGCTCGTTGGCGTTGCCGAAGCGCGCCACCCTGAGCGCCCCGTAGGCGAGCGACCGACCTAAGTCAGCCGGGGAGGCGCCTACCCGGATTGCCGCCTTGAGCGCGTCCGTGATCTCGACGGGATCGTCACCGAGCAGCGCTTGGGCGAGCGCAACGTGGTCCGACCAGCCATTGTCCCGGCTGGCAGTAAACAGCTCCGGCAGTTACCTGGCTGTCTCGTCGCAGAGCGCAGTCAGATCAACGGGCTGCCGCCAATCGGTTGATTCCTCGGCACCGCGGGCTGCCGCCATCTGGCCGACCACGGTCGGCAGCACCGCCGCCGCGTGCTCCCAGCCGATCAGGTCGAGGCATTCGAATGCCTTGTTGATGAAGTCGAGCGAGTGTCCGCTGTCGGCGAACGCCCGCTCCGTCTCGGCCGCGAGAAGCAATTCGGCGAGTACGGGAGGAGAGAGCCCGGCCGCGATTGCCTGTGAGCATGGTGCGCTCGGCCGCCTCGCGATGGCGAACGGCGACCCAACGCCCCAGCCAGCGCTTGAGCACAGCCGCGTCAAGTCGGCTTCCGAGCGCCGCCCGTTCCCGCCGCGGCGCCGCGCCGTCGCAGTCCGCCGCCACGTGGCGTCCGCCATGGAACAAGGCGAGGTAGGCTTCCTCCTCCGGCAGCACGGGCAGGAGGTTGGCGAGGGCCGTGAGGATCGTGAGACCCACACCCCAGCCGTCGCGGTTGCGCGCCCCGAACAGCGCGACTTGCCGCACGATGTCGGCCCGCGGCACCTCGGCCGCGAGCTGACCTTGCACAGCCTTAGCGATGACGAGGCTGAGGTCGTGGGCCAGGCCGTCGGCCAGCCGCTGCTCCCAGTGGCGTGCCGGGTCGGCATGGGCGAACTCGGTCTTCACCCAGACCTCTCCGTCACGCACCTCGACCGGGCAGACCGGTACATCGTCCGCCCACAGGTCGAAGGTGCAGCCGCTTTCGAGAGCGAAGCGAGCGTGGTGCCAATGACAGGTCAGGATGCCATCTTCGACGCTGCCGCGTTCGAGCGGGAAGCCCATGTGGGGGCAACGATTGTCGAGGGCGACGACGCGTCCGCGGTCGTAGATCACGAGGATCGGACGATGATGACCGTGCATCACGATCCGCCCCTTCGCCCTCAGCTCCTCCAGACTCCCCGCGCGCGAGAATTCCGTGTTCGGCGCCTGCATGAGCTTGCCTCCCGCAGCTGCGCTGGTGTTCTGAAGCAGACGAATGTAGCAACCATCCACACTTGCGATGCGCTTGGGCTGCGACTCCGTCAAGGCAGCCTGCTAAAGCAAGGTCTCGCCGCCGCGCCGGTTGGAATGTGAGGTGGCGTAGTCTCCGGGACGCATCATCGCGGGAGCTGAGCTGCAGCTGCAGGAGGGGAGGGGGCTTCCATACCTTAGGCCGCTACCGTGGCGCTCCACCGAGCGTGCAGCCTGCGCATCGAAGGTAAGAGCTACACCAGCGCCTTCGCGAAGCTGAAAGCTGCTCACGCTTTCATCCATACGACGTGGACCCGTTTGAACAGCAAGGAGGCCGGGCAGCAGCCTGCCAACTCCGCTGGAGGGTTCAAGGCGGGTTGGCCCGCGTTGGTCTCGAGTTCGCGAGGTCCGAAGTGGTGGGCTCAATTCATCGCACTCGCATCTCCCAGTTGCGAACGAAACGGACCAGCCTTCAGCCGGATCGCAGGTAGGTCGCCAGCGCACCCGCTCGTGCAGATAAGCTCAGCTATAAATCAGGCAAAATCCGGCTTCGCTGCTAACAATGCTAAGCTAGTTAACACTTTGTTAACCATCGAATCTGATCATTGAGCCTCTTGCAGGAGGCGGCGATGACGCGGTCTCAAAAGCTTCGGCTCAAGCGCTGGATCATGCGAGAGCTCGATCGAGCTTACCCAAAGCACCTGTTGATCCTTCTCAGTACGCTCACTTGGCTGCGCCTGAAAATCTAATCTGTGGTCGGGACGAACCTGCTCGGTAACCCGCACGAGGAACACACGTCGTCGACCTGGTGCTTGCCGGAAGAAGGTCGACACTCGCTCTCAATGATCCCGTTCAAGCGGTCGCCCTCCGCGTCCAATGAGGCCAGCTTTCACGGGCCTGTTGAATTTCCGTCCCATAGTTTGCCAAATCATGCTATGATCGCTTGGATGTAAGAGGAGGCTGATCATGGCCTCGGAAAAGAAGCGCGGCAATCGCGAAGCCAAGAAGCCGAAGAAGCCGGTGCCCAAGATCCTTGCAGCAGCACCATCGACGAAGGACGTGGTCAGCGCTGCCGTGAAATCGGCTAATCGGAAATAGGCCAAGCACCCACCTCGCGCGTGCCAACGAACCTGATAGCTCCTGACTGCTGCGGCGAGGGAGGTACCATTCTGCGTCCGTAGGTGGGCAGTTGTCCAACTCTACGACCACGTGGCTGGTTGAGGACGGTGCGGACACCTGGCAATCGGGTCCCGGCCATCATCAGGCGCGGACAAAGCCTACGCTGCAGGCTTAGTCACCCCATGGGTCCGTCATGAGCGTGCCGGTCCTCACGCTAATGTTCATCGCAATGTCGGGGGCCGTAGCTCCCGCTCCGCTCTGCCTCCTTCCAAGCTCCGACGTCAGATTCCAAGGACCCTTGCGGGAGGTGAAGCCTGCCAGCGAGGGCGCCTGTAAAGGCCGGCGCTGCTCAACCGATTTCGCTCTGTCGATGGAGTTGAAGGAGCGACCTGCGGGCACACCCGAGCAGCGCCTACGCGGCGAGATCGTCCGGAACGAACACCCTGGCGGAGCAGGGCGAATCATCGGGCCTGTCCACCATGTCGGCCGTTTGTGGACGGCCCGGTGGGATCGTGGCTTCGTCAGTCTCATCGAGGTCGGCGACCATGACCTGTGGCTCTGGCTCGTCTCACCCACGCGCCCCGACGAAGCAGGTGGGGAATGGGAGGAAACTGGGCTCGGGTTAGGCGATAGGCAGGCCGCTGCTAGGCGGCCTGCCCGCGCAGTTTGAAGGTGGCCTGAGCTCAGAAGTCCATGCCGCCCATCCCACCCATTCCGCCGCCCGGCATTGCGGGAGCGGGGCTCTCCTTCTTCGGCGCATCCGCCACCATCGCCTCCGTGGTGACGAGCAGGCCGGCGACCGAGGCCGCGCCCTGCAGGGCCGTGCGCACGACTTTGGCCGGATCGACGACACCGGCCTGGAGCAGGTCCACGTACTCCTCGGTCTGGGCGTTGAAGCCGTAGGTCTCGGAACCCGTGTTGTTGGAGACTTGGCCGACCACGATCGAGCCCTCAACGCCCGCGTTCTCGGCGATCTGGCGGATCGGGGCCTCGAGCGCCTTCAGCACGATCTTGATACCGGCCTGGACGTCGGCGTTGTCGCTCTTGAGCGCGGCCACGGCCGCCTGGGCCCGCAGCAGCGCGGTGCCGCCTCCGGGCACATGACGCTGCTTGCATTGTCGCGCGAAGCAGGGGCAAGCGGGCTTGAGCCGGGATAGGGCAGGGGACGGTGTCACGCCAGGTGGTGGGCAGGTCGGCCTGGGTCGGAGTAGGGCAGGGGGCTCGCAGCCGGTCTCCGACACCCTGCACCAGTTTCCACTCGAGATCGTCCGCCGTGCCGTCGGCTCCGCCTGCGCTTCACGCTCAGCGACCGCGACGTGGAGGAGCTCCCGGCCGAGCGTGGGATCAGCGTCGCCTCCGAGGGTGTCCGATGGTGAGTGGCTCGTGATTTGCTGCTGACCACGCTTGCGTCAACACATGAGCGAGTCTCTGCGCCCGGTTCCCACGGCCGATCAGGTGACCCTCAAGGCTCTGTCGACGCGCCGGCGCCAGCTCACCGAGTTGATCGCCATCGAGAAGACCCGGCTGGCCCAGGCCCTCGATCCGATGATCGTCGACAGCCACCGGGCCGTCCTCCAAGTCCTGACGCAGGCTTGTGCCGAGGTTGAAGCCGAGCTCGACCGGCGCATCGCTGCCGACCCGGCCTTGGCCCGTAAGCGCACCATCCTCACCTCGATCCCGGGGATCGGCCGGCGCATCGCCGGCGTGCTGATCACCGATATGCCCGAACTTGGACGGATCGACCGCAAGGCCGCCGCGAGCCTGGCTGACATGGCTCCTCATCCCAGCCAGAGTGGGGCGCATCCCGGCCGCCATGCCATCGCTGGCGGCCGGCCGTGCCTGCGGACAGCCTTCTACATGGCGGGCATGGTCGCCGCACGCGCCTGTCCGGCTTTCCGAAAACCCTATCGCGCCATGAGAGACGCCGGCAAACCAGCCAAGCTTGCCATCGTGGCCACAGGGCGACGCCTCGTGACCCTGGCGAATGCTCTCATCCGCGACGACAAAACCTTCGACCAGAGCAACCTGTTGGCTTGTGAAGCAACGTCCGGGACGGCCCCCCTGGTGACAACGGGCGCGGCTACAACGGGCTTTATGATCCGGGGCGTGCGGGCGGGGCGGTCACCTCGGCGCTCTGCTGGGGGCACGCCCGCCGCGGCTTCTTCGAGTTGGCCGACATCGTCGCCCGAGCGCGCCGCGGCTCCGGTGCCGCGCCCGTGTCGCCGATCGCACTCGAGGCGGTGGAGCGCATCCACATCCTCTTTGCCCTCGAGCGCGAGATCAACGGCTTGAGCGCGGACGAACGCCGCCGGGTTCGGCAGGAGCGCAGCCGGCCGGTGGTGGAGGACTTGCACGCCTGGCTCGGCGAGCAGCGCGCCCAGCTCTCGCGTTCGTCGGCGGTCGTGCAACCCATCGACTACATGCTCAAGCGTTGGACGCGCTTTGCCGCGTTTCTGGATGACGGGCGGATCTGTCTGTGTAGAGTCGGCGACTGGCGCG
>NZ_BPQQ01000156.1 GCF_022179325.1 Methylobacterium isbiliense | reverse complement strand
CGAATGAGTCAATGCACTAGCGAAGCGCAGGTGACCTCTCAGGTTCGTGCGGTTGTCCGCGCCGCCGAACCGCTTAGCGGAAGGGCTAAGCACGAGCGGATGGCTGTTAAATCCGAGCACAGGTCTCGCGCGTCCTCTGACCTTGCCAAACGCGCCCGCAACGGGTCGTCTTCGACTCGAGCCGGGATACCCGGCCAGGATCAAGAGGGAGGATCCACGATGCCGACGCGCAGGGCGCTCGTCAGCCAAGCGGGCGCGACGGCGCTCGCCACTCCGTTCGCGTCCCGGCGCGCGCGGGCCCAAGCGGCGGTGGCGCGCATGAGCATGGGCTCACCCATGCCGCAGGCCCACCCGGCCAGCACCTGCCTCGTCGAGGCGCTTGATGCCATCCGGGCCGACAGCAAAGGTCAGATCGACATCACACTCTACCCCGACAGCCAGCTCGGGAGCGAGCTGAGCATGCAGTCGCAGCTGCGCTCGGGCGCCATCGCCTTCACTCTCACGTCGGTGAGCTCGCTCCAGACCTTGGTGCCGCTCGCCGGCATTCCGGGCGTCGCCTATGCCTTTCCCAGCTATGAGCCGCTCTGGGCGGCCCTCGACGGGGGACCACTCAGCGAGCGCATCCGGGACGCGCTCGGCAAGTTCGGCTTGCGGGCCTTTCGGGTCGTCGACAACGGCTTTCGCCACGTGATCACGAGTGTCCGGCCGATCACCGCCGTGGCCGATTTGCAGGGTCTGAAGATCCGGGTGCCGCCCAGCCCTCTGCTGACATCCTTGTTTCGGGCGCTCGGGGCCTCACCCACGACGATCAATCTTGCCGAGACCTATGCCGCCCTGCAGACGCGGGTGGCGGACGGGATGGAGAACTCACTGCCGCAGATCGAGGCCACGAAGGTCTACGAGGTGCAGAAGTATCTCTCCCGGACCGGCCACAGCTGGGACGGCTTGTGGATCCTGGCCCACGGCCGGACCTGGGACGCGCTGCCGCGTGACGTGCAGACTCTGATCAGCCGTCATTTCGATGCTGCGGTGGGGAAGCAGCGGCAGGTGTTCGCGCGGATGGACGCCGAGGGGGAGACGCGGCTGAGGGCCAAGGGTCTCGCCATCAACACGCCGGATCGGGAGGTCTTCCGCGCGGCGCTGGTCGCCGCGGGCTATTACGCTGAGTGGAAGGCCAAGTTCGGCCCGGACGCCTGGGGGGCGCTGGAGCGCTACACGGGCCCACTCGGGGCATGATGTAGGTGGGTCACCTCAGGGAGGCCGGCGCCCCAGTGACGAGGCCGTAGTTCGCCCTCAGAGCGAACCGAGTGTGCCGCGCTGGGCAGCGGTGTTCAGCTCGTGCACCTCGCCTTCATCTGGATCGGCCGAGCTCCCACTCGATGTTCGCTCGTGCGGCGGACGGCCATCCCGGTCAGCGGCTCGTCGCCTTGAGACGGCGCTCTCAACCGCAGCCTTCGCGCCGGCCACGTCGGGTGGATCGATGTGGCGGTAGCGCGCCTGAACAAGCCCGAACAGCCCGAACGCGGCGAGGCCGAGAGCCGTGATTGCGAGAAGCGCCCAGCCGTAAGGCTGGTGTTGCAAGACGTGCAGGGCGCCGCCGAGCCCTTTGACATCGCTCGACGTGCTCTGAAAGGCCGCCAGAATCAGGAAGCCGCCGATCAGCACGAAGACAACGCCACGAGCGGCGAAGCCAAGACGGCCCATCGGCACGGCCCACTGTCGAACCTCGGCAGGCGGCATGAGCCGTTGCAGCACGTCGCCCTTCCACCCTTTGAGCAGGAAAGCGGCACCCACGCCGAGAACAATCAAGCCGACGAGCCCTACCGCCCACTGCCCGAGTGGCTTTTCGAGCACCCAAGCTGTCCAGTCCTGCGCCGCTTGGTCGTCTCCGCCACCACGGCGCTGACCGAGGGCGAGTTGTGCGGCCGAGACGGCCAACCCGCCATACAAGAGGCCGCTCATCACGTGCCCGGCTCGCTTCGCCAGAGCCTTGTAGGAGCTACCAAGGTGATCCGCATCTGCCGCGGCTTCGACGATCCGCCAGACCGCGAACCCCATGAGCCCTACAGCAATCAGGCCTAGCCACACCCGGCCGAACGGCTGGAGAAGCAGCGTGGCGAGGGCAGAGCGGCTTCCTCCTGTCTGGCCGCCGAAACCGACCGCAGCCAGAACCGCAAGACCACCGACCAGGAGGTAGACGATACCCCGGGCCGCGTAGCCGAAGCGGGCAAGCAGTTCGAGCGAGTGAGTTTCCAGCCGGCGCATCTCCGAACTCCGCAATGGGAGGCGGGGAGGCACTGAGAACGGCGCGCGGACGAACGCGTTCCAGCCCCGGACGGGCCAGCAGCAGGCGACCCGTGCTTGAGCGGAACCGGGTGCGCTCCGGGAGTGAGGCATGGAGCGTCCGATCGCGGACTGGAGGGCGAGCCTCCTGCCGATCGCATCACCTCCACGAAGGGGCGCGCAGCCTACATCTCAAGCTGATCGAGAAAGACAGAGAGACCAGGCGCATACCACTCGCCGGTATTCGATTGCGGAAGCATGTGCATCCGGGTCCGAGTCGCCGACCCTGCACGTCATCATGCTCCGCGACCGGCACATTCGAGAAGGATGAGAATGAACGTCTTGCCGCATTCCAGCCGTTGAAGCGGTTGCCAAGGTGCTGACCGCCAGCTCATCGAGGAACCATCGGTGCCGCACAGGGTATGAGCCGGACAAGTATCAGGGCTGGTGCGCCGGCCCTGCCTCCAACATCGAAGAAGGCATCGTTACATGAACAAGGCGTTCGGAGTGCAGGTCACCGTCATGCAAACCCAATCGTCGGAGCCGAAGACGGCGCCCGTTCTTGTCATTGCTCGCGATGAATTGGACGCAGAGCTCTTGGTCTCGCAGGCCGCAGGCCCAGGATCGAGCGCGACTGCGATTCGGGAATTAACCTCACAAGAAGTTGCCGAGCATCAGATGAATTTGGATGAGCGTGGAAGCATGAAGTCGCTTCCGGTGCTGAATCTCTGACCGGGCCGCAGACCAAACACTGGCGTGAAGCTCCCTAACGATCGGCCGGTCGCGATAATCAAGAAGCATACAACACCTGAAGCCACTGCTCGGTGGACTGCGCACCGGACACGGTCCACTTCCGATCGAGGATGAAGAACGGCACGCCGGTGATCTGCATCTGGGCAGCGTGATGTTCGACGTCCTCGACATGCTGCACGAGCTGCTGGCTGCTCAGCGCCGCGACGACGGGACCGCGATCGAGGCCTGCCGCCATGCCGATCTCAAGCAGCACATCTGGGTCGCCGACATCACGGCCTTCTTCGAAATAGGCGCGGAACAGGGCGTCGACGACCGCCCCCGCGTGTCCGTGTTGCGTGGCGAACGCGATCAGCGTGTGAGCGCGCCGCGTGTTCGGAGTCCGGAGCATCCGATCGAACGCGAAGCTGATGCCCTCCTGCCGTCCTAGCTCGGCCATCCGCGCGTCAAGCTGAGCGCTCCGCTCCACACCGAATTTCCTCGCTCGATAAAGGGCGCGCTCCATGCCCCCAGCCGGCATGTCGGGGTTGAGCTCGAAGGGGAGCCACTCGACCGAGGTAGTCTCGCGCATCCCGAGGTGATCGAGGGCGCGCTCGAGGCGGCGCTTGCCGAGGTAGCACCAGGGGCAGATCACGTCGGAGAATATGGCAATCGTCAGCGGCATGGGCATGCTCCTGAACGTCCAGGACATGGCGGATCCTGTTTTGGAAGGCCAGCCCTGTCCCTTCTCCGATCTGGTGTAGGCCTGGGATGGCTTGGGAGCGTCACTGAGCGGCTTGGCTGGGTCGAGAGCTGCTGGGTAGCTGTTCGCGTAGATGCCCGTCAGCGACCCTCCCTACGATCCACCCCAACCCTGCCGAGCCGAGGCGGTGATCATCACTTGAAGAAGCCGTCCGCACACCCGAACCTGCGTCCCCGGTCAGTTGTTGACCGCAGGCAGTTCATAGGGCGTTCCAGATCGGAGTAGTGCGTCATGGGCGAGAACAAGCAGAGCCAGAGCATGGCCGGAGGATCTGCCGGGCTTGGTAGCGCGATAGGCGAGGGGGCCGACGACCTCACCCAACCTGTCGATCAGGGCACGGGCCAGCTCGGCGGTGGCGCACCGGGAGGGCTCGGTGCCAACACACCCGGCACGGGTGGCGGCGGAATGGGTGGCCTTGCAGGCGCCGCTGGAGGGGGCACGGACGGGCTTCCCGGCGGTGGTGCGGTTGGCACGGCTGGAGGCAGCCTGGGCAGCCGCACGAACATCGCCGGCGGTGGGACTGGTGATCTCGGAAGAGATCTCGGTGCCGACCAGGGCGGTGTTGCGGGCGGTGGCACGGGCGACATCGGCGGAGGTGTCGGGAGCACGGGCGATCTCGGCGGCGACATGGGGCACGATCCACTTGCCGGTGGCGGAGACGTCGGCCGCGGAGCCGGCGGCGGAAGCACCTCCGACGGTGCGAGCTAACGCAGGGCTGAGGTGAGGGGCGCTGTAGGTGCTCAGAGGAGGTCCGGCACTCCTACGATGCTGGATCGCCATCTCCGTCGAGCACGATCGTCCGCTCGATGACGTGCTGCAGGGGCGCGTTCTCGGCCGTGAGCGTCATCCGCAGCTTGAGCGTGTTGCCGGACGCGAGCCCCTCGCGTGCGACGCGCTCGATCTCCCGCTGGGAGGTCACGCCAACCTCCTTCAGGAACTTGCGCAGCTCGATGTTGAAGCGGTCCTCGTCCATGCTGTTGCTCCGTCGATTCGGACATCGAATCTGAAACGCAGGCGACGAAGTATATTTCCGGAGTTCAAGGGGTCCGTGCCTGAGCCCTCGCCTTTGGCTGTCCGCGATCGGGGGGAGGGCTCGGCGAGAACGGCGGGCTCCTCGCTCCGGATGTCGCATGTGAACCGTGACCTCGGCGTAGCCGATCACCCGCATCTCGGTGGGCAGGAGCTCACATGGCGCGACCGTCCAGCTGGTGAGCGTCGAGTCTGTGGCCGCGAACGAGGGTCATTGGCGCTTAGAGCCGCGCCCGAGC
>NZ_BPQQ01000155.1 GCF_022179325.1 Methylobacterium isbiliense | reverse complement strand
GGATACCGTACGGTGTTTGACACTTCCACCCTCGCCTGCACCAAGCGCTTACTCTCGTTGGGGAGCTTCATCACAGTGCGTACGGAGGCGTCGTCGCTCCCTCCTCCTGGACCGAGCGACGGCGCTGGCAGAATCCACGTCACGCCACGGGCCCGCCAGTGCGCTGCTCCGGGTACGACGATGATGAACCCGTTGGTCACTCGGCTGCGGACACTCACCAGCCTGACCGAGGACGACCTTCAGCTCCTGGCCCGGGCCTGCGGCTTAACGCTCGGCGTCGCGGCCCGAACGGACATCCATCCGGAGGGATACCGGCCCGACAGCCTGCACATCCTCGTGGAGGGCTGGGCCGCGCGCTTCAAGCTCCTGCCTGATGGCCGGCGGCAGATCCCCGCCGTGTTCGTGCCGGGGGACGTGTGCGACCTGGATGGCTTGCTGCTGAAGCGCATCCATTCCGGTGTCTGTGCCCTCACCGCCTGCACGGTGGCGGTGCTCCCCCTCACGCAGGTGAGGGAGCTGATGGACCGCAGCCCGGCGATCCGCGAGGCGATCTGGTGGCTGCAATGCGTGGAGAACGCCGTGTCGGCGGAGTGGTCCATCGGGCTCGGGCGCCGTTCGGCGGACGAGAGGATGGCGCACCTGCTGTGCGAGCTTCTCGTTCGGCTCTCGACGGTGGGCCTGAGCAGCGAGAACCGCTACCCGCTGCCGGTCACGCAGGCCGACCTCGGTGACGCGCTCGGCCTGTCGACCGTGCACGTCAACCGGACGCTTCAGGAGTTGCGCGGACGCGGCCTGATCAGCCTGGAGGGCCGCTGGCTGACGATCCACGATTACGACGCAGTGAAGGCGATCGCGGGCTTCGACTCCGACTACCTGCACATCGAGGGCCCACGCCCGATGGTCGAGCGGCACGCCCCCGCGAGGCTCGGTCCGGATGCTTCCGTCGAAGGTTAGCTTTCCAGTCGTGAGGCACCTCGCGTGTGCAAAGCGCATTCGGCCCTCGGACGGAGACACGTCTCACTGTTGCTCTACCGCAAACAATCCTTTCGTCTACCGGGCCAGCTATGGTTAAGTATTTGTTATTGCACACACTTTTGGGGTGTGCCAATCTGTGAATTGCACACACTTCCGCGAGATTGCACACACCTCAGTGCTCGCGCTTCGGTCGGAAGCGAGCTAAATCATTGATTATAAAGGGGTATTTGGTGAGCGCGCTGGGGCTCGAACCCAGGACCTACAGATTAAAAGTCCGTTGCTCTACCAGCTGAGCTACGCGCTCGCATCCGGACGGTCCGCGCGGCCACGGCCGGCTGTCCCCTCGCGGAGCAGGCGTCGGCATAGGGGGTTGACGCCGTGGGGTCAACCGCGGAACCAGGGCGGGTGAACAGCCTCGCGCCCGGCGCCCGGCGGGCCGTGCGGCCGGCCGGTGCGGATCCTGCAGCCGCCGTCGCCGCGCCGCCCGGCGCGTGGCGCCGGTTCGTCGGCGTGGTCCTCGCCGTGGCGGCGGCGGCGGGGCTGGCGGTCCTCGGCTTCATCGCCACGATGGATCCGTACGGGCTGCGCGCGGCCCCGGGTCGGCCGGCGGGGCCGATCATGGATCTCAACCAGCGCTTCATGTATCCGCAGGTGGTGCGCAGCGGCGCCTACGACGCGGCGGTGTTCGGCACCTCCACGGCGCGCCTTCTCGACCCCCGCGCCCTCGCTGCGGCGCTGGGCGGACGCTTCGCCAACCTCGCGATGAACGCGGCGACGCCCTGGGAGCAGGTGCAGCTCGCCCGGCTCTTCCTGCGCACGGTCCAGGCGAGGGGCGTGGTGTTCGGGCTCGACGCGAACTGGTGCGACGCGCAGGCCGATGCCAAGCGCCTGACCTTCCGGGCCTTCCCGCCCTGGCTCTACCGGCGGGATGCCGCATGGCGCGGCCTCCTGCACCAGTGGAACCTCCAGAGCCTGCAGATCGCCGGCCGCGTGCTGCTGCATCGGCTCGGCCGGATGCGGGAGCGCATCCGCCACGACGGCTACGAGGTGTTCACCCCGCCCGAGGCGAGCTACGACGGGGCCCGCGCGAGCGCCCATATCCGCAGCTGGGGGCGCGAGGATCCGTCGGCCGGCCCCGGTCCGATGCCCGCCCTCGACTGGCTCGATGCGCTGCTCGCCGCGGTGCCGCCCGACGCCCGCAAGCTCGTGGCCTTCATGCCGGTGCACGTCGCCGCGCAGGCGCCGCCCGGCAGCCCCGGAGCGGAGCGGGAGGCGGCCTGCAAGGCCCGCGTCGCCGCGATCGGCCGCAGCCGCGGCGCCACCGTGGTGGATTTCCGCATCCCCTCCGGCGTCACGACGCGGGACGAGAATTACTGGGACCCGCTGCACTACCGGCTGCCGATCGCCGACCGGGTGGTCGCCGCGCTCGCGCGCGCCGCCGAGACCGGGGCCGACGATCCGGACGGGTTCTACCGGGTGCTGACGCCGCCACGCCCCGCCGGCCGTTGAGGCGCGGCCGGCGGGGCGCGCTTCAGCCCTCCAGGCGGGAGAGCGCTTCGCGCACCTTGGCGAGCCGCTCGGCGGCGGCGTCGCGGCGCTCGCGCTGCTCCTCCACCACCTCCTCGGGGGCGCGGGCCAGGAAGTCCGCGTTGGCGAGCTTGGCGTCGGTCTTGGCGATGTCGCCCGTGAGCCGGCCCTCCTCCTTGCGCAGCCGCGCCACCTCGGCGGCGAGGTCCACCACGCCTTCGAGGGGCAGCGCCGCCACCTCGCCGCGCACGAGGAGCTGCACCGACTTGGCGGGGCTCGCCTCCGCCTGGCCGATCTCGGAGAGGCGCCCCAGGCGCCGCACGGTCTCGCCCCAGCGGGCGAGGCGGGCGCGCACGGCCTCGCTGGGCGACACCAGCACCAGCGGGATCTGGGCTCCCGCCGGCACGTTCGTCTCCGAGCGCGCCGAGCGGATCTCGGAGACGAGGTCGACCACCCAGCCGATCTCCGCCTCGGCCTCGGGCCGCCGCAGGGCGCCGAGGTCGGGCCAGCGGGAGAGCGCGAGCAGCCCGCGCGACAGGCCCGCCTCCCGGCCCTTGGTGGCCCACAGCTCCTCGGTGAGGAACGGCATGAACGGATGCAGCAGCGCGCAGATCTGGTCGATCAGGAACGAGACGGTGCGGCGCGTCTCCTCCCGGGCCGGTCCCTCCTCGCCCTGGAGCACGGGCTTGGCGAGTTCGAGGTACCAGTCGCAGAAGACGTTCCAGACGAAGCGGTAGGCGGCGTTCGCCGCGTCGTTGAAGCGATAGGCGTCGAGCGCCCCCGTGACCTCGGCCGCGGCGCGGGCGGCCTCGCCGATCGCCCAGGCGTTCAGGGTCTCGCCCACCGCCTCGGGCCGGAAGTCGGGGTCGATCCGGCAGCCGTTCATCTCCGCGAAGCGGGCGGCGTTCCAGAGCTTCGTCGCGAAGTTGCGATAGCCCTCGACGCGCTGGACCGAGAGCTTGATGTCGCGGCCCTGCGCCGCCATGGCGGCGAGGGTGAAGCGCAGCGCGTCGGCGCCGTAGCGGTCGACGAGGTCGAGGGGATCGACCACGTTGCCCTTCGACTTCGACATCTTGGCGCCCTTCTCGTCCCGGACGAGGGCGTGGATGTAGACGGTGCGGAAGGGCACCTCGTCCATCGCGTGGAGCCCCAGCATCATCATCCGGGCGACCCAGAAGAAGATGATGTCGAAGCCCGTGACGAGGGCGCTGGTCGGGTAGTAGCGGGCGAGGTCCGGCGTGCTCTCCGGCCAGCCCAGCGTCGAGAACGGCCACAGGCCGGACGAGAACCACGTGTCGAGCACGTCCTCGTCGCGGCGCAGGCTGACCGGGCGGCCGTGATGGGCGGCGGCCTTCTCCAGCGCCTCCTCCTCGGTCGCCGCCACGAAGACGCGCCCGTCCGGGTCGTACCATGCCGGGATCTGGTGGCCCCACCAGAGCTGGCGCGAGATGCACCAGGGCTCGATGTTCTCCAGCCACTGGAAGTAGGTCTTCTCGTAGGTCTCGGGCACGAAGCGCGTGCGCCCGTCGCGTACCGCCTGGAGCGCGCGCTCGGCGAGCGGCTTCACGTCCACGTACCACTGGTCGGTGAGATAGGGTTCGATCACGACGCCGGAGCGGTCGCCGTGCGGCACCGCATGGGCGTTGGGCTCGATGGTGACGAGCCGCCCGCCCGCCTCCATCATCGCCACGACGCGCTGGCGCGCCTCGAAGCGGTCGAGCCCGTGCAGCGCCAGCGTCTCCGGATCGGGCGTCGCACCGTCGAGGAAGGCCGCGTTGCCCTCAAGGCTCAGGCGGGCCTCGTCGTCCATGACGTTGACGAGCGGCAGGCCGTGCCGCCGCCCGACCTCGAAGTCGTTGAAATCGTGCGCCGGCGTGATCTTCACCGCGCCCGTGCCCTTCTCGGGATCGGAATACTCGTCCGCGACGATCGGGATGAGGCGCCCGACGAGGGGCAGGCGCACGCGCTTGCCGACGAGCGCCCGGTAGCGCTCGTCCTCCGGGTGCACCGCCACCGCGGTGTCGCCGAGCATCGTCTCGGGGCGGGTCGTCGCCACCGTGATGGTCTCGCCCGTCTCGGCCCCGGCCTCGTCCACCACCGGATAGGCGAAGTGCCAGAGATGGCCCTTCACCTCGACCTGCTGCACTTCGAGGTCGGAGATCGCGGTCTGGAACTTCGGGTCCCAGTTCACGAGGCGCTTGTCGCGGTAGATCAGCCCCTGCGCGTGCAGGTCCACGAACACCTTCACGACGGCCCTCGACAGGCCCTCGTCCATGGTGAAGCGCTCGCGCGACCAGTCGCAGGAGGCGCCGAGGCGCTTGAGCTGATTGACGATGGTGCCGCCCGATTCCGCCTTCCACTCCCAGACGCGGCGCACGAACTCGGTGCGCCCGAGCGCACGGCGGTCGGGCTGCTGCTGCTCCATCAGGCGGCGCTCCACCACCATCTGGGTGGCGATGCCGGCGTGATCGGTGCCGGGCTGCCAGAGCACGTCCTTGCCGCGCAGGCGTTCGAAGCGGGCGAGCACGTCCTGCAGGGTGTTGTTGAGGGCGTGGCCCATGTGCAGAGAGCCCGTCACGTTCGGCGGCGGGATCATGATGCTGAAGGGGGTGGCCCCCGCGCGGTCGGGGCGCCCGGCCCGGAAGGCCTGCGCCTCCTCCCATTCGGCGGCGATGCGCGCCTCGACGGCGGCGGGATCGAAGGTCTTGTCCATCATGACGGGGCCACCCGCGCCGGGCGCCGTCCCCCGAGCCTCTCGGGCGGGGGCGCGCCGGCGAAACCGCGAAAAGGAAAAGGGGCCGTGAGCCGCGCGGGCGGCCGGCCCCCTCGTTCCGCGCTTTCAACCGGACGGCGGCCCTGCCGTCAACTCTCAGCGGCCGCGGGCGACCCGCTCGATCTCCGCCCGCACCAGCCGCTCGACCATCACCGGCAGGTTGTCGTCGAGCCACGCCTTCAGCATGGGCCGCAGCATCTCCTGGACGAGATCCTCCAGGGTGCGGGCGTTGTTCGACAGCACCGTGTTGGCGAGCAGCGTGAAGGCTTGGCTGACGCTCGCGTCGGATTCCCGTGACAGGAGCCGGCTCTCGGCGGCCGGAGCGGGCTGCGGCGGCGGAGGGGGCGGCGGCGCGGGCTGGGGCGGCGGGGCCGCCGCCTTCACGGGCTCGGGTTCAGGCTCCGGATCGATCTCGATCGCGTCGAAGTCGATCGGTTCGTCGTCCCGGAAGCCGATCTCCGGCATGTCGAGATCGAGGGAGGCCTTGCGCACCGGCTCGGCCACGCCGGCGAGGTCGAGGACGTCGTCCTCCTCGAAATCCGGCTCGGGCGGGGGAGCGACCGCCACGGGCTCGGGTTTGGGCACCTCCTTCACCGGCGCGGGCTTGGCGCTCGCGGCCGGCGGCGGCGGCTCGGGCTCCTTCTGGTCGTCGGCGATGATGCGGCGGATGGAGGCGAGGATCTCCTCCATCGAGGGTTCCTGCGTCTTGGGGCTCGCTGCGCTCATCGACTTCAAAACGCTCGGATCAGGGGACCGGGCAATCACGCCCTTCAGCAGTATTCCACGTCCGGTCCGCCGCACAAAGCCGGCTCACCCGCCGCCAACAGGAGTATCGGCGGGTGTGGCGCGCCCGCCATGCTCAGCGGCCGTCGGGGGTGCGCACGCCGTACCAGAGGTCCTTGACTTGGTCGAAATGCTGCTTGGAGCTGTACTGGGCGACCGGGATGCCCACGAAGGCCGTGGTCAGGCGGCCCACCGTCTGCACCACCTGATAGGAGCTGACCACCCGGTCGCGCTGGGCCGCGATGAGGTTCACGCGGGCGTTGAGCAGTTCCTGCTGGGCGTTGAGGACGTCCAGGGTGGTGCGCTGGCCGACGCGGGCCTCCTCGCGCACGCCGTTGAGCGCCACCTCGTTGGCCTGGACCTGCGCCTGCTGGGCGATGACGCGCGCCTTGGCGGCGTCGAGGTTGCCCCAGGCGGTGACGATCGAGGCGCGCACCTGATCGCGCACGATCTCGACCTGGATCCGGGCGGCGCCCACCTGCTCCTTGGCCCGCCGGACCTGCGCGTATTCCGACCCGCCCTGGTAGAGCGGCACGCTGAGCTGGCCGGTGACGGCGCCCGAGAACAGCTCGGTGTTGCCGAACTGCTGGTCGAACAGCTTCTGCACGGAGCCGTTCAGGCTCACGGTCGGGTAGAGCGCCGACTCGGCCACACGCACGCTGGCCTCGGCCGCGTCGACGTCGTGCAGCGCCGCGATGATGTTGGGGTGCTCGCGCAGGCCGATGTCGATTGCGGCCGTGAGGTTGCCTGGCACGTAGCGGTCGAGCGGGCGGCCCGGGGCGAGCTGGCGCGGCTCGACGCCGACGATCTGCCGGTAGGTGGCGATGCTGGTGCGCAGGGTCGATTCGGCGAGGCTGACCTGCGAGCGGGCGCCCGCGAGCCGGGCCTCGGCCTGCGCGACGTCGGTGCGGGTGACCTCGCCGACATTGAAGCGGTCGCGGGTCTGGCGGAGCTGCTCCTCCAGCACCTCGACGTTGTTGCGGTTCAACTCCAGGGTGGCGGTGTCGGCCAGCACGTTCATGTAGGCCTGCGCGGCCGAGAACAGCACCGTCATCTCGACGTTGCGCAGGGTCTCGCGCCCGCCCAGCACCTGCGATTCGGCGAGCCGGGTCTGGCTGTCGGTCTGGAACCCGTTGAACAGGGTCTGGGTGACGGTCAGCCCGGCCGAGCCCGGCAGGATGGTCTGCCGGATGCGCTGCCCCGCCTGGGACCCGTCGGTGTTCTGCACGCCGATCGAGGCCGAGCCGCTGACGCGCGGGCGGTAGCCGCCCACCGCGATCGCCACGGTCTCGTCGGTGGCGCGCTGCGTGGCGCGCTGGGTGTTGAGCGTCGGGTTGCCCGCGTACGCGCGTCCGAGCGCGCTCTCCAGCGTCTCCGCACGCGCGCCCTCCCCCGCCAGGACGAGGGCCGCGATGGCGACGGTACGGAGCCGGAGGCCACGTTGCGCTCGATGTCGTGTTTCAGTCACGCCTAACCACCTTGAGTGCGGCCTGTCGCAGTCGGTTCCGGCACGCGACGGTCCCGAACCCCATCCGGCTGAGCCCACCTCGCGTCCAACCTTAGCTGACGGCAGGCCCGGAGGCATCGGCGGGAGCCGGCGGGAGCCGACTTTGGCGAACGGTGGCGCAAAAAGGCGACAGTGCCGGCGGGTGCGATAGAACCCGGCCCCGACATCCACAGTCGCGGGCCAGCCTTACCGCGAGTTATCCCCGCAGTTCACGCCGATATACAGTGCTTCTGCTGGCAGCGCGCAGGAGCGAGATCGCAGGCGCTCTTCGCGCATGCCTGCGGCGGCACGCCCCCAGTGGCGACGATCCCGAGGCCCGGTCAGGCGATCAGAAGGTGAAGCCCGGCTCGGCCGCGAAGGCCCCGAGGGCCGGCAGGGTGGCATCGAAGAGCGGGCGGGACCCGAAGGCGTTGCCGGCGCGCACCCAGAGGGTGGCCTTGCCGGTGCGGCCCTGGCCCTGCACGCAGGCGAGGCGCCCACCATCCGCCAGTTGCTCCAGCAGCGCCTGCGGCCGCGTCTCGATGCGTCCGTTGATCAGGATGGCGTCGTAGGGGCCGTGCTGCGGCGCACCCGCCGGGAGCGGCCCCGTCTCGATGGCGATCGCCCGGCCGGCGAGGCGCTCGCGCGCCTGCGCGGCGAGGCCGGGCAGCGAGTCGAGGGCGGTCACCCGGGCGCCGAGCCGGTCGAGGAGCGCGGCGGCGTAGCCGAGCCCCGTCGCCACGTCGAGGGCGCGCTCGCCCGGCCGGACGGCGAGCGCCTGGATCAGCCGGGCCAGCACCATCGGGGCGGGCGTGTAGCGCGTTTCGCCCGCCTCGCTGCCGAGGGCGAGCGGCTGGTCGATGTAGGCGAAGGGCTCCCGGCCCTCCGGCACGAAGCGTTCGCGCGGGACGGCGTCGAAGGCGTCGAGCACCGCGATGTCGGTCACGTCGAAGGTCCGCAACTGGCAATCGACCATGAGGCGGCGCGCTTGCGCGTAATCGAGCATGGAGGTCTCTGGAGGCGTGAGGCGGCCGGGCCGCCGGGCGTCGCGGTTGTGGTTGATCACAGGCCAAAAGGCAAGGTTCGCCGCTCCGCCGCTGCCGGCCGCGCCGTCTCGATCCCGCCCTGCACGGGTGCCAGGGCAACGATCAAGCTGATAGGCTTTCGACCGGGGCCCAAATGCAAGCACCGCCCAGATTGCGCCAGTTGGGTCAAAACGGAAACTCTGGCAGGCCCTCCTGCCCGGTCAGTCCAGGGGACCGATCAGGCGGCGGTACTCGGCCTCGGGCCGGCCGTATGCGTCCTGGGCGAACTCCTCTAAACCGCGCCGGTCGCGGATCGTGATGAGGCCCCGCTCCGTCCTGATGAAGCCGTTGCCCTCCAGAACGTGCAGTGTCGTCGTCACGCTGGGGCGGCGCACCGCTAGCATCAGCGCAAGATAATCGTGAGTGAGCGCCATCTCGTTGCTGGGGCTGCGGTCGTGGCACATCAGCAGCCAGCGCGCGAGCCGCTCGTTGATCTGGTGCACCGCGTTTGACAGGGCCGTGTAGTTCGACTGCAGCCCCTGCACCTGCGCGAAGCGCAGCAGCAAGTTGTGCAGTGACGCACTCTCCTCCATGGCGCCGACCAACGCCGATCGGGCGATCATGTAAGCACCGTCCCCCACTTGGATGTCGATGCGGTGGGGCGAGCGATCCGACCCGAGGATAGGATTGAGGGGAACGCACCCCTC
>NZ_BPQQ01000153.1 GCF_022179325.1 Methylobacterium isbiliense | reverse complement strand
GTGGCCTAGGTGGTGACCGCCCGGCGGACCCTGCCGGCGAGTTCGACAGGTGGCTGCTCGACACCCGGACCTGCGGTGTTGCTGCGTTAGAGACCTTCGCAGCCGGTGTGACGCAGGATAGTGCGGCCCGAACGGCCGCGCCATCCTGCGTCACACCGGCTGCGAAGGTCTCTAACGCAGCAACACCGCAGGTCCGGGTGTCGAGCAGCCACCTGTCGAACTCGCCGGCAGGGTCCGCCGGGCGGTCACCACCTAGGCCACAGGCCCGCACGAGCATCGTGAACCGCCGCGCCAGATCGGCGATCCGTGCGGCTTCAGGATCCTGCCGGACGCGGGCGAGGTCAGCCGCGGCGCGCGGCGGCAGTGTCGCGAGGGGCTGCACCAGGATCCAGGCCAGCTGCTTCGGAGAGGAGATCGGCACTGCGCTGATGGCCTCGGCGTTCGTCGAGGCGGTTCGCGACAGCCATTTGCGGGCCGTGCGCCGCGCCGGGCTCGTGCGTCGCTCGGCGACGAAGCGGTGCACCTGCCGATGGGTCCCCGCGAAGCCCTGGGCGCGGATCTCGCGCCAGAGCGCCCTGGCGTTCTCGCACCCCTCAGCCATGCGCTGCTCCAGATGAGCGAGGTAGGGGTCAAGGCGAGACGGATTGGGTCGGCGCCGCGCGCGCTCCGGGAAGCTCTCGGCCTGAGCGTATTTGCGTACCGTTGCACGCGCCAGACCCGTCGCGCGCCCGATGGCCAGCAGCGTCTCGCCGGCGAGATGACGCCGGCGCACGTCCTCGTAGGCTGCAAGCCGGCGAGCGCGGCTGTCGCGGCTGATGGCGATCTCGGCCGCGCTGCGGCGATAGGCGCGCGGGCGTTCCCCCGGCTGCCGGCCGTCACCACCAGGAAGGACGGGAAGCTGTCGCAGCCGGCCGTGAGCACGGCCAAGCCAGCGTTCGAGGGCTTGGCGCATGTTGAGGAGGAGGTGCCACCGATCGGCGACTTGGAGAGCGGCGGGGGCGCCCGCCGTGGCTGCTCGGGCGTACTCGGTCGAGCGGTCGCGGGCGATGATCTGGATACCAGGATGGCGACGCAGCCACGCGGTGACGGTCACCGCCGAGCGGTCGGGCAGCAGGTCGATCGGGCATCGGCGTTCGAGGTCAACGAGGAGGGTGCCGTAGGCCCGTCCCTTGCGGATGGCCCAATCGTCGATGCCGACGGCTCGTGGTGGAGCCGCACGCGGCAGCGGGAGGCGGTGCAAGAGGCGCAGCATCGTATCGGGGCTGGTCCGCATCCCCAGGTGGCCGGTCAGGCGCGCACCGGCCTCCGCGCCGGCTGCAAGCCCAATCCGTGTCTGGGCCTGAGCGAGGCGGCGTGTCCGTCGGGCTCGTGGCGGCATCAGCCGTGGGAGAGGCTCGGCGAAGGTGCGGCGGTGGCAGGTGGGATGACGGCAGTAGAAGCGTCGGATGCGCAGGCGCAGCGTCACGGGCTGGCCGAGGCTCGGCAGATCGGCGGGACGGCGATCGTAGCGGCTGTGAACGGCGGAACTGGGCGTGCCACAGGCGGGACATCGAGCCTGAGCGCGGCGCACATGGGCGAGGATGACGAGGTGATCGGCGCTCCGGGTGACGCTCTCGATGGAGCAGCCCGGCAGGGATGAGGAGAGGATCATCCCGTCTGTGAATCAGCCAGCGCCGGCCTCGTCACCGCGACCGTTCCACGCAAAATGCGGGAGAAC
>NZ_BPQQ01000152.1 GCF_022179325.1 Methylobacterium isbiliense | reverse complement strand
CCGGCCGAGCGCAAGTCCTTCTTCGACCGCTTTCTCCCCCGGAGGGCCGCATGAAACGCCTGGGCTTGCGCTCCCGCAGGGGGTCGGCGCCCGCGGCGCGCGACCGCCTCAAGCTCCTGCTCGCCCAGGAGCGCTCCGTGTTCGGCCGGCGCGACCTGATCGCCTCGCTGCGCGAGGACGTGCTGGCGGCCATCGCCAAGCACGTGGCCGTCGACGGCGAGAAGGTGAAGATCAGCATGGATCGCCGCGGCGGCATCCCGACCCTCGGGATCGACATCGAACTGCCGGCGCACAAGAGTATGGGCTTCGCCGGGGCCTGAGCCCGGCCGCCCCGCGCAGAGTTTCCGGATGCCGTCCGACGCGCCGACGATCTACGCCAACGCCCTGATGGCGCTCAGCCTGCGCCGTCCGGGCATCCTTCAGGTGACGCTGGGCACCGCAGGCTTCACCGGCGAGGAGCCGGAGCCGGCGGTGCGCCTTGCCCTGCCCGACGACACCGTGGTCGAACTCGTCGAGGCCCTGGTGGAGGGCCTGCAGGCCGCCGCCGATGCGGAGACCGAGGAGGACGACGAGGAGACGCCCGAGCCCTACGAGGCCTCGGTGGGCGACGTCGCCACCGCGGGCCTCCTCGCCACGACGCTCGCCACCGCGATGGGCGATGCCCTGAGCCTGCTCGCCGAGCGGCCGGATTTCCTCGATCGCCTAAGCGAGATCGAGGAGCGCGCGCTCCTCACGACCCGCAACTCCGTCTCGGAGGGCGTGTCCGTCGAGGACGAGGCGAAGGCGGTGCGCGACACCGTCTCGGTGCTCCAGAGCCTTTTTGCGCAGTGGCGGGCCGACCATGCGCCGCCCGCCCCCGACGCCAGTCCGACCGAGCCGCCGCCGGGCTGAGCGCCCGGCGGAAGGCTTGCGCTCAGGCCGCGTCGCCCAGCGCCGGGTAGTCGATGTAGCCCCGGGCGTCGCCGCCGTAGAAGGTGGTGCGGTCGTAGCGGTTGAAGCCCGCGCCGCGGCGGATCCGCTCCGGCAGGTCCGGATTGGCGATGAACAGGCGCCCGAACGCCACCGCATCCACGTGCCCGCTCGCCACCGCGGCGGCGGCGGATTCGGGCGTGAAGCCGCCGGCTGCGATCAGCGGGCCGCCGAACTGCGCCTTGACGCGCGAGGCGGCGTCGGGCGCGTTCGGGTCGAGGGCGTTGGTGTCGCTGGTCTGGTCCGCCCGCGGCTCCACGACGTGCAGGTAGGCGAGGCCGCGCCGGCCGAGTTCGGCCGCGACGTGGTCGAACAGCGCGCCCGGGTCGCTGTCCTTCATGCCGTTGAAGCGGCCCCAGGGCGAGATGCGCACCCCGACCCGGTCCGCGCCGATCGCGCCGGCCACCGCATCCACCACCTCCAGCAGGAAGCGGGCGCGGTTCTCGATCGGCCCGCCGTAGCGGTCGCTGCGCCGGTTGGTCGAATCCTGCAGGAACTGGTCGATCAGGTAGCCGTTCGCGCCGTGAATCTCGACGCCGTCCGCGCCGGCCTCGCGGGCGTTGAGCGCCGCCTGCCGGAAGAGGCCGACGAGGTCGGCGATCTCAGCCTCGTCGAGCGCCCGCGGAGTCTCGAACGGCACCGGGTTGAACTGACGGTCCATGTGCTGGCCAGGGGCCGCCACCGCGGAGGGCGCCACCGGCAGGGCACCGCCCGGCTGCATCGAGGAATGCGAGACCCGGCCCGTGTGCCAGATCTGAACGAACAGAAAGCCGCCCGCCGCATGGACGGCCTCGGCGACGCCGCGCCAGCCGGCGATCTGCTCGGGCGAATAGATGCCCGGCGCTCCCGGATAGCCGCGGGCCTGCTCGGCGATGTCGGTCGCCTCGGCGATCACGAGGCCGCCGCGGCTCGCGCGCTGGCCGTAATAGGCGGCGTTGAGGGGCTGGGGCACGTCGCCCGGCTGGCGCGAGCGCATGCGCGTCAGCGGCGCCATCACGACGCGGTGGTCGAGGCGGATCGCCCCGAGGGTCAGGGGTTCGAAGAGGGAATCTGTCGCCATGGTGCGAGGTGTGCTCCAGAACGGGGCCGGCGCGCGGCCCCCGTCGGGTGGGATCCGGGGCTCGCGCGGCGCGAGCGTCCGTCGGACGGGCAAGAGATGGTCAGCCGGCCGTGCGGCGGGAGACCTCGCGGGTACTGCCCGGTTCGCGCAGTGCGCTTGCGCACATGCGAGGTCGGTCAGGCGACGCCGCGGTCCGGCGCGGCATTGGCATGCAGCGCGTCGCGCAACCCCACGATCTCGTCGCGCAGGAGCTTCAGCCGCGCGGGCGACTGGCCTGTCGCGCACACGATCGCGTCTGGAAACGGCAGCGCCTTCTGGCGCAGCATCCGGCCGGTCTCCGTCAGCGTGATGCGCATCAGCCGCTCGTCCTGCGCATCGCGGCTGCGCGACACGAAGCCCGCCGTCTCGAGCCGCTTCATCAGCGGCGTGAGCGTTCCGGAATCGAGGTAGAGCCGCTGCCCGATGGTCTTCATCGTCTGGCCGTCCTCTTCCCAAAGCAGGAGGAGGACGAGATATTGCGGATAGGTCAGGCCGAGGCCGTCGAGCAGGGGCTTGTAGATGCGGTTGAAGGCGTGCGCGGCGGAATAGACGGCGAAACAGATCTGGGTGGCGAGATGCAGGTCGCTCTCGCCCGTCGAGGGAGCCGGGGTCTGGGCGTGAGGGCCTGACATGTCCGCCTCCTTGCGCGATGGCGCGCGGGACCGGCCGCGGCCGGGAGCAATGTGGGATGAGCGCCCCGATGGCGCACAACCGCCACGATAGCGACGATGGGGGCGGAAAACAAATTGCAAAAAATCACATTGCACGCTAACTGAACGTCCGGTGGCCGAACGGCCGCCGGATCCTTCGGGCGAGATCCGCCCGTCCAGCCACGGAGAGCTTCGATGCCGGTCGACGTGAAGTACACCACCCAGGCCACCGCCACCGGCGGCCGCGACGGTCGTGCCAAGACCCAGGACGGCAGCCTCGACGTCAAGCTGACGACGCCGAAGGAACTCGGCGGCGGCGGCGGCGAGGGCAACAACCCCGAGCAGCTCTTCGCGGCCGGCTACTCGGCCTGCTTCCTCGGTGCCATGAAGTTCGTCGGCGGCCAGGAGAAGATTCAGGTCCCGGCCGACACCACCGTGACCGCCACGGTCGGCATCGGCCCGCGCTCCGAGGGCGGCTTCGGCATCACCGCCAACCTGAAGATCTCGCTGCCCGGTCTCGACCGCGCGACCGCGCAGACGCTGGTCGAGAAGGCGCATCAGGTCTGCCCCTACTCGAACGCCACCCGCGGTAACGTCGATGTCGGTCTCGAAGTCGTCTGAGGACTGAACGGACCTCGCCCGCAGGCCCCTCCTCCCCGCCGGGAGGAGGGTGTCACGAGCGGGTTCAGCCCGGGCGGCGCAGGCAGGCCGCCGCGAGAGACAGGAAGGCGCGCGCGCGGTGCGACAGCGCCTCGCCCCGCTCCCAGTCGATGCCGTGCTTCTCCTCGGCGCCGAGTTCGCCGAAGGTGAGCGGGCTCTCGTCGGGCTTGAACATCGGGTCGTAGCCGAAGCCGCGCGTGCCGCGCGGCGGCCAGACCAGATCGCCGAAGACCCGTCCCTCGAACAGCTCCTCGTGCCCGTCCGGCCACGCCAGGACGAGCGCCGAGACGAAGTGCGCCCGGCGGTTCGTGGCGCCGCGTGCCGCCAGCTCGCGCTCGATGCGCGCCATCGCGCCGGAAAAATCCTTCGAGCCGCCGGACCAGCGGGCCGAGAACAGGCCAGGCGCCCCGTCGAGCGCCGCGACGCAGAGGCCGGAATCGTCCGCGAAGGCGGGAAGGCCGGTGGCCGCGGCGGCGCTGCGCGCCTTGATCGCCGCGTTCTCGGCGAACATCGTGCCGGTCTCCTCCGGCTCGGGCAGATTCAGCTCGCCCGCCGAGACGGCCTCGACCCCGAAGGGCGCGAGCAGCTCGCGCATCTCCGTGAGCTTGCCGCTGTTGTGGGTTGCGATCACGACCCGGCCGGAGAGGAGCCGGCCCATCAGGCCACCGCCTGCTTCTGCAGCGCGACGAGCTGCGCCACGCCGCCTTTGGCCAGGCGCAGCAGCCCCAGAAATTCCTCCTCCGAGAATGGCGCGGCCTCGGCGGTGCCCTGCACCTCGACGAGGCCGCCTGTCCCGGTGATGACGAAGTTGGCGTCGGTATCGGCCGCCGAATCCTCGTCGTAGTCGAGGTCGAGGATCGGCGTGCCCTTGTGGATGCCGCAGGAGACCGCCGCCACGTGGTCGCGCATCGGGTCGACCGAGATGATCGAGCGTCCGCGCATCCAGGTGAAGCACTCGTGCAGCGCCACCCAGGCGCCGGTGATGGAGGCGGTGCGGGTGCCGCCATCCGCCTGCAGCACGTCGCAATCGATCACGATCTGGCGCTCGCCGATCGCCGGCAGGTTGACCACGGCCCGCAGCGAGCGGCCGATCAGCCGCTGGATCTCCTGGGTGCGGCCGGACGGCTTGCCCGCATTCACCTCGCGCCGGTTGCGCTCGTGGGTGGCGCGCGGGAGCATGGCGTACTCGGCCGTGACCCAGCCCTTGCCGGATCCGCGCAGCCACGGCGGGCCGCGCTCCTCCAGCGAGGCGGTGCAGAGCACCCGCGTCTCCCCGAAGGTGACGAGGCAGGAGCCCTCGGCATAGCGCGCGACGCCGCGCTCCAGCGTGACCTTGCGCATCTCGTCGGGCGCACGCTTGGACGGACGCATCGGGCTCTCCTCACTCCAGAACGAGCCCGCGCTCATAGGCGCTGGCGCCCGCAGCGGCAAGCCGGGAGCGGATCGGCCCGGACGCGCGACGCGCACCCGGGCCGGGGGGCGCCGCTCAGTAGCGGTAGTGGCGGTGGTGCCGGTGGCCCCAGTGGCGGTGATGATGGTGGCGGTGGCCCCAGTGCCGGTGATGGTGCCGGTGGTGCCAGTGGCGGTGGTGGTGCCGGTGGCCCCAGCCGTGATGGCGTCCGTGCCGGACCTCGATCAGGGGCGAGCCCGCGGTCTGGGCGATGGCGGGCGCGGGCGCGAAGGGCGCGGCCTGCGCGGTGCCGGGCGCACCGAAGACGAGGCCGGCGGCCAGGAGCGCCGCGACGGCGAGGAGCCGGCGCGCGCGGGCGACGAACGCGATGGTGGTCAGCATGGCTTGCTCCGAGGGTCTGGACGCATGCGAGCCCGGAAGCTCACGGGAGCGCAGGATGGGAGCGCAGGGATGAACGCAGTCTGACCCGGAACGGTCCGATCGCGCCCGCAGCGGCGACGCGGCGCGGCGCTGTGCGCTTGCACACGCCGCGCCGCAGCCTCACACTGTCCGCCCTGTCAGTTCCATCGGTTGATGAACACGCGCGACCTCCCTCCCCTGCCGGCCGGCGCCGGCCAAGCCCGCAGCCTCGCCGAGTTGAACGACCGCTCGCGCGAGATCTTCCGCCAGATCGTCGAGAGCTACCTCGCGACGGGCGAGCCGGTGGGCTCGCGCAATCTCGCCCGCATCCTGCCGATGGCGCTCTCGCCGGCCTCGGTGCGCAACGTGATGGCGGATCTGGAGCATGCGGGGCTGATCTACGCGCCCCACACCAGCGCCGGCCGGCTGCCGACCGAGACGGGCCTGCGCTTCTTCGTGGATGCCCTGCTCGAACTCGGCGATGTCGGACAGGAGGAGCAGGGGCGCATCGAGGCGCAGATGCGCGCCGCCGCTTCGCGCCACACCTTCGAGAGCGCGCTCACCGAGGCGTCGGTCCTGCTCTCCGGCATCTCGCGGGGGGCCGGCGTCGTGATGACCACGAAGCAGAACGCCAACCTGCGCCACGTCGAGTTCGTGCGGCTCGATCCCGGCCGCGCCCTGGTGGTGCTCGTCTCGGACGACGGGTCGGTGGAGAACCGCCTCCTCGACCTGCCGCCGGGCCTGCCCGCGGGGGCCCTGCAGGAGGCGTCGAACTTCCTCAACGCCCGCATCCGCGGCCGCACCCTCGGCGAGGTGCGGGCGGAGATCGAGACGGGTCGCGAGGCGATGAAGCGCGAACTCGACGCGCTCACCGAACGCCTGGTCGAGGCGGGGCTCGCCCGGGCGGTGGGATCGAGCGACGAGCGCCAGCTCATCGTTCGATCCCACCGCCCGGGCGA
>NZ_BPQQ01000151.1 GCF_022179325.1 Methylobacterium isbiliense | reverse complement strand
GCGGTTCTGGAAGGCGATGGCGGTGGGCACGGCCACCAGGCCGGTGCGCGCGTCGACGCCGACGATAGTCGGGGCGTTGCTGTTGCTGCTGGTGTCAAAGCCGTAGCCGGCGTTGAAACCCGCGTAGAACCCCGTCCAGGTGAACACCGGAACCGGCGTGAACACCGGCGGCGGAGCCGCGCGGCGCGGAAGGTCCGCGGCCGAGGCGGCGGAGGCGAGGCCCGCGAGGGCGACGGAGGCGAGAAGGATCTTTTTCATTCTGACTGGTCCTGTTGGCGAGAGCCGGCGCGGCTTCTAGCCCCGGCCGAACGTCCGGTCTGTCGCATTCCTGCAACAAGCGCAGCCATTACCCCATCACCCATCAACAAAGGATGAAACCGCCCTTGTGGCAGTCGTGAGGATTTTGGCTCATCTGCTTACCTGTGATTAACCGTGATCGGCGGATGATTGATGCCGCCATGAACGTGATTCCTGCCTGCCATGTCCCATCGTGATGGAGCGCACGCGAGCGCCCCGCTGCTCGCCTGGACCTGGCGGGTGGCGATCGTCGTCGCCCTGGCCTGCGTGGCGGCGACCCGCTTTCTCGCGGGGGTGGGAGCCGGCGCTCCTCCGCCCGGATCGCCGCTCGCCGCACTGCGCGGAGTCGCGGAGCCGGAGACGACCGGCGCGCTGGGATCCGCGGGGGTGCGCCTCGATCCCTGCGCCGCCCCGCGGCGTCCCTGATCGTCCCAGGTTTGCCGCGCACGCGGCGAAGCGGGCACTTGACAAATGCATCGCCATCGGGCGTGTCGCTCGCATCGGCGCGATCTCACGCGCCGCAGCCACGGCGGGTTCCTCCATCCCGCTCGCGTGAGCGGACATGGACCGCAAAACGTCTTTGCGGTGAAGCCGTTGCCGCGACGGACGTTCCTCGCGCCGGTGGCCCGGCCCGCGCGCAACGGTTCTCAATCAGAATGTCATTCGCTGAACTGGGTCTGAGCGACAAGGTCCTGCAGGCCGTCACGGCGGCCGGCTACACCACGCCGACCCCCATCCAAGCCCAGGCGATCCCGCATGTGCTGAGCCGGCGCGACGTGCTCGGCGTGGCCCAGACCGGGACCGGCAAGACGGCGGCCTTCACGCTGCCGATGCTGACCCTGCTGGAACAGGGCCGGGCGCGGGCGCGCATGCCCCGCACGCTGATCCTCGAACCGACGCGCGAACTCGCCGCGCAGGTCGTGGAGAACTTCGAGCGCTACGGCACCAACCACAAGCTGAACGTGGCGCTCCTGATCGGCGGCGTCTCGTTCGCCGACCAGGATGCCAAGATCACCCGCGGCGTCGACGTGCTGATCGCCACGCCCGGCCGCCTGCTCGACCACTTCGAGCGCGGCAAGCTCCTGCTCACCGGCGTCGAGCTCCTCGTCATCGACGAGGCCGACCGGATGCTCGACATGGGCTTCATCCCCGACATCGAGCGGATCGTGAAGCTGGTGCCGTTCACGCGCCAGACCCTGTTCTTCTCCGCGACGATGCCGCCGGAGATCCAGCGCCTCGCCGATGACTTCCTGCACAATCCGGTGCGCATCGAGGTCGCCCGCCCGGCCTCCACGGCGGCGACCATCGAGCAGCGGCTCGTCGCCACCGGGGCCGAAGGGCACCAGAAGCGCAAGACCCTGCGCCGGCTGATCCGCGCCGCGGACGAGCTGAAGAACGCCCTCGTCTTCTGCAACCGCAAGCGCGACGTGGCGCAATTGCAGAAGTCGCTCGCCAACCACGGCTTCAACGTGGCGGCACTGCACGGCGACATGGACCAGCGCGCCCGCATGGCGGCGCTCGACGCCTTCCGCTCCGGCGAGATCCCGCTGCTCGTGGCGAGCGACGTGGCGGCCCGCGGCCTCGACATCCCGGCGGTGAGCCACGTCTTCAACTTCGACGTGCCGCACCATGCCGAGGATTACGTCCACCGGATCGGCCGCACCGGCCGGGCCGGGCGCAGCGGCCACGCCTTCACGCTGGTGGCGCGGGGGGATGAGAAGTCGCTCGCGGCGATCGAGACCCTGATCGGCCAGCCGATCGCCTGGGCGGAGGGTGACCTCACCAGCCTGCCGGAGGACGAGGGCGAGGCCCGCGGCGAGCGCCGCCCGCGCGACCGCGGCGGACGCGGCCGGGGCGACGCCGGCCGGCGCGAAGGATCGTCGCGGCGAGAAGGATCGTCGCGGCGCGGGGAGCGCTCGCGGGACCGCGAGGCCCGGCCCGAGCAGCGGCCGGCGGCCGAGGAGCGGCCGGCGGCCGAGCCGGCACGTCGGCGCGACGAGCAGCGGCCCCGCGCCGCCGCCGCCCGCCGCCGGGACGACGACGCGATGCCGGAGGCCGAGGTCGGATTGGGGGCGCACGTGCCGGCCTTCCTGCTCCGACCGGTTGTACTTAAGAAGCGGAAAGACCGAGAGTAGAAAGCTCTTAGTCGGAACCGGATCGACTATCGGCCGGAGGCTTAACCGCTTCTCCACCGAAGGCCGGTAGTCAGGTCGGCGTGAGCCGCGCCACGGCGCAGCTCACCGACGGAGATGCCGGATGACTGACCTGTCCGGGGCGGATACGGAGCGCAGCTTCGTGATCGGCCAGAGGGCAATCGAGCTGATGAAGGCCTACGGGTCCTCCGCCAGCCCGCACAGCTACGCGGTCTGGTACACTTACGTGTCCGGACAGCAGCCGCTGCTCAACGAAGCGGTGAAGCGGCTCACCAGCGAGCATGGCAACCTCAGCGACGCCCGCGTCGAGGGGCTGTACGACACCTACATCCAGGGCCGGCGCTTCGTGGCGGAGACGGAGCGGGCGAGTACGAGCATGCTCTCGGAACTCGAACAGGTCATGGAGATGCTCGATGCCGCGCTCGGCTCCACCGCACGCTACGGCGCCGAACTGCAGGCCTTCAGCCAGGACATTGCCGCGCCCGCCGTGAACCGTGCCCGCCTGCGCGAGATCGTGGCGTCCCTGGTCGTCACGACCCGCGACGTCACGGCGAACAATCGCACGCTCGAAGCCCGGATGCGCGAGAGCCGCGACGAGATTCGGTCCTTGCACGAGACGCTGGAGGCGGTCCGGGTCGAGTCGCTCACGGATCCGCTCACCGGCATCGGGAACCGCAAGCATTTCGAGGACGTGCTGCGCAAGACCGTCGAACAGGCGACCCTGACGCGGGGATCGGCCGGTCTGATCGTCCTCGACATCGACCATTTCAAGCGGTTCAACGATCTCTACGGCCATCTCACGGGCGATCAGGTACTGCGCCTCGTCGCGCTCACCATGCGCGAGATGGTGGCCGCCGCCTGCACGATCGCGCGGTTCGGCGGCGAGGAATTCGGGATCGTCCTGCCCGGCGCCACCCGCGATCAGGCGAGAGCGCTGGCCGAGCGGATCCGCACAGGCGTGATGGGCCGCGAACTCGTGAAGCGGTCGAGCGGCGAATCTCTCGGCCGGGTCACGGTGTCGGTCGGTGTGGCGATCCACCGCGGCGGCGACACCGCGGTCTCGCTCCTGGAGCGGGCCGACCAGTGCATGTTCGCGGCCAAGCACGGCGGTCGCAACCGCGTGGTGGACGATGCCGCGGAGGGACTCACGGAGGTCGCCTGACCGCGACCTCTGAGGTCGCCTGACCGCGACCTCTCCGGTCGCCTGACCGCGGGCCCGGGGCCGGCGGTGTCCGCCGCGGCGCGACCGCTCAGGCGCCCACGGCCTGCAGCGCCTCGGGGGCGGCCGGGGTGATCGCGACAGATTCGCCGCAGCCGCAGGCGGATGTCTGGTTCGGGTTGTTGAACACGAACTGCGAGGCGAGCTTGGTGGTCTGGAAGTCCATCTCCGTGCCCAGCAGGAAGAGCACCGCCTTCGGGTCGATGAACACGCGCACGCCGCGGTCCTCGACCACGTCCTCGCCCGGCCTGCGCTCCTCGGCATACTCCATGGTGTAGCTCATCCCGGCGCAGCCGCCGTTCTTCACGCCGACGCGCACGCCGGCGATGGGCTGCTCCGCCTCGGCGATGATGCGCTTGATGCGATCGGCGGCCGCATCGGTGAGCGACATCACCTTGAAACTCATTGCCATCACGAACTCTCCGACAGCCGGGTTCAAGGCCCGGGCGGTTGAGGATTGGGGTCCCGCGCCCTGAAGATAAGCACGCCTCCGAGCCCGGTCCACTGCCGCCGGGACACGGCCGGGGCCGATTCTCCGCCACCGGCCCGTCGCCCCCCGCCTCCTCGCGATGGCCCGGCCGGTCCGTGATGCGG
This sequence comes from Methylobacterium isbiliense, assembly GCF_022179325.1. Taxonomy (GTDB): domain Bacteria; phylum Pseudomonadota; class Alphaproteobacteria; order Rhizobiales; family Beijerinckiaceae; genus Methylobacterium; species Methylobacterium isbiliense. Next base: position 992 of record NZ_BPQQ01000151.1, on the reverse strand, counting down.
CGCTGAACATTTGCGATGGCCAAGGAGCGGACACGCCAGCATCTTCGACGGTCGATCGGAGCGCGGGAGGGGCGCCATGCATGACACCGAGCACCACCTGCTGGCCGAGGCCCCGGACGACGAGGCCATGCCCGTCGCGGAGGGCGGCCGGCTCAAGCGCAGGACCTACGAGCGCGCGTTGCACAAGCTCCAGGTCCAGCTCTGCCACCTCCAGACCTGGGTGCGGGCGACGGGCGCGCGGATCATCATCGTGTTCGAGGGGCGCGACGCGGCCGGCAAGGGCGGCACCATCAAGGCGCTCACCGAGCGGGTCAGTCCGCGCGTCTTCCGGGTGGTCGCCCTGCCGGCGCCCTCCGACCGCGAGAAGAGCCAGCTCTACATGCAGCGCTACCTCGCGCATTTCCCGGCGGGCGGCGAGATCGTGATCTTCGACCGCAGCTGGTACAACCGCGCCGGCGTCGAGACCGTGATGGGCTTCGCCGGGGAGGCGGAGCAGCGCCGGTTCCTCGAACTCTGCCCGCAGGTCGAGCGCTTCATCACCGGCAGCGGCATCCAGCTGGTCAAGTTCTGGCTCGAGGTCGGCCGCCAGGAGCAGAAGCGCCGCTTCGAGGCCCGCATCAGCGATCCCCTGCGGCAGTGGAAGCTCAGCCCGATGGACCTCGAATCCTATCGGCGCTGGTACGATTATTCCCGCGCCCGCGACGCCATGCTGGCCGCGACCGATACCGACGATCTGCCCTGGTACGTGGTGCGCTCGGACGACAAGCGTCGGGCGCGCCTCAACTGCATCGCGCACCTCCTCCACCTGATTCCCTACAAGGAGATGGAGGGCGAGCCGGTGACGTTGCCCAAGCGCTGCAAGAAGAACGCCTACGACGACACGCTCCGGGACCGGCGCTTCGTCCCGGAGCGCTACTAAGCAGATTTCGCAAAAGTGGTCGCCGGTTTTGCGATAAAAATCTGCGAAAAAACAAGAACCTAAGCGGACGAAG
>NZ_BPQQ01000150.1 GCF_022179325.1 Methylobacterium isbiliense | reverse complement strand
GATCGACGTGAAGTAGTCGCGGGCGGCCGCGGGTGAGGCGGACGTGCGCACCGTCGTCGACACAGCTCGCCTCTCGGGGCGACACCTTCACCACCATCCTCAAAACCATCCGCGTCTGATCCTGCCGACACAGGCGTGGGTAATTACTCGGAGACGAGCTCCAGGACCGCGAGGGTGAAATCGGGCATGGTCACCTCCAAGGATCAAGGCTGAGGACCGGGACGCATGCGGCGGAGACCGGGATCGGAGAGGTCTGCCTAACAGAAGCTTGCTGGCGCCGGTGAAATCCGAGCGGCGACGCTGAGGCCTTCGCAAGGCTGCGCAACGAGCTGTGGACGGCACCAAGAGGACAAGGGTTCGCCGGCGCGGTCTGCGGCCTTCCGAACAGAGCGCGCTTCCGAGAAACCAGCGCAGACTGCGCGGCACGGCGTTCGGCGGTTCACAGAGAGCTCGCGCCAAGCGCCTCACACGATGCCCCAGGCTCGATACCGCTTGCGCCCGGTCAGCTCGCGCGGGCAGGCCGGACCGAGGTCGGCCAGCATGCCTTCGATCGCCTGCGACGAGGTCCCGAGCCGCTTCGCCGCGCTCTGGATCGTGACCAGCGGGCTCGACACCAGCACATCCACGAGCTGCGGCAACCGCGAGGTGCCGCGCTTGCCGCGCACCCGGCGCAGCATCAGCTCGTGCGCGAGGGTGAGCCGATCGAGGTCGCGTCCGGCGGCGTGAGCCGCTGCCTCAAAGGCGCGCAGAAGCCCGCTGATGCGCTCCGCTGCAGAGGTCACCTTGAGCCAGGGGGAACGGCACTCCCGCAACCCCAGCGCGACGGCTGAGAGGTGATGGCGCGACGCCGCACGCCTCCGCAGGAGGGCGCCCGCGAGAAGAGGGCCGAGGAAAGGATGACGCTCGGACGGGTCCAGCATGAACCAGGCATCGAGCGCAACCGCGGCCGCGAGTACCGCCGGCAGCTCGCGCGCGTCCTCGACGACGATCTGTCGCCAAGCCGCCAGCCGCTCGGTTTCCCTGTACTGCGGATCGTGCACCCGCAACGCGGCGCGGCCCTCGGCGGTGGTCAGATCGTTGTACTCGGCGAGTGTGCGCCGGCTGCGGGCGAGCAGGCGGTCGATGTTCGCGAAGGCCGGATCAGGTGCCTCGTCCTCATGCCAGAGGTCATCGTCATCACCTGAGCCGGCGGCCTCGACGTCCTCGTCAGGCGCAAACAGGTCATCTCCAAAGCGTGGCATGATCCAGGGTTGGGCGTGGTTCTCGGCATCGCGGCTCGACGCGTCCACCAGCGCGGTCTCAAGGGGCGTGCCCAGGCCGTCGCACTCCCGTCCCGCGGCTCCGAACAACACAGACCAGCCTTCTGAGGTGAACGGCCAGTCCGGCCGGGACCCCGCGACGCGGCGCCGGGTCGCGAGGATGTGGGTGGCCCGGGCGAGCTCCGGCGTCGGGTGGCGCACGGGCATGGCCGCGTCGTGCAGGACCAGGTCTTCCATGAGCACGAGCTGTCCCTCGAGCCCGAGGGCGGCCTGAGCGTCGACGAAGTGCGCGCGCGACCTCACGCCGTCGGCGAGGACCGGCTCCGTGCGAGACAGGCGCTCATCGAGCCGCACCACGGCCTCGGCGGCGCGCTCGGCCGGGCCGGCGAGCCGCCGCCATGCCGCGGCCGTGAGAATATCGTCGAGGGCATAAGTGGTTGTCACAGCGGGATTGATGCTAGCTCACCCAAGCGATCCGAGCCATCGCTTGGTTCATCCAGCAATCTGCGCGCGCTGGCGCGAACCGGCTGCGCGAGGGCCTTCAAAATTCCCCCCGATAATAGCCTCTATCAGCGGGAATTGGTGGACCGTTAAGGGTCCTACGGCTACGCTTCCGGGCATGGAGTTCGACCCCGCCGATCCTACGCCCGAGCCGCCCCACGAGGCCCCCGGTGCCCTCCCCGCCCCGTTTGCCAGCGCTCTGCCGCTCGGGCTCGAGGTGCTGGAGCGGCTCGAGGATTACGCCCGCGCCGCCCGCGGCGCCTTCGCTCCCAACACCCTGCGGGCGCTGGCCGCCGACAGCCGCATCTTCGCCGAGTGGTGCCGCACGCACGGGCGTTCGATGCTGCCGGCCGCCGCCCAGACCGTGGCGGACTTCATCGACGCGCAGGCGGAGATGAAGGCGCGCGCCACCATCGAACGCTACCGCTCCTCCATCGCCCTGCTCCACCGCGCCGCCGGGCTGCCGAACCCCTGCACCGACGAGCTCGTCCGGCTGGCTGTGACGCGCATGAGCCGCGCCAAGGGCCGGCGCCAGAAGCAGGCCGAGCCGCTCAACCGGCCCAGCATCGACCGCATGCTGGTGGTCAAGACGGCGGAGCGCCTCCACCGGCGTGTCGCCGAGGGCGACCGGGCCGTGCCGCTGATCGCGCTTCGCAATGCCGCGCTCATGGCCGTCGCGTACGACACCCTGCTGCGGCGCTCCGAGTTGGTGGCGCTGCTCATCGAGGATCTTGAGCGAGCAGACGATGGCTCGGGCACGATCCTGGTGAGGAAGACCAAGACCGACCAAGAGGGCGAAGGCGCGGTCAAGTACCTGGCGCCGGACACGGTCGGGCACGTGACCGCGTGGCTGGATGCATCTGGACTGGCAAACGGACCTCTGTTCCGGCCCGTGAGCAAGGGAGGCCGAGTGGGCGCGGCAGCGCTAGCAGATGCCGAGGTCTATCGGCTCTATCGCGAGATCGCCGCGGCCTCGGGCGTCAAGCTGTCCCGTCCCCCGTCCGGGCACTCGACCCGGGTCGGGGCGACGCAGGACATGTTCGCGGCCGGGTTCGAGCTGCTCGAGGTGATGCAGGCGGGCTCCTGGAAGACGCCCGCCATGCCCGCCCGCTATGGCGAGCGGCTCAGGGCTCAGCGCGGCGCCGCTCGCAAGCTCGCAACGCTGCAAAATCGAGCTTGAGGCGCCCTACAATTGGCTGCGTAGGTGCCCAGGAGAGGACTGAGCATCTCCAAGGCTAAGCCTTTGATAACACAAGATTCAAAACGTCTGCCGGTAGCCGAATGTATACCGGTCATGTTCCCCGTTCGCAAGTACGACCATTCCGCGGCCGTCGGCCCACGACCCGCACCCGATCGCGTTAAAGAATCGCACCAGATAATAAGGCTAATTCAGTAAAACTAAGCGACTTTTACATAATCGATTGTCTTTAAGCGATCGACATGAATCTGCCGCATTAGCAGCGATAAGATAAGATATAGATCTCGATCGTGTAATGGCCATAAGCCGTTTTGGCCAGTCCTACATCAAATCTTCCAATCGCATTCGAAAGGGCGTGCGTTCTGTAGGCACATGCGGAGTATTCTTGCGCTGCTTGCGTCTCAGGCGTAGCCGACATCCACCACAAGCTCGGGGTCGAAAGACAGGTTCTCAGCGCCATAGCCCTTTGGGTTGCAGATCACCCGCGTCGTCGAGATCCGGTAATCGAAGCTGGAGTGCACGTGCCCGTGCACCCACAGAGCCGGACGGGCAGCCTTAATGAGGTGGTCCAGGTCGGAGGCGAAGGCGGGATTGAGTGGGTCACCAGCGCAAGAAGGGTGGATTGAGCGTCGGCTCGGGGCGTGGTGCGTGACAACCACCGTCCGGCTACGTTCGGCGTCGGCGCACTGCAGCGCAGCACGCAGGATAAGGATCGACTCCCAATGGCGGTCGAGCGCGTGCTCGGGCATGAAAAGCTCGGGCGTTCGATGCGTGCCACTTCGGGCGAGGATGGAGTGGTGGTCTGTCATCCCGCGTCGAGCTGCATCCATCGCCGCACTGCGCCGCGTGACCCCGTCGAGTTCGTAGTTTGTGAACAGGGTACAGCCCGAGAAGCGCAAGAATCAGCCAGCGCCAACCGCGTAACCGCGACCGTTCCACGCAAAGTGCGGGAGAACTACCGAAACGGTGGAGGATCTCCAAATCGGCAGCACATGCCGAGGACAGGAGGCGTGTGGCCCATCAAGCATGCAAACCTAAAACAACCAAACATGCAAACTAACTGGCTTGATTTAGGCATCAGACTGATGCAGACTAATGTGGTTTCATTGGCGCGTGTTTCAGCAGAGATTCCCGTTGAAAATCATATCCTTAATGGCCCGGAAAGGTGGGGTCGGAAGAACGACAATCGCCACCAATTTGGCTGTCGCGTTCATGGAGAGCGGGCTGCGGGTGGGGCTCATTGACCTCGATCCGCTATGCTCAGTGACCGCCTGGGGTGAGATCAGAGAGTCCGAGGAGCCAATAGTTGCAGACGCCCCAATGAAAAATCTGGGAAAATTTCTGGAAGCAGGAAGAAGATTGAAATTGGACATCATGCTTCTTGATACGCCGTCATCGGGAGGTATTGATGTTCATGAGGCCGTCTTGTTATCCAATTTTGTTTTGATACCCTGCCGGGCCGGTTATTTCGACATTAGAGCGATAAAATTGACGACCGACATCGCAAAGCTGGTGGGTAAGCCGTACGCGGTTATGTTCAACGCTGTGTCACCCCGAGATGATCAAGTAGTCATCGCAGTGCGAGACGAACTGCGATGACTACTTGATCA
>NZ_BPQQ01000149.1 GCF_022179325.1 Methylobacterium isbiliense | reverse complement strand
ACGCAAAATGCGGGAGAACCGGATTGGTGGACACCGAGAGCGCTTTCGCGTGAGGTGTTTTAGCCATGCCGAGAACCCGTCCCCCGTCCCCAGCGGAGTTCCGCCGCCAGATGGTCGAGCTGGTCTGCGCCGGGCGCGATCCGACCGACCTCGCCCGTGAGTTCGAGCCGTCGGCCCAAGCCATCCGCAATTGGGTGGCCGAGGCCGATCGCCAGGAAGGCCGCCGCGAGGCCAAGCCCTCTGGCGCTGAGGCTGCTCTCTCCGCGACGGAGCGCGAGGAGTGGCTTCGGCTGCGGCGCGAGAACCGGCAGTTGAGGCTGGAGCGCGACATCCTCTCTCGCGCGACAGCCTGGTTTGCGCGCGAGACCGGAGTTCTGCCGTCGGGATCTTCCGGTTCATGAGCGAGAACCAAGCGTACTCACTCCCGGCCCGAGGCCCGCATGGCCCTCTTCAGCTACCTCGAGGGCTTCTACAACCCAGTGCGGCGACACTCCGCCCTGGGCTACCGCTCACCCGTCGTCTACGAACAGGAGCACCAGCCAAAACCCGCAACCGAGACCCTGATCACCCAAGCCCCGTAACCGTCCACAGAAACCGGGCAATCCCAATCCCACTGAGCAAGGCCCGCGCGAGCTTCGTGGCCAGCGACCGCACCTACGGCGCAAGACGCGTCTGGCGCGACGTGCTGGCTGAGGGCGTCGCGTGCGGGCTGCACCGCATCGAGCGGATCATGCGCGAGAACGCCTTGCGGGCACGGCCGCGCCGACGGGGGCTGCCGAAGGACGAAGGGGAGCGGGCCGCTGCCTCGCCCAATCTCCTGGAGCGGCGGCTTGCGGCCGACGTCCCCAACCGGAAGTGGATCGCCGACTTCACGTATATCTGGACGGCCGAGGGCTGGCTCTCCGTCGCCGCCGTGATTGATCTGTTCTCGCGCCGTGTCGTGGGCTGGTCGATGCAGGTCAGCATGACGGCTCAGCTCGTCACGGATGCGCTGGTCATGGCGACATGGCGCAGGGGCAGGCCGGATGCTTTGCTGCATCACTCAGTTTATGGTTCGCAACACACGAGTGAAGCCTTCCAGCGCCTGATGGCCGAGCACGGCGTGACTGCTCGATGAGCCGGTCGGGCAACGTGTGGGACAATGCGGCGATGGAGAGCTTCTTCTCGTCCCTGAAGACCGAGCGCACAGCGCGGCGGGCCTATCGCACGCGGGACGAGGCCCGGGCCGATGTGTTCGACTCCATCGAGCGCTTCTACAACCCGGCGCGGCGGCACTCGACCTTGGGCTATCTCAGCCCTGTCGAGCTCGAAAACCGCGCCCAATTAGCTTAGGATGGTGTCAACCAAATCGGTGGCAGGCCACAGCGAGATCTACCGTCCGACGAGGAGCATGTCGGTTGCGACATGATCATCTGCTCGTGCGGTAGAGGGCGAGCCTCGTCTCGTCAGCCAAGCAGGAAGCTGCTGACCATCGTGATGGGAAACCTATCAAGGACAGTTCAGGCGCCGGGCAACAAGATGATTTTGTTGGCCGCCGTTCGACCGTCATCAAGGTCGGCGAAAGCTGTCGGGCCTTCCGCGAGCGTGCGTACCTCGAACCAGCTCAGTGCGCCGAGCACGCCTTCGGCCAATGCATCCACCGTGTGACGAAAGTCAGTCGGCGTGTAGCAGTAGGCTCCGGTAACGGTGATCTCCTGTAAAGTGATCTTGCGCAGGTCGAGGCCGTCCTGGCCGGGCAGCAGGCCGACATGGACGATCACACCCCCTGGTCTCACCAGGCTGCAGGCCGCCGCGCGCGTGCCCACCGCGCCCACGGCATCGATCACCAGATCGACACTGCCCTCTGCGGGTTCGCCCGAGGCCCCAGGCGCGAAGACCGCGAGCCCCTCCGCGCGCGCGATGGTCTGGCGGCGCAGCGGGTTCGTCTCGCCGATCCGGATCGCGGTCGCACCGAAGCGGCGGACGACGAGTGCGGCGGCGAGCCCGATGGCGCCGCCGCCTAGGATGACCACGCTCGACACCGTCAGAGGCTGATGAAGCCTCTCGGCGCCGATCCGTACCGCGTGCCAGGCGACCGCGATCGGCTCCGCGAGCGCAGCATGCTCGATCGACAGATGATCCGGCACAGGGAAGAGGTTGCGCTCGGGAATCCGCACCAAGTCGGCGAAGGCCCCGGGCCGCGGAGGCATCGAGATGATCTGACGCGTCGGCGACAGGTGCCACCGCCCGTCCACGGCGTAGGGACAGGTCGGGTCGACCACGAGCGGATTGATCGTCACCCGCTGGCCCGCACGGGGACCGGACACGATCCGGCCCGCGGCCTCATGTCCGAGGATCAGCGGTGGCGGCCGACGAGTGTCGTGACCGTGATAGGCGTGCATGTCCGAGCCGCAGATGCCCACGGCCTCGACCCGGACCAGCACCTCGCCGGGCTCCGGCGCCGTGTCCGGCTCGTCGCGATACACGAGCGTGTTCGGGCCGGTATAGACGAGCGCCTTCATGCGCCGCTCCTCGTTGAGGTCGAGCTATTTCGCCGTGAAACCGCCGTCGACGGCCAGCGTCTGCCCGGTGACGTAGGCGGCCGCCTCTGAGGCCAGGAACACGGTCGCACCGGCGAGATCTGCGAGTTCGCCGTTGCGACCCACGGCGGTCTGGGCCGCGTTCCGGGCCACGCGCTGCGGATCGCCGAAAACCGGCGCCGTGAGCGGCGTCGGAAAGAAGCCGGGGGCGATCGCGTTGCAGGTGATCCCGTGGCGCGACCATTCCTCGGCGATGGCGCGGGTGAGCTGGAGAACGCCGCCTTTCGCGGCCCCATAGGGCGCGCTGTCGGCGAAGGCGCGCCAGCTCTGCAGCGAGGCGACGTTGACGATGCGGCCGAAGCGCCGTTCCGCCATGCGGGGCGCGAAGGCCTGGGTCAGCAGGAACGGCGCCCTCAGATGCAGGGCCATGTGCAGGTCGAAGGCTGCCGCCGTGACCTCCTGGAAGGGCTGGCGAAGGTTGACGCCGGCGGCGTTGACGAGGATGTCGACCGCGCGCCCACTGGTCGCCGCGCGGACTTCCCCGGCGGCCTCCGCGTGCGAGAGGTCGGCCGACACGGTGGTGGCGGCGATCCCGTCGTGTCGGAGCGCCTCCTGCGCAGCGGAGAGGTCGCTCGATCGTCGCGCCACCAAGATGACGTCCGCGCCGGCGAGCCCGAGCGCTCGCGCCATGGCGAGCCCGATGCCGCTGCTGCCGCCGGTGATGAGCGCCGTCCGTCCCGTGAGGTCGAACAGGTGGCCGAGCCGGAAAGCCATTCACGCCTCGACCGGCCGGCCGAGATCCACGGGCGCGCCGGGCGCGTACTTCGCCATGCGCACGTCGCTCGTCCGGGCATGGGCCTCCATGCCTTCCAGCCGCGAGATCCGGGCCGAGACAGGGGCGAGAGCCCGGCACGCCTCGCGGCTCATCCGCTGCCAGGTGAGGGGCTTCAGGAACTTGTGGACCGACAGGCCGGCCGAGTAGCGCGCCGCGAACTTCGTCGGGAGGATGTGGTTGGGACCCGACACCTTGTCGCCGAAGGCCACGTTGGTCTCCTCGCCGAGGAACAGCGAGCCGTAGTTCGTCAGGTTGGCGTGCCACCAGTCGAGGTCGGCACAGTGCACTTCGAGGTGCTCGCAGGCATAGTCCTCGGACACCTGCATCATCTCCTCGCGCGTGTCGCAGAGGACCACCTCGCCGTAATCGCGCCAAGCGGCCTGTGCGGCGTCGCGTGCCGTGGCCGGCAGGGCCGCGATGAGCTGCGGGACGAGCGCGGATACCTCCTGCGCGATGCGCGTCGAGTCGGTGATGAGCCAGGCCGGGCTCTCGTGGCCGTGCTCCGCCTGCCCGACGAGATCGGTCGCGACGATGAGGGGATCGGCCGTATCGTCCGCGATCACCGCCACCTCCGAGGGGCCAGCGAACACGTCGATGCCGACCTTCCCGAACAGCATGCGCTTGGCTTCCGCGACGAACTTGTTGCCGGGTCCCACGATGATGTCGGCCGCCTTGCCCGTGAAGAGACCGAAGGCCATGGCGGCCACCGCCTGGACCCCGCCGAGGCACATGACGACATCCGCGCCCGCCACGGTCATGGCGTAGAGCACGTGGGGATGGATGCCCTGGCCCTTGTAGGGCGCCGAGCAGGCAATGACGGTCTTCACGCCCGCGGCCTTGGCGGTCGCGACCGACATGTAGGCGGACGCGATATGGGCATAGCGCCCGGCCGGCACGTAGCAGCCCGCCGTGTTCACGGGAACGAGCCGCTGCCCGAGGCGCAGCCCAGGCGACAACTCGACGGCGAAATCCTGCACGGATGCGCGCTGCGCCTCGGCGAAACGGCGAACCTGCGAGGCGGCAAGCCCGATGTCGTCCTTGATCGCCTGCGGCACCTCGCGAACCTGCTCGGCGATCGCCGCCTCGTCCATGACGATCGGACCCGACCAGCCGTCCAGCTTCAGGGCGTAGTCGCGCACCGATTTCTCACCCCCGGCCTCGATCGCCGCGAGCATCTCGGTCACGACCTTGCGCGCCGTGTCCGTCTCGGTCTCCGGTGTCTTCGACGCCTTCTTCAGGTAGGCGATGGCCATGATGCAGTGCCTTCTTGAGAGGTGAGGCCGCCCGTGCGGACGACGGATCCCGTCCGCACGGGCGCGGCTTACTTCTTGTCGAACTCGGTCGCGAAGGCGCGCAGCTTCGGGTCGTTCGCGACGCGCTTGAGGTATTCGTCCGAGATGTAGCTCTTGGGCTCCGGGTTCGCCGGGATGGTGCCCACCT
>NZ_BPQQ01000148.1 GCF_022179325.1 Methylobacterium isbiliense | reverse complement strand
TCCGTCGCCATCCCGGCCGCGAACGTCACCGCGTGCTGCTCGGCGATGCCCACGTCGAAGGTGCGCGCCGGATGCGCCTTGGCAAACAGGTCCACCCCCGTGCCCGACGGCATCGCGGCGGTGATCGCCACCACCCGCTCGTCCGCATCCGCCGCCTTGATCAGGCTCTCGCCGAACACCCGGGTGTAGCTCGGCGCGTTCGGCTTGGCCTTGACCTGCTGGCCCGAGATCACGTCGAACTTCACCACCGCGTGGCCGCGGTCGGCGGCGGCCTCGGCCGGGGCGTAGCCCTTGCCCTTCTGGGTCACCACGTGCACCAGCACCGGGCCCTCGGGCGCGTCGCGCACGTTCTTGAGCACCGGCAGCAGGTGGTCGAGGTTGTGCCCGTCGATCGGCCCGACGTAGTGGAAGCCGAGTTCCTCAAACAGGGTGCCGCCGCCCGCCAGGATGCCGCGGGCGTATTCCTCGGCCCGCGCGGCGGTGTCGTAGAGGGCCTTGGGCAGAAGCCGGCCGAAGGTCTTGGCGGTGTCGCGCAGTGAGCGGTAGGTGTCGCCCGAGACGAGGCGCGCGAGGTAGGCCGACATGGCGCCGACCGGGGGCGCGATGGACATGTCGTTGTCGTTGAGGATGACGATCAGGCGCGAGCGCAGCGCGCCGGCGTTGTTCATGGCCTCGTAGGCCATGCCGGCGGAGATCGAGCCGTCGCCGATGACGGCGACCACGTTGCGCCGCTCAGGCGTCTCGCCGCGGGCGCGGGCGGCGGCGTCGGCGAGATCGCGGGCGACCGCCATGCCGAGGCCGGCCGAGATGGAGGTGGAGGAGTGGGCGGCGCCGAAGGGATCGTAGGGGCTCTCGGTGCGCTTGGTGAAGCCCGAGAGGCCGCCGCCCTGGCGCAGCGTGCGGATGCGGTCGCGGCGTCCGGTGAGGATCTTGTGGGGGTAGGCCTGGTGGCCGACGTCCCAGATCAGGCGATCCTCGGGGGTGTTGAAGACGTGGTGCAGCGCGACCGTGAGTTCGACCACGCCGAGGCCCGCGCCGAGATGGCCGCCGGTGACCGAGACGGCATCGATGGTCTCGGCCCGCAGCTCGTCGGCCAGTTGGCGCAGGTCGCTCTCCGGCAGCGCGCGAAGGTCCCGCGCGTCGTGAACCCGATCGAGGAGGGGGAG
>NZ_BPQQ01000147.1 GCF_022179325.1 Methylobacterium isbiliense | reverse complement strand
AACCCGATCGAGGAGGGGGAGGCTGAGCGGTGACACCGAACGATCCTCATGTTCGGAGAAGGGGAGCGCGCCGGCGCGGGGCCGGGGCGGGCTGAAGGATCGCTCACGCGACGTCGAGCGGGGCCGTGCCGGTGGCGCTGCCGTCCGGCCCGAGTGTGATGCGCTGGATGCGCGCCTCGGCGCGCTGCAGCAGCTGCTCGCAGTGACGCTTGAGGCTCTCGCCGCGCTCGTAGATCGCGACCGATTCGTCGAGCGGGACGTTGCCCTGTTCGAGGCGCTGGACGATCCCTTCGAGTTCCTCGAGGGCCTTCTCGAACGGCAGGTCTCCCATCGCGGCCGGGCCGGGCGACGGGGCGGCGGACGCGGCATCGGACCGGGCTGCGGTCATCCCTTCAAGCTCCCAAGAGAGCGAAGGGTTATGGCGGGGGCGTCAGCCCAACACAACCCCGCCACATCTCCGGGCCGGCGAACCCCCGCCCGGGACGGATGTTTCCCGGACGAGGGCTGCCTTTGCGCCACACTGATTAACGATGGTTCAGGATCAGAAGCGCACCACGCGGGCGCGCTTCACGTGCGGGATCGCCTCGATCCGGCGCAGCAAGTCGGGCGAGACCGGCTCGTCCACGGCGGCAAAGCAGATCGCGTCACCCCCCGGCCGGTCGCGGCCGAGATGGAAGGTCGCGACGTTGACGCCGGCCTCGCCCATGAGGGTGCCGAACTGCCCGATGAAGCCCGGCCGGTCGGCGTTGCGCACGTAGAGCATCTGCGGGGCGAAGGCGGCTTCGAGGGCGATCGAGCGGATCTCGACGATGCGCGGCGTGCCGTCCTGGAAGACGGTGCCGGCCGCGTCGCGCGGCATGTCCTCGGCCTCGACCGTGACGTGCAGCACCGAGCCGTAATTGCTCCCCCCGCCGGTGCGGGTCGTGGTCTCGACCACGAGGCCGCGCTGGCGGGCCACCTCGGTGGCCGAGACCATGTTGACCCCTTCGAGGAACGGCCGCAGCGCCCCGGCCACCGCCGCCGCGGTGAGCGCCCGGATGTTCATGCCGGCGACCTCGCCCTCGAAGGCGATGCGGATGCCCCGGATCGGCGCCTCGGTGAGCTGGCCGAGAAAGGAGCCGAGCCGCTCGGCCAGCGCCACGTAGGGGCGCAGCCGCGGCGCCTCCTCGGCCGAGATCGACGGGAAGTTGACCGCGTTGCGGATCGCCCCGTGCAGGAGGTTGTCGGCCATCTGCTCGGCCACCTGCAGGGCGACGTTCTCCTGGGCCTCACGGGTCGAGGCGCCGAGATGCGGCGTGCAGATCACGTTCGGGTGGCCGAACAGCACGTTCTCGGTGGCCGGCTCGACCGAGAACACGTCGAAGGCCGCCCCCGCCACGTGGCCCGCATCGAGGGCGGCGCGCAGGGCCGCCTCGTCCACGAGGCCGCCGCGGGCGCAGTTGACGATGCGCACCCCCGGCTTGGTGCGCGCCAGCGCCTCGGCCGAGAGGATGTTGCGGGTCTTGTCGGTGAGCGGCACGTGGAGCGTGATGACGTCGGCCCGGCGCAGGAGTTCGTCGAGGTCCACCTTCTCGACCCCGATCTCCACCGCCCGCTCCGGGGTCAGGAAGGGATCGTAGGCGATGACCCGCATGCGCAGGCCGATGCCGCGGTCGGCGACGATCGCCCCAATGTTGCCGCAGCCGATCACGCCGAGGGTCTTGGCGGTGAGCTCGATGCCGAGGAAGCGGTTCTTCTCCCAGCGGCCCGCCTGCGTCGAGGCATCCGCCTGCGGGATCTCGCGGGCGAGCGCCAGCATCATGGCGATGGCGTGCTCGGCGGTGGTGACGGCGTTGCCGTGGGGCGTGTTCATCACGATCACGCCGCGGGCGGTGGCGGCCGGCACGTCGACGTTGTCGACGCCGATGCCGGCGCGCCCGATCACCGTCAGGCGGGGCGCCCGGTCGAGCAGGGCGGCCGTGATCTTGGTGGTCGAGCGGATCGCGAGGCCGTCATAGGCGCCGATGGCGGCGGCGAGCGCCTCCTTGTCCTTGCCCAGCTCGGGACGCAGGTCGGCGACGAGGCCGCGCTCGCGGAAGATCGCGACGGCGGCGGGGGAGAGGGCGTCGGAGATGAGGACGCGCTTGGGGGTGGTTTTGGGGCCGGTCATGGGTGGGGCTCCGGATTCGAGAGGCCGAATCCGCCCGGGGATTGCGACGACAGCCGGGACAGGACGCGGGATCCCCTCTCCCGCGCGGGAGAGGGGGCATCGTCCGCGCGACCGCAGGCGGTCCGCCCGGGGCGATCCGGCAGGGGTCAGGCGGCCTGCTGCAGCAGGCGGGACTTTTCCTGCGCGAAGGCCCAGTCGAGCCACGGCGTGAGCGCCTCGAGGTCCGCCCGCTCGACGGTGGCTCCGCACCAGATGCGGAGCCCCGCCGGCGCGTCCCGGTAGGCGCCGATGTCGAAGGCGACGCCCTCGCGCTCCAGGCCGGCCGCGATGCCCTTGGCCAAAGCCGCCACCGCCTCCGGCCCCCGGTCCGTCACCTCGGGATCGGCGATCACGAGGCAGACGCTGGTGTTCGAGGCGGTGGCCGGCTCGGCCGCGAGGTTGGCGATCCAGGGCGTGCGCGCCACCCAGGCGGCGATCACCGCCGCGTTGGCATCCGCCCGGGCGCGCAAAGCCGGCAGGCCGCCGATGCCCTGCGCCCACAGGAGCGCGTCGATGTAGTCCTCCACCGCCAGCATCGAGGGCGTGTTGATGGTCTCGCCCTGGAAGAGGCCCTCGATCAGCTTTCCGCCCTTGGTCATGCGGAAGATCTTCGGCATCGGCCAGGCGGGGGTGTGGCTCTCCAGCCGCGCCACCGCGCGGGGGGAGAGGATCAGCATGCCGTGCGCGGCCTCGCCGCCCAGCACCTTCTGCCAGGAGAAGGTCACGGCATCGAGCTTGGCCCAGTCGAGGTCCTGCGCGAAGGCGGCCGAGGTGGCGTCGCAGATCACCACGCCCTCGCGGTCGGCGGCGATCCAACCGGCATCCGGCACGCGCACGCCCGAGGTGGTGCCGTTCCAGGTGAACACCACGTCGTGACGCCGGGTGTCGATCGCCGCGAGGTCGGGCAGCCGGCCGTAGGGCGCGGTGGTGACGCGGGCGTCGAGCTTGAGCTGCTTGACCGCGTCGGTGACCCAGCCCTCGCCGAAGGATTCCCAGGCCAGCATCTCGACCGGGCGCGGGCCGAGCAGCGACCACATCGCCATCTCGACTGCCCCGGTGTCGGAGGCCGGCACGATGCCGATGCGGTACGCGTCCGGCACCTGCAGCACGGCGCGCGTGAGGTCGATCGCCTGCTTCAGCTTGGCCTTGCCGAGCTTGGCACGGTGGGAGCGGCCGAGGGGCGCATCCGCGAGGGCGGCGGGGGTCCAGCCGGGGCGCTTGGCGCAGGGGCCGGACGAGAAGAAGGGCGCGCGCGGGCGCGCGGCGGGCCGGGTCGTCATCGCTTGTGTCCATCCTTCCAGATGGGCGCCTCTCGGTGGGGAGAGGTGTCCCGCCGCCGGGAATGACGCGGCGGCGGGCCGAGGTCAAGCGGCGTGTGCGAAGCGCAGGCCGTGCCGCTGCGCGTAGTCGCCGAGCAGCCCGGCCTCCTGGTCGGGCAGCGCCAGCGCCACGTGGCCGTCCGGCCGCACCAGGTAGGCGGCGTCGCGCGACAGCCCGGCGGCCTCGGCGGCCGGGCCGTGGGGCAGGGCGTGGAGCGGCAGCCCGAGGCCGGCGGCCTCCCCGGCGAGCCCGGGGCGGGCGCGGCCGTAGACGTGGAGCTGCCAGGCCAGCGCCTGGAGTGGCGCGAAGTTGTCGCCCTCCGGCGCGGGCGCCCAGGGCAGGCGGTCGCCGCCGCGCACCTCGCCGGCGCGGCCCTCGCTCAAGGGGCTGTCCGGGTAGGCGATGCGTACCTGCGAGACGACCTCGAACATCATCCGCCGGGTGACCCGGAAGCCCCAGAGGAGCGGCATGAGGTGGGGCAGGAGCCACGTGCGCAGCACCTGATGGCGCAGGCCCTTGCCCACCACCGCCTGGAAGGCCCGGTCGGTGGAGGCGACGAGTTGGCGGGCGAAGGCGATCCGCTCCGGCTCGTAGCTGTCGAGGAGGGCGGGCGTCGCCAGCCCGCGCTGCACCGCCGCGAGCTTCCAGGCGAGGTTCACGGCGTCGCCGATGCCCGTGTTCATGCCCTGGCCGCCCGCCGGGCTGTGGATGTGCCCGGCATCGCCCGCGATGAAGCAGCGGCCGACCCGGAAGCGGGCCGCCACGCGGTGGTGCACGTGGTAGGTCGAGAACCAGTTCACCTGCGCCACGCGCAGGCCCAGCAGCGCCTCGGCGGAGGGCTGCACGTCCGCGAAGGCGAGGTCCTCCCGTCCGACCAGGGGAGGGGGCACGATGCCGATCAGCCGGTGCATGCCGCTGGAGCGCACCGGCATCACCAGCCCGAGGGCGTCCGCCCCAAGATGGACGAACACGTCGTCGCCGGGACGCTGCGCGAGGCGCACGTCCGCGACGTAGAACATCTGCGCGTAGGTGCCGCCCGGAAAGTCGAGCCCGAGCCCCTGGCGCACCCGGCTGTGCGCCCCGTCGCAGCCGCAGAGATAGGGGGTCTCGCAGGTCTCCCGCGTGCCCCCGCGGTCGAGCAGAGCCGCGACGCGCGCCTCGTCCTGCGTGAAGCCGGTGAGTTCGGTGTTCCACTCCACCCGCACGCCGGCCTCGGCGAGCGCCGCGACGAGGAAGCGCTCGTGGTCGTCCTGGGGGAAGCAGAGCATGAACGGGAAGGGGCTGATGCCCTGCCCGAGATCGGCGAAGCTCACCGCGGCCGCCTCCGCGCCGCCCTCCCGCAGGTGGACCGCGCCCATCCGGATGCCGCGCGCCACCACCGCCTCGGCGAGGCCGAGCTGCTGGTAGAATTCGAGCGTGCGGGCATGGACCACGAGGGCGCGGGAGGCCTCGCCCGGGCCGGAGCGCCGGTCGATGATCCGCACCGGCACGCCGTGGCGGGCGAGCCGCAGGGCGAGGACGAGCCCGGTCGGGCCCGCGCCCGCGACGAGGATCGGGGAAGCGGACGAGGCCATGCGCGTACCCTCCTGGCGCGCATCGTATGGCCCGCGGGCCGTCTTGCAATGATGGTCACATCCCTGCGCCTGGCGAATGGATCGGAGAAGCACGACAGCCCGACCTACGCTTGCCGACAAACTGAGGTGGGTTCGTTTTGCTGAGTCGGATTCTTCCTCCTGCCAATCGGCTACTGCCTCAGTTTTCACTGGCGCCGCGTCACAGCCACAGCATTGATGCCGAATCGGATATTTTTGCGCTCGAAACAAGACACCTCACCAAGAGGCGGCTCTTCAACGCGCATCACACGGCGTGCAGATCGGCCTTCTACATCTTTTACATAGTGTTTCAAATTTCACGATGGCGCATTTTTGGTGGAATTAAATCGGTTTAATCAACCATATTTGCATGTATGACATTCAAATTACCTCGATTTACCCAGACACCGGCAGGAATAGAGTGGGGCTCCCCACCGGTGAATTTTGTCGTATCAAGGCAAGACAATCATGACGCCTTGGCGGATCGGGTCTAGCGGAGGGGTTCGGCCGCTCCGTCGTCATACGAGGCTGGGGCATGCGCCCTGCAAGACCATCACGCTCGCCCCTTCCGATCACCGCAAGGTCTGGGCGCGGCTGCGCCACAAGGGCGTGCGCACCTCCAAGCGCCAGGTGCTGCGCCTGATGCGCGCATGATCTGTTCGCCCCCTTGCGCGTCGGCGTGCCGCACGGCTGGCGCCCGCAAGACGGCACCATCATCCCGAAGGCGATGGACACGATGTGGGGCGCCGACCTGAACGCCATCTGGACCGCTGAGGGCCAAGTCGCGGTGTTCGTGGCTATCGACCACTGCTCGTCCGAGTGTGTCGGCATCCATGCGGCACGCCGGGCCACGCGGTTCGAGGCGCTGGAGCCGATCTGCCAACCGAACGCGGTGCGGCCGGGTCGGCGTGAGGCCGGAC
>NZ_BPQQ01000146.1 GCF_022179325.1 Methylobacterium isbiliense | reverse complement strand
CGGACGTCCACAAGCCCGCAATGACCAGGCGGTCCTTGCGGGCTTGTGGACGTCCGTGTGCTGCAACGGTCCCGTCGTGACGGCGCTCGAGCAGGGCTATGAGGTCTATGTGGTGACGGATGCGTGCGGCGACTGCACGACTGAGGCACATGAGCGCGCCGTGGCGCGCATGGTCCAGGCGGGCGCGCGGCCGATTACCGCTTTGACTTATTTGCTCGAACTGCAGCGCGATTGGGCGCGAACCGAGACCTACGACACCACGATCAATATCGCCACGCGGTTTGGCGGCGGCTTCGGCATCGGCGTCCAGTATGCCAAGGCGATGTTCGCGAACCAGAAGAGCTGATAATTATCACACCAACAATCCACTCCCTGGATCGGGCGTGACCCGACGGGGAGTGGGCGAACGGAGATGCCATTGCCTGCTCGCTTGGATGAGACACTCGCCGCGGATTTCCCGAACGGCGCCAAGGATGTGCTCCATTGGTACGATTTCCTGTGTCCGTTCTGCTATGTCGGGCAGCAACGGAACGCGAACTTCGAACGCCACGGCTTTCATGTCGCCGACATTCCGTTCGAGGCGCATCCGGAAATCCCGCCGGAAGGCCGTCTCATGCAGGACCGAAGCGGGCCGATGTATGCATCGCTCGAGGCGCAAGCGCGTGCCGCCGGTTTGCCCCTGAATTGGCCGTCGCGCCTTCCAAATACGCGCATGGCGCTAGCTGCCGCGGAGTGGACACGCCGTCATGCGCCCGCCGACTTCCCAGGCTTGGAGAAGGCCCTCTTCGCGGCTCATTTCGAGCGCGGGGAGGATCTGGGCGATATCGATACGATCATCCGGCACGCTCAGGATAATGGTGTCGATATTGGTGCGATGCGCACTGCACTCGCCGATGGCAGCGCGAAAGAATTCGTCGATCGGTCCGAAGCATTAGCCCGATATGTCGGAGTTCGCGGCACCCCGGCTTGGCTCGTGGCAGGACAGCTCATTCCCGGGCTATATCCTGAGGAGGAATTCGAGCGGTTGGCGGCGACCTTGTCCGAGGCCGAACAAAATCACGAGAATTCGTGATCGGCGGCATCCGCCTGCAGCTCGAAGATGTCGACGCCAGCCACTGCCGCGAGCTGACTTCCATCGACGACATTGACGCCGATGCGCTCCGCCGACGTCAGCAGGTCAGGATTTTCTCGCGGCGTAGAACTCGACATACATGCGCATTGGAGTGCTTGCCGGCGCAGCCTCGTGCAGCTGCTCGGGCTGCACGACACCGGGCTTTCCCGGCTCCAGCACTGTCTCGCACAGCGGTTCGTAGATCCGATAGGTCAACCTGCCTTCCAGAACATGGATCAGCGCCCATGTCCCCGCGCTCGTGCTGTGTTGCTTGCGAAGCGCCGCCGGCAGGGTGTCCTGATTGAATTCCGGTGAGCGGCTATAGGCTTCGACGTCTGCAGGAAGGTCGGTCATGCCGGAACGATCCCCGCGCTAGAAGAGATACTGCTCGTTGGCCCAGCGCAGCAGCACCTTGGCGTCATGATCGGGAAGACGCACGCACGCGCCGCGCAGGCCCTGCGCGATTTTCTCGCCCACTTCGGGAGAGACCTTGTTGCCGTGGGTCATCAGGAAGAACCAGGCGAACGGAAGCCCCATCTCCCGGTCGATCGCCTCGACGCGATCCATGAGGATATGGACGGATGAATCGCCCGCCTCCAAGCGCTCTTCCGGCAGACGCAGCGGACGGGGGATGAACGCGAGCTCACGCTCGCCCTTGTGTTCGTAGTCCCGGATGTCGAGGGCCCAATGCTCGTAAACACGGTTCGCGCGCGCTCGATTCCTCCCAATCCTGAAAGAAGCGGACCTCGCGCGGCTTGAAATCAAAATAGTCGGGCTGCGAGGCGAGAAATGGGGTCCGCGTGCCGTCGGAGCCCACCCAGACACGCCGCTCCAACTCCGGTCGTCGCGCCTCCCGTTTGTCGCGCTCGAGGCGTGCGTAGCGCGCGAGGAAGCTGCGCACATGCACGACGCTGCTTCCCGCCTTGCCGTGCAATCGGTAAAGCGGTCCCGCAAGCACCTTGTCGTCTGACATATCGTCGTGGCTGATCCATGACGGATCGAGTAGCTCCTCCTCGCCCCACGGCCGGCGTGATGGGCTCACGATCGGACCCGCGCGCCATTCGGTCTCGCGACCGAGCGAGATCTGCACATAGTCGGCCGCGCCGGGTCCTGTCGGCGCGAAAGCATAGACGCTGTTGCCGTGCCATTCCGATATCTGGAGATCAGTGTCCTGCAACCGTCGCCAGACGGTCGCGATGTCACCATTGTCTTTCGCGAGCTCCGCTTTCATCCACGGCCGGTACTCCGCGATCCGCGTTCCGTCGGCCGCCAGCACCGAGCGCGTGTCACGCCAATACTGGTCATCCACGTTCGCTGCCGAGAAAGCGAACCCGGGGAAGGCCTCACCCAACGCGGCGGCCAAAACGGTCTCGTCGGCGCCGGCCGGCAAACGCGCCAGCACGGCCTCGACCGACCCGTGATCGGGCAGTCTGGTAGGTCCGTTCTCCGAAATCTCAGCCATGTGGCTACCCTATCAACTTGGCCCGGCCGGGTCCTTACCCGGCGTCGGCGTGTTCGTCAGGACTCACCCGCCCCGGCATCCGCCGCGTTGAGATGATGTTCGAGGGCTTCGATGCTGCCGATCACGTCGGCGAAGGCCGGCGGCGTGCCGAAGATCATCGCTGTCATGCGCACATAGTCGCCCGCGAGCCTCGCACGCATCTCCGGCGTCGGGACCAGGCGATAGCTGCCCGGCACGGCGCGGTCGTATCGGTGATCCGGCGCGCGAAACATCAGGTCCTTGTGCCGCCGGCAGGCTTCGGCGAGATCGCGCAACGACGCAGTCGCGACGCCATAGTCGGGATGCGTCCAGATCTGATGGACGTCGTAGTAGTGACGCGAGTACCGATTGAGATCGGGCACCGGCCGTTCGGGATTGGCATCCTCCCGCCGCTTCTCCGTCATCTCCGTCATCGCATGCAGGATCAGCACCTTCTCCCAGAAGGTCCGCTCCGGCCTGACCGTCGTCACGTTGCGGACGGCGAGATCCATTCCTTCCGGCATTTCGTCGGCGATGTAGGGGACGATCTCGCGCGGCTCGGCCGGCTCCGGATCGGGGCGCGCGCCTCCTTCGATGCGGACCGCGGCTTGCACATAGCTCTCCGAGGTATCGAAGACGCTCTTGTAGCCGACCACCAGAATGTCGAGCGCGTCCCTGTTGCGATAATTGTCGAATCCGAAGCCGAGCGAGAAATGTCCTGGCAGCTCGGCCGCTTCCTCGACGGATGAGATCTCCTTCGTCAACAGCTCCTTGAGCGGCCCGGAAATGTATTGACGCGCCGCCTCGTCGACCTTCTCGGCGAGCGCACGCTGCTGCTGGTTCACCGAGGGCAGGGCGGCGATCTCCGCTTCGAGCGGGACATGCAGATCGGCCTTGTAGATGCCGATGTCGATGTCTTCGGAAAAGCGGCGGATCAGTCCATACGCCTTGCTCAGGCTCGTGCCGCCCTTGAAATAGAGGCCGATCGGATCGTCGCCGCGCCGGTTGAACAGGAAATCGAGCACCCAGCAGACATAGAGATCCTTCTCGATGTTCTCCGCTTGCGTCTCGAGATGCGCGGCGGCCGTCTCGAACAGCGCGCGGCGTTCGTCGACGCTCGAGCGCAGGATTTCAATGAACGTCTTCTGCATGATCGTCCTTCGCGCGCGCAATGTCGGGCGCACTTTCGCTTTGATCCTCGAGCCGGCGCGTGATCGTCTCGATCAGCGGATACATCCAGGCCGCGACCGCGTGGATGTTCTCGCGCAGATCGTCCGCGACCTTCTCGCGGTTCGGATCGTGCGCGAGATGCCGGACGATGCCGTTCACGGCGGCGTCGAGGCTTGCCTTCTCATCCCGAAACCATGCGAGCGCCTGGACGACGCGCATGGCCGGCCGGCCGGCCCAGAACGCGGTCTTCGCCGCTATGCGCTTGAAGTCGAGCTTGTAGATGACCGGCTTCGTCACCTTCGGATCGCCGGCGCTGGCCTCGATCTCGATCGTCCGGGGATAGGTGTCGGCATAGATCGTCGAGCGCGCCGGCACGGCCGTCGTCAGGCCGAGATCGTTCGCGGCGGTCATGCCGTCGACGAGGACCCGCAGCTTGTCGCGCCGCGCGATCGCGTCGATGAACGAGGCGCGCGGCGGAAACACCATCTTGCCGGTCAGCTTGCTGACGCCCGGCTTGTCGTAGAGACCGCGATAGGGCCGGCGGATGTCGCCGCGCCGGGTCAGCCGCTGCAGCGCCTTCTCGACGGCGTTCGGCGTTCCGATGTCCAGGAAGTCGGCGCGCGACCACACCCCGGCCGGCGCCGCCTGGGCGATCCGGTCATGGATACGGTCGAGAGTGTCGGACGTCGGGTCGGGCATGGGGACCACTCATTTCTGTCCGAAGATTATATATAAAAATTGGTCAGTAGCAACCTGAAACTCAAGCTGACCAGAATCTGTATCCAAACTTTGGTCAGTAAGCTTCCGCGGACGATCTCCACCCGCAGGGCGATTCGACGAGTCCGATTGACTCTAGCTGTTCATGAGAACAAACATAGAACATATCCAATGCGGAGAGCGTTGCAAAGGACATGAGTACGTCCGCCCCCCGATCCGTCGTGTCCGAGCTCCGGGCACGCATCGCCCGGCTCGAGGGCAGGGCCGCGCATCAGCGCGCGGTCCTGCCCTTCGGCCTGGCGGCGATCGACCGGATTCTGCCGGAGGGAGGGTTGCTGCGCGGCGCGCTGCATGAGGTCGCCGGGGGTGGCAACGGCGCAGTGAACGGCGCAGCCGCCGCCCTGTTCGCCGCCGGCGTCGCGGCGCGCAGCGGCGGCAAGGTTCTGTGGTGCGTGACGCAGCCCGACCTGTTCGCGCCGGCGCTCGCCCAGGCCGGGCTCGCACCCGGGCGCATCGTCTATGTCGAGTGTGGAGACGAGAAGGCCCTGCTCGCCTGTTTCGAGGAAGGGCTGCGCCATCCCGAATTGGGCGCCGTCGTGGCAGAGGTGTCGCGTCTCTCCATGACCGCCTCGCGCCGGCTCCAACTCGCGGCCGAGGCCTCCGGCACGCTCGGCCTCGCGGTCCGGCGCTGGCGGCGCCAGACCGAGGCGGCCGATTTCGGCATGCCGACCGCCGCCATGACGCGATGGCGCGTATCGGCCCTGCCGTCGGCGCCGCTGCCGGTCCCCGGCGTGGGACGGCCGCGCTGGCTGCTCGAGCTCATCCGCAGCCGTGCCGGAGAATGCGCGGATTTCGTTGTGGAGGCGTGTGATGACCAGGGTCGTCTCGCTCTTCCTTCCAGCCTGGCCGACGGACAGGATGCGAAGGATGTTGGGCGATGCCGCGCCTCCGCCTGAGACGCCAGTCGTCCTTGTCGGCCGCGAGGGCCGACGTCGCGAGATCTTGGCCGCTGATGCGGCCGCGCAGCGCGCGGGCCTGCGCGTCGGCATGGCGGCCAGCAAGGCGCAGGCGCTGGTGAGGGATCTCGTCATGCGTGATGCCGAGCCCGACGCGGAGCTGGCGGCGCTCGACCGGCTCGCGCTCTGGGCGCTGCGCCGCTATTCGCCGATTGTCGCCGCCGATCCGCCCGACGGCCTCGTCATCGAGGCGACCGGCTCCACGCATCTACACGGCGGCGAGGCCGCCATGCTCGCCGATATGGTCGCGCGGCTGAACGCCGCCGGCCTGTCCGCGCGCGCGGCAATGGCCGACACCTGGGGCGCGGCGCATGCGCTCGCGCGCTTCGCCGCGCGGCCGACGCTCGTCGCTCCCGCCGGCGAGAGCGCCGCGGCGATCATGCCCCTGCCGATCGCCGCCTTGCGGCTGCCGGCCACGACCGTCGACAGCCTGCGCCGGCTCGGCCTCGACCATATCGGCGACCTCGAACACACCCCGCGCGCACCGCTCGCGCTACGCTTCGGGTCCGACATCGGCCGCCGACTCGACCAGGCGATGCACCGCCTCAGCGAGCCGATCGACCCGATCCGCCCCGCCGAGATCGCCGAGGTGCGGCGTCAATCCGCGGAGCCGATCTCGGCCGCCGAGACGATCGCCCGCTACATCGCCCGGCTGGTCAGCGAACTTTGCATCCTGCTCGAGGCGCGCGGGCAGGGCGCCCGGCGCCTCGACCTTCTCTGTCACCGCGTCGACGCGCGGATGGTGGCGGTCCGCGTCGGCACGGCCTTGCCGGTGCGCGACGCCAAGCGCCTGACGCGGCTCCTCGCCGACAAGATCGAGACCATTGATCCCGGCTTCGGCATCGAGCTCATGCGGCTCGCCGCGACGATCGCCGAACCCTTGAGCGAGAAGCAGACCATCTCCGATCTCGCCGCGCCGCCGGAGGTGGATATCAGCGACCTGATCGACACGCTGTCCAATCGCATCGGCGGCGACCGGCTCTATCGCATCGTGCCGGTCCAGAGCGACGTGCCGGAACGGTCGGCCGTGCGCGCCGCGCCGGCATCAGCCGACGATGGCGCGTCCTGGTCGGGATCGTGGCCGCGGCCGGTGCGGCTCCTCGCATCGCCCGAACCGATCGAGACCGTGGCCTTGCTGCCCGATCATCCACCCGTCACGTTCACCTGGCGCGGTGTGCGCCGGCGCGTGCGGTGTGCCGACGGGCCCGAACGGATCTTCGAGGAATGGTGGCGCAGCGATGCCGAGCTCGACGCCGTGCGCGACTACTTCCGCGTCGAAGACGAACAGGGCGAGCGGTTCTGGATCTATCGCGCCGGCGACGGCGAGCACGGCGAGACCGGCTCGCAGCGCTGGTATCTGCACGGAATCTTCGGATGAGCGGCCCGCGCTATGTCGAGCTGCAGGCGACCTCGCACTTCTCGTTTCTGCGGGGAGCGAGCTCCTGCGAAGAGCTGTTCGCGCAGGCGGCGATGCTCGGCATCGAGGCGCTCGGCATCGTCGACCGCAATTCCCTGGCCGGCATCGTGCGCGCCCATGAAGCCGCCAAGGTGACGGGCGTGCGCCTGGTCGTCGGCTGCCGCCTCGACCTCGCCGACGGTATGTCGATGCTCGTCTACCCGACCGACCGTGCCGCTTATGCGCGGCTGTGCCGCCTGCTGTCGGAAGGCAAGCGCCGCGCCGGTAAGGCGAAATGTCATCTCGAATGGGATGATGTCCGTACCTACGGCGCCGGCCTGATTGCCATCCTCCTCCCGGATGACGCCGACGCGCTCTGCGCGGAGCGGCTGCGCCGCCTGCGCGAGGCCTTCGGCGATCGGGGCTATCTGGCACTGACGTTGCGGCGCCGGCCGAACGACCAACTCCGGCTGCATGAGCTTGCGACCCTCGCGGCCAGCCTACGCGTCGAGACCGTCGTGACCAATGACGTCCTGTTTCATGAGCCGAAGCGCCGCATCATGCAGGACGTCGTCACCGCGATCCGTCACAACATGACGATCGACGCGCTCGGCTTCCGGCGCGAACGCCATGCCGATCGCTTCCTCAAATCGCCGCAGGAGATGCACCGCCTGTTCGCGCGCTATCCGGAAGCGCTCGCGCGCACGCTCGCGATCGCGAAGCGCTGCACCTTCTCAATGTCGGAGCTCGAATATCAGTATCCGGAGGAGCGCAGCATGCCGGGCCTCACGCCGCAGGAGGCGCTGGAGAAATTCACATGGGAGAGCGCCGCGGAGCGCTATCCCGAGGGCGTGCCCGACAGGGTGCGCAAGATCCTCGCGCATGAGCTCGCGCTGATCCGCACGCTCGATTACGCGGCGTATTTTCTCACGGTCAATGCGATCGTGCGTTTCGCCAGATCGAAGGAAATCCTCTGCCAGGGCCGCGGCTCGGCCGCCAATTCCGCCGTCTGCTACGTGCTCGGCATCACGTCCATCGACCCGGATCGCAACGACCTGCTGTTCGAGCGCTTCGTCAGCGTCGAACGCAAGGAGCCGCCAGACATCGACGTCGATTTCGAACACGAAAGGAGGGAGGAGGTCATCCAGTGGGTCTATGAGACCTATGGACGTGACCGCGCGGCTTTGTGCTCGACGGTCATCAGGTACAGGTCGAAAGGGGCGCTGCGCGATGTCGGCAAGGCGCTGGGCCTGACCGAGGACACGATCAAGATGCTGTCCGGCCAGGTCTGGGGCTGGTCCCGCACCGACATCGAGGACAAGCACGCCGCCGACCTCAACATGAATCTCGGCGACCGGTGCCTGCGGCTCGCGCTCGAGCTGGCGCGTGCGCTGATCGGCACGCCGCGTCACCTCTCTCAGCACCCCGGCGGATTCGTTCTGACACGCGACAGGCTCGACGACCTTGTGCCGATCGAGCCCGCGGCGATGGCGGGGCGGCAAGTCGTCGAATGGGATAAGGACGACGTCGACGCGCTGCGCATGATGAAGATGGATTGCCTGGCGCTCGGCATGCTGTCCTGCATGAAGCGCGCCTTCGATCTGCTGTCGGAGCACAAGGGGGGCGCGCTCGATCTCGCGACCATTCCCGCCGAGGACCCGCGCACCTACGCCATGATCCGCCGCGCCGACACGCTCGGCGTCTTTCAGATCGAGTCGCGCGCGCAGATGAGCATGTTGCCGCGGCTGAAGCCGCGCACGTTCTACGATCTCGTCATCGAGGTCGCGATCGTCCGGCCGGGACCGATCCAGGGGGACATGGTCCATCCATACCTACGCCGACGCGAGGGTAAGGAGGACGTCGTCTATCCGACGCCGGAACTCCAGGCGGTCCTCGGCAAGACGTTGGGGGTGCCGCTGTTTCAGGAGCAGGCGATGCGGATCGCGATCACGGCGGCCGGCTTCACGCCGGGCGAGGCCGACCAGCTCCGCCGCAGCATGGCCACCTTCAAACACACGGGCGGCGTATCGGCATTCAAGGACAAATTGGTCAACGGCATGATCGCCAACGGCTATGCCCGCGAGTTCGCCGAGAAGACGTTTTCGCAGCTCGAGGGCTTCGGCAGCTACGGCTTTCCTGAAAGCCATGCCGCATCCTTCGCGCTGCTGGCCTATGCCTCGTCCTGGATGAAATGCCATCACCCGGACGTCTTCTGCGCGGCGCTGCTCAATGCGCAGCCGATGGGATTTTACGCGCCCGCGCAGATCGTGCGCGACGCGCGCGATCATGGAGTCGAGGTGCGCCCCGTCGACGTCAATCAGTCCCGATGGGATTGCACCCTGGAGCCGACCGAACACGAGGACCGCTTCGCGGTCCGCCTCGGCATGCGCATGGTGCGCAGCCTCGCCAACGGCGACGCCGCACAGATCATCGCCGCCCGCGGCGATCGGCGATTTTCGTCGGTCGACGATCTGTGGCGCCGCGCCGCCGTGCCGGCCGCCGCGCTCGTCCACCTCGCCGACGCCGATGCGTTTCGGCCGGCCTTCGGTCTGCCGCGACGCGATGCGATGTGGGCGATCAAGGCGCTGCGCGACGAACCGCTGCCGCTCTTCGCGGCCGCGGCGGCGCGCGAAGCGAGGCCCGTACCGGAGATCCGCGAGCCGGCCGTCGCGCTGCGGCCGATGAAGGCCGGCGGCGAGGTGGTCGAGGATTACGGCCATGTCGGCCTGACGCTGCGCGCCCATCCGCTGTCGTTCCTGCGCGCCGACCTCGCGCGCCGGCGAGTCGTCACTTGCACCGAGGCGATGGCAGCGCGCGACGGGCGCTGGCTCGAGGCCGCCGGCCTTGTTCTGGTCCGGCAGATGCCCGGCAGCGCCAAGGGCGTGATGTTCATCACGATCGAGGACGAAAGCGGTATCGCCAATCTCGTCGTCTGGCCGCAGGTCTTCGAGCAATACCGCCGCCTCGTGCTGTCGGCCGGCATGCTCTCGGTCCGCGGGTGGATTCAGCGAGAAGGGGAGGTGGTGCATCTCGTGGCTCGCCACCTGTCCGATCTCTCGGCCGAGCTCGCCAGCGTCGGCGAGCGCGACAATGCCTTCCCGCTGCCACATGGCCGTGGCGACGAACTGCATCATGGTAGCCCGTCGCCCGATCCGCGCGGCCTGCCGAAAGGCCCGCAGCCGCGCAACCTCGGCAATACATACGGTCATATCGACCAGATCCGCGTGAAGACGCGGGATTTTCGGTAAAAGGTCAGCGGGACAAGAAACGGGGCAGGGGGATAGACGCCGGACGCATCGTACGGACAGCTTGTCGTCGCTGTGTTGGGTGGCGGATTCAACGTCAAGGTTCTCGATATTGCGTGCGATCCGGTGTCGCTAGGGTGCTGCAGCGCGCCGCGCGAATATCGCGGTCAGAGCGGCTGCTCTATGGCGGCCCGCGGGCGAGCGATCTTCGTCGTCGTCTGCGGCCACAGAAAATATTGATAGGAGGCAGAGGTGCCGGGCACTGCAATGAACTTTCTGAATCTCAACGAGAAGGAGCTTGACCAACACGTCTATCGGATCATGTCACAGGAATACGTGGTCTCCTTGTTCACCGACAAGGCCAACGTGCTGAGCCAGGTTCACAATTGGAAGGACAAGTTCGAGAATTTTCAGCTCAACCTCGGCGGCATCCTTGATGGCAAGAGATTTGACTACGGTTTCAAGGACGATTTCGTCGGCCAGTGCTGGACGAGGCACAGCCTGTCCGAGGCAATGTGGGGCATCTATGCGAACGATTCGAGCAAACGTTATCTGCGCATCCGGTCGACCCCTCGCAAGCTCTTAACTGCA
The DNA here is from genome assembly GCF_022179325.1 of Methylobacterium isbiliense. Taxonomy (GTDB): domain Bacteria; phylum Pseudomonadota; class Alphaproteobacteria; order Rhizobiales; family Beijerinckiaceae; genus Methylobacterium; species Methylobacterium isbiliense. Next base: position 391 of record NZ_BPQQ01000146.1, on the reverse strand, counting down.
TTGGTGGCAACACATCCAGAAATGCCACACGACACCTGCTTCTTAGGCAAAGTGGACTACAAGTCGGAGAAAGACTTGAAAATCTATCTGAAGAATCAAGGACGGCTCGAGCTTTCGGCGCGACGCTTCGCGCAGTCGCTCTTGCTCAAGCGACGGGCTTTCCAGCACGAGAGCGAAGTTCGGCTGCTCTACTTTGGTGACAAAGGCATGTTCGACGATAGAGGGCTCTATCGCTATTCAGTCGATCCTCACGAGATGATCACTCAGATTATGGCCGACCCGAACCGGGATCGACGCTCGTGGGACGCCGACAAAGCTGCCCTCGCGGAGGTCACAGGATTCACCGGCGAAATCAAGCGCTCGAAAATTTGGCTTTCCGGATTGTAGCGTG
>NZ_BPQQ01000145.1 GCF_022179325.1 Methylobacterium isbiliense | reverse complement strand
GAATGCGTCAATGCACTAGCGGCCCACCGGCGTCACGCCAACGCCGGCCGCACCCCTGGGTAATTACTCAGCCGACTTCACCAACCGGAATGGCTTCGGGTCGGCGTCCGTGGCCGCGATGAAGGCGCGGATGTCGCGTTCATGTTCCTCCACCGAGCCGTGTACCCCACGTCGGATCGCCCGCTCCGTCAGTAGGCCGAACCACCGCTCGACCTGGTTGATCCACGACGCTGAAGTCGGTGTGAAGTGCACGTGGTAGCGCGGGCGCTGCGCCAGCCAGTCGCGGATCAGCTTGGCCTTGTGCGTTGCCAAATTGTCGAGCACCAAGTGCAGGTCGAGGTCGGCCGACACCGCCGACTCGATCTCGTCCAAGAAGCGGCGGAACTCGCTGGCGCGGTGACGCGGGTAGCACTGCCCAATCACCGTTCCGGCCTTCACGTCGAGCGCGGCAAACAGGCTGGTGGTGCACCACACAGCGGTACCGAACATCGCATGGTGCTTCTCGACGACACGAGCATTCGAGCTCACCAAAAGGCGGCGGGTGTGTCAATCGGCGTCCAAAAGGGACCCGGGCTCGGCGTCCAAAGAGGACCCATCCCTGCCCATGGCTGATCCCCGCTGACGCAGAGGCTGACGTCGCGAAGCCGGCTGGGTGAGCGCAGCGGCGTCGGCCTCGTCTCCAGCCGGAGGCCATCTGCGGCGAGGTATCTCTCGGATCGTCTCAGGTGCGGGTCTTCAGCCGCCAGCTGGCGTTGCCCGTTTCCAGGATGTCGCAATGATGCGTCAGACGATCCAGCAGTGCCGTCGTCATCTTCGCGTCCCCAAACACACTCGGCCACTCTGCAAACGGTAAATTTGTCGTCACGATCACCGAGGTGCGCTCGTAGAGACGGCTGATCAGGTGGAACAGCATCTGACCGCCTGCCCGCGGCAACGGTAGATAAACCAGCTCGTCCAGGATCACGAGGTCGGCGCGCGCCAGCTGCGAGGCCAGACGCTCCGCCTGGCCCGCCCGCGCCTCGGCTTCCAGCTGGTTGACCAGATCGACCGTGTTGAAGAAGCGCACCCGTGCCTTGCGCTCGCGCACGCAGTTCGCCCCAATGGCGATGGCCAAGTGCGTCTTGCCCGAGCCCGTGCCACCGATCAGCACCGCATTGCGGTAATCGCTCAGGAAGCTGCCCCGGTGCAGCTCGCGCACCACGGCCGCGTTCACGGGCGAGCCGGCGAGGTCGAACTCGCTAGCGTCTTCACCACCGGGAACTTGGCGTTCCCCATCCGGTAAGCCGTGGCCCGGCTCTCCACGTCGGCCAGTTGCGCGGCCAGCAATTCGCCCACCACCCGCTCGGGTGCGTGCCCGCGCTTGGCCGACTGGGTGGTCACCTCGTCGTAGGCCGCGCGCATGCCGCGCAGCTTCAGCCTCACCATCAGCTCAAGGATGGTGTGGCGCTCCATCACAGCATCTCCATCGCACGCAGCTCGTCGTAGCGCGCGCAGTCGGCCGAGGGCTCCACGCCGAGCGTCAGGGCGGCCGGCGTCAGCACCGGCGCGGGCGGATCCGGCTCGCGCCCGCGTGCCAGCAGGTTGAGCACGGCATCGGCACTGAACAGGCGCGCGGCCAGTGCCGCCGTGCAGGCCTGCTCGATTGATCCTCCCTCGGCTTCGC
>NZ_BPQQ01000144.1 GCF_022179325.1 Methylobacterium isbiliense | reverse complement strand
CACGCCAAAATCCGGATAGCCGAGGTTTTCTCGGACCGCGGTCCGCTCGACGACGTCACGTGATGCGAAGTGGTCGCCGCCCGTACCCTGACGCAATCTCTGCCCTGCAGCCCCGGGCCGGAACGCACCCTTCCCACGCCGGGATCGGCGCGGGATGACCACGAGATGGTAGCCAGCCAGCAAGGGGTCCGGTATCGGGGCGAGGGCAGCGCCCCCGCTGTACGGTCGCGATGCCGATCGCGAGGCGCGGGCAAAGCCCAGCACGCCCACCACGACCGCAGGCGGATTCCGCTCCGTTTGGCCGACGAAGGAGCGGCCGAGTTCGGTCAGGTCGGACCGGGACGACCGCGGCGTCGCCACCAATGGGCTTCGACGAGGCGGATGGATGCCGGCCATCGTGGACTGGCGCTGCGCGACTTTGCGGACGCGGGACGCCAGCTGGGATCGTCAGGGCAAGCGTCCTCTCGGCTTCAGCCGCTTCGAAGGCGGAGCAGAGGCATATCGAGCGCTGCGAAGGTTCACCGTGCGGTTTTGAGATTCGCACCCAGGCGCTGCAGGGCCAAGCTGGCTTCGAAGGGGAGCGGATTGACCGCGCCCGTCCTGTTTTTCATCGCAGATGTCGCTCAAAGCCGATGGCAAGGGCGTTCATGTTGCTTATAGAAAACATTGCTTCAGGTGCCAAACAACGATCGATCAACTGTCGCCCATAAGTGACGTTGATCCTCGTGCGGTTACTTATGGACGACATGTGAAGCCACTGCGTTTCTCCCGCGCAACTGACGGACCAAGCTGGGTTCGCCGAACTCGGTTGCCGCCTACGCCACCAGCGCAGCCTCCTCCAGCAGGCCCTGACGCGCGGGTTCAGGCTCGATCTGAACCAGCGTACCGTCCTCGAGCGACTGATCGTCGTGGACGGCGTCTCGACGTGAGCGGTGCGCCATGGACAGCCGCCACCGATCGCGACACCGGGAAAGGGATGAACTCGGCGTCGCAGCAGCCTGTCGAGCAGCTTTCGGCTACCGTCGTCGTGCATCCAAGCCCAGGCATTCGCGTTACTGCTTCTGCCCGATCTGCCCTGGCACTCGACAGGAGCGGCTCCGATTGCGAGGAATGTTCCGTCCACATGGAGCGTGATTGCGTCATCATCGGCATCCACGGCCTGGCCAACAAGCCGCCGGTCGACGAGAAGACGCGGTGGTGGAAGGCCGCCATCGCCGAGGGCCTCACCCGCAACGAGGGGCTTGCGGACCCGGAGTTCCTCTTCGAACTCGTCTACTGGGCTGACCTGCGCTACGACGCCCCGCTGTCGGAGGACAGCAATCGCGAGCCGTATCGCCCCTACGACGGTGCCGGGCCGCTGCCTGGAGGAGACGAGGCACCCGTGATCACCGCCGAGGACGTCCTTGCGCCGCTGTACGCGGGCATCGACTGCCTGGAGGAGGCGACAGGCATCACCGTCGTGGATGACGTGATCCTGGAGCATCGCTTCGATGACCTTTGGCACTACCACGTCGAGCGGCGTTTCGCCCGGCAGGTTCGGGCTCGGCTGACCGCGCGTCTACGGGCGTTCCGGACCCACCGTATCCTGCTCGTCGCGCACTCCATGGGCTCGGTCATCGCCTACGACGTGCTGCGGCTGCTGGAGCGCGAAGATCCATCGCTTCGGATCGAGCACCTCGTCACAGCGGGCTCGCCTCTGGGCCTGGCCAAGGTGAAGCTCAAGTTCGAGGCCGAGCATGGAGCACTGCGGGTGCCGAACAACGTCTCGGCATGGACGAACCTCGCCGACGGCGAGGACATCGTCGCCATCATGGGGAGCCTGAATGCGGATTACGGGCCGAGCAAGGCCGACGTGCATATCGTCGACCGGCGGGTGGTGAACGAATATCGGCGGCCCGACGGCGAGCCGAACCACCATAAATCCTACGGTTATCTGCGAACTCCGGAGTTTTCGCGCGCTTGCGCATGCGCCGTCCCCGCGGCCATTGCGGTTCCCGCCGCACAGGCTGTCTAAAGCCACGCTATCGAGCGGGCCCTCGCTGAACGTGTGTGGGCTTGAGGGACACTTTTGACATCCTGGTTCATGATGCGTTCTGCACCTCGATCCGGAGAATGCCCAAAACCCTGCCCGGTCCGCCCAGTTCGCCAGCAGTATTGAGAGCGGACCAGCATCGGCGCGGCGGATACCGGCGACCATCGCTCGAAAGCCACGTTGCCCTGATCTGTCCATCACGTGGCGATGTCTGCGACCTGCTTGCCATGCAAACGGAACTGGTGGGATATAAACAACAATCGGTGAGCACTCCGAACACGCGATTCTTAATATTGGCTGCCGGCAATGCCGGAAGACCGGATTGTACCGTCGGCACAGCTCTGCATTGAGCCCCCATCATATCTGCGCCCTCGACGTCCGCTGCTCGACTTAACAAGCAGAAGCATACCCCCTCAAGTCATCCACCTCACGCAACGGTGATGCTGGGAGCTGGAACTCTTCCGTAGTTCGTCTCGTACCACAGGCCGTCGCGGAAGCCCGCAAGTTTCCTACGGCAGATCGTGCAAGATGAGATCAATAGGGCTTCTAATGAGCAACAAGAATACTGCTCCGACCCATCGAATGGCCTTGGTTGCCAATCTCGTTTCGGCGTATATCTCATACAACAGGCTGCCGGTGAGCGAGATACCGGCCCTGATCAAGAGCGTACACGATCGACTTGACGAGTTGGCGCGGCCGGCGGCACCTGGGCGGCTTGTTTCTCCAGTGCCGATCAAGCAGACGGTGACGCGAGACTACATTGTGAGCTTAGAAGATGGTCGACAGTACAAATCTCTCAAACGTCATCTCGCCACGCGTGGTTTCACGCCTGAGGAGTATCGCCGCAAGTGGGGCCTGCCGCTGGATTATCCAATGATCGCAGCGAACTACTCCGCGCAACGCTCCGAAGTCGCCAAGACCATTGGGCTCGGCGGAAACAGGCGGAAGCGGTTCGTCTGATCGCACGTAAGCAGCGGCCGAACCAGGGAGCACTCAATTCGGCCTTTGCCCGCCGATCATCCCAGTCGGCGCATCCAGGGGCGCTCGGCGCGTAGATGAGCGGCGGCGACGAGCGCTGGGGCGCCGGCAGCACCGGCAGGCATCGCGATCGGTTTGGGGTATGTATGAATCCCCTGTGTGCCGCCTACGGTTTTTCAGACGCCGATCTGAAGCCAGCACGGCCAGAGCCATGGGCGGAAGCTGTGCGGCACGGATGGAGGTGCGAACACTCTGAGGCGCCGCCGACCCGGACCTTGCTGTGACCCTCGCCGTGGAAAAGGCTGGTGGTGAGGACGGTGCGGATCTCCTCCAGCAGCGCTGCTTCCGGCATCGGCCCGACCGGACTGGGACGCCGCGACGGCTCCGGCCGGTAGGGGGAAAGATGCCGGTGACAACTCCGCCCGCTGAAGCAGGCGGCTTCCCGGTGCAGCTACGCGGCAACCCGCCCGCTGACGCACCGAAGGCCGTGTCCCGACCCGAGGCCGAAGGCCCGGTGATGCACGACCATCGCCGCCGCCACGTCGCGATCCAG
>NZ_BPQQ01000143.1 GCF_022179325.1 Methylobacterium isbiliense | reverse complement strand
ACTCCGATGGGGGCTGACCAGTGTCCAAAATGCTGGAGGAAGATCTCAGGGCACCGGCGGACCGGCAGGCACGATGGAATATACATCGCCGTTTCTGGTGGGATGTCCAAGCTATCTCGACATGTCCTTTCCACAAAGTGCAGCTTCTAAAGTCTTGTCCTGCTTGCGATCCCGAGTTAGAGCGACCTGTCGGGTGGCATCACGGATCGCTGACGCGGTGCACACGGGGTCATTCCCTACTCCGGTGCGAGTCGCAAGCAGTGACTGAAGATGATGCCGCTGCGGATTTATACATCGTGGGCCGCTTAACCGGTGCGCGACAGATCGGATCGGATTTTCTGGATGCTCTTCCACTTGATCTTGCTCTCTCTGTGATCAAGCGATTTGGGATAGCTGCCGTACATGGCCCTTATGCAAAGATCAGGGGATCGGGCTTGGATCGTAATCTGCATGTCATGTCTGCCGGCTTCCGTGTTGCGAGCGAATGGCCAACGAACTATGTTGGTTTGCTTGATGCTCTCGCTTCATCGGCACCCGGGTGGGGAGCGAAGGTGGTCTACGGAAGGCTTTATCGATGGGCAAAGTCGATTCCGAGTGGAAGCCGCATCGAAAATATCAAGAGTATATTATTCGATCATTGTGCAAGGCGGGCTTATCTACACGAATCATCCTACATAAGGAGGTCACATTCCTCAAAATTTGTCGGCATTCGCTCGCTGGCTGCGCAACTTGATCGTCATCCCAAGGTAATAGCAAAATGCCTCGAAGAACTCGGCGCGAAATCATCTGGACCCGGTCGCGGAAATCCAGAATCAATATCAGCAAAAAATGCGAAGCAGGTTGAAATTATAGTCTCACGCCGCTTGAAACGTTCGGATCTTAATGTATTGCTCGGCACATCTTCGCGCAATACCCAGATGCTCATATCGAAAGGCCTAATAACTCCTGGTATTGTCGATCCTTTGCTGAGTCGTAAGATCGATGATTTCGACAAGCTCGCCGTAGAGCAATTTCTTCAGAAACTTCGCGGTTCGGCTCCGCTAGTGAAAGAAGCCGGACAAGATGTATTTTCGATGGCAGACATCGCAAAGAGACTTAGGATGGGCTCCATCGCCGAGGTATGCGACTTCATGGTCCGCGCCGACCTGACGGCCTCTGCGGTGCTTGAGAACTGCAAAGGCATCCCGTCGCTGTTATTTGATGCTCGAAGTGTTGAAGAGGCTAAGGTCAGAATTTTCAACAGTCTGAATTCGCGGCAGGCCGCTCGCGAGCTGGGCATATCACTAGCCTCACTAAGTATTGCCATCAATAATGATGTTCTAACTCGAACATTGAATCAGTACGGTGAGTCACGCATTCCATTGAGCGAGGTCGTGCGCTTCTGGCAGATTTACACCACCCCCTCGATTCTTGCCAAAGAATACGGAACGAGTGCGAGGGTTGTACAGCGCGTCATGAGAAAATGCGACGTAGCACCAATTCTTTCATCAACCCATAATTGGGTCTTCATACTATATAGACTAGCCGACGTGCCGCGGGATTTCGCTAGAGAAGTAGCTATGACAAGAGCTAGGGTTTATAGAAGAGCCGCATAGGGCGTGAAGAGTTTTATTCATTTGTTTTCCTTGTTGCGATGCTTACGAGTCAGGGACGCCGTCCTTAGGCGCACTGCTACATGCTGTGGTCTATTCGGATTCCGGTGTTGAAGCGGTTCGACAATGGTCTCCCCTTCGATACGATCAATAGCTTAAGATCGAAGACTCCTGGCGCTAGCGCTTTGGCGCTCAACGCACGTCGCGGCGTAGTTGCCGGGTTGGGTCGAGTCGAGACCACTTAGACTGCCTAGGCACTTCTTGGTTCGTTCGTCTTGTAAATATCGCCTAAACAGACGCGGGCCTGGACGGCTGGAAAATCAGGCATGGCATCCGCGCCTTGATCCGTCGAACGGATCGAAGCTGCGTCGCGGTTCCACATTAGAATCCGAATGTCCTGCTGTCGAGCGTACTAACGCAGGAGAGCTTTCCAGAGGCCAGCGGCAGGCGGGCTATCGGGCTCGGGCAAGTTCCGAGGAAGACCGAGCGCCTAGCCTCTGTCATCCAGCCTGTGTTAATTTCTGTTCAATATCAGCTCTTTATCAATTTATTGAGTGCCCGGATAAACTTCTGTGACAATCTGGACAATCTATTTTGCTATCGGTCCATGCAGAATGGTGCCGTTCTGGATAATTTTTCCTGAGGTGCGACAGCTGGACTTGGACGACCTGCGCAATGTCGTCATGGCCACGGTCAACAACGCGCCCGTCTACCTGCGCCAGATCGCCGAGGTGTCGTTTTCCGCTAAGGTCAAGCGCGGCGAGGCCGGCTACCAGGGCAAGCCGGCCGTGATCGTGTCAGTCGAGAAGCAGCCCGACGTCGACACGGTCAAACTGACCCGGCAGATCGAGCAGGCCTTGGGCGAGATCACCCAGACCCTGCCGGACGGCATCAAGGCTGATCAGATCCTGTTCCGGCAGGCGAATTTCATCGAAACCTCGATCGCCAACGTCGAGCGGGTGCTGCTGGAAGCCATCGTGGTGGTCGCCGCAGTGCTGTTCCTGTTCCTCTTGAACGTGCGCACCACCGCGATCTCGCTCCTGGCGATCCCGGTGTCGATCCTGACCACCGCGGTGGTCTTTCATCTCTTCGGTCTGTCAATCAACACGATGACTCTCGGCGGCCTCGCCATCGCGATCGGCGAGCTGGTCGATGACGCCGTGGTCGATGTCGAGAACATCTTCCGGCGCCTCGGCGAGAACCGCCGGGCCGGCAACCCGAAGAGCGTCTTCCAGGTGGTGGTGGAGGCCTCCAACGAGGTGCGCTCCGGCATCGTCTACGCGACGATGATCATCATCCTGGTGTTCGTGCCCCTGTTCGCCCTGTCGGGCATCGAGGGCCGGCTGTTTGCCCCCCTCGGGCAGGCCTACATCATCTCGATCCTGGCCAGCCTGTTCACCTCGATCACGCTGACCCCGGTGCTGGCCTCCTGGTTGCTGCCGGGCCTCAAGAACCTCGAAGAGCACGACAGCCGCTTTCTCAAGGCGCTCAAGCGCGGCAATGCCGCGCTGCTGGCCGTGGCGTTCCGCCACCAGCGCCTGCTGGTCGGCACGATCGCCCTGGCGGTGCTCGGCGCAGGGATTGCCGCGTGGCAGCTGCCGCGGGCGTTCCTGCCGCCCTTCAACGAGGGCAGCTTCACGGTCAACATGACCTTCAACCCGGGGATCTCGCTGGCCGAGAGCAACCGGGTCGGGTTGATCGCGGAGCAGCTGCTGCAGCAGATCCCCGAGGTGTCAGCCGTTGGCCGGCGCACCGGCCGGGCCGAGCTCGATGAGCACGCCGAGGGGGTGCACGCCTCGGAGATCGAGGTCGAGCTCAAGGGCGGTGAAGGACGGCCTAAGGAGGCGCTGGTCGCCGACATTCGCCAGCGCCTGGCGGTGCTGCCGGTCAGCGTCAACGTCGGCCAGCCGATCTCGCACCGCCTCGATCATATGCTCTCGGGTGTGCGCGCCGAGATCGCGCTCAAGATCTACGGCGAGGACCTGGACGCGCTCCGGCGCATCGCCAACAGCCTACGCGAGCGGTTCGCGACGATTCCCGGCCTGACCGACCTGCAGGTCGAAAAGCAGGTGCGCATCCCGCAGCTGGAGATCCGGGTCGACTACACCCGCGCCGCGCTCTACGGCGTGCAGCCCGCTGCGGTGGTCGATCAGATCAGCCGCCTGTCCAACGGCCGGGTGGTCTCCACGGTGGTCGACGGGGTGCGGCGCTTCGATGTGCTGATCCGCCTACCGGAGGACCAGCGCACCACCGTCGGTCTCGGCGACCTCCTCTTAGAAACCCCCTCGGGCTGGGTGCCGGCACGACAGGTCGCGGACATCCGCGAAACCGACGGCCCGAACCAGATCCTGCGCGAAAACACCCGCCGCCGGATCGTGGTGCAGGCCAACACGAACGGCGACAGCGACATGACCACCATCGTGGCGGCCATGCGCGCGGCCATCGCCCAGGAAAAGCTGCCGCCCGGGTTCTTCACCAGCCTGGAAGGCACGTTCCAAGCCCAGGAGGATGCCACGCGGACGATCGCGGCGCTGTCGGCGCTGTCGCTCGCGCTGGTGTTTGCGCTGCTCTACAGCCGCTACCGCTCAGCGGCGCTGGCGCTGATCATCATGGGCAACGTGCCGCTGGCGCTGATCGGCAGTGTCGCGGCGCTGTGGCTGGTCGGCCAGCCGCTCAGCGTGGCCTCAATGATCGGGTTCATCACCCTGACCGGCATTGCCGCCCGCAACGGCATCCTGAAGATCAGCCACTACCTCAACCTGGCGCTGCACGAGGGTGTGCCGTTCGGCAAAGACTTGGTCGTGCGCGGCAGCCTGGAGCGGCTGACCCCGGTGCTGATGACAGCCTTGTCGGCCGGCGTCGCGCTGGTGCCGCTGCTCTACGACGCGGCGAGCCCAGGCAAGGAGATCCTGCACCCGGTCGCGGTGACGATCTTCGGGGGCCTGATCAGCGCCACGCTGCTCGACACGCTCCTGACGCCGATCCTGTTCCTCCGGTTCGGCCGCCGCCCGCTCGAGCGCCTGCGCTCTGCCCCTGTTCAGCCCGCCTCCTCGGCTGGTGCCCCTGCGCCGATCCGAGAGGCGTTCTGATCCCTCAACCCTCAATCAAGGAGGAAAGAAATAATGCTGTTCTGGAGGTTAGCTGCTGTTGGCAGCCTGCTGCTCGCCGTGCCGGTTTGCGCCCACGAGGTCGCTGGCAAGAACGGCGGCCGGGTGACCGACGCCGGCAAATACCACGTCGAACTCGTCGCCAGGGACAAGACCGTCGACGTCTACGTCACTGACGAAGGTGAGAAGCCGCTGCCGGCGACCGGCTTCAAGGGCACCGCGATCCTGGTGATCAACGGCAAGCCAGCCCGGATCACGCTGATCCCCACCGACGACAAGAAGCTGACCGGCACCGCCGAGGTCGCCTTGGGCAGTGCGCCCAAGGGCGCCGTGCAGCTGACCGCGCCCGACGGCGCGACCGCCAGCGGTAAGTTCAATTAAATCCCTCATCCAAATGGAGAAATGGCCATGAAGGTCACTGTTCCCACCCTCGTCGCTGCCCTGCTCCTCACCGCCGGATCCGGCCTGGCGCAGACCGCGCACACCCACGGGGCGCATAAGCCGACGGCGAACGAGGCGAGCGATGCGCATCAGGCCGACATGCAGAAGATGATGGCCGACATGATGCCCAAGCCGGGTGATGCGCCGTCGACCAAGGACTTCAAGGACGCGGACATGGCGATGATGCACAACATGCACGTTCCCTACACGGGCAACGCCGACGTCGACTTCCGCACGCACATGATCCCGCACCACCAGGGTGCGATCAGCATGGCCAAGGTAGCGCTGAAGCACGCCAGGGACCCGGCCACCAAGCAGATGGCGCAGAAGATCATCGACGATCAGGAAAAGGAGATCGCCGAGATGCAGGCCTGGCTGAAGCAGCACGGCCAGTGAGCCGGCGGCCCGCCCTACCGAACTGGGCGGCGCTGCTACTGCCGTGCCGGGGGCGCGCCGTGACAGGCCGGCGCCTCACCGGCCTCCAGGCCCTGGATAATCGGGCAGTCCGGCCGCCCGTCGCCGTCGCAGGCGTTGGCCAGGGTGCGCAGTGCCCCGGCCATCTCCTGCAGCTGCTGCGCCCGTCCCTCAAGCTCGTTGATGTGGGTCAGTGCGATGACCTTCACCTCGGCGTTACTGCGGCCTTGATCGCTCCACAGCTCCAAGAGGAGCCGGATGCGCTCGACCGAAAACCCCAGGTCGCGGGCGCGGCGGATGAACCCGAGGCGGTGCAGGTCGGCCGGGCCGTAGTCGCGGTAGCCGCTGCCGCGGCGGCCCGCCGGCGGCACCAAGCCGATGCTCTCGTAATAGCGGATCATTTTCGCCGAGATGCCCGAGGCCTGCGCTGCCTGCCCGATGTTCATCGTCCCTGCCGCCCCCCTGTTGACCTTCCCATGATGGGAAGGTGCAGGCTGCCTGGCAAGAGGATCAAGACAGGACCCCGGCCATGACCGACCACGCCCACGACCACCCGCAGGATCAGGCTGCCGACGCCAGCTGCTGCGGTGGAAAGCGCAAGGCGACGAACGCCGATCAGGCTGCGGCGCCTGCCGGCCATGGTCACAGCTGCTGCGGGGGGCATAGCAAGGCGGCACCGGCAGCCCATGACCACGCTCCCCACGGTCATGACCATCATCATACGCATGACCACCCCGGCCCGACGGCCGAGGGGACCGTCAAGGACCCGGTCTGCGGCATGACGGTCGACCCGCACACGGCCAAGCATCGCGCCCAACACAACGGGCATCCCTATTACTTCTGCTCGGCCGGCTGCCAGGCGAAGTTCACGGCCGACCCGGCGCGCTACCTCGACCTAGCCAGTGCCGCGGCTAAGGCCGAACCCGTGCCCGAGGGCACGATCTACACCTGTCCGATGCACCCCGATGTCCGACAGGTCGGCCCCGGCGCCTGCCCGATCTGCGGCATGGCGCTGGAGCCGCTGCTGATCAGCACCGACACCGGCCCGAGCGCCGAATTTGTTGACATGACCCGCCGGTTCTGGATCGGCTTGGTGCTGACCCTGCCGGTGTTCGCGCTGGAGATGGGCGGTCACCTGACTGGCCTGGTTGATCGCCTCGGCCAGCAGAACAGCAACTGGCTGCAGCTGGTGCTGGCCACGCCGGTGGTGCTGTGGGCCGGCTGGCCGTTCTTCGAACGCGGCTGGGCGTCGGTCCAAAGCCGTAACCTCAACATGTTCACGCTGATCGCCCTCGGCACCGGCGTGGCCTGGCTCTACAGCGTGGTGGCGACCGCAGCACCAGCGGTGTTTCCGGCCGCCCTGCGCGGCCATGGCGGTGCCGTGCCGGCGTACTTCGAGGCTGCGGCAGTGATCACCGTACTGGTGCTCTTGGGCCAAGTGCTGGAGCTGCGCGCCCGCGAAAGCACCAGCGGCGCTCTGCGCGCCTTGCTCGATCTCGCCCCGAAGACCGCCCGCCGGATCCGGTCCGACGGCAGCGAGGAGGAAATCGGCCTCGACGCCGTGCAGGTTGGCGATCGCCTGCGCGTGCGCCCCGGTGAAAAGGTCCCGGTCGACGGCACCGTGATCGAGGGCCGTTCGTCGGTGGACGAGGCGCTGGTCACCGGCGAGGCGATGCCGGTCAGCAAGAATGTCGGCGCCGCCGTGATCGGTGGCACCCTCAACCAGAGCGGCGCCCTGGTAATCGAGGCCAAAAACGTCGGCCGCGACACCATGCTGGCGCGCATCGTCCAACTGGTCGCCGAGGCTCAACGGAGCCGCGCGCCGATCCAGCGCTTGGCCGATCAGGTGGCCGGCTGGTTCGTGCCGGTGGTCATGGCAGTCGCCGCACTGGCGTTCATCGCCTGGTTCGCGGTCGGCCCCGAGCCGCGCTTCACCTACGGCCTGCTGGCCGCGGTGGCGGTGTTGATTATCGCCTGCCCGTGCGCCCTCGGGCTGGCCACGCCGATGTCGATCATGGTTGGCGTTGGCCGCGGCGCCCAGGCCGGCGTGCTGATCAAGAATGCCGAGGCGCTGGAGCGCATGGAGAAGATTACCACGCTGGTGGTCGACAAGACCGGCACGCTCACCGAGGGCAAGCCGGCGGTCACCCAGGTGGTCCCGGCCGAAGGGTTCACGGAAGCCGAGATCCTGCGGCTGGCGGCCAGCGTCGAGCGCGCCAGC
>NZ_BPQQ01000142.1 GCF_022179325.1 Methylobacterium isbiliense | reverse complement strand
GGCGTAACCCGGCTGCCCGGGCTGCGCCGCGACACGGGAGATAGGGTCGGCCATTTCCCGACCCAAGGACCCTGGAACTGGTCTGGTTCCGGGTTATGGCCCGCGGGCGACCAGTTGACAAATGCATCGTTGCGAACCCTGTGATAGATGCCATCTATGAACGTCGCCGGCCTGTCCCTTCGCGATCTCGAATATGTTGTTGCCGTGGCTGAGGAAAGCCATTTCGGCCGGGCGGCGGAGCGCTGCAACGTCAGCCAGCCCACCCTGAGCGTGCAGGTGCGCAAGCTGGAGGAGGCGCTGGGGCTCGCCCTGTTCGAGCGCACGAACCGGCGGGTGCTGCTCACCCCGGGCGGACAGGCGGTAGTGCGCCAGGCCCGGGTGGTGCTGGCCGAGGCGCACCGGCTCCTGATGCTCGCCCGCGAAGGACACGGGACGCCGCTCACCGGGCGTCTCCAGCTCGCTGCGATCCAGACGCTCGGCCCCTACTACTTCCCCCAGGTGCTGCGGCGGCTGCGTCAGGACTTCCCCCAACTCGCGCTGGCGCTCAGCGAGGGCCGCACCGCCGAGATCCTGGACGGGCTGCGCGAGGGCCGTCTCGACGCGGCCCTCGTCTCGCTGCCGATCCCCGAGGCCGGTCTCGCCGTGGCGCCGCTCTTCCGCGAGCCGTTCCTGATCGCCTGCCCGGCCGATCACGCCTTCGCGACCGGCGGGGCCCCGCGGGCCGCTGACCTCGCCGGGCCGGACCTGCTCCTCCTCGACGAGGGTAATTGCCTGCGCGATCAGGCGGTGGCGGCCTGCGGCGCGGGACCCGGGGTCGGGCGGCACGCCACCAGCCTCGAGACCCTGCGCTCGATGGTGGCGGCGGGGGCGGGCTACACGCTCCTGCCGGCGCTCGCCGCGCCGCACGGCCCCGATCCCACCGGCCTCACGGTCTGCCGCCGTTTCGGGGACGGCGGGCCGGACCGGGTGATCGCCCTGGTGTGGCGGGCCAGCGACCCACGCGGCGAAGGCCTGGCGAGCCTCGCGGACTTCTTTCGGGAACATGCGCCGGATGCAACCTTGCCCTGCGTCAAGGGCGGGGACATGCCGGCGCGATGACGCTCATGTGCCGCGTCCCCATCACGACCGGGGCACGATTCGTGGATAGCGCCGCGCCGGAACCCTGATCGCGCATGAAGCCCTTCCCCCCTCCCCCGCACCGCGCCGCCCTGCATCCGGTGCTGCAATGGGGCATCCTGCTCGCCGCCTCGGTTCTGCTGTCGGCCGGCTTCTCGGCCGCGGGCTTCCCGGCGGCGCTGCTGCTCGGCCCAATGCTCGCCGGCATCGGCCTCGGAGTCGCGGGCGCCACCGTGCGGGTGCCGAAGCTTCCCTTCCTCGGGGCGCAGGCCCTGATCGGCTGCCTGGTGGCGCACGCGGTCAACGCCTCGATCGTGCGCACGCTGCTGGCGGATGGCTGGCTGATGCTGGCGGTGGTGCTGGTGACCGTGGCGGCGAGCGCCGCCGTGGGCCTCGTCCTCACCCGCATCCGTCTCCTGCCGGGCACCACGGCGGCCTGGGGCTCCTCCCCCGGCGCCGCCTCCGCGATGGTGGCGATGGCCGAGGAATTCGGGGCCGATCCGCGCCTCGTCGCCTTCATGCAGTACCTGCGCGTCGCCTGCGTGGCGCTCTCCGCCTCGGTGGTCGCGCGCCTGTGCGTGGGGGGCACGCCGGCGCCCGTGGCCGCACCGGTGGGCGAGACCGGCCTGCTCGCGGTGGCCGGCACCCTCGCGGTGGCGGTGGTGGGCGCGTGGCTGGGCCGCGTCCTGCGGATTCCGGCCGGCGCGATGATCGGGCCGCTGGTGATCGGGGCGGCGCTGCACGCAACGGACCTCGCCAGCATGAGCCTGCCGGCGTGGATGCTCGCGCTCGCCTATGCGGGCATCGGCTGGACGGTGGGCCTGCGCTTCACGCGCGCGACCGTGCGGGCGACGGTCAGCGCCCTGCCGGGGGTGCTCGCGGCGACGCTCGGGCTGATCGCGCTGTGCGGCGCCTGGGCCTGGGGGCTGACCTTCATCCTGCCGATCGACCTCCTCACGGCCTTCCTGGCGACGAGCCCCGGCGGGCTCGACTCGGTCGCCATCATCGCGGTCGGCTCCGGGGCCGACGTGTCCTTCGTGCTCGCCGTCCAGACGCTGCGGCTCCTCGTCGTCATCCTGACCGGGCCGCTCGTGGCCAAGTGGATCGCCCGCAGCGCGGGCTGACACGGCCACGCTCGCATCGCCGCGCGAAAGGGGCTATGCGGCCGGCACGTCGGGACGCCGCGCGTCCCGCCCCGGTTCGGACGCCTCCCGTGCACGACTACATCAGGAAGATCCTCACCGCCCGCGTCTACGACGTGGCGAGCGAGAGTCCGCTCGATCCGATGCCCCGCCTGAGCGGCCGCCTGAAGGCGCCGGTGCTGCTCAAGCGAGAGGACCTGCAGCCGGTCTTCTCGTTCAAGCTGCGCGGGGCCTACAACAAGATGGCGGCCCTGCCGCCGGAGGCCCTGGCGCGCGGTGTCATCTGCGCCTCGGCCGGCAACCACGCCCAGGGCGTCGCGCTCGCCGCCGCCAAGCTCAAGGTGCCGGCCACCATTGTGATGCCGCGCACCACCCCGGCCATCAAGGTCGAGGCGGTGCGCGCGCGCGGCGGCACCGCGGTGCTGCACGGCGATGCCTTCGACGAGGCCTACGCGCACGCCAAGATCCTGGAGGCCGAGCAGGGCCTCACCTTCATCCACCCCTACGACGATCCCGACGTGATCGCCGGCCAGGGCACCGTCGGCATGGAGATCCTGCGCCAGCATTCCGGGCCGATCGAGGCGATCTTCGTGCCGATCGGCGGCGGGGGGCTCGCCGCCGGCATCGCCACCTTCGTCAAGTTCCTGCGGCCCGAGACCAAGGTCTTCGGCGTCGAGCCGGACGACGCGGCCGGCATGGCGGCGGCGCTGAAGGCGGGCGAGCGCGTGGTGCTGAACCAAGTCGGCCTGTTCGCGGACGGCGTGGCCGTGCGCCAGGCCGGGGCGGAGACATTCCGGCTCTGCCGCCAGCATCTCGACGGCGTCGTCACGGTGGACACCGATGCGATCTGCGCGGCGGTGAAGGACGTGTTCGACGACACCCGCGCCATGTCCGAGCCGTCGGGCGCACTCGCGGTGGCGGGGCTCAAGGAATACGTCGCCCGCGGCGAGGGCCGGGGCGGGACGCTCGTCGCCATCAACAGCGGCGCCAACCTCAACTTCGACCGCCTGCGCCACATCGCCGAGCGGGCGGAGCTGGGCGAGCGCCGGGAGGTGCTGCTCGCCGTCACCATCCCGGAGCGGGCGGGCAGCTACCGGGCCTTCATCGAGGCGCTGGGGCAGCGCGCCATCACGGAGTTCAACTACCGCTACGCGGAAGGGCTGGAGGCGCACATCTTCGTGGGCGTCCAGCTCCAGGGCCTGCCCGGCGAGAAGGCGGCGCTGGTCGCGAGCCTGACCGACCGCGGCTACCCGGTGCTCGACCTCAGCGACAACGAGATGGCCAAGGTCCACGTGCGCTACATGGTGGGCGGGCGCGTGCCGGGGCTCGCCGACGAGCGCCTGCTGCGCTTCGAGTTCCCGGAGCGGCCCGGTGCCTTGCTCAAGTTCCTCGACGGGCTCGGCGACATCTGGAACATCTCCCTGTTCCACTACCGCAACCACGGCGCCGATTACGGCCGGGTGCTCGCCGGCATCCAGGTGCCGGCGGCCGACCGCGACCGCTTCGCGCGGGCGCTCGCCGACCTCGGCTATCCGCATCACGACGAGAGCGACAATCCGGCCTACCGCCTGTTCCTCGACGGGAACGCGGCCCGCATGGAGGCGCTCCAGCCCGCCTGATCATCCGCCCGCGACCCCGGGTTGACGACGCCCCGCCCCCGGTTCACCTGTGCCGAGACCGATGCCGCCGCTCCTCGCGCTCCCGTTCCCCGCCATCGACCCGGTCGCCGTCGCGATCGGTCCGCTCGCGATCAAGTGGTACGCGCTCGCCTACATCGTCGGGCTGGTGGGCGGCTGGTTCTACGCCAAGCGCCTCGCCGCGTCCCCGTCTCTGTGGGGGGCGGTGCGGCGGCCTTCCGCGGCCGACATCGACGACCTGATCGTCTGGGTGGCGCTCGGCGTGGTGCTCGGCGGGCGCGTCGGCTACGTGCTGTTCTACAACCTGTCGGCCTATCTGGCGAACCCGTCCGAGATCCTGGCGATCTGGCGCGGCGGCATGTCGTTCCACGGCGGCTTCCTCGGCGCGGTGCTGGCGCTCGTGCTCTTCGCCCGGGCGCGCGGTCTCAACCCCTACGCGATGCTCGACCTCGCCGCCGTGGTGGTGCCGATCGGCCTGTTCTTCGGGCGCATCGCCAACTTCGTGAACGGCGAATTGTGGGGGCGGCCCGCCCCCGAATTCCCCTACGCCGTCGTCTTTCCCAATGGCGGCCCGGTGCCGCGCCACCCGAGCCAGCTCTACGAGGCCGCCACCGAAGGGGCGATCCTGTTCGTCGTGATGGCCTTCGCCGCGCGCCGCGTCGGCTTCCGGCGGCCGGGCCTGCTCGGCGGCCTGTTCGTGCTGGGCTACGCGATCGCCCGCACCGCCTGCGAGTTCTTCCGCGAGCCCGACCCGCAGCTCGGCTTCCTGTTCGGCAGCGAGGGCTCAGTGCTCGGGGGCGGCATCACCATGGGGATGCTGCTCTGCCTGCCGATGGCCGTGGTGGGCCTGGTTTTCATCGTGCGGGCGCTGCGCGGGTCGACCCGGCCCCTGCCGCGGCGGGGCGAGGACCCGGCCGGATCCGGCGCCTCCTCCGGGGCCTCGTCGGCGTGAGCGCCCTCCTGGCCGAGTTGCGCGAGACGATCGCGCAGACCGGGCCGATCCCGCTCGATCGCTACATGGCCCTCTGCCTCGGTCATCCGGTCCACGGCTACTACCGCACCCGCGATCCCCTCGGCCGAGCCGGCGACTTCACGACGGCGCCCGAGATCAGCCAGATCTTCGGGGAGCTGCTCGGCCTGTGGGCGGCGGAGGTCTGGCACGCGATGGGCCGGCCCGTCCCCTGCCGCGTGGTGGAACTCGGGCCGGGCCGCGGCACGCTGATGGCCGATGCGCTGCGCGCCATCCGGGCGGCGCTGCCGGCCTTCGCGGAGGCGATCGACCTCCACCTCGTCGAGACGAGCCCGGTGCTGCGCCGGGCGCAGGCGGCGCGGCTCGGCGGCACGGGCGTGCCGGCCACGTGGCACGAGGAGACCGGAACGGTGCCGGACGGGCCGGTCCTGATCCTCGCCAACGAGTTCTTCGACGCGCTGCCGGTGCGCCAGTTCGAGCGCAGGCCGGAGGGCTGGTGCGAACGCCGGGTGGGCCTCGCGCCCGATGGCATGCGCCTCGTCCTCGGCCTCGACCCGGAGCCGACGCCCGGCCTGCCGGCGCAGGCCGAGCCCGGCGCGATCCTCACCCTGCCCTCCGCGGCCCTGGCCGAGATGCGCCGCCTCGCCGGGCGCCTCGCGCGGAGCGGCGGTGCCCTCCTGTGCGTCGATTACGGCGAGGTTCAGCTCGGCCTCACCGACACGCTCCAGGCGGTGCGGGCTCACCGCTTCGCCGATCCGCTCGCGGCGCCCGGCGAGACCGATCTCACCACGCAGGTGGATTTCGGGGCTCTCGCCCGCGCAGCCGTCGAGGCCGGGGCGCGCCTCCACGGGCCGGTGACGCAGGCCGCGTTCCTGGGCACGCTCGGCCTCGCCCAGCGTGCGGAGCGCCTCGCCGCCCGCGCCCGGCCCGAACAGGCCGAGGCGGTGACGGGGGCGGCCGCGCGGCTGGTCGATTCGTCGCGCACCGGCATGGGCCGATTGTTCAAGGTTCTGGGCGTATCGGGACCGGACCTGGCCCGGCTGCCGGCCCTCCCCTCCTCCACCCTCTCGGGTTAAGGCTCAACCGATGCTGATCGAAGCCCCCGCGCTCGGCGCGCTTCCCGGCCTGCGCCACGCCTTCTTCACCCGGGAGGGCGGCGTCTCGGAGGGGCTCTACGCCTCGCTCAACGGCGGCCTCGGCTCGGGCGACGATCCCGCCCGCGTTGCCGAGAACCGCCGCCGGATGACCGCGCGGCTCGGCCTCGCGCCGGACGCGCTCGCGAGCCTCTACCAGGTGCATTCCGCCGAGGCCCTGGTGGTGGAGGCGCCCTTCGCCGAGCGGCCGAAGGCGGACGGCATGGCGACGCGGGTGCCCGGCCTCGCGCTCGGCATCCTCACGGCCGATTGCGGCCCGATCCTGTTCGCCGATCCGGCGAACCGGGTCGTGGGTGCCGCGCATGCGGGCTGGAAGGGCGCGCTCACCGGCGTCATCGAGGCCACCCTCGAGGCGATGGAGGGGCTCGGCGCCGAGCGTGGCCGGATCACGGCCGTTATCGGCCCGACCATCGGCGCCGCCGCCTACGAGGTCGGCCCGGAATTCCGCCAGCGCTTCGAGGAGGCCGCGGCGGACAACGCGCGCTACTTCGCGCCGAGCCGCGAGCGCCCGGGGCACAGCCTCTTCGACCTCCCCGCCTACATCGTCGCGCGCCTCGAACGAGCGGGCGTCGGCACGGTCGCCGATCTCGGCCTGTGCACCTATTCCGACCCCGACCGCTTCTTCAGCTACCGGCGCACCACCCAGCGCCGCGAGGCCGATTACGGCCGGCTCGTGGCGGCGATCGCCCTGGCCCCGTAGGGCGCTGTTTGCTTCTCGTTAAGCACCGCGACGAAAGCTTGGCAAAAAAATTTCGCCGACCCGTGAACCTTAGCCATTCGGCAGCGTTGAGGGGGTAAGGAGCCAAGGGAATGCCCGCGACGAAAAGCCGATAAGGCCGCGGTCATCGTCACCAGCGTTGTCGCGAAGTCACAGCTTTCGCAAGGCTGCCGGGATATGTCGAAGGGACTGCTTCCGGTGATCGTTCGGCGCGAGCCGGCGTCGCACCAGGGGCATAGTTGGAGGACCAGGACCATGAAGTCGCTTCTCAAGAGCGCTACCGCCCTGACGGGCCTGTTCGTTGCCGGTTCCGCGCTCGCCGCGGACCTTCCGCGCCGCGCGGCTCCGCCGCCGGTGTTCACGCCGGTTCCGGTGTTCACCTGGACGGGGTTCTACGCGGGTTTCAACGCCGGCTACGGCTTTGACACCAGCAGCAACAGCAACGCCCCGACCATCGTCGGCGTCGACGCGCGCACCGGCCTGGTGGCCGTGCCCACGGCCATCGCCTTCCAGAACCGC
>NZ_BPQQ01000141.1 GCF_022179325.1 Methylobacterium isbiliense | reverse complement strand
GAATGCGTCAATGCACTAGCGTCAGGCGAATGGTCTCGGCGATCTCATCGTCGCCGATCGTGCGCGGTGCGTCTAGACGGGGTTCGCCCAGGAGCTCGACGAGCCGGCGTTCGGCAAAGCGTCGCCGCCACTTCGAGTCCGTGTTGGCATCCGCACCGACCGCAGTGCAGATCGCCTTGTTCTCCAGCCCCGAGGCCGCCGCGAGCACGATCCGCGCCCGCCGCGCCAGCGCCTGTCCGGTCTTCTGGCCCCGTGCCGGTGACTCCAGTTCGCGCCGCTCCGGCTCTGTCAGGTCGATACCAACCGCGGCTTTGCCCATCGCGCCGTCTCTCCGATCATGCCCCGTGATCGTAGAAACTTCGCGATCAGGACACTAGGCGCTCTTAACAGGTCCCAGGCACCGCTCTATAAGTTTGGCCGCAAGAACCCTACGGATTGAGCCAGCTGCGCGTACTCCGATTTTGAGAGACATAGAAGCATGTATATACTTTTCGATGGACGCGCTCTACAAGACGAAGATTATTCATCCAAGGGAATTGGTCAGTATTCATTGTTTTTATTGCGCTCCCTTAAGTCAATATTTCCGGATTTAAGAATTGCGTGCTATGTAGATTTTCAACTACCGGACGTTTTAGAGGATAGTAAAATTTTCTTTTCCAGTTATTTGAATAATGTCTTCGATTTTGATGGAGATGGCTACATAAATCCTTCGCCAATGACGCATGATACATCAGCTCTTTCCTACGCACTTAGGCAAAATATGTGGAGAATAGCAGTCGTTCACGATTTTATACCTATTATGAGCCAGAATTTTTTTACTGATAATTACGATTATCTTGAGTATAATTATCTTCTTAAAAGTTTAAGCCGATACGATTTATTGATTGCAAATTCCGATCATACGATGCGGCAAATCAATTTATTTGTAGATACATCTAACCGCGCTGTAAGTGTGATGCATCCACTATCTCGATTTTCAGCAGATGAAAACGCTTCGTCTGCCGACAGCGTAGATAGGAACGACGCAGAGGAACCATATGTTTTTATTGCTGCTGCGCAAGATAGAAGGAAGAATATTGAGTTGATACTGAACAGTATAAAGATGATTAACAGCTTGGGACTAAAGGTAGTTTTTGGAGGCGGTGTTTCGGAGAGTTACATAAACAATACATTCCCAGACCATCAAATAGATTTTGGAAAAAATAAGGTGGAATTCACCGGCCGATTGCCAGATGAAGACCTAAAAAAACTGTACATTAAAGCGGCGTGTACAATAGTTCCGTCCAAAGACGAAGGTTTTTCAATACCGGTTCGAGAGGCTATAAGTTTAAAAGCATCTGTCATCGGATCTCGCATTCCTGCTCATGAAGAACAGATTCTTAACAAAGAGTTTCTGTTCGATCCCAGATCACCAGATGAGTTAATGAAGGCGTTGAAGAGCATCATTGAAAAGAAATATTTTTTTGCGGAAAACTATAGATACTTTGATCATCACGCTGAACTTGAGCATCTCAAGAACAGCATCGGCTCTATGCACAATTCATCAGGTGCATCGTTGCATGCGGATGTGCCCAAAGTTTTTGTTGGACCAGAAAATGGGAAGAAAACGGGTATCGCTGTTTTTAATTCGTATATCTGTGATGAGCTGATCAGCCGTGACTATACCTATAAGGATGTTGACTCTCTCGGCGATGAAGATTTTTTCAAGTGGCTGTATGAGAACCAGGAAAGTAGAATTATATATTCAATCGGAAATAATGAAATATTTCATAGCAAAGCATACACCGCAGTATGCCATGTTCCAGGTGTTTGTATATTACATGACAGTAGAATGTTTGAGTTTTTGCTGAATAGATACGGTGCTTGGAAAATTATACAACTTCATAATTCTATATTTAAAGGCGACTTCAATATCAAAGTAGAGAATGTGGAGTATTGGCAGAAAAATAGACGGAAATTGACGCATTCCTTCTTGAATGAAATTGTCGATAGATCGTCTGAGGTCATTGTACATAGCTTGGTACAACTAAACATGATCAAGACGACGTACAATACTGATCGCGTGCGTTACGTGGAATTTTTGACACAGATGTCAGATGAGGAGAGATCTAAGATCATCGAAAATAGAAACTTTTATAGAAATAGACCGGCCTTTATGCTGAATATATTTATGTTTGGAGAGCTAGAAGCGACAAAGGGATGCTCCGAAATTATCATGGCGGCGTCGATATTAAAAATGAGAGGAGTTATCTTTAACTTAGTTTTCATTGGAAAATCAGACCATCACTACCGTGGGCTGCTCGACAAAATAATTTTGTCTCTTGAAATAAAAGATAACATAGATTTTGTGGGCTATGTAGACAGATCTATGTATATCGAGTACTTACAACGTTGCGATGTGGCAATTCAATTAAGATATCCGATCTTTGGTCAAGTCTCAGGACCAGTGGCAGACTGCGCCGTATGCGGAATTCCTATTGTAACTGTTTCATCCATATCACAAGGTATGAACCTTGAAGATTGCTGCGTAACCATTCCGGATAGCTTTTCACCCATGCATATTGCTGATGCTGTCGAGCTTGCGTCAAAGAAGCGATATACACCGATGAATGCCGTCACTCCTATGCATTATCTCGACAAAATTGAGGCCGGTACGATTGTCGCTGCTAACAAATAAGCGACAAGATCCGAGGAGGGATGAACAGTGAAAGAAAAAATTGTTGCTGTCGATTTGACGGAATTTGTAGCGAACCCAATCCGCACAGGCATTCAACGCGTTGTACTCGGTTTCATAGAGAATCTAAAATTGCCTTGGATTGCGTTCAGCGTTATTGACCGTCATAACGTAAAAGTTTATGGTCCGGAAATTGCAACATACTTAAGATCATTCTTTGAAGACGCCGAACTCACAATGGTATCACGCGTAGTTCAAGATCTAACCAGCATTCATCAGAGAACTACAAAGGCGCATTTAGATCTTTTGATCTATATTAACGCGAATAATCATGTATTGCAAATCGATAAACTTATAGAACATTGCGTCCTGATATTGAATTTCGAAATGTTTTCCTCAGAAGAGAGATCAGAATTTTATCTGAATATTTATAATAAATCACTTATCGAATGCGGTCACTTTGTGCATGATCTAATTTTATTTGATAGTCCGCACTTATTTCCTCAGCTCGACTGGGCAATAGCCTATGATTATGTTAAAGTTTTAAAAGTTTGGAAAGGCGCCCGTTTTCTTATCGTATCGAATGAGCGCGTAAAATCGAGGTTGGAACAAAGTCTCAATTTCGATCCTTCCAGAATTTTTATCGTGCCTTTGGGAGGAAATCTAACTAACGCGCTTCAAGAAGCTGCAAATCGGACGGATATTGTGGTGATCGGAACCATTGAACCTAGAAAATACCCAATAGAAATTGCGAAAGCTCTAACAAAAATCAATAGAAGATCATTTAATAAAATACATTGGATTGGTAGCTGGGGTTGGATTGGCTCCGTAGAAAAGCAATTTATAGAAAGATGTTTCGCCATGGCAGAGGTTGAGCACCACGTAGGCATTCCTGATCAAAGTGTCATTGAAATCTTATCTAGGTCATCTATAGGAATTTACATTTCAGAGATTGAAGGTTTTGGCCTACCTGTTGTAGAAATGGCGTATATGGGGTTGCATGTCATTACAAACAATTCAGTGCCTGCTGCAGATATTGTGCAAAATGCGACAGTACTTCAGAATATTAACGAGCATAATTTAGTATATTATATAAATAAAACGTTACAAAGTGATTTCACGCCTTCCAGTTATACCCACAAGTGGGAGGATTCTGCTAATATTTTGATTGACAAAATGTCAAATACTGTCGCAATAGATCTCGTCGCAAAGAAAGTTAGGTTTATCGAAACATTAAGCGATGCATGTCACAGCAATGTATCAAATATACAGTATATTCTTCAAATATCACGACATATAATTACTATTATTAAAGCCAGAAACGGCCAAGATTTTCTGAATTTGTCGTATAAACTACTTTTATGTAGATATCCTGAAACTGAAATGATATTAATGTCTCCGATGTTTGATGATAAGGCCGCTAGATTGATTAAAATCAGGGAGATAACTCATAGTGATGAATTCGCATCTGTGGCACCGGCCAATAGTTTCGCAAAAAGCAAACCATACATCGACACCTTGATAGATTATTTGACTGAACGTCATACGAAATCTCCGAACCTTTACAAAATACTCAGAACACTAGACTTAGAAGTAAGCAATTACGAGCAGGCGCAGGACCTTTTAGCGTGGTATTACGAAGGTGCCAGCATCGATGAGATAATTTTATATACCAATAGATACGCCAATTATCCGGGTATCGGAGCGCGCATAATCATGGAAGCTATTGCTGATGATATCACTGGCAGTAAATGTAAAATTTCCAATAGAGTGAGTATTCGGGATTTTGACGGCAGAAACAACGAGCAATTCGTAGTATCGATGTATAGAAGGATATTGAGAAAAGAAGCAGATCCAGAAGGACTTAGATCGTATATCTATATGCTTGAGTCTAGAGGCATGAGTAGATATGATGTAGCCATCAAACTAATGAAAGACTCGAACATAGATTTGCATAAAACTCAGGTATATGAGTAATGTCAGCCCTCGCTGATTGGGACTCATACTGGGTAGCGGTTGGCGAGGGTTGATGATTCTGTCCTCTGGCTTATCGCCAGAGGAGGATGGCATGGCCGCTCCGTTCCGGCTGCGACCAGACTTTGACGCCGAGGCCCTGCGTCGGTTGGCCCAAGCTTCGCGCGACCCAGCCCAGACCCGCCGCCTGCTGGCCCTGTCAGCGATCTTCGCGGGTGGCTCACGCACGCAAGCCGCCGCGCTCGGCGGGGTCGGGCTGCAGACGGTGCGGGACTGGGTCCTGGCCTTCAACGCCAAGGGCCCGGACGGGCTGATCACTGGCAAAGCTCCTGGCGCGCGGCCGCGCCTGACCTGCAAGCAACGGGAGACGCTGCGTGCCTTGGTCGAGCAAGGGCCGATCCCGGCAGCCCGCGGGGTGGTGCGCTGGCGGCTGATTGATCTCCGCCAGATCCTGTTTGAGGACCACGGCGTCTCGGTCTCCGAGCAGACGCTGAGCCGTGTGCTGCGAGCGATGGGCTACCGGAAACTCTCGGCCCGTCCCCGCCACCACGCCCAGGATCCGGCGGCCGCTGACGCTATTAAAAAGCCCTCCCGGCTCGTGTGGCAGAGATCGCGCAGGCGACGCGCGGCAAGCCGATAGAGGTCTGTGGGATTGCCCGGTTTCTGTGGACGGTTACGGGGCTTGGGTGACCAGGGTCTCGGTTGCGGGTTTTGGGCGATGCTCCTGTTCGTAGACGACGGGTGAGCGGTAGCCCAGGGCGGAGTGTCGCCGCACTGGGTTGTAGAAGCCTTCGAGGTAGCTGAAGAGGGCCATGCGGGCCTCGGGCCGGGAGTGAGTACGCTTGGTTCTCGCTCATGAACCGGAAGATCCCGACGGCAGAACTCCGGTCTCGCGCGCAAACCAGGCTGTCGCGCGAGAGAGGATGTCGCGCTCCAGCCTCAACTGCCTGTAGCGCGGCAATCAGGGT
>NZ_BPQQ01000140.1 GCF_022179325.1 Methylobacterium isbiliense | reverse complement strand
TGGGCAACAGCTCGTGCACCCAAGCGCGCAAGATAGCTGAGGGGCAACCCGGCGATAGAGTAATCGGCCAAGTGTGCTGACTGGCCAATGCGGGTTTGACGAACCGCTCCGCTCGGGCTCAGATGGCCCGTTAAGGCTCTCGGCACCCCCGCCGAGTCGCCACAGGAGACCACCGCCGCCGCAGTGAACCCCTGAAAAGCCAACGGCCCCGCTCCTTGCCGGGAGGGGGCCGTCGAAACCGGGTGATGTCCGGGTATCTCGTCAATCCCAACATCACCATAGCTCCCCCTTGGGAGTCAACTGAGAACTCGCTTTCTCAGCTCGGTGGGCTTTTGCCTTTTGGGACCGGGCGCCTGCAATTAATTGCAGCGCCCGAACGAGCTGCTGCGGCCCGATGAGGGCCGGGAACGATGCTAGCTGACCAGATCCGGGCCACCGTGATGGTGGCGCCCCGTATGAAGCTGCCGGACGTGGCAGCAGTGCTCTGGCGTGCCTACGGCACGGGGCAGGTGAGCGAGGCGGAGGCCGAGGAGCTGTCCGCCCTCATCGAGAGCCGCAAGGTCCTTCAAGCGGCCTCAGAGATCCCCAGGAAGCCCGTGGGCTCCCGACCGCGGTCCGACGCTAGCCTAGAGCGCCGACGCCGCTGGGCGGCCTCTGGCAGGCTCCCCCCGCAGCTCGCGGCCCGGTTCACGCCCGGAGAGATCGCGGTGCTCGCCGTCGTGGCGGCCGAGGTCTGCCGGCGCGGGGATTGCCGCCTCGCCATCGGCCACATCGCGGCGCTGGCGGGTGTGTCCGAGACGCTGGTGCGCAACGCCCTGCGCGAGGCCCGGCATCTCGGCTTGGTGACGATCGAGGAGCGGGCGATCACCGGCTGGCGCAATGACACGAACGTGGTGCGCATCGTCTCGGCCGAGTGGAGGTCCTGGCTGCGGCTTGCCGAGGGACGGCGCCCGCCTGCGCCCGCCGTGCGGTGGCCTGCTGCCCAAGGCTTCCGGACCCGCTCCACCCTGCCATTAGGGGGTGGGTGCAGATCTGCGCAGGGCACGCTTACTGATAGGGATAGTTCTGTGAATCCAGCCTCGCGGAATACAAGCAGGGCTGCCGATGGGCAGGGTCGCAGTCGGGTCTGCGCCACCTAGAGAGGCGTGTTCAGATTCGCGGAAGCGGCGCAGCGGCGGCGGTCGAGGCCATGCACGGGCGACATGCGTCCTGCAGACGGTGTCCGCTTGGCCGAACGCCGCGATCGCGGTTTCAGGTCGTGTCCCTGACGGTGGTGTAGCTGGCCGGGAGCGAGAGAGCCCGCCTGCGCGCCCATACCAGCGCTGAAGCAGGTGGGATCTCACGCGGGGTGGTCATCGGCGGTTGCCGGGTAGAGTCGGGTTGCAAGCACCAACCTCGAACCCGAGAGACCTCCGATGACCGACGAGATGATGAGCCTGCGCGGGCTGCTGGAGAAGAGCGCCGATGCCGACCTGCTGCGCGAGATGATCGGCTTTGCGGCCGAGCGGCTGATGGAGCTGGAGGTGGGCCAGATCACCGGCGCGCCGCACGGCGAGAAAAGCCCCGAGCGGCTCGTCCAACGCAATGGCTACCGCGAGCGCGACTGGGAGACCCGCGCCGGGACCGTCGAGCTGCGGATCCCGAAACTCAGGAAGGGCAGCTACTTCCCGTTCTTTCTTGAGCCCCGACGGCTGGCCGAGAAGGCGCTGACCGCACGCAGGCCACGGGCCTCGCCTGCTCGGTCGGATCAGACTGGCTTGGCCGACAGGATCACCGTGCGGATGGCCAGCTCATGCGCCGCCAAGGTCGCTCCGGCTTGAGACATCCAGGCTCGCACGTGAGGGTGCGCATTGACGGCCGTCAGGATGTCGATGCTGATCCCGTCCGTGATCTCCCACCAGCCCGGCTGCGGGTTGGCCAGGAAGCTGTCGATGACCGCTTGCAGTTCGTGGGGCGTCACGATCCTGAGCGTCAACAGCTCGCCGATCGTGAGCCGGTCAGCCATGCCGGTCATATCGACCCCGCACCTAGTCGGGTGATCAGGGCAGCGGGCCGGGTGGGGGGAAGATGAGGGAGAATGCTCCCGGCCCGCTGATGAAGCTGCCCGCGCACGAGTGAAACGGGAAGAAGACGAGCGGCTCCACACGCGATCTGTCGCCTGGACAGCGCCCGCTGTCTCTCACCCAGGTTGAACGTAGCTGTACAGGCCGGGTGCCCCCCGGAAGGTTTCCTCCACCCGGCCCGCTGTGAAGCCGCCCGTGTACCGAACCGGCAGGATGGACACGAGCAGCACCACAAGCGTCGTGTCGTCCGGAGTGCGCCGACCGTCTTTCACACAGATAAACGTAGCCGTGTGAGCCGGTCTCTACCCCGCGCCGGTACTCCTTTGCGCGCAACAGGGTGAAGGACGGCGAGCTGGGGCGAGGCTGCCACCTTCGAGGAGCTGCACCGATGAACGAGCCCGATGAGCCTCGCGACGATCACCCGCTCCACTCCGAGGCGATGAGCACCGAGAGCCCGCGAGCGAGGGCGCGGCGGGGGCAGCGCGATTGGGACCTGCGGTTCGCCGGAGTGGGCGTCGGCGGGGCGATGGATGCGGAGAGCCCCAGGGCTAGGGCGCGGCAGGCGATGGAAGAGGCCTCAGAGTCTGACCATCAGGGGGTGGACGGACGGGACTGAAGGGAGAGGCGCGGGCCGGGTGTCGTGTCGCTGAGACACCCGGCCCGCTGATGCTGTCGTCCACCTGCGTCGACGGGAAGGAGGACAGCAGCACCATACGCCTTGTGTCGGGTGGATCGCGCCAGCCGTCGCTCACCCAGGTTGAACGTAGCTGTACGGGCCGGGCACGTGGTCGCTGCACTGACCCGCCACCCGACCCGCCGTTCTGCGCCGGGGTTAGGCCGGGCCGGCACGGAACACGGGCAGCCTCGCAGGGGCGGCGGGGCCGGTTCCCTCACAAAGAGCAGGGAAGTACAGCCGCCTGCCCGCGCGGTTGCCTGAGAGGCCGATCAACTGGCCCTCGACTGGCGGCCGGCTCACGGCGCCTGCGAGAGCTTGCGAGGACTTGCTGAAGGGCCCGATTCCGTTCGCCGAACGGGTGTTATGGAACGAAGCAGGCCGCCCAAGCCCTCACGCGCGCGAGGGCAGCTCGGGCCGCCGCTGCCCCCACCGCTCCTCGGTCTCCGCCAGCTGATCGAACTGCAGCGCCAGCTCCAGCAGCCGCTCGCGGGCCTCCCTGTGGGACAGCCATGCCGCCCGCTCGCGCGCATCCCGGGCGCGCTTCCGGTACTCGGCCGCCTTGTGGGTCGATGGGGTCTGCATGCGCGTGACCACGAGAGGACGATCCGCGATCGCGTTAGCGGTTGATCGGGGGGGGGGCATTCACCTGCGATGGCGCAGCCGCCCGGATCGGCCGCTGCAACGAGGGGACAACCGTCAGGCCGGATCCCAGTCGGGTAGATCCTTGATCGCGGCCGAGACGAACTCGGCGAGCGGCTGGGGCGTCCCGCCGGGCGGCGTGATGAACACCTTACCGACGCCCTCCCGCTGCAACGTGCGGCCCGTCTCGATCGCGGCCTCCGCGGTGTCCCGGCGCAGCGCGAGCGGGCCGGCGGGTGTCTCGATCGTGACGGTGAAGGTGTTCATCCGGCTCCTGCCCCTCTGGCCCATGGGACAGACAGATGGTTCGAGCTGTCACGGCCGACAGGTGCGATGTGGGGCCGGCAGTGGGCGGGGTTCTCCAGCCCCCGTGAGCCGCCGCCGGCCCCTCGACACCCCACCGAAGGACGAACTCCGATCGAGAACCTGGATCGTGCCCCAAGCCGTGGTGTAGCTTTGTCGGTGTGATCACCGCGATCTCGGCCAAAGCCGGATCTGGTCAGGCAGCCACGGCGGGCAGGCCGACGAGGGCATCATCGCTGAGCGGCGCGATGCTTTCCAGGGTCATGTAGCGCGAGCGCTGGACCGCCCATTCGTCGGACTGCTCGAGCAGGATGGCGCCGACGAGCCGGGTGACGGCGGTCTGGTTGGGAAAGATGCCGACCACCTCGGTGCGCCGCTTGATCTCGCGTTTGACGCGCTCAAGCGGATTGACCGAGTGCAGCTTCACCCGGTGCGCCGCCGGGAAGCTCATGTAGGCCAGCACGTCATCCTCGGCGCGGTCCATCAGCTCGGCCAACTTCGGCAACTTCGGCCGCAGCTGATCGGAGACCTTGCGCCACTGCGCCTTGGCGGCTGCGACGTCGTCCTGAGCGAAGGCAGTGGCCATCAGCGCCGAGACCACGCGCCGGCCGCTCTTGCCGGCGTGGGCGAGCGCAGTGCGGGCGAAGTGCACGCGGCAGCGCTGATGGGTGGCGTTCAACACGCGAGCGGCAGCGGCCTTCAGGCCTTCATGCGCGTCGGAGACGACCCGCTTCACGCCGCGCAGCCCGCGCCGGGCCAGCTTGCGCAGAAACTCGGTCCAGAAGGTCTCGGCCTCCGAGGGGCCGATGTCCATGCCCAGCACTTCGCGGCGGCCATCGGTGTTGACGCCGACCGCGACTGTCACCGCCATCGAGACCACCCGGCCGGCTTGGCGCACCTTCACGTAGGTGGCGTCGATCCAGCAGTAGGGCCACTCACCCTCGATCGGCCGCTCCAGGAAGGCCTTCACCCGCTCATCAATCTCCTCGCACAGCCGGCTGACCTGGCTTTTGGAGATGCCGCTCATCCCCATTGCCCGGACCAAGTCGTGCACCGAGCGCGTCGAGACGCCCTGGATGTAGGCTGCGTATTCCGACGAAGCCGGCCGGGGATTCCGATTTGAAGCCGGCCGTCGTTCCGAGGCGAAGCCGTCCACTGATCCGATCTGAAGCCGGCCAGTGACGGGGTGCTCCCGCGGGTCCGGGGTGAGGATCACGAGGTCGGTCTAAGAGGTCAAGCGGCGGGCTCGGCCGCCTTGCGTTTGCGCAGGCTCTCGCCGGCGAGTTCGATGCGGTGAGCGTTGTGGGGTCATCGCAGAATGTGT
>NZ_BPQQ01000139.1 GCF_022179325.1 Methylobacterium isbiliense | reverse complement strand
GTCGCGCCCGTGGCCCCCACCGCTCCCGAGGCGCCCGTGGCACCCACTGGGCCTGTCGCGCCTGTGGCGCCCGTCGCGCCGGCGGGTCCGGTCGCACCCGTGGCGCCGATCGCGCCTGTCGCGCCGGTGGCACCCACCGCGCCGGTGGCGCCTGTCGCGCCCAGGCCCGTGGCGCCGGCCGGCCCGGTCGCACCCGTGGCGCCGATCGCACCTGTGGCGCCGGTGGCGCCCACGGCGCCCGTCGCGCCCGTGGCCCCCACCGCTCCCGAGGCGCCCGTGGCACCCACTGGGCCTGTCGCGCCGGTGGCGCCCGTGGCGCCGGCCGGTCCGGTCGCGCCCGTGGCCCCTTCCGGACCTGTGGCGCCCGTCGCGCCGGTGGCTCCCACTGCGCCGGTGGCGCCCGTCGCGCCCAGCCCCGTGGCGCCGGTCGCGCCGGCCGGTCCGGTCGCGCCCGTGGCGCCGATCGCGCCTGTCGCGCCGGTGGCACCCACGGTGCCGGTCGCGCCCGTGGCCCCCACCGCTCCCGAGGCGCCCGTGGCACCCACTGGGCCTGTCGCGCCGGTGGCCCCCGTCGGTCCGGTGGCGCCGGTGGCGCCCAGCCCCGTGGCGCCGGTCGCGCCGGCCTCGCCGGTGGCCCCGATCGCGCCCGTGGCGCCGGTCGCTCCGGTGGCCCCCGCGGCGCCCACCGGGCCGGTCGCCCCGGTCGGTCCTATCGGTCCGGTGGCGCCGGTGGCCCCCACCGGGCCCGTCGCGCCGGTGGCGCCCGTCGCGCCCAGGCCCGTGGCGCCGGTGGCGCCCACGGCTCCGGTGGCGCCGGTCGGTCCGGTGGCGCCGGTGGCCCCCACCGGGCCCGTCGCGCCGGTGGCCCCTGCCGGTCCGGTGGCTCCCGTCGCGCCCGTGGTGCCCGTGGCGCCGACAGGGCCTGTCGCGCCGGTGGCGCCGACGTCGCCCGTTGCGCCGGTGAGGCCGACCGGCCCCGTCGCGCCGGTGGCGCCGATGGGACCCGTGGCGCCCGTCGCACCGACGGCGCCGGAGGATCCCGTCGCGCCGATCGGCCCCGTCGCGCCGGTGGCACCGATCGGCCCGGTGGCGCCGGTGGCCCCC
>NZ_BPQQ01000138.1 GCF_022179325.1 Methylobacterium isbiliense | reverse complement strand
GGCGGCCCTGCTCGCCATCGAGTCGCAGACCGTGATCGCTCTGCGGCTGACGGCGCTTGCGGGCGGCGGGCCGGTGGCCCAGAGCGAGGGCGAGCGCATGGTCTCCGAGAAGATCGACGCGGCCGCCGAGGCGCTCGGCACGCTGATGGCCGGCGGCTCGCCCGATGCGGTGATCGCCCGCTACCGCGAGCACGTCCGGGCCAATGCCGAACGGCTCAGCGCGCACGAGATCGAATGATCTCGCACGAGATCGAATGATCTCGCCGGATCAGTTGATCTCGCAGAACCCCCGGCCGCTGCCGATGACCCGGCCGCCGGCGCACCACGGCCGCGCGGCGGGCGCGGGGCGCGGCGTCGCGCCGGTCGTGACGGGAAGCGCATCCGCGTCGGCCGAGGCGGTGCGCAGCAGCGGCGCCGGCTCCGTCCGGGGCTCCCCCGGCCTGGGCTCCCCCGCTTTGGGCTCGGACGCCCTGGCCCGCGCGGCGGCCGCAGCCGGCGCGGAGGTGGACACGTAAAAAACGCCGAACCCGCCGCGCCGGCCCCGCGCCTGCGCGTCGGCGGGCAGCACGGCCAGGACGGCTGCAGCCGCCGCGGCGACGAGGACGATCCGCTGCATGGTCTTCTCCCGACTCTCGAGGCTGAGAATGCGGGACGACCGTTTAACGCGGGCTCGTCGCGATCCGCCGCAATCGATGTATCGGCAGTGGACGGGTGTGGATGGCGCGGGTCAGCCGGCGCGCCGCACCGGCTGGCTGGCCAGCACCGCATCGGCGGGCCGTCCGGAGAGTTCGGCCATGTGGTCGAAGCGGGTGGTGAAGGTGCCGACCCCGGCCGTCACCGAACGCAGTTCGACGATCAGGTCGGCCATCTCGGATTCGGGGATCAGCGCCTCGACCTGATCCCAGCCGGTCCAGCCGGGCCGCGCGTCGAAGCCGAGGATCTGGCCGCGCCGGGCGGTGACGAGGCCGGTCGCCTTGGCGGTCGCCCCCGAGGGCACGGCGATCGTAACCGCGAGCACCGGCTCCAGCAGCACCGGGCCGGCCTTGGGCAGGGCCTCGTCGAGGGCGAGCCGGGTCGCGGCCTGGAAGGCGGCGTCCGAAGAATCGACCGCGTGCGAGGCGCCGTCCCTGAGCGTCACCGCGACGTCGACGACCGGAAAGCCGAGCGGACCGCGGGCCATGCAGGCGCGCGCGCCCGCCTCCACGGAGCCGATGAACTGCCGGGGCACCGCGCCGCCCACCACCTCGTCCTCGAAGCGGAAGCCCTCCCCGCGGGGAAGCGGGCGCACGTCGAGGGCGACGTCCGCGAACTGGCCGTGCCCGCCGGTCTGCTTCTTGTGGCGCCCGCGCGCGGAGGCGCGGCCCCGGATGGTCTCGCGGTAGCCGACCCGCGCCCGCTCGGTCTCGACCCCGATGCCGAAGCGCGAGGCGAGGCGCTCCACCGCCACCCGCAGGTGCATCTCGCCCTGGCCGGTGAGGCGCATCTCGCCGAGATCGGCATGCTGTTCGAGGGCGAGCGCCGGGTCCTCCTCCACCACCTTGGCCAGGGCGCCGGCGAGGCGCACGTCGTCCTTGCGGTCGCGGATGCGCAGGCCGACCGCGAAGACCGGCTCGGGCCGCGCCAGCGCCGCCAGGGCCGGCGGCGGCTCGGATCCGGCCGCCAACGTCTCGCCGGTGGCGATGGGTTCGAGCTTGGCAAAGCCCACCACCTCTCCCTCCCGCGCCTCCGGCACCCGGTGGCCGGTGGCGCCGGAGAGCGCGGTGAGCGCGGCGATGCGGGCGCTGCTGCCGCCCGACCCCGTCACGGTCTCGCCCTCGCGGAAGCCCCCGCGCAGCACGCGGGCGATCGAGAGCTTGCCGCCGAAGCCGGTGTGGAGGGTCTTCACCACCTGGGCCAGCGCCGCCCCGTCCCCGGCGACGCCGAGCCGCGCGCAGGTCTCGGGCAGGCCCGGCGCCTCGTGCCGCAGGGCCTTGAGCAGGCGCGTCACGCCGTTGCCGTGCTCGGCCGAGCCGAACAGCACCGAGACCACCTGGCCGTCGCGCAGCTCGCGGGCGAGGTCGGCGAAGACCCGGTCGCGCGCCGGCTCGACTTCGGAGATCAGGTCCTCCATCAGCGCGTCGTCGTGGTCGGCGAGGCGCTCCAGCATGGTGAAGCGCTCGGCCTTCTCGCGCGGCAACTCGCCCGCGGGCAGGTCCACCACCTCGCTCGGAGCTTGCTCGCGGTAGATGAAGGCGCGCTCCAGCGCGAGGTCGATGAAGCCCACCGCCGCCTCGCCCTGCCAGAGCGGGATCTGGCGCAGCAGCAGGGGCACGCCGGAAGCGGGCTGCAGCAGCGCGAGCGCGTCGCGCAGCGAACCCGGCGCCGCATCCGCCTTGTTGATGAACAGGAGGCGCGGGATGCCGGCCGCTTCGAGGTCGCGCAGGATCAGTTCGAGGGCGGGCCGCTTGCGCTCGTCCGCCTCGCAGACCACCACGGCCGCGTCGCAGACCGGCAGCACGGCGCGCATGTCCTGCGCGAACTCCACCGAGCCCGGGCAGTCGATGAAGGTGAAGGTGTCGCCCAGGAAGGTCGCGGAGGCGACGTTCGGCTCCACGCTCATGCCGTGGGCCTTGGCCTCGGCGCTGGTGTCGCCCACCCGGTTGCCGGACGCCGCGCGCCCGGCCCGGTCGATCGCACCGGTCCGGTGCAGGATGGCTTCGAGCAGGGCGGTCTTGCCGCTCTGGAACGGTCCGACGATCGCGATGCACCGGGTTTGCCCAGCCACGAGACGCCTCCTCCAGCTTGTCGATGCTCTTGTGGCGAGCATTCCGGGGGAGAGTTAACCACCGGGCCTGCCGCCGGTCCAGGCGGTTGTGGCGGGCCGCGCCGCCGCCCCGAGATCAGCGCATCGGCGATCACCCCGGGTCCCGCTCCGCGCATTGGACAATGCCCGCGCGCCGCCGCATGGTCGCCGGGAAGGCGGGCGGGATCGCGCCGCACCGTCGCGCCCCGGCCGAACCGGGGCGATCCGGGAGGAGGTTTGCGCGTGACGGACAGTCCGGGATCGGCGGCGCGACCCCTCGCCGGCCTCACGGTGGTGGCGCTCGAACAGGCGGTGGCCGCGCCCTACTGCTCCTCGCGGCTCGCCGATGCCGGGGCGCGCGTCATCAAGATCGAGCGGCCGGAGGGCGATTTCGCCCGCGGCTACGACGCCGCCGTCAACGGGCTCGCGAGCTACTTCGTCTGGCTCAACCGCGGCAAGGAGAGCCTCGTCGCCGACATCAAGAACCCGGACGACGCGCGGCTGCTGCACGCGATCCTGGCCGAGAGCGACGTCTACATCCAGAACCTCGCGCCGGGGGCGGCCGCCCGCGCGGGCTTCGGCTCCGAGGATCTGCGCGCGCGCCATCCGCGGCTCATCACGGTCGACATCACCGGCTACGGCTCCGGCCACGCCTACGCGCAGATGAAGGCCTACGACCTCCTGGTCCAGGCCGAGAGCGGGCTGGCCGCCATCACCGGCCATCCGGCGGGGCCGGGGCGGGTCGGCGTCTCGGTCTGCGACATCGCCTGCGGGATGGCGGCGCACGCCGCCGTGCTGGAAGCGCTGATCGCGCGCGAGCGCAACGGCAGCGGCAGCCGCCTGGAGGTGAGCCTGTTCGACGGCATGGCCGATTGGATGAACGTGCCGCTCCTCTACTACGAGGGCACGGGGCGGGCGCCGCAGCGGGTCGGCCTCGCGCATCCCTCGATCTGCCCCTACGGGGCGTTCCGCACCGCGGACGACAGCCTGGTCCTGATCTCGATCCAGAACGAGCGCGAATGGGCCTCCTTCTGCGCCGGCGTCCTCGGCGAGCCGGACCTGCCGGGGCGGGAGGGCTTCCAGTCCAACACCGTCCGGGTCGCGAACCGCCCGGCGGTGGATGCGCGCGTGGCGCAGGCCTTCGCGGATCTCACCCGCGACGAGGCCGCGGCGCGCCTGCGGGCGAGCGGCACCGCCTACGGCTTCGTCAACGAACTCGCCGACCTCGTCACGCATCCGGCCCTGCGCCGGGTCACGGTCGAGACCGCGGCCGGCCCCGCCTCGATCGTGGCGCCCCCGGCCCTGATCGACGGGCGGACCCGGCCCCTCGGCCGGGTGCCGGAGATCGGCGCCCACAGCGCGGCGATCCGCGCGGAATTCGGCGCCTGAACCCATCGAGGGCCTCGCGGCCCCCCACCGGACCGGACCATGACCCAGGATTCCCAGCACGAGACCTACCCCGAGATCCGCGAGGCGGTGCAGAAGCTCTGCGCCCGCTTTCCCGGGGAATACTGGCGTGCCCTCGACCGCGAGATGGCCTACCCGACCGCGTTCGTGGACGCGCTCACCGAGGCCGGCTACCTCTCGGTGCTGATCCCCGAGGAGTATGGCGGCTCGGGGTTGCCGCTCTCCGCGGCGGCGGCGGTGCTGGAGGAGGTGCAGCGCGCCGGCTGCAACGGCGGTGCCTGCCACGCGCAGATGTACACGATGGGCACGGTGCTGCGGCACGGCTCGGAGGCGCAGAAGCGGCGCTACCTGCCGGGCATCGCCGAGGGCAGCCTGCGGCTCCAGGCCTTCGGAGTCACCGAGCCGACGAGCGGCACCGACACCGCGGCGCTCAAGACCACCGCGCGGCGCGACGGCGAACATTACGTGGTCAACGGGCAGAAGATCTGGACCAGCCGGGCCGAGCATTCGGACCTGATGCTGCTGCTGGCCCGCACCACCCCGCCGCGCGAGGGGGCCAAGCGCACCGAGGGCCTCTCGGTCCTCCTCGTGGACATGCGCGAGGCCCTGGGCCGCGGGCTCACCATCCGGCCGATCCGCACGATGATGAACCACGCCACCACCGAGGTGTTCTTCGACGACCTGCGGGTGCCGGCCGAGAACCTGATCGGCGAGGAGGGCAAGGGCTTCCGCTACATCCTCTCGGGCATGAACGCCGAGCGCCTGCTGATCGCGGCGGAATGCGTCGGCGACGCCAAGTGGTTCATCGCCAAGGCCGGCGCCTATGCCCGCGAGCGGCGCGTGTTCGGCCGCCCGATCGGCCAGAACCAGGGCATCCAGTTCCCCATCGCCAAGGCCTACGCGAACATGCGCGCGGCCGAGCTGATGGTGCGCGAGGGCCTGCGGCTCTACGAATCCGGCGCCAATCCCGGCCCCGAGGCGAACATGGCCAAGATGCTCGCCGCCGACGCCTCCTTCGAGGCGGCGAATGCCTGCATCCAGACCCACGGCGGCTTCGGCTTCGCCGAGGAATACGACGTCGAGCGCAAGTTCCGCGAGACGCGCCTCTACCAAGTGGCGCCGATCTCCACCAACCTGATCCTGTCCTACCTCGCCGAGCACGTCCTCGGCCTGCCGCGGTCCTACTGATGCCTGGGCTCGACATCGACCACCTGCGGCAGTGGATCGGCCGCACCCGTGAGGCCGAGGACCTCGTCACGCCCCGCCTCGTGGCGGAGTACCGGGCGACCCTGGCGCCCCATCTGGCGCCGGTCGGCGAGGGCGAGGCGCCGCTCGCGCTCCACTGGTGCCTCGCCCCCGAGACGCCGGCCGCCGACGCGCTCGGCCCCGACGGGCACGCCGCCAAGGGCGGCTTCCTGCCCCCGGTGCCCCTGCCCCGCCGGATGTGGGCGGGGGGCGAGGTCGAGACGCTCGGCCCCTTGCGCCTCGGCGACCGGGTGGTGCGCCGCGAGACGGTGGCGGACGTCGCCGTCAAGGAGGGCCGCACCGGCGCCCTCTGCTTCGTCACCGTGCGCCACGAGGTCGAGACGCCGCGCGGCGTGGCGATCCGCGAGCGGCAGGACATCGTCTACCGCGAGGCGAGCCGGCCGGGCACGCCCGCCGCCCCGGCCTCGGCCGCCCCAGCCTCGCCCGCGGCCGAGCCGGCCGCCGAGGGCGCGTGGCGGATCGAGGCCGATCCCGTCCTGCTGTTCCGCTACTCGGCCATGACCTTCAACGGCCACCGCTTCCACTACGACCATCCCTACGCCACCGGCGTGGAGGGCTATGCCGGCCTCGTCGTGCACGGGCCGATGCAGGCGAGCCTGCTCCTCAACCTCGCGGCCGTGCAGCTCGGCCGCGTGCCGGCGCGGTTCCGCTACCGCGGCGTGTCGCCGATGATCGCCGGGCAGGTCTTCACGGTGGCGGGGCGCGCGGGGCCGGAGGGCTTCGAGGGCTGGACCGCCGAGGCCGGGGGCCGGCTGTGCATGGAGGCGTCCGGCACGGCCTCTTAAGCGATCGTCGGATTGCGCGTCCGTCCCCGGTGCGCCAGGGTCGCTCGCATCACCGGCACCACAACCAACACCAAGATCAACGTCGACAAGAGGAAACGCCGATGTCCCGCTCTCCCGGCCCGTTCGGGTCCGTGACCCGCCGCGCCCTCGGCGCCGCCGCCGCCCTCCTCGTGCTGGGCGGCACCGCGCTGGCGCAGACGCCCATCGTCATCAAGTTCAGCCACGTTGTGGCGCCCGACACGCCCAAGGGCCGCGGCGCCGACAAGTTCAAGGAGCTTGCCGAGAAGTACACCGGCGGCAACGTGAAGGTGGAGGTCTACCCGAACTCGCAGCTGTTCAAGGACAAGGAGGAGGTCGAGGCGCTCCAGCTCGGCGCCGTGCAGATGCTGGCGCCCTCGCTGGCGAAGTTCGGGCCGCTCGGCGCGAAGGAGTTCGAGGTCTTCGACCTGCCCTACATCCTGCCCGACAAGGCGGCGCTGCGGCGCGTGACCGAGGGGCCGCTCGGCAAGCGCCTGTTCGAGAAGCTGGAGACCAAGGGCATCAGCGGCCTCGCCTTCTGGGACAACGGCTTCAAGGTCATGAGCGCCAACAAGCCGCTGCGCCTGCCGGCCGATTTCCGCGGCCTCAAGATGCGCATCCAGTCCTCGAAGGTGCTGGAGGCCCAGTTCCGCGCGCTCGGCTCCATCCCGCAGGTGATGGCCTTCTCGGAGGTCTACCAGGGCATGCAGACGGGCGTGGTGGACGGCTCCGAGAACACGCCCTCGAACATGTTCACGCAGAAGCACCACGAGGTGCAGAAATACGCCACCCTGTCGGATCACGGCTACATCGGCTACGC
The DNA here is from genome assembly GCF_022179325.1 of Methylobacterium isbiliense. GTDB lineage: Bacteria > Pseudomonadota > Alphaproteobacteria > Rhizobiales > Beijerinckiaceae > Methylobacterium > Methylobacterium isbiliense. The sequence continues at coordinate 12,561 of NZ_BPQQ01000138.1, read as the reverse complement.
GGTGATCGTGAACAAGAAGTTCTGGGACGGCCTGCCGGCCAACCTGCGCGGCCAGCTCGACAAGGCGATGAAGGAAGCCACCACCTACGCCAACGAGGTGGCGAGCAAGGACAACGCCGACGCCCTCGACGAGATGAAGAAGTCGGGCAAGATCCAGTTCATCGAGCTCACCGCCGACGAGAAGGCGGCCTGGCGCAAGGCCCTGGAACCGGTCACGGCCGACATGGCCAAGCGCGTCGGCAAGGACGTGATCGAGGAGTTCCAGCGCGAGGCGCGCACGCAGTAGGGCGCCGATCCCGGCCCGCTCCCCTTGAGGCGCCGGAACCCCTCTCCCGGGCGGGAGAGGGAGTCCGGCGCCCGACACGCTCCCCCTCAGGCACCCCCCCGCCATGATCCTGCTGCGCGTCCTCGACCGCCTGGAGGAGATCCTGATCGCGAGCCTGATGGCCGCGGCGACGCTGCTCATCTTCGTCGCCGTCGTCCACCGCTACGCGTCGGGCATCGACATCCTCTTCCCGATCACCTCCGCCATCCACCTCTCCTGGGCGCAGGAACTCTGCATCTACATGTTCGTGTGGATGGCGAAGTTCGGCGCCGCCTACGGGGTGCGCACCGGCATCCACGTCGGGGTCGACGTGGTGGTCAACCAATTGCGGCCGGAGATCCGCAAGCAGGTCGTCCTGTTCGGGCTCCTCTGCGGCGCCCTGTTCACGGCCATCATCGGCACCATGGGCACCAAGTTCGTGCTCGGCCTCATCGACACCGACCAGACCTCGCCCGACCTCGAGATCCCGAGCTGGATCGTCTACCTGGCGATCCCGCTCGGCTCCTACCTGATGTGCTTCCGCTTCCTGCAGGTCGCCTGGAGCTTCTGGCGCACCGGGGAACTCCCGCACCACGACCACGGCCACGTCGAGGGCGTGGTGGAGAGCCCGCAGGCGGCGCGCGACCTCGCCGATCAGGGCACGATCGGACGGGAGGCCGGGCGATGAACGCCGCGATCATCTTCGGGCTGCTCATCGCCCTCATGCTCACCGGCATGCCGATCTCGATCGCGCTCGGCCTGTCGGTGCTCACCTTCCTGTTCGTGATGACGAGCGTGCCGATCGAGGCGGTGGCGCTCAAGCTGTTCACCGGGATCGAGAACTTCGAGATCATGGCGATCCCGTTCTTCATCCTGTCGGGCAACTTCCTGACCCACGGCGGCGTCGCGCGCCGGATGATCAACTTCGCGACCTCGATGGTCGGGCACTGGTACGGCGGCCTGGGGCTCGCGGGCGTCATGGCCTGCGCGCTGTTCGCCGCCATCTCGGGATCGAGCCCGGCCACCGTGGTGGCGATCGGCTCGATCATCCTGCCGGCGATGGTGGCGCAGGGCTTCCCCAAGCGCTTCGGGGCGGGCGTCATCACCACCTCGGGCGCGCTCGGCATCCTGATCCCGCCCTCGATCGTGATGGTGATCTACTCGGTGGCGACGAGCGGCGCCGTGGTGTTCGGGCCGGATGGCGGCCGGGTCTCCTCGGCCTCGATCTCGACCCTGTTCGTGGCCGGCGTGGTGCCGGGCCTGATGCTCGCCACGGCGCTCGGCTTCACCACGTGGTACCGCGCCCGCAAGTACGATTACCCGCGCATGCCGCGGGCCAGCTGGGCCGAGCGCTGGGTGGCGTTCCGCAAGTCGCTCTGGGGCCTCCTGCTGATCGTGCTGGTGCTCGGCGGCATCTACACCGGCGCCTTCACGCCCACCGAGGCCGCGGCGGTGAGCGCCGTCTACGCCTTCGTGATCGCGCTGTTCGTCTACCGCGACCTGACGTGGCGCGACGTGCCGCGGGTCCTGCTCGACTCCGCGAACATGAGCGCGATGCTGCTCTACATCATCACCAACGCGGTGCTGTTCTCGTTCCTGATGACGAGCGAGCAGATCCCGCAGACGATGGCGGGCTGGATCATCGATGCCGGCCTCGGCTGGGTGGTGTTCCTGCTCATCGTCAACGTGCTGCTGCTGGTCGCCGGCAACGTGATGGAGCCCTCCTCCATCGTGCTGATCATGGCGCCGATCCTGTTTCCGATCGCCGCCAAGCTCGGCATCGATCCGGTGCATTTCGGCATCCTGATCGTGGTCAACATGGAGGTCGGCATGTGCCACCCGCCGGTGGGGCTGAACCTCTACGTGGCCTCGGGCATCACCAAGATGGGCATCACCGAACTCACCATCGCGGTCTGGCCCTGGCTGCTGACGATGCTGATCTTCCTCGTGCTCGTCACCTACGTGCCGGCGATCTCCCTCTGGCTGCCGCGCACGCTCGGGATGATGTGACGCAAGGCCGCCGGGCGGCGCGGCCGTGTCCGCGGACGCGCCGCCGCGCTACCCTCCCGGGGTGTTCACCCTCCCCGGAGATCGTCCATGTCGCTCGTCGTTCCGGTCATCCTCGGCTCCGTGCGCCGCGACCGCAACGGGCTGCGGGCCGCCCGCTACGTGACCAAGGCTCTCGAAGCGCGCGGCCACGAGGTGCCGCTCGTCGATCCCGCCGATCTCGGCCTGCCGCTCCTCGACCGCATGTACAAGGAGTACCCGAAGGGCGAGGCGCCCGCGGTGCTGGAGGGGCTCGCCGCGACCCTGCGCCGGGCCGACGCTTTCGTGATCGTGTCGGCGGAGTACAACCACAGCATCCCGCCGGCCCTGTCGAACACCCTCGACCACTTCCTCGAAGAGTATTTCTGGCGGCCCTCGGCCATCGTCTGCTACTCGGCCGGGCGCTACGGCGGGGTGCGGGCCGCCATGCAGCTGCGCGCCATGCTGGCGGAACTCGGCACGCCGAGCATCCCCTCCCTGCTGCCGATCCCCGAGGTGCACAAGACCCTGGACGAGGCGGGGGCGCCGCAGCAGCCCTGGCTCGACCGGAGCGCGGGCCGCTTCCTCGACGAACTGGCCTGGTACGCCGAGGCGCTGCGGGACAGGCGGCGCTCGGGCACGCCGTACTGAACGTGACCTATCCCGCCTCGCCCGCCAGCGCCCGCAGGCCCTCCCGGTAGGTCGGGTAGCGCAGGCGCACGCCCAGTTCCTCGGTGATCCGGCGGTTCTGCACCCGCTTGTTCTCGCCGTAGAAGCTGCGCGCCATCGGGCTCAGGGCGGCGGTCTCGAAATCGACCGCGGGCGGCAGCGGCAGGCCGGCGATCTCGGCCGCGAGGGCGGTGACGTCCTGGGGCGGCGCGGGCTCGTCGTCCGTGACGTTGTAGACCGCGCCGGGACGCGGCCGGTCGAGGGAGGCCGCGAGCGCCTGCGCGATGTCGTCCACGTGGATGCGGTTGAACACCTGGCCGGCCTTGACGATGCGCTGCGCCCGCCCCTCGCGCAGCTTCACGAAGGCGTTGCGCCCCGGCCCGTAGATCCCGGAGAGCCGGAAGACCTGCACCGCCTTGCCCGTGCGGGCGCCGAGGTCGAGCCACGCCGTCTCGGCGGCCACGCGGTCGCGGGTGCGCGCATGGGTCGGCGCCGGCGGGGTGGTCTCGTCGATCCAGGCGCCGCCCTGGTCCCCGTAGACGCCGATGGTCGAGAGATAGCCGATCCAGCGCGCCGGGCTCGCGGCGATCGCTGCCGCGAAGGCCGTGAGCGCCGGGTCCCCGCCGTCGGGCGGGATCGAGACCAGGATGGCGTCGCTCGCCGCCAGATCCTCGGCGATGCGCGGATCGGCGCGCTCGGGCGAGAAGGCCCGCAGCACGACGCCGTCGGGCGGGGCGGGCGTCCGGTCGAGGGTCTGGGCCGTCGCGGCGATCCGGCCGAAGCGGCCGCGCTCCCGCTCCACGAAGTGCCGCGCCGTGTAGCCGAGGCCGAAGACGAACAGATTCATGCCGATTGCCCTGCATCAGACCGCGCGGCGGGACGCCCTGCCGCGCCTGCCGGAGGGTGCGCCCCCTCCCCGCCCTTGTCGCGGACGCCGCGCCACTCGTCGAGCACGTGCGGGTCGTCCTCGCCGGCCGGCGGCCCGGGCGGCAGGGCCTCGGGCGCGAGGCGCGCCAGCGCCCACACGGCCATGCCCCGCACCAGCGGCGCGGGATCGTCGAGGAGCCGCACGGCGTCCGGGACGAGCGTGCGGTCGCCCGAATTGCCGATGGCGATCAGCACGTTGCGCAGGAAGCGGTCGCGCCCCGTGCGCTTGATCGGCGTGCCGGCGAAGCGCGCCCGGAAGGCCGCGTCGTCGAGCCGGGCGAGGTCGCGAAGCGGCGGCGCCGCGAGATCCTCGCGGGCGGCGAGCCGCGCCTCGCGGGCCTCGCTCGCGAACTTGTTCCAGGGACAGACCGCGAGGCAATCGTCGCAGCCGAAGATCCGGTTGCCCATCGGCGCGCGGAACTCCGGGGCGATCGGCCCGGCATGCTCGATGGTGAGGTAGGCGAGGCAGCGGCTCGCATCGAGCCGATAGGGGGCCGGGAACGCCTCGGTCGGGCAGGCGTCGAGACAGCGGCGGCACGAGCCGCAGGCATCCGCGGCCGGCGCGTCGACCGGCAGGTCGGCATCGGTGTAGATCGCGCCGAGCAGGAGCCAGTTGCCGAAGGCGCGCGAGACGAGGAGCGTGTTCTTGCCCTGCCAGCCGAGCCCGGCCGCGGCGGCGAGCGGCTTCTCCATCACCGGCGCGGTGTCCACGAACACCTTGAGGGTGGCGCCCTCGCGGGCGAGCACCCCGGCGAGCTCCTTCAGCTTGCCCTTGATGACGTCGTGGTAGTCGCGCCGCCGGGCGTAGAGGGCGAGGGCGCCGCGCTCAGGCATCGCGAGCGCCGCGAGCGGGTCCTCCTGCGGGCCGTAATTCACCCCGAGCATCACGATGCTGCGCACCGCCGGCCACAGCGACGTGGGGTCGGCGCGCTCGGCCGTGCGCTCGGCCATCCAGCCCATGCCGGCATGGTGGCCCGCCTCCAGCCAGGCGCGCAGGCGCTCGGGCAGGCCCGGCACCGCGCCCGGATGCGTCACCGCCAGGGCGTCGAAGCCGAGCGCCCGCGCCCGCTCCTCCAGCCGGCGGCGCAGGGCCGCTCCACGCGGCGCCGCCCCGTCCCGCGTCAGAAGTCGAGATCCGCGTAGTGATCCGCCGGCGCCATCCCGGGCACCCGGTCGGCGAGCAGGCTGCGGAAGGACGGGCGGGACTTCATCCGCGCGTACCAGTTCCGCGCCATCTCCTCCTCGTCCCATGGCACGTCGCCGAGATAATCCACGCAGGAGAGATGGGCCGCCGCCGCCAGATCCGCATAGGTCAGATGGTCGCCCGCCAGCCATTTGCGCCGGGCGATGAGGTAGTCGACGTATTTCAGGTGGTAGCGCACGTTGGTGCGCGCGGCGCGGATCGCGTTCATGTCGGGCGGACCGCCGCCGAGGTCGGAGGTCATGAACCGCTTGTGGATCTTCTCGGTGACGAGGTAGCCGGTCACCTCCTGGTCGAACTTGCACAGGAACCAGTCGAGCAGGCGGCGCACCTCCACCCGGGCGGCGGGCGCCTCCGGCAGCAGCCGCCGCCCCGAGAGGCCGAGCCCGCGGGTCTCGTCGAGATACTCGGCGATCGCGCCCGCGCCCGGCACCACGAGGCCGCCGGACTCGATCAGCACCGGCGTCGTGCCGGCCGGGTTGAGCATCAGGAACTCGTCCCGGCGCTCCCAGGGGCGCTCCTCCACGAGGGTCGGCTCCATGCCCATCTCGGCCAGGACCAAGCGGATGAACCGGGAATGCGGGCAGAAGGGGGAATGATGAAGCGTCGCCATGCGGGCCGTGCGGGCGAGGAATGCGCCGGATCTGCGCCCTGACGGGTTGAGGGCCGGTCACCATTGCGGCTGCGATATTGCTTCATCCTTAACACGCGCGGCCGACCCTGATAACCGACCTGCAACCGCGGCGGGCGATGGGGCCGGCGCGCGCGAATGACCCCCGGCCTGATCCGGCCAGCTGCGAGAGCGAGCGATCATGACAGCGTCGAATCGAGGCGGCGCGGGCGGAGGCCTGCGCTGATGGATCCGGTGAGCATCACCAAGGCCGTGGCCCTCGCGCTCGTGGAGGGCGCCACGGAGTTCATCCCGGTCTCCTCGACCGGCCACCAGCTCCTGCTCGGGCACTTCATCGACTTCCGCTCGCCGAACAACACCTTCGAGGTGCTGATCCAGCTCGGCGCCATCCTGGCCATCGTCGGAGTCTATTTCGGCCGGCTCCTCGACCTCGCGCGGCGCGCGCCCTCCGACCCGAATGCCCGCCGGTTCATCCTGGCGGTGCTGATCGCCTTCCTGCCGGCGGCGCTGATCGGCGGGCTGTTCTCGAAGGCGATCAAGTTCTACCTGTTCAATCCCTGGCTCGTCTGCTCGACGCTGGTCGCCGGCGGCCTCGTGCTCCTGGTCATCGACGAGACCGAGCTGCCCGAGAAGTACGACGACGTGCACGACTTCTCGCTGCCGATGGCCCTGAAGATCGGGATCTTCCAGTGCCTCGCGATGGTGCCGGGGGTGTCGCGGTCGGGCGCCACCATCGTGGGCGCCATGCTGATGGGGGCGAGCAAGCGGGCGGCGACGGAATTCTCGTTCTACCTCGCCATGCCCACCATGGCGGGCGCCTTCGCCAAGGACCTCCTCGACAACTACAAGAACCTCTCGCGCGACGACGTCGGGCTGATCGTGATCGGGTTCGTGGTGGCGTTCTTCGCCGCCCTGTTCGTGGTGCGCACGCTCCTGAACTACGTCTCGCGCCACGGCTTCAGCCTGTTCGGGTGGTGGCGCATCGTCGTGGGCGCGGCGGGCTTCGCGGGGCTGATCGTCTTCGGCTGACGGGCCGGCGCGGGCTCGACCATTGACGGGTGGCGCCGGAATCCGGTTCCGTGCAGGAAGATCCGCCCCGCGAAGGACCCGTCATGGACGATCTCCCGCTCGCCGCCGTGTTTCCCGCCGCCACCCGCGAGCAGTGGCGCGCCCTCGTGGACGGCGTGCTCAAGGGCGCCGACTACGAGAAGCGCCTCGTCCACCGCACCCGCGACGGCCTGCGGATCGACGCCCTCTACGCGGCCGCCGCGCCCACGGCCCAGCCCCTGCGCGGCGACGGGCAGCCGGCGCCCTGGCGGATCTGCCAGCGGGTCGACCATCCCGATCCCGCCGAGGCGAACGCCCTCGCGCTCGCCGACCTCGACGGCGGCGCGGATGCGCTGGCGCTCGTCCTCGCGGGTGCGCCGTCCGCCCGCGGCTTCGGCCTGCCCGGGCCGGATGCGGTCGAGGCGGCGCTCGCCGGGGTGATGCTGCCGCTGATCGGGGTGCGGCTCGATGCCGGCCCGCACGCCTTCGAGGCCGCCGCGGCCCTCGTGGCGCTGGCCCGGTCGCGGGGCGACGCCCTGTCGGCGCTCGATCTCGACCTCGGCATCGATCCGGTCGGCGTGCTGGCTAGCACGGGCCGCCTGCCCGCCCCCTGGAGCGAGACGCAGGCGCGCCTGTCCTCCACCCTGTCCGACCTCGACGCGGCGGGCTTTTCAGGCCGCGCATTCCTGGCGGATGGGCGCCCCTTCCACGAGGCCGGCGCCACCGAGGCGGGCGAACTCGCGGCGGTCCTGGCGAGCGCGCTCGCGATGCTGCGCGCGCTCGAAGCGGGGGGCCATGACCTGCAACGCGCCGGGGCGGCGATCGGCTTCCTCCTCGTGGCGGATGCCGACGAGTTCCTGACCGTGGCGAAGATGCGGGCGCTGCGCCGCCTCTGGGCGCGGGTCGAGGAGGCCTGCGGCCTGCCGCCCCGGCCGATCCGCCTGCACGCCGAGACCGCGTGGCGCACGACCACGCGGCGCGACCCGTGGGTGAACCTCCTGCGTGCCACCACCGCGGCCTTCTCGGCAGGACTCGGCGGCGCCGACGCCGTGACGGTGCTGCCCTTCACGGCGGCGCTCGGCCTGCCCGACGCCTTCGCGCGCCGCTGCGCCCGCAACACGCAGGTCGTGCTCCTGGAGGAGTCGAACCTCTGGCGGGTGGTCGATCCGGCGGCGGGCGCGGGTGGGTTCGAGGCGCTGACGGAGGACCTCTGCACGCAGGCCTGGGCGCAGTTCCAGGCCATCGAGCGCGAGGGCGGGATCGTCGCGAGCCTGACCTCCGGGGCGCTCGCCGGCCGTCTCGCGGCGATCCGCGAGGGGCGCGACCGCGATCTCGCCACCCGCCGCCAGCCCATCACCGGCACGAGCGAGTTTCCCCACCTCGCCGAAGCGCCGGTGGCGGTGCTCCAGCCGGCGCCGGAGCCGGTCCCTCCCCCTGAGGGCGCCCTTCCGTCGCAGCGCTTCGCCGAGCCCTTCGAGCGCCTGCGCGACGCCTCCGATGCGCATCTGGAGCGCACCGGCGCCCGCCCGCGGGTCTTCCTGGCCAATCTCGGGCCGATCGCCGCCTTCAACACCCGCGCGACCTTCGCCCGCAACGCCTTCGAGGCCGGCGGGATCGAGCCCGTCACCAACGACGGCTTCCCGGACCACGCCGCGATGGCGGAGGCGTTCCGCGCCGCCGGCACGCCGCTGGCCTGCCTGTGCTCGTCGGACGCGGTCTATGCCGAGCAAGCGGTCGCGGCAGCGCAGGCCCTGCGGGAGGCGGGCGCCCGCACCCTCTACCTCGCGGGCCGGCCGGGCGATCTCGAAGCGCCCCTGCGGGCGGCGGGCGTCAGCCGCGACCTCTATGCCGGCTGCGACCTCCTGCGCCTCCTGGAGGAAGCCCAGCAGCTGGCCCGGGCGGACGCCGGCTGAGCGGTGCGGCAACCCCCGGCAAGCTCGGGCGTTCATCGCCCGGGGCCTGAACACGGGGAGTTCCTATCGATGGTGCTGATGCGGCCCGCCCTCGCGGGCGCGATCATCCTGATGACCGCGGCGCAGCCGGCCCTCGCGGCCAAGCGCGCCGGTCAATCCGTGTCGCGGTTCGACGGCAACTGGAGCGTCGAGGTCATCACCGAACGGGGAAGCTGCGACCGGGCCTACCGGTACGGCATCGTGATCCAGAACGGGCAGGCGCGCTACGCCGGCGGCTCGGACTTCACCATCACCGGCCGGGTCCAGCCGAACGGCGCCGTGCGCGGCTCGATCAGCCGCGGCGACGCGAGCGCGCAGGTGGTCGGACGCCTCGGGCAGCAGGGCTACGGCAACGGAACCTGGACCACCTCCGGCCAGACCCAGTGCGGCGGCCGCTGGAACGCCGAGAAGCGGGGCTGATACCAACGGTCGTTGAAAACGACCGTTGGTTCCGTTCTCGATTTTTCGCCAAGCCTCTGGCTTGGCATCGAAAAATTCGAGATGAAGCAATGGCCCGATGCGTCAGCATCCTGGGCCATTGGCATGAGCCTCAGGCGGCGTCGGCGGCCGGGCCGAAGCGGGGGCGGGCGAGGCGCATCGCCGCCGCGAGGGTGGCGAGGTCGGGGGCACCCGTCTCGCGCAGGGCCGCGAGGGCGATCTCGGCGCAGGCGAAGGCATCCTCGCCCGCGTCGTGGTGGCGGAAGGCGATGCCGAGGCGCTCGGCCACCGCCGAGAGCCGGTAGCGCCCCTGCCCCGGCCATTGCCGCCGGGCGAGCTGCACCGTGCAGAGCGACGTGAAGGCCGGCACCGGCAGGCCGTAGGCCTGCAGCGTCGCGGCGAGCACGCCGACGTCGAAACTCGCGTTGTGGGCGAGCACCAGCGCGCCCGGCAGGTCGGGCAGGAACTCCGCCATCGCCTCGGGGAAGTGCGGCGCGTCGGCGACGTCGCGGGGCCGGATGCCGTGCACCGCGATGTTGAAGGGCGAGAAGCGCAGCTCGGCCGGGCGGATCAGTCGCGCCGCGCGCCGCACCACGCGGCCGTCCTCGATCCAGGCGAGGCCCACCGCGCAGGGGCTGTCGCGCCGCTCGTTCGCCGTCTCGAAGTCGATCGCGAGGGTTCGGGAGAGGGTTCGGGCCTGGATTCGCATCGGCCGGCCGTGCGGGAGGATTGAGCCGGTTTTCAGGCGGCTTCCACCATCGCCAGCCATTCGTCCTCGGTGATCACCCGCACGCCGTGCTTCTCAGCGTCCTTCAGCTTCGAGCCGGCCCCCGGCCCCGCCACCACGAGGTCGGTCTTGGCCGAGACCGAGCCCGAGACCTTGGCGCCGAGCCGCTCGGCCGTGGCCTTGGCCTCGCTGCGCGTCATGCGCTCCAGCGAGCCCGTGAACACCACGGTCTGGCCGTTGAACACGGCCGCCGCGGCGAGCGCCGCCGCACGCTCGGTCCGCACCTCGGCGAGCAGTGCCTCGACGGCCGCGACGTTGTGCGCCTCCGAGAAGAACTGGATCAGCGAGGCCGTCGTCACCGCGCCGATTTCGCTGTCGTCGGCCAATTGCCGGTAGGCATCGCCCGGCTGCTGGCCGCTCGCGCGCTCCACCGCCGCCCGCACCCCTGCCGGATCGCCGTAGGCGTCGAGCAGCGCCTCCTTCTGGGCCGCGGTCAGCCGCGCCACGGTGCCCTCGGCCAGGAGATCGGCCTCACCCGCCTCGGCGGCGGCGAGCAGACGGTCGCGGGTGGTCGGGCCGACCCGCGGCAGGCTCGCGAGCGCCACCCAGTCGGGTCCCGGCTGGCAGGTGGCCGCCGCCCGCACGCCCTCCATCAGGGCCGGCATGTCGGCATAGTGCTTGGCGAGGGCCTTGGCGGTCGCCTCGCCCACCTGCTCGATGCCGAGCGCGAAGATGAAGCGGTTGAGGGGGATCGTCCGGCGCGCCGCGACGGCGGCCAGCAGGTTGCGGATCGCCCTGTCCTCCTCGTCCTTCTTGGGCTTCGCCTTCTTCGGCTCGACGGCCTTGCCGGCGGCGGCCGCGCGCTCGGCCGACAGGGCTTGGCGCCGCGCGACGACGGCGGCCTTCAGGGGCTCGAACTCCAGGCGGAAGAGGTCGGCCGGCTGGCGCACCAGCCCGGCCTCGAACAGGGTCGTGATGTAGGTCTCGCCGAAGCCCTCCATGTCGAAGGCGTTGCGCGAGACGAAGTGCTTCAGCCGCTCCTGCCCCTGGGCCGGGCAGATCAGGCCGCCGGTGCAGCGGCGCACCGCGTCGAGCTTGGCCGTGCGCGGATTGAGGGAGCGCACCGCGTGGCTGCCGCAGGCCGGGCAGGTGCCGGGGAAGCGATAGGGCACGGCGTCGGCCGGCCGGCGCTCCAGCACCACGTCGGCCACCTTCGGGATCACGTCGCCGGCCCGCAGCACCACCACGGTGTCGCCGACCCGCACGTCCGAGCCCTGCGCGAGGTCGACGTCCGGCCGCAGGTCGAACCCGTCCCAGATGTTGATGCCGCTGCGGATCGTCTGCCCGTCCGCATCGATGCCGCGCACGTAATCCTCGTTGTGCAGCGTCGCGTTCGACACGACCACGCCGCCCACCGTCACGGGCCGCAGCTTGGCCAGCGGATTGAGCGATCCGGTGCGCCCGACATTGATCTCGATCGCCTCGACCACCGTCACGGCGCGCTGGGCGGGAAACTTGTGGGCGAGCGCCCAGCGGGGTGCGCGGGCCACGAAGCCGAGGCGGCGCTGCAGGGCGAAGTCGTCGACCTTGTAGACGACGCCGTCGATGTCGTAGCCGAGATCCGCCCGCTCGGTCTCGATGGCCCGATAATGCTCCAGCATCTCGGCGACGCTCGCGCAGCGGCGCGTGCGCGGGTTCACCGGCAGGCCGAAGCGCCGGAAGGCCTCGATCAGCCCGCTCTGCGTCCCGGCCGGCCAGGACGACATCTCGCCTGCCGCGTAGGCGAAGAAGCGCAGCGGCCGCGAGGCGGTGATGCCGGCGTCGAGCTGGCGCAGCGAGCCCGCCGCGGCGTTGCGCGGATTGGCGAAGAGCGGCTTGCCCGCCTGCTCCTGGCGGGCGTTGATGGCGGCGAAATCCGCGTGCGAGAGGTAGACCTCCCCGCGCACCTCGCAGATCTCCGGCACGTCCGGACCCGCGAGGGCGTGCGGGATCTCGCGGATGGTGCGGACATTGGCGGTGACGTCCTCGCCGACCTCGCCGTCGCCCCGCGTGGCCGCGGTGACGAGCTGCCCCTTCTCGTAGCGCAGCGACAGGGACAGCCCGTCGATCTTCGGCTCGGCCGTGAAGGCCAGCGGCTCGGCGGCGGACAGGCCGAGGAAGCGGCGCACCCGCTCGACGAACTCGGTGATCTCCTCGTCCGCGAAGGCGTTACCGAGCGAGAGCATCGGCACGGCGTGGCGCACCTTGGCGAACTTGTCGGAGGCCTTGGCCCCGACGCTGGCGGAGGCCTCCCCCGTCCCGGCAAGATCCGGAAAGCGCTCCTCCAGGGCTTCGAGCCGGCGGCGGAGCGCGTCGTACTCCGCATCCGTGATGATCGGCGCGTCCTCGCCGTGGTAGCGCCGGTCATGCTCGGCGATCTCGGCCGAGAGCGCGGCGTGCGCCGCCTTGGCCTCCTCCTCCGACAGATCCGCGACGGCAGGGGGGCGGGACACGGGTGAGGCCATGATCACTCGGACACGAATCGGGACGACCGGGCCGGACTCTAGCTCCCGAGACGTTAATGCCCAGGGGCCTCATGCCCGGGCGGGAGGCCGCCGCGGCCGGCCCCCCGCGGGCGGCCTCACAGCGGGATGTTGTCGT
>NZ_BPQQ01000137.1 GCF_022179325.1 Methylobacterium isbiliense | reverse complement strand
GGGTATCCGGATTTTGATGTGGAACTATGCCGACGCTTGCTCGCGGCGCGTCATGAACGCGACGGGAGGCGAACCGCGAATAGGCCGGCACTGAGAACCCGATCCGCGAGCCGGCAGGCTGATGCAAGGTATCTGCGGATGTTGTATAATCGTGACATGACTCGCGTCGATGGCATCGCTGGATATGAAGCTGCGCTCGGTGCCGCGATTGACCGGCTCCGAGATTTCGCGCCGGTCGAGAAGGTGATCCTGTTCGGCAGCCGAGCGCGTGGAGATCATCACGAGAATAGCGACTGGGATATCTGCGTCTTGTTGGATGATGATATCCCGAGCGGCATCTACACTCCAAGCCGGATGTGGGAGGCTGTTCGAGATTTGGGCCTTCCAATCCAAATTGCCCCGATGCGGATAAGCGTCTTCGAGGCTAAGCGTCGTGACGTAAATGCTCTGGCGCACGACGTCGCACAAGACGGCGTAGTTCTTTTCGACAACGGACTGAAGTCTTATCCATGAGCGGCGCCTCCGACCCGATCGATTGGCTGAACAGGGCGCGTCAGGATGTGCGTTCGGCGCGCAGGCTTCTGATCGACCCTCCAGAAATCGAGGTCGCTGCCTACCACGTTCAGCAGGCTGTGGAGAAAGCCATCAAATCCTACCTTGCTGCGGAGGCGATTAGATATCCTCGCGGTGGAGGTGCGGGTCATGATTTGGAGGCGCTGGCGAGCCTGATACCAGAAGCGGATCCTCTACATGTCCAGGCGCTGTCGCTCTCCTACCTGACGCCGTGGGCGACAGCTTACCGTTATCCCGCCGACGACCCGATGACGGCAGAACCTCCTCCGGCAAGATCTCAGATCGAGCATGATTTGTTGCTAGCGGAAGCGTTCATCGAAGCGGTGGCACAGAGGGTTGCTCCTGTGCCACCAAGCCGAGGGTCCACTCCTTAGGCTTATGCCTTGGGCAACAGGCGACGATCTATCTGCGCCCGTCGCTCCACACTAAAATCCGGATAGCCGATTCCGTGGAACCCGCGCGGTGGGACGCGCGCGGTTGTGGCGCCGGTCGCAGGCTCCGCCCCAACCATGATGGTTGCGGCCAGGCAGGGAAAACAGGCTCACGGGCCCGGCGCAGGAGCGGTCCGCCTTTGCCCCGACATCGCCAATGAACAGGTTCGGGCGATCTGCCAAAAGCTAAATTACGGATGCGTTGCCGATATTGCCCGCCTGTGCAAGAGTTGCGCCGGGTTCGTTGGGGTCGCTTGGTCCTTGGCACTTCTGCGCGCAGTGTTGCTCGCCGTTCTGGCGATGGCCGTGGCCATCGCCCCGGCAGCACCGTGCACGATGCAGCGGCACGCCGCGGCCGATCACTCTTCGGCCCCTGCCGACCCGCATGCGTACCACCGGCGCCTGGCCACACTCGGCGGAGCCGACGCTCCCGCGGGATCGGCGGTCCACGCGGATGGCGGGGACGGCGCGGACTGCCACCGGCACGCCTCGGCGGGCCAGCAGTCTCCTGGCCCGCCTGGGCACCACAAGCGTG
>NZ_BPQQ01000136.1 GCF_022179325.1 Methylobacterium isbiliense | reverse complement strand
CCGAATGAGTCAATGCACTAGGTGTCGCTGCGCCATGGCCGCGTCTGCCCGCAGACCATACCTCGGGGCGGACCGCTCACGGGGGGCATCTGGCACACGACAACGACCTTCACCCTCATCGCGCGCTGGGCTATGACTCGCCAAGCGAGTTGACCGCCTGTTCAGTCCAGCAGCCCGTGTCCGATCTTATGGGGTAACAGTAGGCAAACACCGAACCGCCGTACGTCAAAGAGATTGTTCGCAGCTGGCGAACTCGGTATCAACGATGTAGAACCTCGCATATCTATCTCGGCCCTATCCAAGGAAAATGTGTATAAATTAATCTTTTCGTCACATAAATCTTATCCGTAACGAGCATGCTGTTAGTAATAGAGAAGAGAGACAACCATGAAAATCGTATTCATTCAAACTTGTGATGTGCAGCGCTATATGCGCATGCAGGAAATTACACGGAAGACTATCGCTTCCTATTGTGAACGAAACAATTTCATGTATCATAGTGTGCTTGGACTGATTAGAGGCGGCCAGCCGTGGCATGCGGCTTTAAATCGTATTCCTATAATATCTGGCTATATTAATGATAAATATGATGGATGGATTGTATACCTTGATGCTGACGCGTATATTGCCGATATGTCATTCGATTTAGAAAGTTATCTGTCTGACAAAAGTGACTATGCACTTATTGGCGCTCCGAGCGGAGCGCAGCCTCCCCGCTGGTGGGACATCAATAATGGAGTCTTTGCGTTGAACGCTCGACACCCAGTTGCGATTGAGATGGTTTATCGTTGGAGAGAAAAACTTGACGTCGTGCCAGACAGTATACTTAGGTCCGAGGATTGCTGGGGGGCAGTGATTGACGATCAAGCAATCATGCATGAGGCAATACAAGAAACATTAGGAGCAGAACAGAGCCTGTTACATGATTCTGACACTTTCAACTGGAATGCAAACTTTATTCGACAGGTTATTAGAGCGAACAGCGATTTTGAGTCAAGAATTAAAATACTTGCTGATGCCGTAGATAATGTACTTCAAAATAATAATAATCCTAATAACAAAGACAATATTCGCACTACAAATCATGAAATTATCACGGCTTTTTATCGAGTCCTTCTTGGAAGGGAGCCCGATGATCACGGGCTGCAAAATGCTATTGCGAAGTTAGATAGTGGCACTTCGTTTGAAGACGAACTACGTGCGTGCGTTACCAGCGATGAATGCCGTCAGGCATTGCCTCGGTTATGGCGCAGCAGATGATCTGTTATCTTGCAGATTCCCGCGATACAGCTATCATCCAATGCATGGTTTGCGCTCGGTTTTCAGAGATTGCCACAAATCTTTCCATTGTGTCCCTACTCTTCAACACTTCAAACGAGGAAGGATCCCTTGGCCCCTCGCGGTCCAGTTCGATTGTGTGTGTATCGGATAAGGCAGCCGTCAGAGTTGGCGTAATTCCCGCGCGAAATATGTCATGCAACTCAATGATCAAATCGCTGGACCCCAATGCTCTAACTACATCAGATGAATTAAAAAGTTCCAACTCGTAACCTTCACAATCCGAAAGCACAAGAAGCTTTTTATGACTTTCATTGAGACGAATCAGAGTTTCGCTTGAGCAAAAATCCTTTACCACAACGTTATTTGTATTGTTAATCTGTGCGGCTTTCTGTGTTGTTACTTGGGCAGAAGGAGAGGAGTCGTAGGCATATACAGGTATATTGGGAAACATACGAGCCAACCCAACGGCGTAATATCCGTCAGCAGACCCGATATTAACAACTGCATCGTAATTTTTACTAGAGAGTTGTGTCAGTCTATTTAATACTTCCGCTTCGTAGCAGCCTAGTACCTTGGGAACAAAATCTCCGTCTCCCCATGATACCTCCTCAGGAATCAGCATCCCACTAAATGGACCACTCTGTACTATGTTCGATGTAAAACGACGAACTTGATCTGCAATCTCAACCCTTTTTGCTACGATAACTTTCCAAAATATGTCTTGCAAAACATTGGATCGGTGCGCCAAAAAGTCCATGGTTTTTCTCGCCTGAATAAAAAAAGAGCGCAGAATTAGTGTAACCTACTCCGCACGAAACGCTCTATCCTGAGATACCGCACTTGTCCACATCTCTTTCGACAACAAGCCCCGCTGCCATAAGCAAGCCTGCCAGGAAGCTACCGGCAACGAAGCCCATGTCCAGCGGGAACGGCACGACCCATCCAGTATACATAAACATAATTTGCTCTCACCCACATGATTTCCTACTATAAAGTTTCCTTAACTTAACATGATGTCGACATCCTCTCAATGGCAACCGTGATAATTTTCGCAAAAATAATTTTTATCATTAATGCACGTCCGTACTTACCCGTTGAGCTACCTTATTAGATTGCCGAGTTGATTTTTATTACTGAGAAGCACCAACTTGCGCGCTGCATCCGGAAAATAACGCGCCGCCAATAAGCCAACAAGTTCCAATAATTCATCTCGATCATCGGGTGAAATACTGAAAAAGCTAGATAGCCGTGGCCGCGGCGAAGACCTGGCGGCGGCTGAAGGGCGAGAACCAGTTGCCGAAGGTGGCGGCGGGTGTCACCTTCCGGGATGGGACCGAGGTCACTGTGGGCCCAGATCACCGCGCAGCCTGACCGCCGCCGTCACCAAGTTTCCTGCTTAGCTCAGGGCGTACGTCTGGCCCCTGCTCAGAGCTGAGTCGTCGACGCCTCCGATCAGCGGTCGCCCTGCGGACGGCAGCGGGAGAGCTCGGATCGCGTTCAGCAGGGTCGTGGTGCTGGCCGGCATGGCCAGATGCGCGACCAGACGGGTGGCAAGCTGGCCGCCTAGAGAAACCCTGGTTCGCGCCCAGGCCTGAGCCAGTCGGCGGGTGCGGTGAGCGTGGCGGCCGAGCAGATGCGGGCAGCCTTCGGCGAAGGTGCGACGCGGTGAGCCGGGAGCGTGGCATTAGAACCGTCGTACCATGAGGTCCAATCGCACGATCGTGCCGATCGCGGGCAGGTCAGTGGGTCATCGTTGGCAGCGGCCATGGACAGCCGAGCTGAACGTCCGACATGTGAGGCAGCGCGCGTGAGCGCATTAGCCTTTTGCTCATATGTGGCCTGAGGGTAACGGATCGCGTTTTGTAGCCGAGGTCGGAATTTGCGTGCTGAAAGGCTTCAGCCCCGTGTTAGTACTTAGGCCAATCAGTCTATGGCGAAGGGCATAGAGAAGAATTATGAGTCAGACGCCAAGTGTTATCAGAAGAAAGCCAGAGTTCTTTCTACAGAAAAATGATATAATATCGGTCGGAGGCTGCATAACTCATGATTCTTGTAAATACATAAATCGATTTGATGTGCACCATACCGATCATTTATGGCGCCGGCCGACTATATGTTTGATGTCGAGGGCTCCAAGTAAGATGCCGTACGTCGACTCTGATTTCCCTCCTGAATTGATTAGATATTGGCAAGATGATTTCAAAAAAAATCATATCAATGAAATTGTAGAAAATAAATCAAATATTCTAGTATTTGATATTACACGTGATATTTTTTGTAGAGTAATGGAGATTGAATATTTGTCCTACGTGATAGATCCTATGAGTATTCAGGGCGTTCTCTGGAGCAACGATAATGTCAATGACAGTAAAGTAGACTCAGTACTCGGAAAAATCTGCAAAAGATTGTCCTTTGTTGACGATGAATATTTCGAGTTGTGGAAGTTTTTCTTCGATCTTTTTGCTAATTCTGTCAGAAGTTTTGATAAAATAATTCTCAATAGAATGTACTTTGTAGACAGAATTGCATCTGAGCAAGACGGTCAATTCGGAGATCCAATCTATGTAAATAATGTCAACAATTTCCTAGACAACGCCTACTACTACATAAAAAGTAAACATAGTCATATTGCGATAAATACAATTCCTCGGAGTTTGTTCCTGACTGGAACAAAGGTCAGTTGGGGAGGACCAACATATACACATGTAATACCAGAAGCAACATCCATGTTCTCTGAAAACATATTGAAGATAATACTCGGACAGGAGCATCAATCTGGAGATATTTACATAAAAAATTCGATTATCAGAGCAAAACAACACGAAGATACCATTAGAAGTTATCAAACCATTGCGGCCGAGCTGAGCAGCGTTGCGCAAGAG
>NZ_BPQQ01000135.1 GCF_022179325.1 Methylobacterium isbiliense | reverse complement strand
CTCCGGATGGGCCTTGGCGGCGTCGAAGGCCGCCAAGGCCCATCCGGAGCCCAAGCCCCGGGTCATCATCTGCGACACCAAGATGGCCAAGGGCGTGCCGTTCCTCGAAGCGCGCGAGCGCAATCACTTCCTGCGTGTCGAGCCGGCGGAATGGAGCCAGGCGCTCGCGGTCTTGTCCGAGGGGAGGGCGGAATGAAGCGCTCGAAGTACGAGAGGCCGACGCACCTGCTGCAGGGCGGGCCGCGGCTCACCACCTCGGCGATGATCGCCTCGCTCGCCGCCCCCGGGCAGCGCACCAAGGCCGCGCCCTTCGGCCACGCGCTCGCGCAGCTCGCCGAGGAGCGGCCCGACATCGTCGGCCTGTCGGCGGATCTGAGCAAGTACACCGACCTGCACATCTTCGCGCAGAAGCATCCCGACCGCTTCTACCAGATGGGGATGGCCGAGCAGCTGCTGTTCAGCGCCGCGGCGGGGCTGGCCCGCGAGGGCTTCACGCCCTTCGCCACCACCTACGCGGTCTTCGCCGCACGCCGGGCCTACGACTTCATCTGCCTGGCGATCGCCGAGGAGAACCTGAACGTCAAGATGGCCTGCGCGCTGCCCGGCCTCACCACCGGGTACGGGCCGAGCCACCAGGCGACGGAGGATCTGGCGATCTTCCGCGGCCTGCCGAACCTGACGATCATCGACCCCTGCGACGCGCACGAGATCGAGCAGGTGGTGCCCGCCATGGCGGCGCATCAGGGGCCGGTCTACCTGCGCCTCCTGCGCGGCAACGTGCCCCTGCTCCTCGACGAGTACGGCTACCGCTTCGAACTCGGCAAGGCGAAGACGATCCGCGACGGGCGCGACGTGCTGATCGTCTCCTCCGGCCTGATGACCATGCGGGCGCTGGAGGCGGCGCAGGCGCTCGCCGACGACCGCATCGACGTCGCGGTCCTGCACGTGCCCACCATCAAGCCCCTCGACGAGGCGACGATCCTGGCCGAGGCCCGCCGCGGCGGGCGGCTCGTGGTGGTGGCCGAGAACCACACGGTGATCGGGGGCCTCGGCGAGGCGGTGGCGGGCGTGCTGATGCGCGAGGGCATCCGGCCCGAGAAGGGCTTCCGCCAGATCGGCCTGCCGGACGAGTTCCTGGACGCGGGCGCCCTGCCGACCCTGCACGAGCGCTACGGCCTCTCGACCGCGGCGGTGGTCCGGAGGATCCGCGAATGGCTCTAGAGCCGGTCCCGCAGCCGCCTCTGGCGTTCCTGGGCCTCGGCTCGATGGGGCTGCCGATGGCCGGGAACCTCCTCCGCAAGGGGTTTTCGGTGCGCGGCTACGACGTGCGCCCGGAAGGCCGCAGCGCCTTCGCGGCCCTCGGCGGGACCGCGGCCGGGAGCGTGGCGGAGGCCGCCGCGGGCGCCGGCGCCCTGGTGCTGATGGTGGTGAATGCCGCCCAGGCCGAGGCGGCCCTGTTCGCGGACGGCGCGCTCGCGGCGCTCGCGCCGGAGGCCGCCGTGATCCTGATGGCGACCTGCCCGCCCGACGCGGTGGCGCAGCTCGCCGCACGGGTCGAGGCGACGGGCCGGCGCTTCGTCGACGCGCCGGTCTCCGGCGGGGTCGTGGGCGCCGAAGGGGCGTCGCTCACCATCATGGCGGCGGCGGCGCCCGAGGTGCTCGCCACCGTCCGGCCGGTCCTCGACGCGCTCGGCACCCGCGTCTTCCACGTCGGCACCCGGGCCGGGCAGGGGGCCACCGTGAAGGCCGTCAACCAGCTCCTGTGCGGCGTGCACATCGCGGCCGCCGCCGAGGCGCTGTCGCTGGCCGAGAAGGTCGGGGTCGACCTGTCGGTGGTGCTGGAGATCCTGTCGGGCTCCTCGGCCGCGAGCTGGATGCTGCGCGACCGCGGCCCCCGCATGCTGGAGGCCGAGCCGCGCATCACCAGCGCGGTCGACATCTTCGTCAAGGATCTCGGCATCGTGCTGGAGGCCGGGCGGGACCAGAAGGCGGCGCTGCCGCTCGCGAGCCTCGCCCACCAGCTCTTCCTGGCGACCTCCGGGCGCGGGGACGGCGCGGCCGACGACAGCCAGGTGATCCGCTCCTACCGGGCGCTGAACGGCGAAGGGTAGCACGCGGCAAGCCCCTCTCCCGGCCGGGAGAGGGGTATCCGCAGCCCGGTCTTGAGTGTGAACGATTCCCGATCGATGCCGGATGGAGAGCATCCCCGTCGATCGACGATGCGAGCGATGTGACGCGTCGGCCCGAGTGCATCACGCAAGGGAAGATGAGGATCTCATCGAAACATGCGGCGGCGCGTCCCGGCATCCATCGGACGCGGATGCGAGCCCATTCGAACAAGACCGGGGCAGCCGGCTCCGATTGACTTCATCTCAGCTCAGGGAGAACGCCATGTCGACAGTCAAGCTCAGCCGGCGCACGCTGCTGGCCGGCGCCGCCAGTGTCCCGCTCGTCGCGATCCTGCGCCGGCCCGCGCACGCGGCGGAGTTCGAATACAAGCTCGCCACCGGCCAGGACCCGACCCATCCGGTCAACATCCGGGCGCAGGAAGCGCTGAACCGCATCCGCGAGGCCTCCGGCGGGCGGCTCGACATCAAGCTGTTCCCGGCCAACCAGCTCGGCTCGGACACCGACCTGCTCTCGCAGGTGCGCAACGGCAGCGTCGAGTTCTTCAACCTCTCGACCTCGATCCTGGCCACCTTCGTGGCGGCGGCGTCGCTGCCCAACACCGGCTTCGCCTTCAAGGATTACCAGGCCGTGTGGACCGCGATGGATGGCGGGCTCGGCGATTACGTCCGCGAGCAGATCGCCAAGACGCCGATCCAGACCGTGTCCAAGGCCTGGGACAACGGCTTCCGGCACATCACCTCCTCGACCCGCGAGATCCGCACCCCCGACGACCTCAAGGGCTTCAAGATCCGGGTCCCGCCGGCCCCGATGCTGACCTCGCTGTTCAAGGCGCTGGACGCGGGCGCCGCACCGCTGAACTTCAACGAGCTGTACTCCGCACTGCAGACCAAGATCTTCGAGGGCCAGGAGAACCCGCTCGCCATCACGGCGACGACGCGGCTCTACGAGGTGCAGAAATCCTGCAGCCTGACCGGCCACGTCTGGGACGGCTACTGGATGCTCGGCAACAAGCGTGCCTTCCAGCGCCTGCCGGAGAACCTGCGCGCCCTCGTCACCCGCGAACTCGACCGCTCGGCCGACGACCAGCGCGCCGACATCGTCCGCCTGAGCGACACGTTGCGCCAGGACCTCACCGCCAAGGGCATCAAGTTCGTCGAGGTGGATCGGGGCCCGTTCCGCGATGCGCTCAGCCGCACGACCTTCTACAAGGACTGGAAGGCGAAGTTCGGCGACGCGGCCTGGGGTCACCTGGAAGCCGCCTCCGGCAAGCTGGCCTGACGGGAGGATGTGATGCATCTCGAACTCGCCGAGGCGCCGGCCGTACCGGCGCTCACCGGACGTCGTGCGTGGCTCAAGGGGCTCGACGACGCGCTCGGCCACCTGGTCGAGATCCCGGCGGCCGCGCTGGTGGTGCTGGAGGTCGTGGTCCTGTTCGCCGGCGTGGTGAGCCGCTACGTCTTCCACCAGCCCATCGTCTGGGCCGACGAACTCGCCTCGATCCTGTTCCTCTGGCTCGCCATGCTCGGCTCCGTCGTGGCCTACCGGCGCGCCGAGCACATGCGCATGACCGCGCTCGTCAGCCTCGCCTCGCCCCGCACCCGCGCCTTCCTGGACGCCATCACCCTGGTCGCGGGCCTCGTCTTCATCGGCTTCCTCCTCCACCCCGCCTACGACTTCGCCGCCGAGGAGATCTTCGTCCAGACCCCGGCGCTCGAGATCACCAATGCGTGGCGCGCCGCCGCCCTCCCGGTCGGCTTCGCGCTCATGCTCGCCATCTCGGTCCTGCGCCTCGCCGAGAGCCCCGACTGGCGCGCCCCGCTCGGTGCGCTGGTGCTCGCCGGCCTCGTCGTCGCCGGCCTGCTCCTCGCCGAGCCGACCCTGCGCACGCTCGGCAACTGGAACCTCGTCCTCTTCTTCGTCATCGGCGTCGGCGCCCTGGTCTTCTCCGGGGTGCCGATCGCCTTCGCGTTCGGGCTGTCCACCTTCGCCTACCTGATGCTCACCACGCGCGCCCCCGCCATGGTGGTGGTCGGGCGGATGGACGAGGGGATGAGCCACCTCATCCTGCTCGCCGTGCCGCTGTTCGTGTTCCTCGGCCTCTTGATCGAGATGACCGGCATGGCGCGCGCCATGGTGGGCTTCCTGGCGAGTCTGCTCGGCCACGTGCGCGGCGGCCTGCACTACGTGCTGGTGGGGGCCATGTACCTCGTCTCGGGCATCTCCGGCTCCAAGGCCGCCGACATGGCGGCGGTGGCGCCCGTGCTGTTCCCCGAGATGAAGGCGCGCGGCGCCAAGGAGGGCGACCTCGTGGCGCTGCTGGCCGCCACGGGCGCCCAGACCGAAACCATCCCGCCCTCGCTGGTGCTGATCACCATCGGCTCGGTCACCGGCGTGTCGATCACCGCGCTGTTCACCGGCGGCCTGCTGCCGGGCGTGGTGCTGGGGGTGACGCTGTGCCTGCTGGTGTGGTGGCGCTACCGCCACGAGGATCTCAGCCACGTGCGGCGCGCGACCTGGGGCGAGATCGGGCGCACGCTGGTGATCGCCATCCCGGCGCTGGCGCTGCCCTTCGTGATCCGGGCCGCCGTGGTGGAGGGCGTGGCGACCGCCACCGAGGTGTCGACCATCGGCATCCTGTACGCGATCCTGGCCGGCCTGCTGGTCTACCGCCAGTTCGACTGGCGGCGGCTCTACCCGATGCTGGTGGCGACCGCCTCGCTGTCGGGGGCGATCCTGCTGATCATCGGGGCGGCGACCGGCATGGCCTGGGCGCTGACGCAGTCGGGCTTCTCGCAGAAGCTCGCGGTGCTGATGACCGGCCTGCCGGGCGGTCCGCTCGGGTTCCTGGTCGTCTCGGCGGTGGCGTTCATCATCCTCGGCTCGGTGCTGGAAGGCATCCCGGCGATCGTGCTGTTCGGCCCGCTGCTGTTCCCGATCGCGAGGGCGGTCGGCGTGCACGAGGTGCACTACGCGATGGTGGTGATCCTGGCGATGGGCATCGGGCTGTTCGCCCCGCCGTTCGGGGTGGGCTACTACGCGGCCTGCGCGATCAGCCGGATCCATCCGGACAAGGGGATCCAGCCGATCGTGGGCTACATCCTGGCGATGATCGTCGGTCTGGTGGTCGTCATCCTGGTCCCCTGGATCTCCATCGGCTTCCTGACCAAACCGTAACTTGGCCAAACCGTAACTTGGCCAAACCCTGACCTTGGCCGGCCGGAGCGGTCACCCGCTCCGGCCGATCACGCAGCACCCCGGCGCGGCCCTGCCCGAGCGAGGCCGCGGCACCCCCCGCCGCGCGGCGGACGCCTCTCCCGCGGGAGAGCCGTCCCGGCGCGGACATCCAGCGCCTCCCGCCCTTCCGACGATGCTCGCGGAGCCGCCCCCGGCGGCACCGAACGGCCCCGCCTTGCCCGAAGGACCCGTCATGTCCGAGATCATCACGTCCGATCCCTCACCCCGCCGCATGGCCGACGCCATCCGGTTCCTCGCCCTCGACGCCATCGCGCGGGCCGGGGACGGCCATCCCGGCGCGCCGCTCGGCTGCGCCGAGATCGCCACCGCGCTGTTCACCCGGCACCTCGTCTGCAATCCGGACGACCCGGAATGGCCCGACCGCGACCGCTTCGTCCTGTCGAACGGCCACGGCTCGATGCTGCTCTACGCAGTGCTCCACCTCTCGGGCTACGCGGGCATTCCGATCGAGGCCATCCGGCGCTTCCGCGAACTCGACTCGCCCTGCCACGGCCACCCGGAATTCGCCCCCGGCCACGGCATCGAGGCGACGACCGGGCCCCTCGGCCAGGGCATCGCCAACGCGGTCGGCATGGCGGTGGCGGAGGCCAAGCTCGCGGCGGAGTTCGGCCCCGGCCTCGTCGACCACCGCACCTACGCCCTCGTCGGCGACGGCTGCCTGATGGAGGGCATCGCCCACGAGGTGATCTCGCTCGCCGGTCACCTGCGCCTGGGCAAGCTCACCTTCCTGTGGGACGACAACCTGATCACCGACGACGGCCACACCGACCTGTCGATCTCCGAGGACGTGCGGGCGCGCTTCCGCGCCGCGGACTGGCAGGTGATCGACTGCGACGGCCACGACGTCGCGGCGGTCTCGGCCGCGCTCCTCCTCGCCAGGGCCGATCCGCGCCCGAGCCTGATCGCCTGCCGCACCACCATCGGGCGCGGCCTGCCGCGGCTCGAAGGCCAGCGCGGCGCGCATGGCGGACGGGTGTTCGACAGCGACTGCGCCGAGGCCCGCGAGGCGGCCGGCTGGGAGGCGCCCGCCTTCGCGGTGCCGCCGGACATCGCCGCGGCGTGGCGGCGCGGCGCCGCCGCGCGCAACCGCGCGGCCTACGCGGCGTGGCAGGAGCGCCGGGCGGCGCTGCCCGAGGCGACGCGGGCGGAGTTCGACCGTCGCGCGCAGGGCCGCCTGCCCGAGGGCTGGCGCGACGCGCTGCGGACGCTCCGGCGCCGCGCCGCCGAGGCCGCGCCCGAGCGCCCGAGCATCGAGGTGGCGGCCGACACCCTCGCGGCGCTCGCCGACACCATCCCCGACCTGTTCAGCGGCGCCCCCGACCTCGAAGGCCCGACGCGCCACAAGCAGGCGCTCGCCGCCTTCACGGCGGAGAACCGCGCCGGGCGGTACCTGCATTACGGGGTGCGCGAGCACGCGATGGGCGCGATGATGAACGGCATGGCCGCCCATCGCGGCCTCGTGCCGGTGGGCGCCACCTACCTCGTCTTCTCCGACTACCTGCGCCCGGCCCTGCGCATGGCCGCGCTGATGGAGCTGCCGGTCGTCACGGTCTACAGCCACGATTCGATCGGCATCGGCCGCAACGGCCCGACCCACCAGCCGGTGGAGTTCCTGGCCTCGCTGCGCGCCATGCCCAACATGCTGGTGCTGCGCCCGGCCGACGCGGTGGAGACGGTGGAGGCCTGGGAACTGGCGCTCGCGAACCGCCACGGTCCGACCTCGCTGATCTGCTCCCGCCAGCCCCTGCCGCCCCTGCGGCGCGGGGACTCGGCGGAGAACCTCAGCGCCCGGGGAGCCTACGTGCTGGCGGAGGCGTCGGATGGCCCCGCGCGCGCGACGCTCATCGGCACCGGCTCCGAGGTAGCGGTGGCGCTCGCGGCGCGCGCGCGGCTGCAGCAGGAGGGCATCCCGACCCGCGTCGTCTCGATGCCGTCCTGGGAACTGTTCGCGGCCCAGCCGGAGGCCTACCGGGCCGAGGTGATCCCGGCCGACACGGTGCGGGTCGCCGTCGAGGCGGCGGTGCGCCTCGGCTGGGACCGCTGGATCGGGGAGGGAGGCGGCTTCGTCGGCATGGCGGGCTTCGGCGCCTCGGGGCCGGGCGAGGACCTCTTCCGCCACTTCGGCATCACGCCGGACGCGGTCGTGCGGGAGGTGAAGGCGCGGCTGTGACGGGGCGCCCGCACCGCAAGCCCTGATTAACCATGGGAGGCGGCGGGGGCCGGCCGCATCGGCCCGGCCCCCGCGATTTCAGGACTCGTTAAAGCGCGACCGCCTACGGTCAGGGCGTCGCACGAGCGATCTCGACGAAGATCACATGGTGACGGCAACACGCAGGACGGAATAGATCCTCGGATCTATTGGCATGAGGCCGCTTCGTCCTTCCGGTGAGAGCCCGTGGTCATTGCGTTGTGGGTTAGGTCCGGCCTCGGACCTAAAGGCATGATGCCGCTCCGCTTCTCCGGTGCGAGCCCGGACCAGCAGCCCAGTTCCGCAGTTCCAGTAACGAGTACCTGACCATGACCAGCCTGCTCACCAACAGCGCCGCGATGACGGCGCTGACGACGCTCAAGGGCATCAACGCGCAGCTCGACATGACGAGCAACCGGGTGTCCACCGGCCAGCGCGTCTCGGCCGCCTCCGACAACGCCGCCTACTGGTCGATCGCCACCACGGTGCGCACCGACAACGCCTCGCTCGGCGCCGTCAAGGATTCGCTCGGCCTCGGCTCCTCGGCCGTCGACACCGCCTATAACGGCCTCAACAGCGTTCTCTCCGACCTGCAGAACATGCGCGCCAAGCTGCAGACCGCCCTGCAGCCGGGCGTCGATCGCGCCAAGGTCCAGACCGAACTCGTGGCCATCCAGAGCAAGATGAAGGCCACCGCCGATTCATCGATCTCGTCGGGCCAGAACTGGCTGTCGGTGGATTCCTCGGCCACGAACACCGCCTATCAGGCGACCCAGAGCGTGGTCGCGGGTTTCTCGCGCGCGGCGAGCGGCTCGATCACCTTCTCGACCATCGCGGTCCAGGTCGGCCAGATCAAGCTCTACGACACGAACGCGACGAGCGTGAACACCCCGGCGACGGCCGGCCAAGTGTTCGGCACCACGTCGCTCACCGGCACGGCGGGCTTCACCGGCGGCACCGCGAACTTCAGCGGCACCAACGAGGTGAAGTTCGACCTGACGCTCGGCGACGGCTCCGCCGCAACGATCACGCTGAACAACACCACCCTGTCCTCGGCGGTCGGGAACCTCGCGGCGGTCACCACCACCGAGTTCCTCGACGCCATCAACAACCAGATCGCCGCCGACACCACCACCACTCCGCTCGCCGGCAAGGTTTCGGCCTCGCTGGACAGCTCGGGCCGTCTCACCTTCAAGACCACCGCCACGGGCTCGGGCACCAACGCGTCGATCACCATCCAGAACGCCACGGCGACGGGCGGCTACACGCTCGTCGATGTCGGCTTCGGCACCGGCACGGCCGGCACCGACGCACGCACCGGCAGCGGCTCGGCCGCGGGCACCACGGCCGGCCGCGGCATCCTCGACACCGTCGACGGCACCACGACCTTCTCGGTCAACACCATCGACATCAGCACCCTCGTCGGCACCGCCGGCGACACCACGCTGAAGAACATCATCACCCAGGTCGACAAGGCGATCGCCAGCGTCACCAATGCCGGCACCAAGCTCGGCGCCAACAAGACGCAGATCGACGGCCAGAAGACCTTCGTCGACACGCTGATGAAGGCCAACGACCGCACCATCGGCACGCTGGTGGACGCGGACATCGAGGAGGAGTCGACCAAGCTGAAGGCGCTCCAGACCCAGCAGCAGCTGGCCGTCCAGGCGCTCAGCATCGCCAACTCGGCGAGCCAGACCGTCCTCTCGCTCTTCCGCTAAGGCCGCGGGCGCCCTCGGGCGCCGCAGGCGAGGGGCCACGCTTCGCAAGAAGCGTGGCCCTTCTCGTTGGGCAGCCCGCCAGGGCTCTGCCCCCTCTGTCGCCCGGGCCGCCCGGCGTCGACAGGACGCCGTCTCATGGCAAGGGCCCAAGATGCTGACGCATCGGGCCATTGAGAGATCTCGATTGTTCGAAGCCAGA
>NZ_BPQQ01000134.1 GCF_022179325.1 Methylobacterium isbiliense | reverse complement strand
GGGTCCTTCCGCGCTTTTGGTGCAGGCGCGTCAGGTGGCGAGCACGCGAGCGCGCAGCAGGTCGAGTTTGGCGCGCCCGTACATCGCGCGCTTCAGCATCTTGAGCCGGCTGATCTGCCCCTCCACCGGGCTGGTCGACCACGGAAGCGTGAGTGCGGCCTCGACCGCAGTGCGATCGCGGCGCAAGCCCTCGGCTAGTCCTCGGATCGGACCACCCCGGCAGCCATCCAGCCACGCGCTCAACGCCGCTCGGTCGCGGTCGCGCACGAGGGTTGCGAAGGCCCGCGCCTCGGCCACGGCCCGACCGATCTCCGGGATCGTCTCGCGCAAGGCCGCGAGGAAGCGGCCGTCCAGCCCCGACACGTCCTTGTCGGCCAGCAGCAGCCGCGTCGCCTGTCGCGGCGACGGCGGACGCCAGACCGGTGCCATGATGCGGTTCGGGGCCGCCGTGGGTGTCGCCTTCTTCAGCCCAGCGACCAGCGCCCGCACCGTCATGACTCCGCCCCTGAAGCCGCGGGCCCGCACCTCGCGCCAGAGCGCGGTGGCATTGTGCTCGCCCTCTTCGAAGCGGCGGACGAGGTGGGGCCAGAAGGCATCGGTGATGCGCGCCCGCTCCCCCTTCAGCCAAGTCGGTGCCGCGCCAGCCCGCAGCCAGCGCCGCACCGTGTTCCGCGCCAGACCTGTCTCGCGCACGATGGCGCGGACGCCGTGACCGTCGCGGGCGAGCGCGGCCACGTGCTGGAAGCGCTTTTCGCGCGCCTCCTGCCCGCGGCGGCGTCGCTGCTCAGCGCGGGTCGGCGGCCGAGGCTCGGGTGTCGGCGCCGCGTCGACGTCGTCCTGCACGAGAGTTCGGGCGACCCGCGCGAAGGTGCCGCGATGGCGATCAAGCACCTGGAACAGCGCCTGTGAGGCGTTGCAGAGCAGATGGAAGCGATCAGCGACCTGGATGGCGCCCGGCGCGCCGCGACGAACCCCATCGGCGTAGGCGCCGGCCCGATCGCGGGCCACGATCTCGGCACCGGGATGCTGACGCAGCCAGTGCGCGAGGGTGGCGGCCTCCCGATCAGGCAGGAGATCAACGACGCGATGGTGCTCAAGGTCGACGAGGATGGTGCCGTAGCGCTGGCCGCGGCGCCAAGCCCAATCATCGACGCCAAGGACGCGCGGCGCCTGTGCCGCATTGGTGGGCCTGACACGCCGCAAGAGACGCAGCAGCGTGTCGGGGCTGGTTGGGAAGCCGAGGCGTCCGGCCAACCGCGCCCCGCCCTCGCCGCCAAGCGCGAGAGCCAGGTGACGCTGCAGCTCGCTGAGCCGCCATGTACGCCGGGCTCGCGGAGGAGCGGCGAGCGGCAGGCGCTCCGTGAAGATCCGGCGCGGGCAGCTGCGCTCGGCACAGCGCCATCGTCGCGAGCGGACGAGGATGGCGACGCGCCGGCCCTGCCATGGCAGGTCGGCCAGGGTGCGCGTGTAGCGCGAGTGCAGCCGCGCCGAGGAGCGCCCGCAGGTCGGACAGGAGCAGCCGGAGGCCCGCGGATGAGTGGTGATGGTCAGTCGGTCGGCGTCGCAACGGACGTCATCGACGACGAGGCCGGCGGGTATGAGGGGCAGGATGCGTTTGCTCATCCCGCGTCGTGGAGCCGAGCCTCACCTCGCGCGACGCGACCCTTCGACTCGGGTCCGCACCAAGAACGCGGGAGGACC
>NZ_BPQQ01000133.1 GCF_022179325.1 Methylobacterium isbiliense | reverse complement strand
GGCCGCGCAGGCGCGCATGACCCTCACCTTCGGCGTGCTCAACGACCGCGCCGGGCCGTTCTCGGACCTCGCGGGCGAGGGCTCGGTGGTGGCCGCCGAGATGGCGGCGGCGGATTTCCGGGCCCAGAACCCCGACATCGCGATCCGCATCCTCTCGGCCGACCACCAGAACAAGCCGGATGTCGGCGCCGGCATCGTGCGCAAGTGGATCGATCAGGACGGCGTCGACGTCGTGCTGGACGTGCCGTTCTCCTCGGTGGCGCTCGCCGTGCACCAGATCGTGCGCGAGAAGAACCGGCTGATGATCAATTCGGGGGCGGGCGCCTCGGAGATCACCGGGGCGCTGTGCTCGCCCAACACCCTGCACTGGACCTACGACACCTGGGCGCTCGCCAACGGCACCGGCGGCGCCGTGGTGCGCAGCGGCGGCGATTCGTGGTTCTTCCTCACCGCCGACTACGCCTTCGGCAAGGCCCTGGAGCGGGACGTCTCCGAGGTGGTGCTGCGCAACGGCGGCACGGTGCTGGGCGCGGTCCGCCACCCGGTCGCGGCCACCGACTTCTCCTCGTTCCTGATCCAGGCGCAGGGCGCGAAGGCCAAGGTGGTGGGGCTCGCCAATGCCGGCAGCGACACCATCAACGCCATCAAGCAGGCGGCGGAGTTCGGGGTCACCGAGGGCGGGCAGCGCCTCGCGGGGCTGCTCGTCTTCCTGAGCGACGTCCACTCGCTCGGCCTCAAGGTGGCGCAGGGCCTCGTGCTGACGGAGGCCTTCTACTGGGACCTCGACGAGGGCACCCGGGCGTGGTCGCGCCGCTTCGCCGAGCGCCACAAGGGGCGCATGCCGACCATGGTCCAGGCCGGCGTCTATTCCGGCATGATGCACTACCTCAAGGCCGTGAAGGCCACCGGTTCCAAGGACACCGCCACGGTGGTGGCCGAGATGCGCCGGGTGCCGGCGGAGGACCCGCTGTTCGGGCGCTCCGAGGTGCGGGCGGACGGGCGGGTCATCCACCCGATGTACCTGTTCGAGGTGAAGAAGCCGGCCGAATCGACCGGCCCCTGGGACTATTACAAGCGCATCGCCACCATCCCGGCCGAACAGGCCTTCCGCCCGCTCGCGGCCGGCCAATGCCCGCTGGTGTCGCCATGAAGCTGCACCACTGCGTCGGCGCCCGCTCCTTCCGCCCGCTCTGGGCGCTGGAGGAGATCGGGCTGCCCTACGACCTCGTGATGCTGCCCTTCCCGCCGCGCGCCCACCGCAAGGACTTCTTCGCGGTCAACCCGCTCGGCACCATCCCGGCCTTCGAGGACGGCGAGACGCGGATGACGGAATCGGCGGCGATCTGCGAATACCTCGCGGCCCGCCACAGCCCGGGCCGGCTCGCGGTCGGGCCGGAGGAGCCCGAGTTCGGGCGCTACCTCAACGGCCTGCATTTCGGGGAGGCGACCCTGACCTTCCCGCAGACCCTGGTGCTGCGCTACGGCCGCTTCGAGCCGCCGGAGCGGCGCCAGCCGCAGGTGGCCGAGGATTACGCCCGCTGGTTCCTGTCGCGGCTCAAGGCCTTCGGCGAGGTGCTGGGCGGGCGCGAGGTACTATGCGCGGGCCGCTTCACGGCGGCCGACATCAGCATCGGCTACGCGCTGATGCTGGCGGAGTTCGTCGGCCTCGGCGATGAGCTGCCGGACTTCGCCCGCCGCTACTGGGAGGGCCTGAAGGCGCGGCCCTCCTACGCCCGGGCGCTCGCCGCCGAGGCGCGCGCGGCGGGCGAGCAGGGGGTGAGCGCGACCCCCGCGCCGCTGGGCGGCTGAGGCCCGTCGCCCTCAGGGTGGGACCGGTGCCGTCACGGCCGCGACGATGCCGGCAATCACCCGCATCTGCGGCGCCGCGCGGGTGAGGTAGCGCCCCGGGCGATAGGAGGAATCGAGGTAGCCCCACCAATCCCAGCAGCCGTTGGGGTTGGGCTCGTAGCCGAGGCCTTCGGGAATCGGTGTCCCGCAGGCGGAGCCGGCGAGCGGCGTGCCGGGGGCGATCGCCGGATAGACGATGATCACCCGGTAATGCTCGGCCCAGTTGTTGTAGCCGGCCGCGAGCGCGAAGTGCCGCGGATCCTGGCGGCAGCCGTGCAGGGCGATGTGGACCCGGCAGCCGCTTCCGGCGGGCCGGCAGGCGGGCGGCACGTAGAGATAGCCGGTCGCCGCCATGTCGAGGTTGCGGCGCCGGGCGGTGCTGTAGGCGGTGATGGGCCAGAACGGCACCAGGGCCGCGTCGTCGGCGACGGGCGGGCGCTCGGCCGTCACCTGCGCGATCAGGCGGCCCTGGTCGAAGCGCCAGAGATCGGCCTCCGGGATGTCGGCCGCCCGACGCGTGGGATCGTAGGCGGACCCGTCGCCGAAGAGGGCGTGGAACATGCGGCCGACATTGTCCTCCCGGCCGCAGCTGCGCACGAAGGTCGCCCCCGCATCGTCGCCCTGCTCGCCCACCCGGCAGGCATCGTGGCCGGGGCCGGGGGTGATGATGCCGTGGCCGGCCTCGTCGCTGCCGTCTGCCGGGTCACCGTCGTCGACCGCCACCGCCCGGCCGGTGAATTCCGCCAG
The DNA here is from genome assembly GCF_022179325.1 of Methylobacterium isbiliense. Classification (GTDB taxonomy): domain Bacteria; phylum Pseudomonadota; class Alphaproteobacteria; order Rhizobiales; family Beijerinckiaceae; genus Methylobacterium; species Methylobacterium isbiliense. The sequence goes on along the minus strand of NZ_BPQQ01000133.1, from coordinate 24,394 downwards.
GAACCGTGCGCTCACCTGCCCGGCGGGCGGGCGCACGGTCCGGTCGGCGGGACTGTGGAAGACGTAGGCGCGCGCGAGCCGCTGCGGGCGGCCCGCGGCCAGGGGATCGATCTGGTTCAGCTCGGCGAGGCGGCGCGCCGCCTCGACCTTCGCCGCCTGGGGCGAGCGGCCGCACAGGCAGGTCTCGACCGCACGGGAGAGGCTGCCCTCCGCACAGCCCCAGGAGGGTCCGGCGATCGACCCGACCGCGGTGATCGAGGCGGAATACGCGACCGCGTACTGTACCGCCATCGCGGCCCCCGACGACACGCCCGAGATGCTGACCTGCGCCGGATCGCCGCCGCGGGCGAGGCCGCGCCCGTCATCCGCCAGGGCGGAGGCCGGGACGCACGGGATGGCGCACAGGAGCAGAGCGGAGAGGGAGACGCGCATCCGGCCTGACCTCGCGAGCGACGCGGCAGCGCCCGAAGCCTACCGGAGCGCGTGCGCGGCGGCGAGGCCGCGCCAGCGCCCGGCCGCCCTCACTCCAGCGTGGCGAGCGCCGCCTGCAGATCCGCCACGAGATCGTCCGGGTGCTCGATGCCGATCGAGACCCGGATCGTGGCATCGGCGATGCCGAGGCGGTCGCGCACCTCCTTGGGCACGCCCGAATGGGTGGTGGAGGCCGGGTGGCTGGCGAGCGATTCGGTGCCGCCTAAGCTCACCGCGAGCTTGAACAGCTGGAGCGCGTTCAGCACCCGGAACGCCTCCGCCTCGCCCCCCGCGACGTCGAACGAGAAGGTCGAGCCGGGGGCGGTGCACTGGCCCGCATAGACCCGCGCCTCGGGCAAGTCGGGCGTCAGATAGGCGAGGTGGTGCAGGCGCGTGACCTTCGGGTGGTCCTTGAGCATCGCCGCCACGATCTCGCCGTTGCGGTTGGCCGCCGACATGCGCAGCGACAGGGTTTCGAGGGAGCGGCCGAGCATCCAGCAGGAATGCGGGTCGAGCTGCGTGCCGATCGCCGAGCGCAGCAGCCGCACCGGCCGCATCCGGGCCGCCGACCCGAGCGCCGCGCCCGCGATCAGGTCGGAATGGCCGCCGACATACTTCGTGAGCGAGTAGACCGAGATGTCGGCCCCGAAGCGCAGGGGATGCTGGAAGAGCGGGCCGAGCAGGGTGTTGTCGCAGACAACGACCGGCGGCTCGCCGCCCTGCGCGGCCGCGATCTCGTCGGCGACCGCGCGCACCAGCGCGAGGTCGACCAGGGTGTTGAGGGGGTTCGAGGGCGTCTCGACCATGATCACGCCGACGCGGCCGAGCGCGCGGGCGGCCTCGGCCGCCGCCCGCACCGCCTGCGGGTCCACCCCGTTGCCGAACCCCACCGCCCGGATGCCGAAGCCCGCGAGGGTCTTGGCGATCAGCGTCTCGGTGCCGCCGTAGAGGGGCTGGGAGTGCAGCACCACGTCGCCGGGCCGGGCGAAGGCCAGGATGGTGGTGGCGATGGCCGACATGCCCGAGGAGAACAGCAGCGCCCCCTCGGCGCCCTCGAACACCGCGAGGCGGTCCTCCACGATCTCGCTGTTGGGGTGGTTGAAGCGCGAGTAGACGAGCCCGGCGGCCTCGCCCTTGGGCGGCTCGCGCCGCCCCGACACGTAGTCGAAGAACGCCTTGCCGTGCTCGGCCGAGGAGAAGACGAAGGTCGAGGTCAGGAACACCGGCGGCTTGACCGCTCCCTCCGACAGGGCCGGGTCGTAGCCGTAGCCGAGCATCAGGGTCTCGGGATGCAGGCGGCGGTTGCCGAGGCGGTCCTTGTGGTAGCGGTCGTCCGACATGAGGGCCTCGCTCGCTCAGGAGGGGACCGGCCGCGCGGGGCCGAATCCCGACCCGGCGAGCATAGAGGCTTGGCGGCCGGAGATCATGCGGGGCCGGACGCCGCGCGGCGGCGCGGCGCCTGTGCGCAACCGCACGTCCCGGTTGGTCCGCGGCGTGCATCGGGTCGCCCCGGGCGCATTTTCGGCGCAAAACACCTGCAGGTAACGGTTGGGAATCCGTTTACGCGGCCGCGCGGGCGCCCGCGCCAGGAGCGTACGACGAGCGTACGAGGAGCGTACATGGCGAGGAAGCCACCCGACCGGATGATCGCGCGCGAGCGGCGCGCCTGGAGCGACGAGACTGCCGCCTGGAGGCAGGGCCGCGCGGTCGAGAAGGGCTACCGCATCCGCTGGGGCTACGTCGCCATCGCGTACGTGGTCGAGGCGCTGGTGATCTGCACCTCGCTCGCGGGCGCGTGGTTCTTCGCCGAGACCTACGCCGACAAGGGCGACCAGAGCTTCTGGTTCATGCTGCTGGCGCCCGTGGTCTACGCGGCGATCGAGCTGTGCCGCGTGCCGCTCGGCATCCTGATCCGGGTGCAGCGCGACTGGTGGATCAAGGGCTTGGCGATCGTCGGCATCGTGATGGCGGCGGGCGTGACGACGAAATCCGTCTCGCAGCTCGGCGAGATGATGTTCCATCCCCGCCTCGCCGAGGCGTCGAAGACCCGCTCCGCCCTCAAGGAGGCGGAGGCCGACCGGGCGAGCCTCGACACCCGCATCCGTCAGGCGGATGCAAGGGTGGCGCAGTACACCGCCGAATCGCAGGCGCTGGAGAAGCGCACCCAGGAGGCCTCGGCCCAGCTCGCCGGCCTGCCGGGCCAGCGCTGCGAGCGGCTCACGGGCACCAACAGCCGGGGCAAGCGCTACTCGTACCTGCGCTGCGTCACCGATCCGCGCACCGCCACCATCGCGGGCAGCCTGAAATCGGCCGGCGACGAGCGGAGCGTGGTGGCCAAGAACCTCGCGGAGGCCCGCGCGGCGCGCGCCGAGCTCGACCGGGGCGCCGCCGACCGGCGCGTCACCGAGGCCGACGCCAAGTACCGCGACGCGGTGCGCCGCTCGCAGCTGCATTCCTTCACGGCGATGGTCTACGGCGTCGACCCGATCGACGTCACCGACCAGCAGGTCCACGCCTTCCTGCGCATCTTCGTGTTCGCGCCCGCGCTCTGCGCCGCCTTCGCCTCGACGCTGCTCGCCCTCTGCGCCGTGCAGGTGCGCAAGACCTACACCGAGGAGGACGACCTCGGCGCCGCGATGAACGCCGAGGGGGTGCCGATCCTGCTCGACCAGATCGCCGCGAGCGCGGGGCGCCTCACCGACGCGCAGCGCGCCGTGCGGGAGGCGATCGCCGCGGGCGTGGCGATCCCGCTGGACCAGCGCCGGCCGCAGGGGAGCCCGCCGGGCGGGCCGCCGCAGCCGGTCCGCGATGACGACCGCATCGAGAGGCCGAGATCGTGACCTACCTCTCACCCGGCACGCCCGAGAACGTGGCGCTCGCCCAGCACGTCAACGGGCGGCTGCGCGCCGAGGCGCGCATCATGGCGGCCCGCGCCTTCCTGTTCCGGGCGATCGGCCTCGGCGTGTTCGCGGCGCTGGGCGGCGCGGGGGCGGGGGCGGCCTTCTACGGCTACGCCACCATGAACGACGTCGCCAGCGCCTCGGACAAGCTCGCGAGCGCGCTCACCACCGCCCTCAACGACGTCACGCTCAAGACCAAGGGCGAGGTCACGCTCACCGACAACACCCTCAAGCTGGAGGGCGGCGTGCCGCAGGCGGGCAAGCCCGACGTCGCGGCGATCACCACCAATGCCGGCAAGTCGGAGGCGCCCGCCAGCGCCGCCGTGCGCACCAGCTTCACGGTGTTCAAGACGGTGCCCTATCTCGACGGCTCGATCGTCACCGGCTGGAACTTCAAGGGCAGCGAGTCCAAGCCCGAGAAGCAGTATTGCTACGTCACGCGGCCGCAGAGCTTCGGCGACGGCACCACCTCGAACCAGACCACCGTGGCGATCGACGGGCAGGTGCTGCCGCAGCCGGCCCGCTCGGAGATCAACTTCTCGGTCATCGCCCGCAACTGCGTCTGGTTCGATCCGGCCAAGCTCTGAGCCGGCCGGCGCACGGCCGGGCGCGGGCTCGATGGCGGTGCGGCCGAATCCCGCGCTAGGTCTTTGATTTCGTCCGCATTGTCTTCGACGAACCGGGATCCACTTCGTCGGAAAATGCTCTAAATGTGCGGGAAACCGAAGGACCTGAGGGCCGATGCGCTTCACCGGAACCGACACCTACGTCGCCACGCAGGATCTCGCCGTCGCCGTGAACGCCGCCGTCACGCTGGAGCGTCCGCTCCTCGTGAAGGGCGAGCCCGGCACCGGCAAGACCGTCCTGGCCGAGGAGGTGGCGCGGGCGCTCGGCGCACCGCTGCTGACGTGGCACGTCAAGTCCACCACCAAGGCGCAGCAGGGCCTCTACGAGTACGACGCGGTCTCGCGCCTGCGCGACTCGCAGCTCGGCGACCCGCGGGTGTCGGACATCCGCCACTACATCCGCCGCGGCAAGCTCTGGGAGGCCTTCGCGGCGCCCGAGCGCCCGGTGCTGCTCATCGACGAGATCGACAAGGCCGACATCGAGTTCCCCAACGACCTCTTGCTCGAACTCGACCGGATGGAGTTCCACGTCTACGAGACCGGCGAGACCGTGAGGGCCGCGCGCCGGCCGGTGGTCATCATCACGTCGAACAACGAGAAGGAGCTGCCGGACGCCTTCCTGCGCCGCTGCTTCTTCCACTACATCAAGTTCCCGGACGCCGACACGCTGAAGGCGATCGTGGAGGTGCATTATCCGGGCATCAAGCAGCGGCTCGTGGAGGAGGCGCTGCGCATCTTCTTCGCGGTGCGCGAGGCCCCGGGCCTGAAGAAGAAGCCCTCGACCTCCGAACTGCTCGACTGGCTGAAGCTCCTGATGGCCGAGGAGATCGGCCCCGAGCAGCTGCGCGAGCGCGACCCGCGCAAGCTCATCCCGCCGCTGCACGGCGCCCTGCTCAAGAACGAGCAGGATGTGGGCCTGTTCGAGAAGCTCGCCTTCCTGAGCCGGCGCGAAGGCCGCTAGAACCCCGGAGGACGCTATGCGCCGCCTGATCCTCCTGCGCCACGCCAAATCCGACTGGCCGGACGGGGTCGCCGACAGCGACCGGCCGCTGGCGCCGCGCGGGCGCGAGGCCGCCCCGCGCATGGCCGCCTACCTCGCCGAGGAGGGCCTCGTGCCCGACCGGGTGCTGGTCTCGCCGGCGCGGCGCACGCAGGAAACCTGGGACCTCGTGCGGCCGGCGCTCGCGGACGTGGCCGCCGAGACGGTGCCGGCGCTCTACGAGGCCTCCGCCAAGCGCCTGCTCGACGTGGTGCGCAGCGCCCCCGACGCGGCGGCCACCCTCATGCTGATCGGCCACAATCCCGGCCTGCAGGATCTCGGCCACCACCTCGTCTCGGACGACGACCGCGACGGCCTGCGGGCGCTGGCGCGGAAATTCCCGACCGCGGCGGTGGCGGTGATCGACCTCGCGGCGGAGAGCTGGGCCGCCGTCTCGCCCGGCACGGGCACGCTGGAGCGCTTCGTCACACCCAAGAGCCTCGGGGCCGGCGAGGACGAGTGAGGATCAGCGCAGCGCGAGCAGCACCGGCGACCGGGCGGTGACGAAGAGCGGCTGCGGCTGCGGCGCCACCGTGAGGGAGAGGCGCGTCGGCCCCTCCGCGAGCGGCGTGCGGGCGAACAGGGACGGCTCGGTCTCGATCACCGGGAGCGGGATGAGGGTCGGCGCGAGCGGGCCGGCGGCCTCCGCCACCAGGACCGGGGACGGGCGCCGCCGGGCCGGGATCGTCACCACCTCGCGGCCCGCGACGGCGAGCGCCTCGGGCCGGCTCACCTCGCCCAGGGCCGCGCCCTTGCGCAGCAGGGCGGCGAAGACCGGATGCTGGCCGCCATCCGCGTAGGTGGTGCGCACCGCCTCGCTGCCCTGCGCCACCAGGGCGGCGATGCGCGCCTCCTCCTCGGAGCGGCGGGCGGCGGCCTGGGCCTCCACCGCCGGATCGGCATAGGGCGGGAAGGCGTAGCGCCCGTTCACCACGGTGACGGCGGGCTCGCGGCCGGTCGCCTCGAAGCGGTCGTAGCCTTCCTTCAGCTGGCGCCAGAAGGCGATGTGCGGGTCCTGCCGGTGGCGCGCCATCTCCTGCGCGGTCATCCGGAACGGATACGCCTGGACCTGGAACGCGGACTGTCCCCCCGCGAAGGCCTCGCGGGCGAGCGCGTAGATCTCGCTGACCTGGCGGTCGGTCATGGCGAAGCAGCCGGCCGAGGAGCAGGTGCCGTGCACCATCAGGGCGGAGCCGGTGCCGCCATGCGCCCGGTCGTAGGCGTTGGGATAGCCGACGTCGAAGGACAGGTGATAGCGGGAGTTCGGGTTCATCTGCCGCGGCGGAACCGCGTAGAACCCTTCCGGGGCCTGCCGGTCGCCCTGCCGGGTCTTGGGGCCGAGCTGGCCCGACCAGCGGCAGATCGGGAAGGTCTTGAGCAGGACGAAGCGGCCGTCCCCGGCCCGCTTCCACACCTCCAACTCCGCCTCCTTCTTGAAGGTGCGGATCAGGATCGGCGCTCCTGGCGCGGTGTCGCGCGCGGCCATCAGGGCGAGGGTGGCGGACGGGATCGGGGCGAGGTGCTTGGGCACGCCCGGGCTCGCCGGGGCAGGGCCGGCGGCCAGTGGAACGGCCAGGAGGGCGCCCAGCACGACGAGACCGATCCCCGACCGCATCATCCGCCGCCTCGCGCCTCCCGGGCGGCGCGCGGCGCCCCCGGATGCGGCCCGTGCCACGTCAATGTGGGCATCTTGGGGCGGGCGGCGCTCCCCCCGGATCAGGGGTGGAGCAGGGCGTCGAGCCGGTCGACGACCCGGGCCGGCGCGAGGTCGCGGTACTCGTCGGGACGCTTAGCGCGGTTGACCCAGACCGGCACGAAGCCGTAGGCGGCCGCCCCCGCGACGTCCCAGCGGTTGGAGGACACGAACAGGATCTCGGCCGCCGGGATGCCCAGGCGCTCGGGCGCGAGGTCGTAGGCGCCGGGGCTGGTCTTGAAGATGCCGGCCGGATCGACCGAGATCACCGCGTCGAGACGCCCGCCGAGATCCGCCGCGCGCACCGCCTCGTCCAGCATCGCGGCGTCGCCGTTCGACAGGATCGCGGTCTGCAGGCCCGCCTGCCGCAGGGCGTCGAGGGTGGCGGGCACCTCCGGATAGGCGTCGAGGGACGCATAGGCGTCGAGGAGCGGCCCGCGCAGGGCGGGATCGACGCCGGGATGCAGCGCAAGCGCGTAGTCGAGCGCCCGCTCGGTGAGGTCGCGGAACGGGGCGTAGCGCCCCATCAGCGACAGCACCCAGGTGTATTCGAGCTGCTTCTGCCGCCATGTCTCGGACAGGGCCGCCGCCTCCGCGCCCACCGTGGCGGCGTGGCGCTGCACGGCCGAATGCACGTCGAACAGCGTGCCGTAGGCATCGAACACGGCGGCGCGCAGGTGCTGGAAGGGGGCGGGGAGGGACATGGCGGGGGCTCGCGACCGAGGAGGAATGATCGTGGCGTCGGCGCGGCTGCCGCGCGGACACCGGCGAATCGGGAAACAAGCCTTTTCTACTCAGGGCCTTACAAGGAAAAAAGATGACCGACCGGAGCCTCTCCGGGCAAGAGCCGGATTGCGTCCCTGTCGCCCGCCTCACACCCGCCGCAGCCGCACGCCGAACAGGCGCAGGGCCGCGAGCAAGGTGGCCCCGTAGGCGACGAGGCCGAGCGTGCCGAGGGCGGCCAGGAGGGCGAGTTCGCGGAAGCGCGGCAGGGCGGGGATCGCGCGCTCCAGGAGCGGCAGGCCGCCGAGGGTGCTCAGCGTGAGCACGAGGCAGCCGGCCAGCACCCCGCAGGCCGTCATCGCGAGCGCGCGGCTCGGCGCGGTCCAGCCGCGGCGGCGGGCGATGAGGAAGAGCATCAGGACGTTGACCCAGACCCCGGCCGCCGTGGCGAGCGCGAGGCCGACCACCCCCAGCGGCCCGGTGAGCACCACCTTGAGGGCGACGTTGAGGGCGACCGCCGTCAGGGAGGCGATCACCGGCGTGCGGGAATCCTGGCGGGCGTAGAAGCTCGCCACGATGCTGCGGATCAGCACCGCCGCCGGCAGCGCGAGGCCGTAGGCGCCGAGCACCGCGCCCGAGCGCGCGGCGGCCTCGGCATCGAAGGCGCCGCGCTGGAACAGCGCGGTCATGATCAGGTCCGGCACCAGCAGGAACGCCACCGCGAAGGGGGCCGAGAGGGCGAGCGAGAAGCCGGTCGCGCGGTTCTGCGCCGCGTGCGCGGCGGCGGCATCGCCTGCGGCGAGGCGCCGGCTCATCTCCGGCAGGAGCACCGTGCCGGCCGCGATGCCGATGACCCCGAAGGGCAGCTGGTAGAGACGGTCGGCGTAGTAGAGGGCCGAGACCGCGCCGGTGGGCAGGAAGGAGGCGATGATCGTGTCGGCGAACATCGCGATCTGCACCCCCGCCGAGCCGATCACCGCCGGCCCGAGCATGCGCAGGAAGCGCGTCATGCCGGTGTCCTTCAGCGTCGGGCGGGCGAGGCGCGGCGCCACCCCGGCCCGCACCGCATCGGCCCAGACCAGCAGGAACTGCAGCACGCCCGAGACCGCGACGCCCCAGGCCGCCGCGTAGGCGGCGTTGGGGAACAGGAAGGCGAGCCCGAGCCCGGCGAGCAGCGAGAGATTGAGGAGCACGGGGGCGGCGGCGGCGGCGGCGAAGCGCCGCCGGGCGTTGAGCACGCCCGAGAGCAGCGTGACGAGCGTGATGAACAGCAGGTACGGGAAGGTGATGCGGGTGAGCGCCACCGCGAGGGCGAACTTGTCCGGCTCGTCCGCGAAGCCCGGCGCCAGCGCCCGCACGATCCACGGCATCAGCGGCAGCGCGAGGGCGAGCAGGAGCACCTGCACGATCAGCATCAGGGTGAAGACGCGGTCGGCGAAGCGCCGGGCGGCCTCGGCCTCGCCCGCCCCGTCGAGGCCCGCATAGGTCGGCACGAAGGCGACGTTGAAGGCGCCCTCGCCGAAGATCGCCCGGAAATGGTTCGGCAGCCGGAAGGCGACCACGAAGGCGTCGGCGATGGGGCCGGCGCCCATCACGGCGGCCATCACCACGTCGCGCAGGAACCCGGTCACCCGCGACACCAGGGTCCAGCCGCCGACCGAGAGGATGCTGCGGATCATCGAAACAGGTCTCTCTCAGGCGCCGGGCGCTCACGGCCGAGCGGGCGTGCCGGCGCCTCCATAGCAGAGTCGCGGGCTCAGACAGCCTCCGGAAGCGTGGCGTCGGCGAGCCCGGCGTCCGGGCGTCTGGCCGGGGCGCGGCGGTCGTCGCGGGTCGCGGCGTCCTGGCCCGCCGCCGCCGGGCCGATCCGCTCGGCCACGACGTAGAGCGGCCGCCGCTTCACCTCGGCGAAGATGCGCCCGATATACTCGCCGATGATTCCGAGCGACATCAGCTGGATGCCGGAGAAGAACATCACCGAGACGATCAGCGAGGCGTAGCCGGGCACGACCGGCCCGCGCAGCATGTACTCGGCCACGAAGTAGAGTGCCGCCGCGAAGGCGAGGGCCGCGATGGCGCCACCCAGATAGGTCCAGACGCGCAGCGGCACGGTCGAGAACGAAGTGATGCCGTCGAAGGCGAAGCGGAACAGCTTGCGGAAGCTCCACTTCGTCTCCCCGTGGTGGCGCGCCTCCACCGTGTAGGGCACGCCCACCGAGCGGAAGCCGATCCACGAATAGAGGCCCTTGGAGAACCGGGCCCGCTCGGGCAGCGCGCGCAGCACCTCGACGCCCTTGCGGTCGATCAGGCGGAAGTCGCCCGCTCCCTCGGGCAGGGGCATCTCGCCGAAGCGGGCGAAGAGTTCGTAGAACAGCCGGGCGAAGCCGCGGCGCAGGCGGCTCTCGCCGTCGCGGTCGCGGCGCTGGGCGTAGACCATCACGTTGCCCTCGCGCCAGCGCGCCACGAAGGTCTCGATGAGTTCGGGCGGGTGCTGCAGGTCGGCATCCATGATCACGACCGCCCGCCCGCGGGCGTGGTCGAGGCCCGCCGCGAGGGCGACCTCCTTGCCGAAGTTGCGGCTGAACGAGACCGCGCCGATGCGCGGCTCGACGCCGTGATGCGCGGCGATCACCGCCGCGGTGTCGTCGCGGCTGCCGTCGTCGACGAACACCACCTCGAAGGCCGGGGTGATGCGCTCCAGCACCGGCAGGAGGCGGGCGAGGAGCGGACCGACATTGGCGCTCTCGTTGTAGACCGGTATCACGACGCTGAGGTCGATCGGGTCGCTGGGCCTGAACAGCTCCACGGTGCCGTTCCTCGTCTGGTGCCGGCGCGGCCGGCCTTTCGCGGATCAAGAGCCGGTTTCGCGCGCCGGCTCAAGGGAATGCTGTAGCGGATGCTACCTGAACGGCGCCCCATCGTGCTCTGTGCCGACGATTACGGGATGAGCCCGGGCGTGAGCCGCGGGATCCTCGACCTCGCCCGGGCGGGGCGGATCTCCGCCACGGGCTCCATGACGAACCTGCCGGCCTTCCGCGGCGAGGCCGCGCGCCTGCGCGAATGGGACGGCCGGATCGGCCTCGGCCTGCATCTCACGCTGACGGCGGGTGCGCCGCTCGGGCCGATGCCGCGGCTCGCCCCCGCCGGGCGCCTGCCGCCGCTCGGGCGCCTCCTGCGCCTGTCGCTCGCGGGCGGCCTCGACGGGGAGGAGCTGAGGGCCGAGATCGAGCGCCAGCTCGACGCCTTCGCGCAGGCGCTCGGCCGGGCGCCGGATTTCGTGGACGGGCACCAGCACGTGCACGTGCTGCCCGGGGTGCGGGGCGCGCTGCTGGCGGCGCTCGCCGCCCGCAACCTGGCCGGACGGGTCTGGCTGCGTGATCCGGGGGACCGCCTGCGCGCGATTCTGGCCCGTCCGGCCGGGCCGAAGGCGCTCCTCGTGCGGAACCTCGCCGCCGGCTTCCGCTCCGCGGCGGCCCGGGCCGGCTTCCCCACCAACCGCGGCTTCTCGGGCTTCTCGGATTTCAGGCCGGGGGAGGGCTTCGCGGCGGGCTTCGAGCGGGCCTTCGCGGCGCTCGGGCCGGCCCCGCTGGTGATGTGCCACCCCGGCCACGTGGACGAGGGGCTGCGCGCCCTTGATCCCGTCGTCGAGAGCCGGCCGGCGGAACTCGCCTACCTCGCCTCGGACCGCTTCGCCGCCTTCCTGGAGCGGGAGGGCCTGCGGCTGGTGCCCCGGCCGCAGGAGGAGAGCAGGATCCCCTGACGGGGCCGTCGGATCCTGCCCCGGGGTCTTCGATCGTCCGCAGCGAGGCGGACCGGCGCGAACGGGACGTCCCGCCCTGCCGCTCGGGCCGCTACGCGATCGCCTCGCCGTACATCTTCTCCACGTGTTCCCAGTTCACGAGGTTCTCGATGAACGCCTTGAGGTAGTCGGGACGGCGGTTGCGGTAGTCGATGTAGTAGGAATGCTCCCAGACGTCGACGCCGAGGATCGGCTTGGCGCCGTGCACCAGCGGGTTCTCGCCGTTCGGGGTCTTCATGATCTCGAGCTTGCCGTTCTTCACCGCAAGCCAGGCCCAGCCCGAGCCGAACTGCGACACGCCCGCCTGGATGAAATCGGCCTTGAACTTGTCGGTGCCGCCGAGGTCCTCGGCGATCTTCTTCTCCAGGGCGCCCGGGATGGCGCCGCCGCCGTTCGGCTTCATCCACTGCCAGAAGTGGATGTGGTTGTAGTGCTGGCCGGCATTGTTGAAGAGGGGTTGGTTCTGGCCGTAGGAGGCCTTCACCACCTCCTCGACGCTCTTGCCTGCCAGCTCCGAGCCTTCCAGGAGCTTGTTGCCGGTGTCGACATAGGCCTTGTGGTGCTTGTCGTGGTGAAACTCGAGGGTCTCCTTCGACATGTAGGGCTGCAGCGCGTCGTAGGCGTAGGGCAGTTCGGGCAGCGTGAAGGCCATCGGGATTCTCCGGCTCGAAAGGCGAGGGACCGGCGGGCGGCGGAGGGGCCGCGGCACACGGTGTCGCGGCCTTACGTAAGTCGGTAGCCTGGGTCCGGCAACGTGTCCGCGCAACGGAGACGGGGCCCGCCCGCCCGGCGGGCACCCGCGCGGTTTTGCAAAAGCCGCCGGGCCCCTTAATCTCGGCCGTGGGCGGCCGGTGTCGCAGGTGATCGGGAATCGAATGGTCGTTGCGTTGTACGCCCTCGCCTTGCTGATGGTCCTCGGCGGGTTGGCATCGGTGGTCCAGGGCATTCCTTATGTGCGCCTGGAGATCGGCTGGACGATGGTGATCGCCGGGACGGTGGCGGCGAGCGGCGGGTCGGTGCTGCTCGGCCTCGCGGCCGTGGTGGCGCGCCTGCACCGCATGGAGCGCCTGATGGGGCAGGGGGCTGCCCCACGCGCCGCGCGCCCGGTCCGGAACCTGCCGCCGCTGCCCGCGATGCCGGAGCCCGCCCCGGCGGCGCCCGAGCCGACGCCCTCGCCGGTGGCCGCGGCCCTCGGCCAAGCGGGCGTCCCCGGGGCTGCGGCGCTTGCCGCCACGGAGCTGCGCCCGAGCCGGACGGAGCCCGAGGCGGAGACGCCCGAGCTGCGCCTGACCCGCGCGGAGCCCGACGAGGCCCCGCGCGACGAACCGGGACCCGCCGCGCCCCCGGAGCCCGCGCCGGGGCCGGCGCCCGCCTCCGAGCCGCCGCCCGCCTCCGAGCCGCCGCCCGCACAGGCCGGCGCGCCCGAACCCGCGTCCCCGCCCGAACCGGCGGCACCGCCCGCCGAGCCGGAACCGCCCGCGGCGCCCGAGGCGCCGAGCATCGTCGGCACCTACGCGTCGGGCGGCAACACCTATGTGATGTATTCGGACGGCACCATCGACGCCGACACGCCCGGCGGCAAGTTCCACTTCGCCTCGCTGGACGAGCTGAAGGTGTTCATCGCCGAGGGCGGGGAAGGGGGCGAGGGCGCCCGGTCGGGGACCGCCTGAAGGCGGCGCGTCAGAGCGTGGCGAGCGGGTTCAGCGCCGCGTTGCGCTTCGGGAGCGGGGCCAGCATCGTCAGGCGCAGGCCGTCGGCCGCGTAGTCGGTGGCGACCGTGGCCTGGACTTGGGTCGAGAGCACCCGCTGCAGCAGGCGCGAGCCGAAGCCCTGCCGGGTCGGCGGCGTGACGGCCGGCCCGCCGGATTCCCGCCATTCGAAGCGCAGGATCGTCCGGTCGCCCTCCGGCTCCAGGCTCCAGCGCACCTGCACCCGGCCGCTGCGGCCCGACAGCGCCCCGTACTTGGCGGCGTTGGTGGTCAGTTCGTGGATCGCCATGCCGATCGGCACCGCGATCTCGGAGGCGAGGTCCACCGCCGGGCCCTCGAGGGTGATGCGCCCGTCCGCCTCCGGCGTCATCGTCCCGTCCGCATACGGCTTGAGTTCGTTCTCCAGGAGGCCGCGCAGCGAGGCCGTCTGCCAGACGTCCTCGGTGAGCACGCTGTGGGTATGGGCGAGCGACATGATGCGCCCGACGAAGGCCTCGTAGAAGCTGTCGATGCTCGACGCGGTGCGGGCCGTGGAGCCGACGATCGCCTGCACGGTGGCGAGCGTGTTCTTCACCCGGTGGTGCAACTCGCGGATCAGCAGCGTCTGGCGCTCCTCGGCGAGGCGCCGGTCGGTGATGTCGGCCAGGACGCCGATCAGGCGGCGCGGCAGGCCGCCCGGCGTGTCGCGCTCGAAGCGGCCCGCCATCTCGATCGTCCGCCACGCCCCGTCGCTCGCCCGGCGCACGCGGCCGGTGGCGTGCAGCACGCCCTCGCCCCGCAGGGCCGCCGAGACCGCCTCGCGGAACGGCGCCTTGTCCTCCGGGTGCATCACGTCGCGGAAGAACTCGGTCATGCTGATGGTGCCGTCCTGCGGGCGGCGGCCGAAGATCTCCCACATGCGCTCGTTCTCCCAGAGCGCTTGGTCGTCCAATAGATGCCACTCGAAGATGCCGAGGGCCGCCACCGAGGTGGCGACCCGCAGCCGCTGCTCGCGGTCGTAGAGCGCGCGCCGGGCCTCCTCGCGGGCGGTGACGTCCTGCACCACGCCGATCATGCCGAGCAGCGTCCCGTCCGGCCCGAGCGTCGCGCGGCCGCGGACGGAGATCCACAGGGACTGCCCGTCGCGCGGGCGGCCGTAGCGGAACTCGACCGCGTAGGCGCGCCCCTCGGCCACGGCGTCCTGCACCACCGCACGGGCCCGCTCGACGTCGTCGCGGTGGAGCAGGTCCTGGAGGCTGTCCCAGCTGATGGAGGGGCCGGCCGGGAGGCCGAGGATCTCGGCGGCGCGCTCCGACAGGGTGACCTGCCGGCTCGCCGCGTTCCAGCTCCAGTCGCCGAGCCCGGCCGAGGCGAGGGCGAGGCGGGTCTGCTCGGCGCGGGCCGCCGCGCGGCCGTCCTCGGCCGGCTCGACGACGAGCACGCGGCGCCCCTCCCGCTCCGAGACCCGCACCCGCAGCCACACGGTGCCCTGATCGAGGCGGCGCCAGCACTGCTCGGCGGCCTCGCCGGGAAGGCCCATCCCGGCATCGGCATCCCGCATCTCCGCCAGCGGCCGGCCGAGGAGGTCGGCGGGCGTGGCGCCGAGCAGGACGCAGAGACGCGGGTTGACGGCGACGAAGCGATCCTCCGCGCCCGCGACGCAGGCGAGACCGACGGGCGCCGCCTCGAAGGCGAGGCGGGCGAGCGCGTCGTCCTGGCTGTCCGTCGCGGTCGCGCGCGGGTCGGGCTGGTCGTCGGGCCTGTGATCCAAGGCGTGCCCCACTGGTCGTCGAGCCGGTGCCGGCATGTACCGCCGCCGGCATGCGCCGGCCAGAACGGAATGCGGCGTCGCGCGTTGGGTGACCGCGCCGGACCGATGTCCGTGCGGGCGGAACGCTTCCCCTGCCTCTCCGCCCAGGTTTCCCTCTGCCAGGTCCCCGGGGTTCGCTCCCCGCGGCTTGGCCGTGCGAGGATGATGACCCTCATGGCCCTCAGCGACAAGGCTCTCTCGGTCTTCGCGTTCGCAGCCTACCACCAACTGGAGAGCGGGCAGAAGGTATCGCGCGTCGTGCGCCGGGACGGCGCCGGGCACCGGGCCGATCCGGAGGCGGTGGCCGAACTGGAGCAGGCCGGCCTGATCGAGGCGACGCCGGACGCGCTCGTGCTGCGCCCGCAGGCCGAGGCGATGGTCGAGACGGGCATCACGGCGCTGCGCCGCGCGCTCGCGGGTGCCTGATGCCGGCGGCCGGAGGCGCGCTCAGCCCTCGCGGCGGAAGCCGAGATAGGTCGGCCGGCGCCCCTGCGCGACCGCCTTCGCCTCGTAGCGCGTGCCCGGCCAGTCGGGCCAGGGCGCGGTCCAGTCCCGGGCGCGCTCGGCCGTCCAGCGCAGGCCGGGGCAGCGCGCGGCGCGCACCAGTGTCCAGCCGGCATAATCGTCGATGTCGCTGGCGAAGCGGAACTCGCCGCCGGGGGCGAGGACGCGGGCGATCTCGCTCAGGCTCTCGTCGGAGACGAAGCGGCGCTTGCGCTGGCGGCGCTTCGGCCAGGGGTCGGGGTAGAGCAGGTAGACGCGGGCAAGGCTGGCCGCAGGCAGGCGCACCAGCACCTCCAGGGCGTCGCGGTCCCAGATCCGGACATTCGCCAGCGCGTGGTCGTCCACCGCCCGCAGGAGCTTGGCGACGCCGTTCACGAAGGGCTCGCAGCCGATGATCCCGATCTCCGGATGGGCGCGGGCCTGCGCGGCGAGGTGCTCGCCGCCGCCGAAGCCGATCTCCAGCCACACGGCCGAGACGGGATGCGGGAAGAGGGCGGGCGGGTCGAGGGGGCCGGCATCGGGCAGGCGCAGCCGCGGCAGGAGGGCGGCGACGCGCTCCTCCTGGCCGGCCCGCAGGCGCTTGCCCTTGCGCCGGCCGTAGAAGGCGCGGCCCCGCTCGGGGGCCGCATCGAGGTCGTCGTCTGTCATCGTGTCCCGGAGGTCGTGGGAGCGAGCCCCTTACCCCCGGGCGGCGGATCAGGCCAGGGCCGAGCGCAGCTGGCCGACGAGGTCGGTGCGCTCCCAGGAGAAGCCGCCATCGGCATCGGGCTCGCGGCCGAAATGGCCGTAGGCCGCGGTGCGCGCGTAGATCGGCTTGTTCAGGCCGAGATGCGTGCGGATGCCGCGGGGCGACAGGTCGAGGATCTGGCCGAGCACGGTCTCGAGCTTGGCCTCGTCCACCTCGCCGGTGCCGTGCAGGTCGACGTAGATCGACAGGGGCTTGGCGACGCCGATCGCGTAGGCGAGCTGGATGGTCGCGCGCCGGGCGAGGCCCGCCGCCACCACGTTCTTGGCGAGGTAGCGCGCCGCGTAGGCCGCCGACCGGTCGACCTTGGTCGGGTCCTTCCCCGAGAACGCGCCGCCGCCGTGGGGCGCGGCTCCGCCGTAGGTGTCGACGATGATCTTGCGGCCGGTGAGGCCGCAATCGCCGTCCGGCCCGCCGATCACGAACTTGCCGGTCGGGTTGACGTGCCAGACGGTCGCGTCGGTGACCCAGGACTCGGGCAGCGCGGCGCGGATGTAGGGCTCCACGATCGCGCGCACGGCCGGCGAGTCGAGGGATTCGTCGAGGTGCTGGGTCGAGAGCACGATCTGGGTCGCCTCGACCGGGCGGCCGTCGGCGTAGCGCACCGTGACCTGGCTCTTGGCGTCGGGGCCGAGCACGGCGGCGGGGCCCACCTTGCCCTTGCGGGCGTCGGCGAGGTCCTTGAGGATCTTGTGCGCGTAGTAGATCGGCGCCGGCATCAGCGCGGGGGTCTCGTCGGTGGCGTACCCGAACATGATGCCCTGGTCGCCCGCGCCCTCGTCCTTGTTGCCGGACGCGTCCACGCCCTGCGCGATGTCGGCCGACTGGGCGTGCAGATGGATCGCCACGTCGGCGGTCTTCCAGTGGAAGCCGTCCTGCTCGTAGCCGATGTCCTTCACGGCGGCGCGCGTGAGCTCTTCGAGATCCCGGAAGGTCACGGAATCGGGGCCGCGCACCTCGCCCGCGATGACGATGCGGTTGGTGGTCGCGAGCGTCTCGACGCCCAGCCGGGCCTCCGGCATCGCCGCCAGATAGGCATCCACCACCGTATCCGAGATGCGGTCGCAGACCTTGTCGGGATGACCCTCGGAGACGGACTCGCTCGTGAACAGATAATCGGAACGTGGCATTGGCTGCTTGAACCCCCTGTGTGGCGGGCGTGCCGATTGGTCTTCTGCCCGGCGTCGTCGGTGCGGAGGGTTCTGGCAGCCGGATTCCAGCCGGTCAACCCGATGAACCGGAGGAGTTCTCTTTATCGAACGCCTCCGTGGCGTTCAGGGCACGGTCGAGCGCCCCGACGAGAACGGCGAGGCGCTGCCGGTCGTCCGGCGGCAGGTGAGCGTCGGCGGCCCGCACCACGTCCCGGGCGAAGCGTGTCGCGGCCGCTTCGGCGAGGGCTGGCTGGGGCCGTTCCCCGAACCCGGGCGGCCGCGCGCCCTCGGCGGGCAGTTCCTCGAAGAAGTGCCCGATCGGCACGCCGAACACCCGGGCGATGCGGTCGAGGTCCGTCGCGCTGACCCGGTTGACGCCCTTCTCGTACTTGTCGAGTTGCGAGGCCGAGAGGCCGATCCGCTCCGCCAGGGTCCTGCGCGACATCCTGGCCAGCGTGCGCAGGCGGTCGATGCGCTGGCCGATATGCGCATCGCGCGCGTCGGCGGGTTTGCCGGCCATGAGGGCTCGCAGGCGATGGTCGCGGCGCCCGCGCCGCGGCAGGGTGGGATGCGTCGGATTGTTGCTCCCCGAAGCTTGCGATCGTGTAAACGCCCGGCGTCCGGACGAACGGGAGGCCGGCCGTGCGGACGCGACGGCGGGCTTGACGCCGCCTGGAAGGCGGCGGATGCCGGGCCGGCAGCCGCCGGAGGCGGATCGGATCGAGGCAGGACCAGGGCGAGCGCGATGCAGGTCTTCCGTGACGATTGGGCCACCCTGTTCCTGCGCGCCGTCGTCTCGCTGTTCGTCGGCCTGCCGGTCGGGGGAATCCTCTACGCGCTCGCCTGGGTGGCGATGGCCTACGCGTCGGGCGATCCCGCCACCGAGCACCCCTGGGCGCTGGCCTTCCGGGCGCTCGGCACCGCCATCGGCTACGTGTTCATGGGCGGTTTCGCGTGGTCGGCCGAGGAGGGCTACCGCAGCCTGCACGGCTACTACGCGGCCGGCGTGATCCTGTCCTTCGTGGTCATGAGCCGGCCGTGGCGGCGCGAGACCCCGGCGCCCTGGCCGCGGGCCTCCTGAGGTGCCGCCGCCCGCACCTCAGGCCGCCGGGAGCACGGCCGCGCCGCCGGGCGGCGCGCCCTCGACCCGATCGCGTCCGTTGCGCTTGGCCGCGTAGAGGGCGACGTCGGCCGCCTTGAGGAGCCGGTCGGTCCCGTCCTCGCGGTCCGCCGCGGCCCCGCAGGCCGCCGCCACGCCGACGCTCACGGTCAGGAGGCCGCCGTCGGGCAGCCCGGGATGCGGGATCGCCGCGTCGGCGACCGCCCGCCGGGCCGCCTCCGCCAGCGCGAGGGCCTCATCGTCGCCCGCGCGGGGCAACAGGATCGCGAATTCCTCGCCGCCGTAGCGGGCCGCCAGCCCGCCCGCCGCCTCGGACACCGCGCGCAGGGCCGCGGCGACCCGCATCAGGCAGCGATCGCCCTCGGCATGGCCGGCGGTGTCGTTGAGGGCCTTGAAGTGGTCGATGTCGATCAGGATGACGGCGACCGAGCTCCGCATCAGGCAGGCCTCGGCCCAGGCGGTCGCGAGACGCTCGACGAAGAGGCGCCGGTTGGCCATGCCGGTGAGGGAATCGGTCTGCGCGAGCGTGGTGAGGCGGCGGTTGGCCAGGGCCAGTTCCTCCGCCTGCTCCCGCTCCCGCAATCCGAGGAGGAAGCGCAGCTTGGCCTCCCACTCGCGCGAATAGCTGAGCTTGATCGGCACCAGGATCAGGCTCGCCACGAGCAGGGGCACGCCGTTGTTCGTCGGCCCGGCGAGCCCCAGCCCCACGACGCCGCAGAGATAGAGCACGAAGGAGGAGCCGCAGAACCACAGGCTGTGCCGGAAGGGCAGCGGCGCGATCAGGCCGACGACGAGAGGGATCAGGGTCGCCAGGATGAGATAGGTGTCGGTGTGCTCGGGCGGGGCGAGGCGGGCGCTGGTGAGCACGACGGCCATGTCCACGAGCGCGGTCACCAGGGCGGCGAGCGTCAGGCGCAGCGGGGAGGGACGGCCGCGCAGGGACAGGATGGCGGCGAGCGTCACCGGCACGACGACGCCGAGCGTCAGCGCCATCGGCACGATCACGCGCTCGACCCCGAAGGCGTCGAGGTCGGCCTTGAGCGACAGGACGTTGAAGAGGATGAAGACGGCGAGCCAGGATTGCACGAAGCGGCCGCTCTCCGGCGCGGTCTCCGCCCGGTAGCGCGCCTCCAGCGCGTCCGGCAGCCGCAGCCGGTACCAGGGGCGGTTCAGGCCGCGATCGATCAGCGACTGCATGGAGACTCGCGCGGGCGCCCTGGCTCGGGCTCACCCTATCGCTGCCGCCTCGCCCAAAGGTTAAGCCGTTGGCCTTGCACCCCGTCACGCTGCACGGCTGGACCGCCACCGCCGGTCTTCAGCGGCCTCGTGTCGGCGCGGGTGCTCCCGGCGCCGCCGGTACGCCAGAAGCAGGCCGGCCAGGAGGGCCGCGCCGCTGCCGCCGAGGGAGGCGGCGAGGAAGGCGGACCCAACGCCGTGCGGGATCGCCGGCACGGCCGCAACCAAGCCGCCACCGATCGCTGCGAACGCGAGAAAGATCATGACACGACGCCTTCGCGGACCCTTGCGCGGACCCCCGCGCGGCCCACTGCCCGCCCGGGGCCAACAGGCCGAGTATCCGGCCGGTTGCGGGCCGGATTGCGGCGCGACGGACGCCTCAACGCGAAATCATCACGGCCACTTCGAGGCCGCGACCCTGCCGGCTCGGTGCCTGGAGCGGTCGCCTCAGGCGGCGGCCGAGCGCTCCCCGACCGCCTGATCCTCGTCGAGGCAGCGCCTCACCCAGCGCATGGCCTCCTCGGCGGTGTCGAACATCCGCGACCCGCCGTGAGCGCAGGGACCGAATCCCGCCTCCACGAACCAGCGGCCCGCGAACTCGTCGGTCACCGAGTGGCGCAGGTGCGAGATGACGGCGACGAGCGATCCGTCGACGAACAGCAACAGGCCGTCTTCCTGCCCGCTCTCGGTGGTGATGCGGGTGGGCTGCGAATCAATCGAAGAGATCATGGCAGCCCAGGTATAATGAGTGCCACGCTTGCGCCTTAGCAATTGCTAAGTTCAGCCCGGCTGCCGGAGGCGGATGATCCCGGCACGGAAGCCGGCCCCGGTCAGGGCCGGCGTGAGGAGGTGGCGTCCCCGGCAGGGCTCGAACCTGCGACCCCAGGTTTCATCCCACTTCGGCTTTCGCCGCCGCCAGCCGGCGTTCGTGGGCTGGACTATCCCTTCACCGTAGGCACGCGGCCCTTAGGTGCCGCCCGTCTAGTCTCTACACCTTCCCGGCCGGTGGGCCGGGCTTGGCTCGGGATCGGCGTGACACCGGGTCGACGCTTTCCCCGACTTTGAGCGGATCCGCCGCGCGGTTTCCCGGCGCGACGCCCAATTTGCGGTTTAGGAAACCTGTGCTCTGTCCAGCTGAGCTACGGAGACTCACGGCGCGGTCTTAGCATCTCGGGCGGGCGGCGCCAACCGGCGGAGGGGAGGGCGATGCGGGCGGCGCTGTGGGGCGCGGTCGTCGCGGCGCTGGCGTGGCCGGCCGCCGCCGGGGCGGAGACGGGCGGCTGCCGGCACCGGATCGTCCGCGCGGACCGCCTCGCCTCCGTGGCGCCCGCGGGCGACCTCGTGCTGGCCTCCGGCCGCAGGGCCCGCCTGGACGGCGTGCGCCTGCCCGACGAGCCCGGCCTCGGAGCGGCGGCGCGCGACTGGCTCGCCGCGCGCCGGGACCGGCCGCTCAGCACCCGCGAGGAACCGGCGGCGGACCGCTGGGGCCGGATCGTGCTCGACGCCGCGACCGAGGAAGGGGAGCCGACGGACCTCGCGGGCGGGCTGGTGGCGGCGGGCCTCGCCCTGGTCGATGCGGGCGAATCGGATACGCTGTGCCGGCCCGGCCTCCTCGCCGTGGAGGCCGGCGCGCGGGCGGCCCGGCGCGGCGTCTGGGCGGAGGGCCTGCCGGTGCCGGCCGGGGAGGCGACGCGCCTCGCGGGCCTTCAGGGGCGGTTCGTCGTCGCCGAGGGGCGGGTGCTGAGTGTCGGGGAGCGGCGCAGCCGCACCTACCTCAACTTCGCCCGGTTCGGCGAGGAAGGTCTGACGGTCACGGTGTCGAAACGCACTTGGCGGATCATGCTCGAACGTGGTTTGACGGCGGCTGCGCTCCGGGGGCGGCGCGTGCGGGCTCGCGGGTTCGTCGAGATCTGGCGCGGCCCGACCCTCGACGTGAGCGCGGCCGAGATGATCGAGATGCTGGACGAGGAGCGGGCGCTGCGGCGCTGATCGCGATGGACGGGTCCCTCACCAGAACCCTGGCGGCCGGGCTGGCGGCCGGCCTGATCCTGGCGGCCGCGGGCTGCGCCGGCGACCAGACCGGCGCGATCTCGCCCGTGGCCGTGACGGTGCCGCCGGAGGCGCCGCGCACCACCGGCCGCGAGCGCGGCGGCTCGGATGCGGACCACGCCAAGCTCGTGGCCTCGTTCGGCGGCGAGTACCGGGCCCCCACGGCCCTGCGGATGGTGAGCGAGGTCACGGACCGCCTGGTGCGGGCGACCGAGCGGCCGGACGAGACCTACGCGGTGACGCTGCTCGATTCGGCCGCCGTGAACGCCTTCGCGCTGCCGAACGGGCGGCTCTACGTGACGCGCGGGCTCCTGGCACTCGCGAGCGACACCTCCGAACTCGCCGCGGTCCTGGCCCACGAGATCGCCCACGTGACCCTGCGCCATGCGAGCGCCCGGACCGAGATGGCCCTGCGCTCGGAACTCGTGAGCAAGGTGGTGGCCGACGTCCTCAACGACCCGGCCACGGGCGCGCTGCTGCAGGACCAGTCCCGCTTCGTGCTGGCGCGGTTCTCCCGCTCGCAGGAATTCGAGGCGGATCAGGCCGGGGTGCGCACCCTGTCGCGGGCGGGCTACGACCCGTTCGGCGCCGCGCGCTTCCTCACCGGCCTCAACCGGACGATGGCGCTCAAGGCCGGCAGCGGGCTCGCCACCGAGGCGGACCTGCTGGCCACTCATCCGAGCACCCCCGAGCGCATCACCCAGGTGACGCAGGCCGCCCGCCGCATCGGCGCCCCCGGCCTCGGGGCCGACGACCGCGTGCGCTATCTCGCCGCCATCGACGGCATCGCCTACGGCGACAACCCGGCCGACGGGATCGTGCGCGGACGGCGCTTCCTGCATCCGCGCCTCGGCGTCACGTTCGAGGCGCCGGACGGTTTCGCCCTGGAGAACACAGCCCGGGCCGTGCTCGGCACCACGCCGGACGGCGGGCGGCGCCTCCTGTTCGACGCGGTCGAGACCCATGCCGGCCAGGGCCTGGAGGACGTGCTCAAGGCGACCTGGAACGACGCGATCGACACCGGCAGCTTCCAGAACCGGATGATCAACGGCTTTCCAGCCGTGACCGCGGTCTCAAAGGGCAAGGAGTGGTTCTTCCGGCTCGCGGCCCTGCGGGTCGGCACCAACACCTTCCGGTTGATCATGGCGGCCAAGGGCACGGCCGATCCCGAGCCGGCCTTCGAGCGCTGGCTGGCGAGCGTCGGCGGGGTCGGCCCGGACGATGCCCGGCGGCTGCGGCCCACCCGCATCCAGATTGTCACCGCCGCCCCTGGCGAGAGCGTGGAGGCGATGGCCCGGCGCATGGTGGTGGGCGACCGGGAGACCGAGCGCTTCCTCGTCCTCAACGGCCTCGACCGCGGCGCGACCCTGCGGCCCGGGCAGCCCTACAAGATCGTGGTGGAGTAGGGACGGGCCGCGCCGCCCGGGCCCGAAGCGGAACCGGCCAGGGTTGGGCCCCGGCCGGTTTTGCCATCTCGCCGTCGTGCAGCCGCCGTTGCCTACGCCGCCTCGCGGGAGAGCTTGATGCTCTCGCGCTGGATCAGGTCGCGGTAGAAGCCGTCGAGGTGGGTGAGGCGGTCGGGCGAGCCGTCCTGGATCACCGTGCCGCCGTCCAGGACCACGATCCGGTCGAAATCCTTGAGGGTCGAGAGCCGGTGCGCGATGGCGATGACGGTGCGCCCCTGCATCAGGTTGCCGAGCGCCTCGCGGATCGCCTCCTCCGACTCGGTGTCGAGGGCGGAGGTCGCCTCGTCGAGGAGCAGGATCGGCGAATCCTTCAGGATGGCGCGGGCCACCGCGATGCGCTGGCGCTGGCCGCCCGACAGCTTGACGCCCCGGTCGCCCACGATGGTGTCGAAGCCCTGCGGCAGGTCGTTGATGAAGTCGGTGCAGCGCGCCGCCGCCGCCGCCGCCCAGACCTCGTCGTCCGTGGCATCGGGGCGCCCATAGCGGATGTTCTCGCGCAGGGAGCGGTGGAACAGGGAGATGTCCTGCGGCACCACCGTGATCGCCTCGCGCAGGCTCTCCTGGGTCACGCGGCCGATGTCCTGGCCGTCGATCAGGATGCGCCCCTTCTGCGGGTCGTAGAAGCGCTGCAGCAGGGTGAACAGCGTCGACTTGCCCCCGCCCGAGCGGCCGACGAGGCCGACCCGCTGGCCGGGCTCGATGGTCAGGTTGAAGTCCGTGAACACCTCGCGCCCGTCCGGGTAGTTGAAGGCGACGTGCTCGAAATCGAGGCGCGCGCCCTCGCCGACGAGGGGCTTGGCCTCCGGGTGGTCGCGCAGGTCGTGCGGCTGGAGCAGGGTGGTCAGCGCCTCCGAGAGCCGGGCGGTGTGCTGCGTGACGTCGACGAGGGCCACCGCGAGGTCGCGGGTGGCGGCCAGGATGGTGATGCCGAGGGTGCAGACCAGCACGACCTGGCCGGCGGTGGCGGCGTTCACCTCCCACATCCGCACCGCCCAGTAGAGCAGCCCGAGCACCGCCACCACGGTGATGACCGCGTGCATGATGCGCAGCTTCTCGAGGTAGAGCAGGCTGCGGCGACGCGCCTTCATCTCGGTGCCGATGGTGTTGTCGAAGCGCACGTACTCGCGCTTGAAGGCCGAGAAGGCGCGCACCAGCGGCATGTTGCTGACGAGGTCGACCATCTCGCCGTCCACGGAAGCCGCCTTCTCGGCGAAGTCGTGGTGGAGCGGCTTGCCGGCGGCGGCGATGCGGAACATCAGCACAACCACCCCGCCGCAGATCACCAGCAGGCCGAGCGCCATCGGGATGCTCACGGCGCCGACGTACAGGATCGCCCCGAACGCCGCCCTGCGCGGCGGCGTTCGGGGCGATCCT
>NZ_BPQQ01000132.1 GCF_022179325.1 Methylobacterium isbiliense | reverse complement strand
ACCCCGTGGGGGCTGATCACTCGACGGAGCCGCGATACATGATGCGGTAGTACTGCTCGGCCGCGCGCACGATGCGGGCGTTCTGCGCCGCGTCCAGGTAGGCATCCGGATCCTGGGCCGCATAGGCGAGCTGCTTCTCCTGGAGGTCGTGCAGGATCCGGGTGACGGCCTCCTCGCAGGGGTGCTTGGCACCGAACATCACCTCGCGGCCGTAGCGTTCGGGCTTGGCGTGCCAAGGCGAGAGGCAGCCGTAGCGGTCGCGGGCTTGGCGTGCTGCGGCGGGATCGACCCGGTCAAGGTAGTCGAGCACGGCGGCCATGGAGGCGTCCAGGCTGTAGACGTCGAGGCCGCGGAAGCGGACCTGGTTTGCCGGCTCCCGCCCCGCGTTGAAGGCGCGCAGGCCGTGCGCGAGGTCCAGGATCTCGCGGTTGCGCCACATCCAGGTTGGGAAGCGCGTGAAGGTGTCGTTCGGGAACGGTGTGTCGGCCCGGTGCCGGATATAGCGGTCAATCTTCGACGCGTCCGGCCAGTCGGCTTCGACTGCGACGACGCGGAAGCCGTGGCGCGCGACGAGGCGCTGCGTGATGGCCGCCCTGGCGCGGTAGAACTCGGAGGTGCCGTGGGTGGCCTCACCCAGCAGCACGACCCGGACCTGCGCGAACCGGTCGGCGAAGGCCGCGAAGTCTGGATCCTCTACCTCTGGCAGCGGCACGAGCCGCTCGCGCAAGAGCGGCGTAATGCGGGCCTGGGCCACTGAGACGACCATGCCGGCTATCCTCTCGTTGACGGGCTGCCCTTGTGAGCCTCCGCGGCCAGGCCAGGAAGCGGCGGAATGCGGCCTCGACGATCCCCGTCGGGACCACGTGGCCGCCGCTGAACGAGTGTAGGCGACGTCGTAGCCCGAATGCGCCAGCACCGCCGCCAGGCGGCGGCCGCAGCGTTCGAAGGGCAGGACCGGATCCTGTCGCCCGTGCGAGATGAAGAGGCGGGGTGCGCCCTCCCTGCGAGCCGGCGCCGCGAAGCCGTCCGAGAAAGCCAGGACGTCCCGGACGAGGTCGCCCTTGGCGAGGCGGCGCGAGAGCGCGTAGGAAGCGCCGTCCGAGAAGCCCGCAACGGCAATGCGCTCGGGGTCGACCGGCACCTGCGCGAAGACCCGCGCCAGGCCCGCGTCGAGGAAATCCATTTCCGGCCCGTAGGCGTGCTGGATAACATTCCCAGATCGCCCCGCGTGAATCGGGCGCCAGCATTGCGACAGCGTGATCCTCCGCTGCCGCCGAGACCATGGGCAGGACGTCCTGTGCCGAAGCCTCAGCACCGTGCAGCATAATCAGTAGGAGGACCGGCCGCGTGGCGCTGGCCGGAACGTGGAAGATCCCGTCCCGTCTCCGGCCGAGGCTGATCCGATGCGTCCCGGCCGCGGCGGGCTCTGCCGGTTTTTCGCGAGGCCGGGACGTGAGGATCCTTGAAGAGTAGGGGTCTGCATTCTCCATCTATTTCCACTCCGGATTGGCAGTGACGATCGCAGTCAGCCCTGGTCGGGATGTCGATCAGGTCCGGTCGGGGGTTGCCGCCGCTCATGCAGACCAGGCGATCGAACATCGCCTTCAGGTTGGTGGTTGGCCCGTACCACCAGACGGGGCCGATGATGGCCCAGGCATCCGCGCGGGCGAGGCGCTGGTAGAGCTTCTCGTTCCACATCAGGTCGGGCTGGTGGTCGCTGTGCGGTCCGTAGCAGTTGCAGGGCCAGACGCAGAGCGCCATCGAGGAGCCGACGCAGCCGTTGCAGCCCTGGATCTTGGGCTTGCCGTGCTCGTTGCCGATGTCGACCTGATCGACCTGCCAGCCCGCCGGCAGGCGTCCGAGCATGCGGTGCATCAGTGCCCGTGCCTTTCCGTCGAGGCCGGGGCAGCCGTCGAGTCGCCGCGCCGAGCCGGCGACAAGCAGCACCTGGAGCCGTCGAGGCTCCAGCGGCAGTTGATCGGCTTCAGCCTTGAGGTCGTCCATGACGCAGATCGTCATCTGTCGCTGCGAGGAGAAGGGTTGCGAAGCGTTCCGGACTTGGGGAACGCGGGATCGTCGGCCCGAACGGATGAGGGCGAGCTCCCCGCGAACAAAACCCAGACGGACTTAACCATCAAAAACTCAAAAAAGCATCTTCCCTATTTATCGAAATTGATCGCACCTCTGGTCGCTACTCCGCTCCAATATCCAAGACAGCGTTTTGAGCGCCTTGTCGTGCCGTGAGCCGCGTTGGCTTGCCGCGGATCCACACTCGTTCCACCTCGATAGCATCCCACTGAGCAGGCAAGTTTACTGGACGGCAGCCCCACTCTTTCGGCTCGCCGGCGTCTGGGATCAGCGCAGGAAAGCCAAACAGGAGGGCCATGATGAAGCCGCCAAGATTGGCGAAGAACGGTCCCGCTATCGGTTGCTCTGGGAACCGATCGTGACGGTACTCAAGCGTCTGCATAAAGCGATCGTGCAGGAAGGCAGCATATCCTTCGTCGAGCAGTTCCGAGGCCAGGGCGCGATCGCCGGACCAGGCGGCCCACACGCCATAGAACGCCGACAACATCGGGCTACCGATGTAATCTTTCGCCTTCGGTAGGTACAGCGCCAGGGTCGCCTGCTCAGTCGTCGGCGACAACTGGCAACCCAGTGGAAACAGCGCCATCAGTGGGTCAGGCGTTTCTCCCTTGTCGTCATCATCGCTGTAGGCATCATAGGAGATGATCGCATCATCGCGCTCGGGCACAACAAGCTTTTCCGCAATCTCGTTCCAGATCGGCTTGACCGGCTCCTCGACCGCAGTGCCGATCTCGATCGCGGCGCGTAGAACTCGCTTCGCCGACATGTTCATGAATGCCGCGTTGTTCGTCGGCTTCTCGCGCTCGGCAATGCCCGTCGTTTCGTGAATCTCGTAGCCGCGGGAAGTCACTAATACGCGCGACTCCAGCCAGTTGGCCACCCCGGAGACAATTGGCCAGGCTCGCCTTCTCATAAAATCGCGGTCGCCGGTGATGAGCGCGTGGCGGGCAAACGCCAGGGCGACGTCAAGTGAGACGTGGTCCTCATGCCAAGCGGCCGTTCCTGGCAAGGGTGCCGCTTCGTCGCCGGTGGAAGGTGCGCTTTCCCATGGAAACTGCAGACCACGCAGCCCCCGTGTACACGCATTGTTGCTGGCGCCGGTGCGCGACCTGTAGCGGTACTCCAGCAAAGCTGCGGCGGCGTGAGGTTGGACGAGTGACAAGACAGGAACCAAAAACGTCTCAATGTCCCACATCGCATGGCCGTAATAATAATGATAGTTCTTCCAGGTTGCCAGGCCGAATATCGACGTTGATGCATGTGACGACGAATGGACGGAGGTATTGAGGTAGAAGAACGCTGCGTCGGTCATGGCTTGCCAGCGCGGATCAGCACCAACCAGCACGATACGGCTCTTCCAGAGTTCGTCCCATTCTGCACGATTGCGGGCACGGACCTCAGAGAAGCCGCGCTCAGCGTTCATCGCTGCAAGACGTGCCGCCTGTAGTTCCGGCTGCCGATGCAAGACACCTGGAAGGAGGGCCGTGATCTGTGTCGATCGGTACCGTCGCCCTGGCTCGGCTTGGAAAAGATAGGACGTGTTGAGCACCGCGGAGTTCGCATCGAGACTGCGCTGCGCTTCGACTTCGGTGTCGAGCTTGGTGACATAGGCGAGACCGCAAGTTGACATATTGCCGGGACCTGCCCAACGCAGCGCGCCGTCTATCGGTCCGCTCTTACCAGGAAGGTCTTTGTAAAATCGCCGCGGCTCACCGCCAACGCCGACCGTCTCGCCACTAACGCCGCCTGTCAGGATCCCGCCGCTTATGATGAGACTGCAGGCATGGTCGACCACGATCTCGACCTGCTGGCAGGCGAGGGCCGGCTCGTCGCGGCTGCAGAAGATGAGGACCTCGACGTCGGCTCGAGCCCCGCCTGCGCTGAAGCTAAAGCGAGTCGTCAACTCGCCCGAGGCGAAATCGTACGCTTGCTCGATATCGCCGATGCAGTGTGTGGCGTCATCCAAGGAAACACCGTTAATGCAGAGGTTGCCGCCGAGCGGGAACGGCACCAGTGCGGCTGCCTCGATTTTCTTTTCCGGATGTTCGCCCGTGAACCCATTCACCAGGGCATAGCCACCAAGGAGTGGCACATCCGGTATTCGCAGGCCGACAAAGCCATTGGACACATAGGCGGGTAGTTCAAAGCGACCTCCGCCGCGTACGGGCGGCGGGCTGATAGGGCCGGTTCGCATGACGCTGTGCCTTCGGTGCGAGAGTTTGGCCTGTCACGTCCAGTGCGCGCAGTCCGCGGCGTCGACGCTCAGCGTATCGCCGCTGATGAAGCGGGCTTCGTCGCTGAGCAGGAACAGACCTGCGGCCGCAATATCCTCAGGCTTCACCCAGGCCAAACCCATAGGAGTCGCGTCCTTCTTAGCGCTCAGGTAGTCTTCCCGGGTCGGATTGGGCTTGTCCGGAACCGACTGCTTGTACCGTATCGGATTGTCCATCATAGCCGTGTCGGTCGGCCCCGGCAGAATGACATTGACCGTAACGCCGCTCTCGGCGGCCTCAAGCGCCGCCGTCTTGGCAAGACCGATCAGGCCCCATTTTGAGGCCACATACGCGCACGCATTATTCTCGGCGTGACGGCCGGATCCTGAACTGATGATAATGATCCGGCCGCGGCCCTGTGCCGTCATGTGTTTCAGAGCCGGGGACAGCACGTGAAAGACGCCGTTGAGATTGTTGCGAATAACGGTCTCAAAGGTCTCGGGCGGCATATCGGCGATTGGCTTCTCGATCGTGACTGCGTGGTTCGCAATCAAGAAGTCGAGACGATCGAGATCGCCGACGGCCCTAGCCACGAGTTCGGCACCGCGGGACGGATCACGCAGATCCGCTTTCAGGGCAATACAACGAACCCCATGCTCCTCGGCAGAGTGTCGCGTCTCGTCGAGATCGCGCTGGCCCGGCTTCGGGTAGGGCGTACCGTCCGGCAGTTCTTCAAGCGCATCGCATACGACGAGGTCGCATCCTTCCCGAGCCAGCGCGAGGACGAAGGCTCGCCCTATGCCCCGCGCGGCCCCAGTGACGATTGCCGTCCGTCCCTTAAAGCGTGGGGGGATGGAAGGAGGGGGCGCCGGAGCTGGATCGGGACCAAGCTGAACTGGGGCCATATCTAGATCTCACGTTGCAAGTGTCAGCTGACAAGCCTCCGGGAACTCAGCAGCTTTGCTCGATCGAACATCCGCAGCGTGGATACGTTCCTCCATCAGGAACATCCCTAAGGAATCGTCCTGAAGTACGAACCCCACTGGCCAGCGCGGGCAGGATTAATGCGTGTAGTGGCGCGGCTTTGGCGATAGCCGTTGCCGTCTCGTCCGCCCGATGTTTACCCAGGGGCATGGGCGGATGGAAGCGGCGGGCCAGTGCACTACGCGGCGCAGGTACACAGATAGCGCCAGCGGGTGGATACATTCATCCGACACGTCCGTTTTGCTACTTTGGCTTCGCCAAGTTGATCTGGAAAACGGAGTCACAGTCTGAGCGCCGGTCCTTCCATGGCAGAAAATACACAGACCCATACGGCCGGGCTTATGCTCGCTCTGGTGGCCAATCTGCTTCTCGCTTCAGCCGATGCTACGGCTAAGCTTCTCACCACACGGTATCCCGTGTTCCAAGTCATCACGATGCAGGTGGCTTTCGCGTTCATCCCTGTCGCTGCCATGTTCGCGAGGACGTCTATATGGCCCCAGATCCGCCGGCCAGCCCTAGTGCTGATGCGAGGCCTATGTGCGGGCGTCGGTACCCTTTGTAGCTTTTCCGCTTTTTCAGTCCTTCCTCTTCCCGACGTCTACGCGATCATCTTTTCCGCCCCGATTGTCGTCACGCTTTTTTCCGCCATGTTCCTCCACGAGAAGGTCGGTCGGTACCGTTTTGGCGCAGTCTTAGTGGGATTTGCCGGCATTCTGGTCATGGTCGAGCCGGGCGTGACACGCATGACACTGGGTCATGTTGCTGCCTTCGGGGGGATGTTGACCACAGCGGCTGCCATTCTAATTATGCGCCAAGCGCGCCATGAGGATGCCAATCTCATGGTGGCAGCCGTCATGCTCGGCCTGCTGCTGGTGAGCTTGCCCGGGTGTCTCGCTGTCGGTCGTGCACCTTCGCTGCCAGATGTCGGCTTAGCAGCATTGTCTGGCCTGATCATGGGATCGGGTAATTTCATAATCTTGGCCGCTGTGCGCCGAGCTCCCGCCGCCCTGATCGCACCGACGCAGTACACGATGCTCATGTGGGCTTTGCTCTATGGAGTTATCTTGTTTGGTAACCCGGTCCGACTGCATTTCATCGTCGGCGCCGCGTTGGTGATCGCCGCCAGCTTGTTCACCTTGCGCCGCGAACGTGTAAGAGCCCTGGAGGAAATGGTTAAATAAGACTAATCGTAAATCCGTTTTTTGACTAAAACTATTGACGACATCGATTGTGTCGTCGGCAGCTTGGATAATGACGGTCCGGGACGTTGTGACTGCCGGATTGACCGTCGTACCAATGGCAGCTGTCGGAAGACGAGCGGCCATTCCGGCGACATCGGCCGAAGGTCGGGAAGTGGCGCATTGCCGAATCAGCTGAACGCGAACTCCTGACTTCTTGCGGACATACGACCCACCCTCGCCGAAGGTCCGGATTGGGTGGAGAGCGGAACTAGAATTCGCGCCAAGAAGCGGACGTTCGGCTTCCGACCCAATTTCACCGTCAGAGCCGAACGTGTCGGCCCCGAGAGTGTCGGGCCAGCACCTCCCTTACTCGCGGCCGCCGCGCTATTGAGCGGCGACGAGCGCGCTCGTCGATCGTACGGGTTCCGCACCGAAGGTCTTCCGGCAGTAGGCGACCAACTCGTCGGCCCGCTCGGCGTCGCCACGGAAGGCGATGTGCCCGTCCGGCCGAACGAGCACCAAAGCCGGCCGACCTTCCAGCCCGTAGGCCCCGTGTGCCTTGCCGTCCATGTCCGAGAGGGCGGGGACGCTCGCACCATCGACCATAGGGCCGGCCAGGACGAGGCGCGGCCGCACCCAGGTCCAGGGCGTCACGGCCTCGACGGTGTCGAGTAGCGAGGCACCCGCGTCCGAAGACCGACCGTCGAAGCAAAGGAGCGCCCACCCGGTGGTGTGGCCGTCCGGGTTGTAGAGGAACCGGAACAGGCTCGTTGTCTCTCCGCGGTGCGTCACCTCCGCGTCCGGCGCACGCTCGCCGGGCTTCGGCCCCGGCCGGAGCAGGCTCGCCAAGCCAGACAGGCGGTCCTCGTTAAGGAGGCTCTTCGGGTACTCGACCCCCATCTGCTGCATGTCGTCTGTGAGCGGGCGTTGGATCCTCCTCACTTGTGGGCCTGCAATTTTCCCCACCCTCCTGGCCGCATCGGTGCCTCCCGTCTGAGCCGGGATGCCCGCGCGGCTGCCGTCTCACCGAAGCTGGTCCCCGTGGCGGGAGGGAGCAGCGCGGTGGTCAGCCTCGGGGAACTCATGACGATCCTGGACCTCCACCGGCAGGGCCTCTCGGTCACCGCCATCGCCCGCCAACTCGGCCTCGACCGCAAGACGGTCGCCAAGTACATCACCCGCGGCCTCGAGCCGCCGGTCTACGGACCGCGATCCCCCCGCCCGCGGGCCACCGACGCCTTCCTGCCCTACCTGCGTGAGCGCTTGGCCGCCTACCCGCAGCTCACCGCCGTCCGTCTCTGGCGCGAGCTGAAGGAGCGCGGCTTCTCGGGGGCCTACACCGCCGTGAAGCGAGCGGTGGCCCTGCTCCGCCCCTCAGCCCCTCTGCCGATCGAGCGCCGCTTCGAGACCCCGCCCGGCCAGCAGGCCCAGGTCGATTTCGCCCGCTTCGTCGTCACCTTCGCCAACGAGCCGGGCGTGACCCGCATCGTCTGGCTGTTCGCGATGGTGCTGGGACACTCGCGCTATCTCTGGGCCCGCTTCGTCGTCCATCAGGATCTGCAGACGGTCCTGCGCTGCCACATCGCCGCCTTCCAAGCTCTCGGGGGTGTCCCGCGCGAGATCCTCTACGACCGCATGAAGACCGCCGTGATCGGCGACGATCCCGACGGGCTGGTCATCTACAACCGCAGCCTTCTCGATCTCGCGCGCCACTACGGGTTCCTGCCGCGCGCCTGCCGGCCCTACCGGGCCAAGACCAAGGGCAAGGTCGAGCGCCCGTTCCGCTACCTGCGCGAGGACTTCTTCCTCGCCCGCTCGTTCCGCAACCTTGACGACCTGAACGACCAGCTGCGGCACTGGCTCGAGACCGTGGCCAACGCTCGCCGGCACGCCACGACCAAGCGGATCGTCGCGGACGCCTTCACGGAGGAGCGCAGCCAGCTGCGGGCGCTGCCGCCCGTGCCCTACGAAGCCGTGCTCAGCCTGGAGCGGCGCGTCACCCACGAGGGCTTCGTCTCGGTGGCGGGCAATCTCTACAGCGTGCCCGACACCACCCGCCGGCGCGCCCTGGAGGTGCACGTGCTGGCCGATCAGATCCGCATCTACGAGGCGGGGAACCTCGTCGCCTGCCACCTGCCTCTGGAGGGACGTGGGCTGACGCGGGTCGATCCGGCCCATCGCCGGCCGCGATCTCCCCCGCCTGAACCACGAGACGCTGCCGAGCCGGTGGTCGTCAGGCGCGCCGGCGACCAGGTCGCGCGTCGCCCGCTGGCCATCTACGACGCCGTCGCCCGCCAACTCGCGGGAGCCGGAGTGCCCAGGACCGACCAAGGAGACGCGGCATGAGCGGGACCGGCGAGATGATCCCCCCGCTCGTCGAGCGCATCAAGGCCACGCTGGTGGGGTTGAAGATGCCCCGCGCCCTGGAGATCGTGGACACCACCGTGCGGCGACTGGAGCGCGGCGAACTCAGCGCGCTCGAGGCGGTCGATGCCCTGCTGAGCGAGGAGTTGAGCCTGCGCGAGAGCCGGCGGGTGAAGACCGCGCTGGTGATGGCGCGGCTCTCGACGATCAAGACACTCTCGAGCTTCGACTTCGCCTTCCAGCCCTCGCTCGACCGGACCCGCATCCTGGCCTTGGCCGAACTGGGCTTCGTGGATCGCTGCGAGGTGCTGCACTTCCTGGGCCCGCCCGGCACCGGCAAGAGCCACTTGGCGGTGGCCCTCGGCGTGGAGGCAGTGAAGGCGGGCCGCAGCGTGTACTTCACCACCCTGGCCGACCTCGTGGGAACCTTGGCGCGGGCCGAACGGGAAGGAACGCTGCGCGAGAAGATCCGCTCCTTCTGCCGGCCGGCGCTGCTGATCGTGGACGAGATCGGCTACCTGCCGGTGGTGCCGGGCGGGGGCAACCTGTTCTTCCAGCTCGTCAACGCGCGCTACGAGCGGGGCGCGATGATCCTGACCTCGAACCGCGGCTTTGCGGAGTGGGGCGAGGTGTTCGGCGATCCGGTGGTAGCGACCGCGCTGCTGGATCGTCTGTTGCATCACGCCGTGGTGGTGCAGATCGAGGGCTCAAGCTACCGGTTGCGCCAGCACACCGCCCTGATGCCCGAGCACATCCGCTCGAAGGCCGCCCTGCAGGCTCCGCCGCTCGCTCCGCCCCCACGTCGGCGCGGACGCCCACCCAAGAATGGAGGTGCTCACCTCGGCATCGCCTGACCGCCGAGCCCGCCGATCTGAGGAAAATTGCGCGCCCGAAATTGCGGAAGGTTCGAAGCCCGTTGACAGTCGTCCGTGCCCTGCAGCAGCGAACCCAGGTTCGGCAGAGCCTTCGCGGCGAGCCCCACCGACTGTGCGCGCTACGACGAGCTGCGTGCGATGGAGATGCTGTGATGGAGCGCCACACCATCCTCGAGCTGATGGTGAGGCTGAAGCTGCGCGGCATGCGCGCGGCCTACGACGAGGTGACCACCCAGGCGGCCAAGCGCGGGCACGCACCCGAGCGGGTGGTGGGCGAATTGCTGGCCGCGCAACTGGCCGACGTGGAGAGCCGGGCCACGGCTTACCGGATGGGGAACGCCAAGTTCCCGGTGGTGAAGACGCTGAGCGAGTTCGACCTCGCCGGCTCGCCCGTAAACGCGGCCGTGGTGCGCGAGCTGCACCGGGGCAGCTTCCTGAGCGATTACCGCAATGCGGTGCTGATCGGTGGCACGGGCTCGGGCAAGACGCACTTGGCCATCGCCATCGGGGCGAACTGCGTGCGCGAGCGCAAGGCACGGGTGCGCTTCTTCAACACGGTCGATCTGGTCAATCAGCTGGAAGCCGAGGCGCGGGCGGGCCAGGCGGGGCGTCTGGCCTCGCAGCTGGCGCGCGCCGACCTCGTGATCCTGGACGAGCTGGGTTATCTACCGTTCCCGCGGGCAGGCGGTCAGATGCTGTTCCACCTGATCAGCCGTCTCTACGAGCGCACCTCGGTGATCGTGACGACAAACTTACCGTTTGCAGAGTGGCCGAGTGTGTTTGGGGACGCGAAGATGACGACGGCACTGCTGGATCGTCTGACGCATCATTGCGACATCCTGGAAACGGGCAACGCCAGCTGGCGGCTGAAGACCCGCACCTGAGACGATCCGAGAGATGCCTCGCCGCAGATGGCCTCCGGCTGGAGACGAGGCCGACGCCGCTGCGCTCACCCAGCCGGCTTCGCGACGTCGGCCTCTGCGTCGGCGGGGATCAGCCATGGGCAGGGATGGGTCCTTTTTGGACGCCGAGCCCGGGTCCCTTTTGGGTCCTCCCGCGTTCTTGGT
>NZ_BPQQ01000131.1 GCF_022179325.1 Methylobacterium isbiliense | reverse complement strand
ACCAAAAGCGCGGAAGGACCCAACATTCCACGCCGTTTGACACCCACGCTGTACCTGTTCCTGGATCAGAACGTGTCCGCCATGGAGGCGCGATCGAAGGCCTGCAGCGACAAGCGCAAGGCTGACTTTGCGGTCCGCCAGATCGATTGGGTCACAGGCCTGCAGGTCGCAGAATTAGGGGGTAAAATTCCCCCCTCAGTCGGGGGTGAGAAGACGATTTCGCAGCGCGCCGTGGGGCAGCTGAAGGCAGGGAAAACCGCGCGTTCCAAGCGGCAAGAATTCCCCCCCTTCTACCTCAGACCTCTACCTCACTCTCTGGGCTTTCAGAGACGGTTCAGGATCTAGCAGCTGACACGCACGCGAAGCCTCAGTGCGCGGTGTGCGAGAAGCCGGCCACCTTCCAGCGCAAGGGCACGAGCGACTGGTTCTGCGGCAGGCACCGGCACCTCGCGGACAATCCGGACTGGTTCGACGACAGCTTGCCCCCGCCGCCGCACTCCGGGGAGGTGCGGTGACGGCGCAGATCCACATAGCGAGTCAAGGAAGCCCGCTCGACCCGTGTCTGGCGGTCAGACACTAGCCAAGCCATGGATGCCGCTCCTGGGCCAACCTCGTGCCCGGAAACGGCATCGTGTGGCGAGGGTCCGCCCAGTCCAGCTGGATCAGCGCGCGTTAGTCTGCCGGTTCGGGTCGACCAGGGGCGGCTCGTCTCGGTGTCGCGCTCGTTCGATCACGTGCCCCACGATCGCGACCACGGCGACGACCGCGAGGACGGTCCCGGACGCGACCAGCATCGCCCCCGTGGCTCCCAGCATCTCCATGGCGCGGGCTACCCTCCGAGCTTACCGACGACGTGGTCGATCCCGTCGATTGCGGCCCGGATCTGCGCGACGTGCTCCTGCAGGGTCGCCACTCTCTCAGGCCCGGGATCATCAGCCGTTCACCAACGGCAGTCGTCGATGACCTGGAGCAGCCGGCCCAAGCGCTGGTGCTCGTGCTTCAGGGCGTCAACGACGTCCTCGTTGCATGCCATCTCGACGCTCCTCCGCAGGGGTGTTCCTCAAGCTCGCCACCGGCGACTGGATCCGGACCCGGCGCAACCTCGTGATCACCGGCCCCTGCGGCGTGGGCAAGAGCTGGCTGGCCTGCGCGCTCGGGCACAAGGCCTGCTAGGACGACCTCTCGGTCCTGTACTACCGGGTCCCGCGCCTGTTTGCGGCGCTGAGCCTCGCCCGCGGCGATGGCCGCTACGGCCGGCTGCTGCGCCAGATCGCAAAGGCAAACCTGCTGATCCTCGACGATTGGGGCCCCGAGCCGCTCCTGCCCGAGCAGGCGCGCGATCTCCTGGAGATCGTCGAGGACCGCTACGACGCCGGCTCGACCCTGATCACCAGCCAGGTGCCGGTCGATCGCTGGTACGAGATCATCGGCATCCCCACGCTCGCCGATGCCGTCCTCGACCGGTTGCTGCACAACGGGGTCATCGCAGAATGTGT
>NZ_BPQQ01000130.1 GCF_022179325.1 Methylobacterium isbiliense | reverse complement strand
GGGGTCATCGCAGAATGTGTCCCAAAACGTACGCTAAGGGCGGGGCCTTGGGAGGGGCGAGCATCGCTGGCTCGGGCCAGCCGGAACGGGACGCCGGCACCCATCGTCATGGGCTCAGGTGCGCTTCGGCTGACGCTCGAGCAGCGTCTTGGCATCGTCGCGTAGCTCACCCGTGGGGCTCACGAAGCGGTAGAGCGTCTGGCGGGTGATGCCGAGTTCCTCGCACAGGTCGCCGACCCTGGTCTCCGGCTGACCCATGGCGGCCTGGGCCAGGCGCAGCTTGGCCGGCGTCATCTTGTAGGGCCGGCCACCCCGCCGACCCCGGGCGCGAGCCGCCTGCAGGCCGGCCTTGGTCCTCTCGACGATCAACTCGCGCTCGAACTCCGCCAGTCCGGCGAAGATGGCGAACACCAGCCGGCCGTTGGCCGTGGTGGTGTCGATCGAGGCGCCTTCGCCCGACAGCACCTTGAGGCCGACCCCGCGCCGGGTGAGATCCCCGACCAGGTTGACCAGGTGGCGCAGGTCGCGGCCGAGCCGGTCCAGCTTCCAGACAGCGAGCGTATCACCAGGCCGCAATGCCTTGAGGCAGGCCGCGAGCCCGGGACGGTCGTCGCGCCGCCCCGAAGCGGCATCCTCGTAGATGTGCTCCGGCTTCACGCCGGCCTTCGTCAGCGCGTCGCGCTGCAGATCATGCACCTGGCTGCCGTCGGCCTTCGACACGCGCGCGTAGCCGATCAGGGTCGTCACAAATACGCTCGTTTGCGTGACAGGCGGCTCGCCGCCGTCCAACCGAACGAGATACTGTCACTCAACGCGTTCCCCTGTCTACGCTCCGCGAACGGTTCGTGCCCAGGTTTCGTGACGAGCATCGGAGCCGGCCACCGTCGCGATGCGCACCCTCCTCTCACCCGCACAGCGGGCGGTTCTCTTCGACCCGCCCGACGACCGACCGACGGTCGAGCGTCTCTATACCCTGGGGCCGGACGACCTCGCCGAGACGGCGCGGCGGCGGCGCGCCTCCAACCGGCTCGGCTTCGCCGTGCAGCTCTGCTACCTGCGCCACCCCGGACGCCCCCTGGAGCCCGGCGAGACACCGTCGCCGGCGCTGCTGCAGGTCCTCGCCGGTCAACTCGGCTGCGAGCCCGGCATCTTCGCCGACTATGCCGGCCGGGAGACGACGCTTCGCGAGCACCGGGCCGAGATCGAGGCGCGGCTGGGACTGCGCGGCTTCGAGCGCAGCGACCGTTCCACCCTGCTGGCGGTCGCGATGGAGGCCGCCACCTCGACCGACCGGGGCGAGGTGATCGTGGGGGCCATGACGCGGCTCCTGCGCGAGACGCGGATCGTGTTGCCGGCGGCCTCCACGCTGGAGCGCATCGCGCTCGCGGCCCGGGCGCAAGCACGCCGCCAAGCCTTCGCCGGTTTGATCCGCGACCTCGGGCCGGACCAGGCCCAGCGGCTGGACGATCTCCTGTCCGCCGGATCCGGTCCGGGCCGCACGGCCCTGGCCTGGGTGCGGGAGTGGCCGGAAGCGCCCGGCGCCGCCAACCTGAAGGCGGTGCTGGAGCGGTTGGCGCATGTCCGCCGCATCGGCCTGGAGCCGGACCGGGGCCGACGCATCCACCGCGCCCGCTACGGCGTGATCGCGCGCGAGGCCGCGATCATGAGCGCTCAGCACCTCTCCCGGCTCGAGCGCCGCCGCCGGCTGGCGACGCTCTGCGCCTTCGCGCTGGACATGGAGGTGCTCCTCACCGACGCGGCCGTGGCGATGGTCGAGAAGATGGTGGGATCGCTGTTCCGTCGCGCCGAGCGGACCCGCTCCGAACGGCTGATGGACGACACCAGGCTCCTGAAGGAGACGGCCCGGCTTCATGCCCGGCTCGGCCGGGCCTTGCTGGACGTCCGCTGGGCCGAGGGCGACGTCCTGAGCCTCGTCGGCGAGCGCATCGGCTGGGAGGCCCTGGAGAAGAGCGTCCGTGCGGCGGAGGACCTGACCCGCACGGGTGAGGACGGGCTGGCGGAGGTGGTGGACCGCTACACGGCCGTGCGCCGGTTCGTGCCCGCCTTCCTGGCCAGCTTCGTCTTCCAGGCCGCCCGCCCGAACGATCCTCTTCTGAGCGCCGTGGCGACCCTCCGGCGCTTCTATGCCGAAGGCCGGTCGACCTTGCCGAAGAGTGTGCCGACCTCGTTCCTGGCACCCCGCTGGCGCAAGGTGGTCTTCCCGGCCACCGGTGGCTTCGACCGGCGCGCCTACGAGATCGCCACCCTGGTCCACCTGCGCGACCGTCTCGGCTCGGGCGGGGTCTGGGTCGAGGGGAGCCGCGCCTACCGGACGCTCGACGATTACCTTCTGCCACCTGCGGCCTTCGCGGCGATGCGGACGGAGGGTACGCTGGGCCTGGCGGTCGAGGCCGACGTGAGCCGCTGGCTGGCCGGGCGGCGTGATCGCCTCGCCGGGCGCATGGGCGAGGTGGAGCGCGCGGCGGCGGCGGGCACCTTGCCCGACGTAGTGCTGGAAGGCGGCGAGCTGACCCTCTCGCCTCTGCGCCGGGCCGTGCCGGACGAAGCGGAGGCGTTGAAGGCCAGGCTCTACGGGCTCCTCCCGCGCGTGCGCATCACCGGGCTGCTCGCCGAGGTCGCCGGCTGGACCGGGTTCTGCGACCGCTTCGTGCATGTGAGGAGCGGCGAGCCGGCCGCCGATCCGGCGGCGCTCATGGGCGCCATCCTGGCCGACGCCACCAACCTCGGCCTCTCCCGCATGGCCGAGAGTTCCCGTGGGCTGACCCATGCCCGCCTGCTCTGGACGGCGCAGTGGCACGTGCGCGACGAAACCTATGCGGCGGCACTCGCCGCTATCGTCGATCACCACCACGCCCATCCGCTCGCCGGGGTGTGGGGTCCCGGCGACACCTCCTCGTCGGACGGCCAGTTCTTCCGCGCCGGCGGCAGGGGCGAGGCACGCGCCGACCACAACGCCCGCTACGGCTCCGAGCCGGGGGTCCTGTTCTACACCCACGTCTCCGACCGCTTCGCGCCCTTCCACACCAAGGTGATCGCCGCCAATGCCGGCGAGGCGGCGCACGTCATCGACGGCCTGCTCGACCACGAGAGCGGCCTCGTCATCCGGGAGCACGCGACCGATACGGCCGGTGCCGTCGACCACGTGTTCGGTCTGTGCCACCTGCTCGGGTTCCGGTTCGCGCCACGCATCCGGGACCTCGGCGAGCGCCGCCTCTACGCCTTAGGCGACCTCGCCCCGTTCCCGACGCTTCGCCCGCTCGTGGCCGGGCCGATCCAGGTCAGGACGATCGAGGAGCACTGGGACGAGGCCCTGCGCCTGGCCGCCTCGATCAAGGCAGGGACGGTCATGGCCTCCACCATGCTGAGGAAGCTGGCGGGTTATCCCCGCCAGAACCCGGTGGCGCGGGCGCTGCGCGAGATCGGCCGGGTCGAGCGCACCCTGTTCATGCTCGACTGGCTCGACGATCCGGAGTTGCGACGGCGCACGAGCGCCAACCTGAACAAGGGGGAGGCGCGCAACGCGCTCGCCCGGGCCGTCTTCTTCAACCGCCTGGGCGAGTTGCGCGACCGGACGTTCGAGAACCAGCGGCACCGCGCCTCGGGGCTGAACCTGGTCGCCTCGGCCATCATCCTGTGGAACACCGTCTATCTCGGCCGTGCCGTCGACCACCTCCGCCACCAGGGCGTCGAGGTTCCAGAACGGCTCCTCGCCCACGTCGCCCCGCTCGGCTGGGAGCACGTCAGCCTCACCGGCGACTATCTCTGGGGCGACATCGACACGCCGCGGGAGCGGTTCAGACCCCTGCGCACCACGGGCTCAGCCGAGCGGCCTTAGCGTACGTTTTGGGACACATTCTGCGATGACCCC
>NZ_BPQQ01000129.1 GCF_022179325.1 Methylobacterium isbiliense | reverse complement strand
TGATCCTCCCTCGGCTTCGCGGACACAGGGAGATCAGCCTGCGGTCCGTTCGGCCTGCTCGGGCGTGAGATAGCCGAGCGCCGAGTGGATGCGTTGCCGATTGTAGTAGCCCTCGAAGTAAGCGAACAGGTCGCGTCGCGCCTCATCCCGGGTTGCCCATCGTCGCTGATAAACGAGTTCGACCTTGAGGGTGTGGAAGAAGCTCTCCATCGGGGCGTTGTCGTAGCAGCAAGCCGTCCGGCCCATGGACGGCTTCGCCCCCATGCTTGCGAGCTGCCTCCGGTAAGCTTCGGCTGCGTACTGGCTGCCGCGATCCGAGTGGCAGATGAGCCCGGCAGCCGGCCGCTGCCGCTGGGCGGCCATCATCAGCGCAGCCACGCTCAGCTCGGTGCGCATGTGATCGCGCATCGACCAGCCGACGATCTTGCGCGTAGCCAGATCGAGGACGGCCGCCAAATAGAGCCAGCCCTCGCCGGTTGGCAGGTAGGTGATGTCCGCCAGCCAGATCGTATTGGGCCGCACGGCTGAGAAGTCCTGCTTCAGGAGATTGGGGGCGATTGGAGGATCGTGACGGCTGTCGGTCGTACACGGCCGGAACCGACGACCCGCCAGGGCACGGATACCGTGCCGGCGCATGAGACGCTCCACTCGTGCGCGGCTGACGGAACGGCCCTCGGCCCGCAGGGCGGCATGCACGCGTGGGGAGCCGTAGCGCCGGTGATGAGCGGCATGGATGCGCCGGACGTCGTCCAGAAGTTGGCGGTTGGAGGCCGAGCGCGCGCTCTCGGGCCGTGACCGCCAGCCGTAGTAGCCGCTGGGGGACACGCCGAGCACGCGGCACATGAGACGCACCGGCCAGGTGGTCGCATGCTGCTCGATGAAGGCGAACGTCATTTGGGCATCTCCGCGAAGATGCCGATCGCTTTTTTTAGCACGTCGCGCTCCATGCGCGTGCGGTCGAGCTCCCGCCGCAGTCGGGCGATCTCGGCAGCCTGATCGGAAGGGGACGCAACCGGGCTTGGTGGCGCAATACCCGTCGATCCGGCCAGCCGCGGTCGGGGTGGGGCCCCGTTCAGCGTGGCCCGCCACTGCCGCAACATCGAGGGCTGGATCCCGAGCTCGGCCGCGACCTGCATCTGCGGCCGGCCGCTGCTCTCCAGCAGAGCAACGGCTTCGCGTTTGAACTCGGGTGTGAACTCCCGTCTCGTCTTCGCCATCCGACGCGCGCACCTTCCCCGCTCAGCATGAGCGTATCAGAGGTGTCCGCGAAGCCGAGGGAGGATCA
>NZ_BPQQ01000128.1 GCF_022179325.1 Methylobacterium isbiliense | reverse complement strand
GTCGTTCGGGGGCAACAACAGCCGGGACCCATCTGAGGGGTGCTTGTGCGCCTTCAAGATGCGAAAGCTTTGTTCAGCGAGGTCGTGAACCGTGCGCGTGATGACGGCCCGCAGCTCGTGGTGCTGCCCGGCGAGGACGCTGTCGTGATCGTGTCGGCCGAAGCTTTCGACCGGGACCGAGAACGCCACACTGGCCGTCGCCTGGTCGAGGCTCTGGCGATCTCGCCATTGCGCGACCTCGAGCTCGAGCGCCCGCTCGTGATCGGCCGGGTCCGGGACGTGGATTTGTAGAGGGTTACTCCTCGACACCCAACGTGCTCTCAGAGCTTCGCAAAAGAGAGCTTTTAAGAGCCCCGGCGGCTACCTCAGCAGCCTGACCGGAGGCGAGGGGAGGGGAGTTTTCGTTCGGGCGGATCGAACCGGACCAAGCTCCGCAATCGAATGCGCGCATGACGGGGTTCAAGCAGGGTGTCGAAACCTCGGGCTCAAGGGTCGTCCGACGCTCACGCCTTCCATGGGTCGACGATCTCGATTCCAAGATCATCGAAATGCCGCAGGTTCCGTGTCGCGATCGTGGCGTGGCGAGCCAAAGCGATGCCACCGATCATACTGTCGCGTAGGTCGCGCGGCTCGCCCCGGCGTTGACGCGCCCCCATCAACACGGCCGTCTCCTGTGCGGCAGCCGCATCGAAAGGTGCAACGCGACGCTCGAGCTTCTCGGCGATGAGGCTATCGAACGCCTCGCGGCGCGCGAGCAGGCGTCGTCCGTCCGGCATGATCTCGAGCCCGAACCTGACCTCGAGCACTGTGATTGCTGTGGTCCATACCGAGGCCCGCGGCTGCTCGTCGAGCCAGCGCAGCACCGCGGTATCGGGCGCATGGTGCATAAGGGCGGAGATGATATTGGTGTCGAGGATGATCATTCCTCGAACGGACTCTTGACGGTATAGCCACGCAGCTCGGGGATCTCCTCCCCTTCCTGTAGGCCAATGCCGCTGAACAGCGCCGCGATCTCAGTTCCGAGCCCGCCGCCGGGACGTTCCTCTTCCTTGACGACGTCGCGAAGGATGTCGCGGACCTCGGCCTCCATACTGCGGCCATGCCGGGCTGCGCGCCGTTGCAGACGCTTCTTAACGTCATCTTCGATGTCGCGAACTAGGATCTGGGCCATCTTCCGTTCCTTTGTGCTATCATGATAGCATGTCTTTCCAGCGAGGGAAAGAGGGCGACCTCCGAGCGGAGGCCGAACCAGACGGCTTGGCGAGGTCGCCAGGGTTGAGCCCTGACGGCCTACTAATCGGCCTTGCTCTCATGCATGGAATATAGAGCACATCTGATGCACGGAGCCGATCGCGCTGAGCGCGCAGCCGGTAAAGCGCCAAAGCCGCCAGGCGGCAACGCCGATATATCGAGGAGGAACCCGATCGGGACGACGGCGAGCGCGGCCGCGATGACGGCGCCGTAGACACGCCCGAACAGGCTATTGGTCGCTCCTCGGATCACGACAGGGCGCCTCCCGGCGTCCGCTCGGCCAGCACCAGCTCGCGCCAGTGACGGTGCTGGGCGGCGGGGTTGGGGTCTGGCACAAACCCGGCGCTCCGGGCGAGCGCGAGGGCTGCGTCATGCGTGGCCTCGACCATGGCGCCGATCGGGCCTGCATAGCCCAACCGCCGCGCCTCTTGGACGAGAAGCGCGATCGTCTCCCGGGCGATGCCGCGGCGGCGGTGGGCCGGGTGGGTGATCACGTTGAGGAAGCAGCCCTGGCCGGTATCGCGGTTAATGACTCCGAAGCCGAGGACTGCCTGGGTGGCGGCGTCACACGCGACGTAGGGATCGTGCCCGGCCCGGGCTTGAGCGTAGCTGGACGTGTCGAGCCGTCGCGCGGTCTCGGGGTCGAGCCGGAACCAGGGCCGCGATGAGCGGGCGGTGGTGGGCGCCGAAGCGCTCGAGAATGAGGGGCGGTGTCGTCATTCGGATCCCTTCGATTGGACCGGTCGGAGTGTGAAGTGGGAGGTCACGACGGGATCGCTCATTCGGCAGCCGCCTGCGCACCGCCGCTGCCCACGTAAAATCGGGACGGGTCAAGGAGCGCGAGAGCGC
This sequence comes from Methylobacterium isbiliense, assembly GCF_022179325.1. Lineage (GTDB taxonomy): Bacteria > Pseudomonadota > Alphaproteobacteria > Rhizobiales > Beijerinckiaceae > Methylobacterium > Methylobacterium isbiliense. Next base: position 11,802 of record NZ_BPQQ01000128.1, on the reverse strand, counting down.
GGCCGCCTTCCGCTTCCCACTTGGCGACCTAGTCCTTGTCGGCAACGCTCGCCCAAGGACAGCAGCGCCCCCTAGAGCGCCTTCGGTTCGAGCGCGAGAAGCCCGGCTTTTTCGACAGGCAGCCTGCCTCGATCAGGCGGCGGGTTTGGGTCTTGCGTTCCGCCTCGCGAACACGCCTCAGTGGCGAGCAATGTCCTTGATGACCTCCGAGCGGGCTTCCTCCACCTCTCGACCGACCAACCCGACAACGTCGGCGACATGGCGCTCCATGATCGCGATGCGCTCGGCCTGTGGGTGATCGGGCGGGTAGTCGTACAGCTCGAGCTTGATGGAAACGAGGGTATAGCCGAGAAACGCGGCTTCCTGACCGTTGGCGCGAAGCGTGGCTCCGAAATCGGCGAGCATAGCGGCGACGGCGGCTCGCGAAAGGCCACCCGGCGCCTCCGACAGCAGAGCATGCTGCATGCCGAAGCCGCGCTCGAACCCCGCGATGAGCTCGGCCCGCAAAGCTGGATCGTGCGCCGCCCGGCGCACGGCATCTTCGATGCCGTTCAGGAGCGACTCAGTCGTGTCGAGTGGGTCTTCATCGGCGGGTAGATCCGAGATCTGCACTTGCTTACGTCGCGGTTTTCAATTGCGACCTCGGTATTGCCGAAATGTGCAGGCACTATGGCCGGTGGTGCCCTTTTGGCCTGCAGTGGACGGCCACCGGCGGGGCTGGGCTCTGCAACGGGACGAGCCTTAGCAAGGAAATTGGGGATTGGATCGAAGCGGAGATAATCCAGGTCGTGAGCAACTGGCGCAGGGAGGAGCTGGACGCTGGCGCCACTGGCGCATGCTCAGCCCGCGCTGGTCACATCGGCCGCTGAGCGGGGAGAGGGGGGCCAAGCGTGGCGACCGTTGGAACGCACCTGAGCTCCGCGCTCTACATGTCGGAAGCGTTCGCGACGGCCGGTGCCCAGCATGAACAGGACCTCGGCATTCGACTAGGCACCTTGTGCGCCTACGATGTCGACGCGGACGGCATCGCGGATTTGAACGACCTCGTGACCGTGCGCGCTATCGGCGTCGAACCGGCCGACTTGGAATGTCCATGGAAGCAGATCGCGCTCGTCGACAAGAAGTGACCGCGGACCTGGTATTTGGCCGATCGCCTCATCGCGGACGGCGCCCCCGGGGTCCGGGTTCCGTCCGCCCGCGGACGCGGGATCAATCTCGTCCTCTGGCAGTGGAAGGTCGGTCCGGCTTCACCGCGAGTCGTGGCTCTTGATCCGCTGGCCGACTTGCCGCGAGACCAAAGTTCCTGGTCGACCTGTCGAGGCCGCAGAGCCGGCCTCGAGGGCCATCCGGCCGCAGCCTATGTAGCGATCGGGCGGACGTGAGACCCGTCGCGCGGGTCGGTGGGCCCGCACTCCTTTCACTTTCCTAGCGGGGGCGACTTTTCCACCCGCCGGGCGCAGCGGGACGCGGAGCAGCCGGAGGCCGAACGCGCTGACCAGAGAGCGCCGTAGAGAGGCCGGAGGGTGTGGTAAAGTCGCCCATGCGGGCACTCGCCCGCACGCCGCATCGACCTTTCAACCGGACCGGTTCTCTGCGACCAAACTTGACGCGTTCCTGCCCCGCATAGGATAGCCGGGCCGGCTGGCGGGCGGAGAGGCTCGCCATGACGTGGATACGCTTGGAGTCGGAACGCCGCCCTGCGCCCGCACTGGCGGAGCACGATCGTCCAATCATCGACGCCGAATACACTGTGGTCAACGAACCGCCGAACTCCCGGTGGCGGCGCCAACGCGCGTCAGAGCCAAACCCCGCGTCGATGCTCGAGCCCCTTTGGGCTTTCCGCGTGATCCTGTGCGTACTGCTCTGGCCGATCCGCTACCTGGTGCGGATGGCGGTCGTGACGCTGGCGTTGGTAATGATCCTTGTGCGCCCGTTCATCCTCTTCTTCTACGCAGCGTCGTTCGTCGCGTTCTGCGGCATGGGCATCAAGCTCTATGCGGGCCAGTTGGAGCTCGCCGGCCAGCTCGCTTTCTGGTCGGTCGCGCTCGGGGCAATCCCGGCGATCTGGGACTACATCCTCGAGATCGTGGCACCCGACATGGAGTGGAAGCGCCTTCAGATGTAACGCGGCGTGCGGCGGCTCTCAGCCTGCCGTGCGCTCCGGTCCCTCCGGATCGTGCCGCTACTCGGCCGGTCCAGGAGCTGGCGCGAGTCCAGCGCCACCCGGACTTTCGCCGGCCTGATAGACAGCAGCCTTGCTCTGAAACCGGCTCTCCCCGACGAGCCCTCTCATGTCCTCCCGACGGAAGAAGATGGCGCGCCCGCAGCGAATTGGGGGTGCGTTCTGGATGAACACGATCTGCTCGTCGGACCGCATGGTCTGGGTGACTTCCTGCGGCAGGATCAGCCGTCGTTCGCCCAAGGTCCGAGTCCGCGACCCGCGCCCATTCGAGGCGACAGTTCGGGCCGTCGTCTCTACGGTGTAGGTGCCGCAATTCGTCGAGACGAATTCGGCCGTGTCGGGATGGCCGACCACGGCGAAGGAGACCCAGGACACGTTGTCGAGCCACTTGGAACGGGCGTGCCTGCCCCAGATCTCATCGAGTTGGCCGAGTGACTGGTAGACCAGCACCAGGGTGATCTCGTACTTGCGGAAGGCATCGCGGATCACCTCGAGCTGGCTCATCGTGCCGAGCATCCGCGCCTCGTCGATCATGAACAGCACCCGATCCTGGATCGCGGCATAGCCGTTGGCGGCCGTGTTCAGAAGTGCGCCGATGATGACCCGGCCGAGCGCCGGATGGGCCTTGAGGGTGGCGAGGTCGATGGAGATGAACAGGTCGATCTCGCCCGAGACCAATTGCTTGGGGTCGAAGGTGTTGCCGGACACCAGGGCGGCGTAGCGATCATAGGCCAGCCACTCGATTTCCGAACTCGCCCCCTTCAGGACGCCCGAGAAGGTCGCCTCTGTGAGGTTGATGAACGGCCCGAGCGCGTCCTGGACGAACTTGTTAGGAGACTGCTGATGGATTTTGGCCAGGCGCTCACGGAATGATTTTTCCGGCTGCGCCATGAACTCGTGGAGCGCCTTGAGGGTCCGGCGGCCGCGGTATTCGTCCGAGAAGACGATGTGGGCGAGAACGCCGGTGAGGAGGTGCCGCGCCGAGACCTCGAAGAAGCGCGTGTTGCCGGACGAATCCACGCTCTCGGTCATGAGCCAGGTGACGACGGTGGTCACATCCTCTTCGGCCGAGGTTTCGCCCGTTCCGATCCAGTCGAGGACATTGAACCCCACCTTCGGTCTGCGGGGGTCGAGGATACGGACCTTTCGCCTGGAGGTGCTGCGAACACGGTACACCATGTCGCCCACCTCGCCCGTCGGGTCCAAACAAACGATCGGGCCCCTCCACCGCAGGCAGGTCGGAACGACCACCGACGAGGTTTTGTAGCCGCCTGAGCCCGCGAACACCAAACCATGTGTCGACCCGAAAGAGCAGTCGAACGCCAGCAGCGGAGCCTTGCCGCCTTTGCCCCAGGTGTCAGGATTTCGGGGGTCGAAGCGAAGGTCGGCAACGTCATCCTGGTCCACACGGTAACGCTCGCCGATCACGATCCCGCCTGTTTCCGGGAGGAGCTCGGCGGCTTCCTTCATCGGCATCCAGTCCGCATTGCCATACAGCGTCGACGACGATCGCCGCGGCGATCGGAGCCGCCTGCGGATCGTCAGGCCGGCTCCAAAGCCCATCAACCCGGCGAAGGCGGCGCCGTACCAGACGAACTTGTCGGACTGCCGGAGAGCCTCGCCCATGGCGATGTCGCCGCGCAGACGATCAACCCGTTGATACTCGAGCAAGATGGCCAGCGTCGCGCACGCGAAGGAGGCGAGAGCGACCGCGAGGGCAACCTGCCGCCGCCTATGGAGGGCGATGAAGGGCAGGCAGAGAACGCCCACGAGCGCGGGAACGGCACACCGCAGCGCGTACCAGGAACGCTCCACGGTGAGCTGATGTTGAGCCGGGAACAGCTCGACCAAAAAGGGCCAAGCGAGGTAGAGGACCGATACGCTCGCCGCCATTGCCAGCAGGCAGACCCCGACGAGAATGCTCGTCGGGGTCTCAGCTATCGGCTGACTGGCTGAACTCGGCATCACCCCTCGCCTTCAATTTTTTGTATCGTTCGCTGGCCGGATCGAGCGCGGCGAGCTCCAGCAGCGCCCCGAGGAGCACGGCCTTATCCGCCGTCCTCAAGCCCGCCTTCACCACGAGGCCACCGAGCTGGATCTTCTCGCGGGCGTCGACCTTACGTGCGCGCGCCGTCATCGAGCTGCGGTCCCTTTGAACCCGCACCAGCCTCTGACGCAGCCGCCGGAGGGTCGACCACGGCCGGCGCTTTGTGGCGGCCCTTGCGAAATCGCGCGGCCAGCTCGGTCAGGGCCTTTGTGAGGTCTTCGTCGCTGATATCGAGATCGAGTAGGCCTGCCTTGTTGGCGATCTTCCCGATCCGACGCTCCTCTCGCTCCTCGCTCTCGGCCAACTGTTTCTTGAGATCTTCGATCTCGGCGAGGATGTCCGCCCGGTTCCTGCGGCGTGCCATGCCTTCCCCATAAAAGTTGTTCGTTCCGACGGTAATGGGCCTAAGCGACACGGATATACGGGTCAAGCTGGAGTTCTTCGAGGTTCAGCTTTCCCTTGCGCGTTAGCGCACGAGGAAGGCTCGCGGAGCGAGTCCGTATGAGGTCCCGAAGCGGAGCGGGCCGGACGGCCCGCGTGTTGAGGGCGCACCATATGGGTTTTCCCCGGAAAACCGATCTGCTACGCTTGGCGACGCTGCTGCTTCGCTCCGGTCCTGCTCTTGGCGATCTTCAATTTCACGGTGCAGAGGATCTCCCGCGGGGACGGCCGTGGCGCCGTCGCTGCGGCGTCTTACCGCCACCGGGAGCGGATGCGCGAGGAGGAGACGGGGCGAACCTGCCGCTACACGAACCACCGGGACGAGAAGGTCCATGCCGAGCTGGCGTTGCCCGACCAGACTCCGGAGTGGTTGCGCAACCTGGTCGACGGGCGCGCCCCGGCCCAGGCAAGCGAAGCCCTCTGGAACCGGGTCGAGCGGGAGGCGACCCGCGCAAACGCCGTGCTCGCCCGCGAGATCAACATGGCGCTCCCCAAAGAGCTGTCGCGCAAGGAGCATATCGCCCTCATGCGCGACTTCGTGCGCGAGGCCTTCACGAGCCGCGGCGTGGTGGCGGACTGGGTGATCCACGAAAAGCCCGGCAACCCGCACGCCCACGTCATGCTCACAGCGCAGCCGCTGTCCGAGACCGGCTTCGGCAAGAGCTACAGCCGCATCCTCGACGCGGCGGGCGAGCCCGTGCGGGCGAACGGAAAAGTCCAGTACAAGGTTTGGGAGGACGGACGCGACACCATCCGGGACTGGCGCCGGGCGTGGGAGAACGTCACCAACCGGCACCTCGAGCGCGCCGGGATCGAGGCCCGCATCGACGGCCGATCGCTGAACGAGCGTGGATCGTCGCTCACCCCCAATGTTCATCTCGGGCCCGAAAACAGGTCGGATCGGAACGGTAGGATCGAGGGCAGCCTTGAGCGGAGGCAGGCCGCCATCCAGCGCGAAAATGCCGAGCGCATCCGCGCGAACCCGAGCGAACTGGTCCGGCTCGCGGCATCGCAGGCGGCCGTGTTCACGCGCCGCGACGTGGAGCGCGTGGCGAACCGCTACCTGAAAGGGGCCGAGCCGGAGGAAGTCAGAACCCTCGTCGACGAGGCGCTCGCGTCACCGGACATCGCGGCCACCCTGTCGAGCGCGCTGGACCCCTTCACGGGCCGGATGGTCGAGGCGATGGTGTATGCCACGCGCGACATGATCGCCCTTGAACAGCGCATGATGGAGCAGGCGCGGGCGCTTCGCCTCGACCCGTCGCACGGGGTCGACAGCGCCCATGTCGAGGCGGCGCTGAACGCTCAAGACGATACGATCAGGACCGCGACGGACGGCCGAGCCGCGCTGTCGGAGGAGCAGCGCGAGGCTGTGCGCTACGTCACCGACGCGCGCGGGATCGCGGCGGTGGTGGGGTTCGCCGGATCGGGCAAATCCACCATGCTCCAGGCGGCGAAGGAGGCCTGGATCGCCTCCGGTCGGCGGGTGTTCGGCGCGGCGCTCGCCGGCAAGGCGGCAGAAGGTTTGAAAGACAGCTCCGGGATCGAAAGCCGCACGCTGGCGTCGTGGGAATACGCTTGGTCGCAGGGGCGCGACGCTCTCCAAAAGGGCGACGTGTTCGTGATCGACGAGGCCGGAATGGTCTCCTCCGGCCAGCTCGCGCGGGTGATCGACACGATCCACACTGCCGGTGCCAAGGCCGTTCTGGTCGGCGACGCGATGCAGCTTCAGCCCATCCAGGCGGGGGCGGCTTTCCGCGCGATCTCGGAGCGGATCGGCTTCGTCGAGCTGGAGGGCATCCGCCGCCAGCGTGCGCACGAGTGGCAGCGCGAGGCCTCGCTCGACCTCGCCCGTGGGCGCACGTTCGAGGCGTTGCAGGCGTACCGGTCACACGGCTCGGTGCGCTTCCACGACACGGCGGAGGCCGCGCGAGAGCAGATCGTGGCGGACTGGAGCGTGGCCAACCGGCAGGGGTCGGTGCTGGTCGTCGCGCACGCCAACAAGGACGTGGATGCGCTGAACTGCGGGATCCGCGACGCCCGCAAGGCGGGCGGCGAACTGTCCGGCACGGAGGTTCACTTCGAGACCTCGCGCGGCCTGAAGGGCTTCGCCATCGGGGACCGGGTGTTGTTTCTGAAGAATGAAGCAGAGGTGAAGAACGGGATGCTGGGCACGGTAGAGGGTTTGGGCCTCGACACGCTCACCGTCCGGACGGACGGGGGCAACACCGTCACGCTGAAGCCGTCCGAATACGAGCACTTCAGCCACGGCTACGCGGCGACCGTCCACAAGGCGCAAGGCGCCACGGTCGACCGAACGCTGGTCTATGCGTCCGAGACCATGGACCGGCATCTCGCCTATGTGGCGATGACGCGGCACCGCGACGACGCCGTCATCTACGCGTCGTCGGAGACGTTCGGCAGCCTCGCCGACCTGGCGCAGAAGCTCGGGCGTGACGGCGCCGCCACGACGACCCTGGACCATGACTTCATGCGCCGGCGCGCAAATGTGAACGACTTGCCGGAGGCCGTTCCCGACCGCGCGCTCACACGGGATGTCAGCGCACAACGCCCGCGGGCGGAGACGAAAATTAACGAGCGCGCCCCGGCGGCCGGGGATGCCGCCGCGATCCTGCAAGCGGCGCTCGCGACCGCCGACCAGGTGCCGAGGCAGACCGGCACGGCGCCAACAGCCGAGGTCGACGCCGGCGCGATCGTTGACAAAGCCGCAGCCGTCACAGTGCATGCGAGAACAGAACCGGCGACCCATTCCGAGCGCGCCGCGAAGGTCATGGTGGCGGCCGTGCGAAGCGCGCCGGGCACCGACAAGGCGGCGATCGAGGCCAGGGTCGCCGCGGCCGCTGCTTTCCATCGAGCCCGCGAGGCCGCGCGCTTCGCGGTCGAGGCGGTGTGGAAGAACTCCGATCCGATCGTCGCGCGGATCGATGCCGCCATCCGCGGTGAGGCTGACATGGCCGCGCTTGCCGCGCTCATGCGCGAGCGCCCCGAACAACTCGGCGAGATGCACGGCCGGGAGGAACGGCGGGGGCTGCTCGCTCGCCTGCTGCCGGAGTCCGAGGTCGCGAGGGCGGGCCGGACGGAGCGGGCGGCGGCGCAGGAGGACGCGGGCTTCGCAGCCGACCAGGCGATGCGCGCGTCCTCTATCTGGCGGGACAGGCTGGCGCAGGAAACTGCGGCGGCGGTCGTGCGGACGGAGCGGATGGGGCACGCGGTCCCGTATCTCTCCGATCGCGCTAGCGGCTTGCTGCGGGCGTTCGTGGAGGCCCGGGAGGCCGGGCCGGAGGCGGAGCGGCTTGCCGGCGCCCGGGCTCGCGACCGCGAGGACCTGACGGCGGAACTCGTCGCTTATGACGCGGCGCTCACGCGCCGCTTCGGGGCGGACGCCTTCACGGAGCGGGCAACCGAGCGGTTCGAGGATGCCTTGGGCCGCGATCGCTGGGCGGCGGGGATGCTCAGGACGCTCGGACCCAAGGTGCGCGACTTCGCGGCCGCGCAGCGCGAGATGGACGCGCGCTTGGCGCGGGCGGCGCAGGATCGGGCGACGCGACCTGGGCCCCTGTTCGCCGCGGTCACGTCATTCGACCGGACGCCCGAGGAGGTCGCGCGGGACAGGGTGATGGCCGACGGCTCGATCTCGGCCGAGGTGAAGGCGCTCGAGGCGGCGGCGCGCGTCGTCTACCGCAATCCCGACGCGGCCGTGCGGGCGATCGTCGAGGCGCTGCCCGACCGGGAGGGCTATGATCGCTTCGTGGATCACCTGTTCGAGAGGCCCGAAGAGATCGGCGCCCTGGCCGGAGCCAAGGGCATGTTCGTGGGGCGTGCCGAGAAGCAGGCGCGCGCCGCCGCCGAGGAGACGGCCAAGGACTTCGCGCTCCGGGCGCGGGAGCTCGGGGACAACTATGCCGGCGCGGTCCGCCTCGCAGCCGAGCAGGAGCGGGAGGCCCGTGCCGCGGCGGCGATCGAGGTGCCGGGCCTCTCGGCGGCGGCCCAGGCCGTGGTCGACCGGCTGCAAGGCCTCGCCTCGGACCAGGTGGGGGAGCAGTATCGCGCCTTGTCGGCAAGCCCCGAGGTGCGCCGCGAGGTCGAGGCGTTCGGGGAGGCGGTTCTGCGCAAGTTCGGGCTCAGCCTCAAGGTGGAGCGGGTCTCGCCCCGGCCGACCGCCGAGCAGCGGGCCCAGTTCGCGCGCGAGCTGCCGCGCCTCGAGGCGGCGCGCGCGCTCGCGCGGGGGCAGCGGCTCGAGCGCGATCGGCAGAGGGAGCTCGTCCGGGACCTGCAGCAGCGCAACGAGCGCGGCCGTTAGAAGGCCGTGGCCGGGGCGCGCGGGCCGCCTGACGCGGGTCCGCCTCTGTTGCCGGGCAGAGTCAGGGTGAGGCCGGAGGATGGCTTGGATGTTATGAAGGGAGAGAGCGTCGACGCGGGTTTCGGGCAGCTCTTATGAAAGAGCGCCCAATCGCGCCGGCCGGGGCGCACAGCGCTATGGAGACAACCCATGACCATGACCACCGCCAACGCCCTCGGCGCCCGTGAGACGGAGGCGGGCCCTTCCGTCGCCGAGCAAATCCGCGAGCTCGCCCGCGCGCACGACGTCGTGTACGAGCGCCGCCCGCTCGACGACTACGCCGAAACGATCTCCCGCCTCTCGGACGCCGAAGTTGCGCCCGACGAGACCGAGTGTCTCTTGCGCGCGCTGACCGACGCGGGCGTCCTCACCCCCGAGCAGCGGTTTCGCCTGCACGCCGCCTACCTGCGCCAGAGCCGGGCATGACCTTCGATCCGTTCGGCGATTTCGAGAGCCGGGGGTATCTGCGGAACAACGAAGGAGTCAAAGACCCGGCCGAGGTGAAGCGCCTCGAGCACGAGATCTTTCGGGATCATGTGGGAGGAGCCGTCGCGGCGCTGCGCACCGACAAGGCGCTTGGCTACGAGGACGTGGTCGATACGCACCGGCGGCTGTTCCAGACCATGTATCCGTGGGCAGGGCAGGATCGGACCGAGAACGCCCCCGACATCGCCATCGTCAAGGGCGGCCGGTCCGACCTGTTCGCCTACCCGGACGAGATCCGTCGCGCCGCCGCGCACGCTCTCACGCGCGGCCAGAAGGTCGAGATCATGCGCGAGCGGCCGGGCGAGGTCATGGGCCTCCTCGCCTACGCCCACCCGTTTCTGGAGGGGAACGGGCGCACGATCATGGTCGTGCATGGCGAAATGTGCCGGAGGGCGGGCCTTCACATCAAACTGGCAGGCCATCCCCAAGAAGAACTACCTCGAGGCCCTCACGAAGGAGCTGGACCAGCCCGGACGCCATCTCGATCGCTTCCTGGCGCCCCACGTTCGCCTGGAGGGGCTCGGCCGGGAGCAAGAGGCCACGATCCTGCGTTCGCTGCCGGGGTTAGGGCCCGCGCGGGAAACGGATCGCCCGCTGCCCGAGTCGACCGCCGCTCAATCGACAGCCAAGGTCGAAACCTGCTGCTCGGCGCACTCTGCGCCGCGGCCTCCAGCATCATCCAGTCTTGAGGCGAGCCAGGTGGAGACACGGCCTCGCGAGAAGCAAAGTCTCCCTCTGCCGGCCAACGCCGCTGATCGAACCCTGCCTTTGTCGGAAGTCTCGGCGCGTGTGAAGGCCGACCCACACATAGCGCCCTACGTCGCTGCTCTGAAATCAGCCGCCGAAGTCGCGTTCAAGGAACCTGCGGCGGTGGTGGCCTCGCTCACCACGCAGGCGATCGAGATGCCTGAAGCCGAGCCGGCGATCAGAATGCAGCTTTACGAACGTCCAGAAGTATTTGGCGATTTGAGGGGCGGAACGACTCGGCTCGGCCGGGAGGACGCGGAACGTCAGGGGGCGCGCAGCGCAGGTGGATCGGTGGCCAACGCCTTCAGCGAGTTGGCGGACGTCGCCCGCTCCATCAAAGCCGAAATCCTCTCGGATTGGTCCGAGTACGTTCAGCGGGAGCAGATCGCCATTCCGGCGCCGAGCGAGGAATTGCAAGCGGTGTTGGGCCAAGGCGAGATGACGGCGACCTCAATTGCCGAGGTCGCCCGCAACACGGGCCTTGTGAACGAGATCAACGCCTTTCTCGAAGCTGCTCAACAGCGCTTCGGATGGGCTGGCATGGCAGCCGTCCGAGGCGACCGAATGGCCGAGCTGCGGGATCGCATGTCAGGCATCAAAGAGCACGATCTCGAACGGGTTGCTCGTCTGACGCAGGACGTGGGGAGGCTGCATGATCGGGTTCAGGCTCAGCACGAGCGTCAAGAGCGCAAGGTGGAGCACGACCTGAAGCTCACGCGTCGGTCAGCGGAGATTGAGCCCTGAACGGATACCGACTCATCGGGATCGGAGCCTTCGTGGCGGCCGCAGCGATCCTTGGGACGTTCGAGGTGTTCGGGCTGACACTCAACATGACGCCCTCCTACCCGCGCGGCATCTGGCGGCGCGTGGAAGCCGTCGAACCACCACTGACGCGCGGGCGCATGGCGCTGGCGTGCCCGCCAAGCTCGCCAGCTTTCGACGAGGCGTTCGGGCGTGGCTACATGGGCGGACCGGGTTGGTGCCTTAACGGCTACCGGCCGATCATGAAGAAGATCGTGGCCGTCGCCGGCGATATCGTGACCTTCGACGGCACCGGCGGCGCCATGCGGGTCAACGGGCAGGAGATCCCGAATTCGGCTCGTCAAGCCCGCGATGCGGCCGGGCGTCCGATGGCGTCCTGGTCGGGCGGAGCGATCCCGCCGCACCAGACGCTTCTGGTGTCGGACTACGATCCCTACTCCTTCGATGGCCGCTACTACGGGCCGCTGCCCGAAACCTCGGTCTACGCCTACACGGAGCCGGTCCTGACCGTTCCCTGACGCACCCCCAAACGCGAACCCACGGAAGCGCCTCGCGGCCCCGTGGGTTCAAAGAAAGCGCGGATTATACCAATCGCCTTCTGGCCGGCGCGCCACACGAGACCTGGCCGCCAGGCCCCCAAGCGCGTCAGCGCCCCGCGAGGGATCGAAACCGCAGGCCGAGACGCCGAGTCGGCAGCTCGGGGACGGGCGTCAGAACCGACGAGAGCCCGACGGCGAAGCCGGCGCGCCCTCAGCCCGGGGTCATCGCAGAATGTGT
>NZ_BPQQ01000127.1 GCF_022179325.1 Methylobacterium isbiliense | reverse complement strand
TGTTGTTGCCCCCGAACGACCGGACACGGTCACGGGACAGAGCGAGCCTTGATGAACTCGCGTGGTGAACGGTAGCCGAGCGCTCGGTGAGGGTGAACCTCGTTGTAGTGAGTGATCCAGCCAGGAAGCTGCCGGACGACGGTTTCGGCATCCGGGCGCGGGCTCACACGGACGTAGTCGCGCTTGATCGTGCGCACGAAGGCCTCCGCCATGCCGTTCGACTGGGGGCTCTCGACGGGCGTCGTCCTCGGCTCCAGACCGAGACTACGAGCGAAGCTTCTAGTCTCATGGGCGATGTAGCCGGAGCCGTTGTCGCTGAGCCACTCGATCGTGCCGGGCAGCCGGTCGAGGCGGCCGAAGCGGTGCTCCACGGCCGCAACCATGAGGTCGCGGACCTCGTCGCCGCCGATCCCGCCCGTAGTGGCCACGTAGCTCATCGCCTCGCGGTCACAGCAATCGAGCGCGAAGGCGATCCGGACCCGCTCGCCGTTGTCGCACGCCACCTCGAAGCCGTCTGAACACCAGCGAAGGTTCGGCTCGGCGACGGCGATCCTGCCATCGTGACGGCGCTCGGCCCCGCCGGCATGGCGTTGCAGAAGCAGGCCGTGTCGCCTCATGGCCGCATAGACGCGCTTGTGGTTCGGGGGCTGCCGTCCTTCCGCCATAGCTCGGCGACGCAGGATCGCGTGCACCCGGCGATATCCGTACGTTGGCAAGTCGGCGATGACGGCCTTGATCTCGGCGATGAGGTCCGCATCCGGCTGCGGCGGTCGCCCGACGCTTTTGGGCTGCCGATGCTTGGCCCGCTCTGCGAGGTTGGACCGCGCGACCCCGATCACGTCGGCGACGCTCTTCATCGGGAGCCCGCCGTCGACGAGAGCAAGCGCAACATCCCCTTTTTAGGACCGGCCGCGACCTCAAGCGCCTCTTTCAGGATCTCGGCCTCGAGCGTCTTCTTGCCGAGAAGACGGTGCAACTCGCGGACCTGGTTCTGGAGCGCCCGGTAATCCGAGGCCGGCACGACCTCCTCCTCGGCACCGGCCGCCGTCAGGGCACCCTGGGCAGCCAAGCGCCGCCACGTGAAGAGCTGGTTCGGAGCCACGCCATGCCGGCGAGCCACGAGGCTGACCGTCGTGCCGGGCTCGTAGGTCTCCTCGACCATCCGGACCTTCTCGGACGGGCTCCAGCGCCGACGACGCTGAACGGACGTGATGATCTCAACCCGATCGGGCGTGCTGGTCATAGACACGGTTGTAAGCCTCACACTTCGCAAGTGGGAGACCGTGTCCGGTCAGTTCGGGGGCAATCTCA
>NZ_BPQQ01000126.1 GCF_022179325.1 Methylobacterium isbiliense | reverse complement strand
TGCCAAGCCGGAGGCTTGGCGGCACTTCGGGAACGGAACCAAAGGTCGTCTTCAGCGACCGTTGGTTTTAGGGTCGCGGCCGTCGGGCCCGCCGTTCCGGGCCTCGACCGCGGGCCGCGGCGCTCAGCTCCGGGTGGCGAAGCAGGTGAAGCCGTTGCGCTTGAGCGCCCGGCAGGCGTCCTGCGCCGCCTCGGCCTCGGAGAAGCCGGAGAAGCGGGCGCGAAACAGGGTGGTGCCCCCGTGCGTGACGCGCTCGGTGAAGGGCGCGGCCTTGGCGAGGGTGCCGCCGCTGCGCTGGCGGGCCTCGGTCAGCATCGACTTGGCCTTGCCCTCGTCGTCCATGGCCCCGAGCTGGATCACCCACGGTGTCACCGTGACGGGCTTCTGGGCCGGGGCCGGGGTCTCGGAGCGCGGCGCCGGAGCGCGGGCCTCGCCGGGGTCCACCGACGGCAGGCGGGCGGCGTACTTGGCGCCCGACGAGGGCGGAGCCGGGAAGCCGCTCTCGGGGGAGGGCGCGTAGGCCTGGGCGTTGCCCGGCACCGCGCCGCCGGTGCCGGTGCGCCACTTCGCGCCCCCGGGCGTCGTCGTCTGCCGCATGGGCGAGATGTCGAGGGGCTGGCCGCCCCGCCCGGTCGAGGCGGTGGTCTCGATGGCATCGTCCTCGTCGGCCGAGGCCACCATGGTGCGGGTCGCCACCGGCTTCTCGGCCACCACGGCCGGCCGGGGCCGCTCGGCCACCTCGACCACCGGCGGGGTGCTGCGTGCGCCCGCATAGGCCCGGGGCAGGTTCGCCTGGACGAGCCGCTGCATGATCGCATCGCGGCTCGCCCCCGACTTGCCGCCGAGCACGATCGCCACGATGTGGCGGTCCTCCAGGCGGGCGGAGGTCATCAGGTTGAAGCCGGAATCCCGGGTGTACCCGGTCTTGATGCCGTCGACGCCCTCGACGCGCCCGAGCAGGCGGTTGTGGTTGCCGATCACCCGGCCGCGGAACGCGAAGGAGCGGGTCTGGAAGTAGCGGTAGTAGCGGGGGAAGCGGTCCTGGATCGCCCGCGCCAGGATCGTCAGGTCGCGCGCGGTGGTGATCTGGTCGGAATCGGGCAGGCCGGAGGCGTTGGCGTAGTGCGTGCGCGACATGCCGAGCGCGTGGGCCTTGCGGGTCATCATCTCGGCGAAGGCGCCCTCCGAGCCGGCGATGTTCTCGCCGATCGCGCAGGCGACGTCGTTGGCCGACTTGGTGACGAGCGCCTTGATCGCCTCCTCGGCGGTGATCGTCGAACCCGGACGCAGGCCGAGCTTCGAGGGCGGCTGCCGGGCGGCGTTGCCGGAGATCTCCAGCGGCGTGTCGAGGGACATCCGCCCCTTCTCGATCTGCTCGAACAGGAGATAGAGCGTCATCACCTTGGTGATCGAGGCGGGATGGCGCAGCGCGTCCTCGTTCACCGCGTGCAGCACGCGCCCGCTCTTCACATCGACCACCATGGCGGCGTAAGGGGGGTTGTAGCCGCCCCCGCCACCGGCATGGCTCCGACGACGGGCCTCGGCCGGACTCGTCAGGGCGGTGAAGACAGCCGCGGCCGCGATCAAGGCCGGAACAGCACGACCCGAGGTGCCGCGAACGCAACGCATCACGAACCTTCCTACGCCAAACCGCCGGGAGCGGCCGACGCGGGGCGGTGACCGGCTCCGAGGCGCGCCGCCGGCCGGAGCGGACGGCCCCGACGCGACGGCATCACTGTCAATCAGGCTAGGTCGGTGCGGTTACGCCCGGGTTAATGGACTCGCATCACCGCATTGTGCGCTGCACAAAAATCCCTTGACGCCCCATTGTGCATCGCACATATGAGGGGCGGGGAGCAGCGCCGCGCGGGCGCTCCCCGACATGGGAAGAGACGCGCGTGGAGGGGCGACGCCGCGGGCGTCGTGCAACGAGATGAACCAGCAGTTCGAGACCGCTCAGAAGTTCGGCAAGGAGAGCATGGACACCATGCTGCGCAGCTTCGGCACCCTGTCGAAGAGCAGCCAGGCGATCGCCGTCGAGACGACCGACTTCGCCAAGCAGTCCTTCGAGCAGGCGACCGCCACGCTGGAGAAGCTCGCGGGCGTGCGCTCGCTCGACAAGGCGCTCGAGATCCAGACCGAGTACCTCAAGACCTCCTACGAGCGCCTCCTGGCCCAGTCGAGCAAGATGGCCGAGTTGTACGGCAGCCTCGCCAAGGAGATGCTGAAGCCCTACGAGGCGTTCACCGCCAAGGTTCAGAACGCGGCCTAAGGCCGACGGCGGTCCCCGCGCGGGACCGCCCGGATCCGGATTGGTCGGCGGTGCGGACGGGGTCGTCCGCGCCGCCGTTTCGCGTTGGGGCAGGGCCATCGTCCCGCCGCGGGCAGCCGCCCGCGCCCCGACGACATGACAAGAGCGCGCAGGCGACTGGCGCCGGGCGGACTCGGCCTATAGATTGAACCTCGGATCCGGCACGTGACGTGCTACGTTGGCGATCCGCAGCGCAGGCGCCCTCGGACGGGTGCCGCGCCAGCGAGGGTTGAGGTCGTACGCTCGAAATGGCTCAGGTCCGGACGCAGGACATCGTCTCCGCGACGCCCGTCGTTGCCGCCAATCCCCGCGCCCCGGGCAACGGCGACGGGCGCTCGGGCACCGCGGTCATCACGCGCACCAAGCCGCGCACCAAACGACCCAACCTCTATCGCGTTCTGCTCCTCAACGACGACTACACGCCGATGGAATTCGTGGTCCACGTCGTGGAGCGGTTCTTCAACAAGTCGCGCGAGGACGCCACCCGGATCATGCTGCACGTGCACCAGAACGGTGTCGGCGAGTGCGGCGTGTTCACGTATGAGGTGGCGGAGACCAAGGTGACGCAGGTGATGGACTTTGCCCGCAAACACCAACATCCTCTCCAATGCGTCATGGAAAAAAAATAGGCACCAGCTCAGAGGCCCGCTTTGCCCAGCTTCTCACGCAGCCTTGAACAAGCACTCCACCGCGCCCTGGCGCTCGCTGGCGAGCGCCGCCACGAATACGCCACGCTCGAACACCTCCTCCTGGCCCTGGTCGACGACCAGGATGCGGCCGCGGTCATGCGGGCCTGCAGCGTCGATGTCGACGTCCTGAAGCGCAACCTCGTCGAGTACATCGACACCGAACTCGCCAACCTGACCGGAGACGGCCGCCAGGACGCCAAGCCGACGGCCGGCTTCCAGCGGGTGATCCAGCGCGCGGTGATCCACGTGCAATCCTCCGGGCGCGAGGAGGTGACGGGCGCCAACGTGCTGGTCGCGATCTTCGCCGAGCGCGAGAGCCACGCCGCCTACTTCCTGCAAGAGCAGGACATGACCCGCTACGACGCGGTCAACTACATCAGCCACGGCATCGCCAAGCGGCCCGGCCTCTCGGAGGCCAAGCCCGTGCGCGGCGCCGAGGACGAGGGCTCCACCGAGCGGCCGACCGGCAACGAGGAGGATCGCGGCCCCAAGAAGAAGGGCGATGCGCTCGACGCCTATTGCGTGAACCTCAACAAGAAGGCGCGCGAGGGCAAGATCGATCCGCTGATCGGGCGCGAGCAGGAGGTGCAGCGCACCATCCAGGTGCTCTGCCGCCGCCAGAAGAACAACCCGCTCCTCGTGGGCGATCCGGGCGTGGGCAAGACCGCGATCGCCGAGGGGCTGGCGCGCAAGATCATCCAGCACGAGGTGCCGGAGGTTCTGGCCGACGCCACCGTGTTCTCCCTCGACATGGGCACGCTGCTCGCCGGCACCCGCTACCGTG
Source organism: Methylobacterium isbiliense (assembly GCF_022179325.1). Classification (GTDB taxonomy): domain Bacteria; phylum Pseudomonadota; class Alphaproteobacteria; order Rhizobiales; family Beijerinckiaceae; genus Methylobacterium; species Methylobacterium isbiliense. The sequence goes on along the minus strand of NZ_BPQQ01000126.1, from coordinate 18,711 downwards.
GCGACTTCGAGGAGCGCCTCAAGCAGGTGATGAAGGAGATCGAGGCGCACCCGAACGCCATCATGTTCATCGACGAGATCCACACGGTGATCGGCGCCGGTGCGACCTCGGGCGGTGCGATGGACGCCTCGAACCTGCTCAAGCCGGCCCTCGCCTCGGGCACGCTGCGCTGCATCGGCTCGACCACCTATAAGGAGTACCGCCAGTACTTCGAGAAGGACCGGGCGCTGGTCCGCCGCTTCCAGAAGATCGACGTCAACGAGCCGTCGATCCCGGACGCGATCGAGATCCTCAAGGGCCTGCGGCCCTACTTCGAGGAGTTCCACAAGCTCAAGTACACGACCGACGCCGTGAAGGCGGCCGTCGAGCTGTCGGCGCGCTACATCAACGACCGCAAGCTGCCGGACAAGGCGATCGACGTGATCGACGAGACCGGCGCCTCGCAGATGCTGGTGCCGGAGGGCCGGCGCAAGCGCACCATCGGTGTGAAGGAGGTCGAGGCCACCATCGCCACGATGGCGCGGATCCCGCCCAAGACCGTGTCCAAGGACGACGCGGTGGTGCTCGCCAACCTTACCGACAGCCTCAAGCGGGTGGTCTACGGCCAGGACAACGCCATCGAGGCGCTGACCGCCTCGATCAAGCTCGCCCGCGCCGGCCTGCGCGACCCCGACAAGCCGATCGGCTCCTACCTGTTCGCCGGCCCGACCGGCGTCGGCAAGACCGAGGTCGCCAAGCAGCTCGCCTCCTCGCTCGGCGTCGAGATGCTGCGCTTTGACATGTCGGAGTACATGGAGCGCCACACGGTCTCGCGTCTGATCGGCGCGCCGCCCGGCTACGTGGGCTTCGACCAGGGCGGCCTGCTCACCGACGGCGTCGACCAGCACCCGCACTGCGTCCTCCTGCTCGACGAGATCGAGAAGGCGCATCCGGACCTGTTCAACATCCTGCTGCAGGTGATGGATCACGGGAAGCTGACTGACCACAACGGGAAGCAGGTCGATTTCCGCAACGTGATCATCATCATGACCTCGAATGCCGGCGCCGCCGATCTCGCCAAGGCGGCGTTCGGCTTCACCCAGAACCGCCGCACGGGAGACGACCACGAGGCGATCAACCGCCTGTTCGCGCCGGAATTCCGCAACCGGCTCGACGCGATCGTCTCCTTCGGGCACCTGCCGAAGACGGTGGTGTCGAAGGTGGTCGACAAGTTCGTGCTCCAGCTCGAAGCGCAGCTCGCCGACCGCAACGTGACGATCGAACTGTCGGACGAAGCCCGCGACTGGCTGGTGGAGAACGGCTACGACGAGACCATGGGCGCCCGCCCGATGGCCCGCCTGATCCAGTCGACCATCAAGACGCCGCTCGCGGACGAGGTGCTGTTCGGCAAGCTCAAGGACGGCGGGGCGGTGCGGGTGATCGTCAAGCGCCCCGAGGGCGAGAAGCCGGGCCTCGGCTTCGAGTTCCCGGCCGGACCGGTGACCCCGAAGCCGGAGAAGGACGTCACCAACGCGACCCGCAAGAAGCGCCCGCGGCCCCGCGCGGCTCCCAAGAAGCCGAAGGACGGCGGCGGCTCCGGTGGCGGAGGCGGCGTGCGCACCGTGCCGAAGGTGCCGCTGGTCCGGGCCTGACGCGAGCCCCTTCATCCCGGCGGTCGTCGCGTGTATGACCGCTATGCCATCCTCCCCGTCCCGGCGATTCGCTTCGCCGGGACGTTCCATATCAGGACCGGCCAACGGCCGCGCTCGCGCCGGACCCGCGGTCGTCCAAGCGACGAGAGTGTCATGACCGGCGACCTCCATGAGGGTCCCCTCGCTCCGGCCTCGACGGTTGCGCCGCCGCCTCCCAAGCTCACCGGGCGCGAGAAGCGCCGTCAGCGCCGCCGCCGCCGCATCGTCGGTGAGGAGATCCTGGCCTGGATCCTCGTCCCGGCGATTCTGATCGGCTGCTACTACGCCGTCACGGGCGGTCTGGCGCTCCTCGGCACGACCCCGAGCGCGGTGTTCGACCAGCTCAAGCAGGTCAAGGAGGCGCTCGAGAAGCGCCGCTGATCCCGGGCGGCCTCCACTCACGCCGCTCGCACGTTCGTCAGGAAGCGCCCCACCTCGACCCTGAGCTGCGCGGATTGGCGCGACAGCCCCGATGCCGCTTCCAGCACCTGACCGGCCGCCGCTCCGGTCGACTCGGCCTCGCTCGCGACGTCTGCGATGGTGCCCGTCATCTCGCTGGTGCCCGCTGCCGCCTGTGCCACGTTGCGCACGATCTCCTGCGTGGCGGCCCCCTGCTGCTCGACGGCTGCCGCTATGCCGGTCGACACCTGCGAGATCTCGCGGATCCGCGCGGCAATGCCCTTGATGACGTCGACCGCCTGCTGCGTCGAGGACTGGATCTGGGCGATCTGGCCGCCGATCTCGTCGGTGGCGCGGGAGGTCTGCGCCGCGAGTTCCTTCACCTCGGCTGCCACGACCGCGAAGCCCCGGCCCGCTGGGCCGGCCCGGGCGGCCTCGATCGTGGCGTTGAGCGCCAGCAGGTTCGTCTGCCCGGCGATGCCGGAGATCAGCGCCACCACATCGCCGATCCGGGTGGCCGCGCGGCTCAGGTCCTGCACCAGCGTTTCGGTCCGGTCGGCCTCCGCCACGGCCGCATGGGCGAGGTCGGCGGAGGTGCCGACCTGCCGGCCGATCTCCTGCACGGAGGTCCCGAGTTCCTCGGCGGCGGCCGCCACCGTGCCGACATTCGCGGCTGCCTCCTCGGCGGCGGCGGCCACGGCGGTGGACTTGCAGGCCGTGCCGGCGGCCATGCCGCTCATGCCCTGCGCCGTGCCCTGAAGCGCGGCGGCGGCGGAGGCGACCGTGTCGACGATGCCGCCGACCGTCTGCTCGAACGCATCGGCCATCTGCCGCAGCGCGATCTGCCGGTTGACCTCGGCCTCGGCACGGGCGCGCGCTGCCTCCTCTTCCAATTGCCCGGTACGGATCAGGTTGTCCTTGAACACCTGCACGGCGACCGCCATTGCGCCGATCTCGTCGCCTCGCCCGGTCGCCGGCACCGGCTCGGACGACCGGCCCGCCGCGATCCGCTCCATCGCGCCCGCCAGGGCGAGGGTCGGCCGCGACACGCTCCGGCCGATGACGGTTGCCGTGAGCCCGACGATCACCGTGATCACCACCGTTCCGATCAGGAGGCCGGAGAGCGAGGCCCGCACCTGTGCGGCGGTGTCATCGGCATAGATGCCGGACCCGACGATCCATCCCCAGGGCTGAAACCCCCTGACGTAGGAGATCTTGTCGACCGGCCGCTCCATCCCGGGCTTGGGCCACATGTAGGGGACGAAGCCCGCGCCCTCGCGCTTCACCTGCTCGATCATGTCGACGAACAGGCGTTTGCCGGTCGGATCGGTGATGCCGCCGATGTCGGTGCCGATGAGCTTGGTGTTGGGGTGGACGATCATGCGGGGATGCATGTCGTTGATCCAGAAGTACTCGCCCTCGCCGTACCGCAGGGCGCGCACAGCCGCGATGGCAGCGCTCTGCGCGGCCTCGCGGCTGAGACGGCCGACGCGTTCCTCAGCCTCGAAATGCACCAGCAGAGAATGGGCGGCATCGACGAGATCACGTGTCTTGCGGGCCCGTCCGTCCGAGATGGCTCCGGCGAAGGCGTAGGCGGCCAGCACCACGATGGTCGCGATGCCGACAAGGGCGACGGCCGTGATCGCCTGGATCCTCGTTCCGATCTTGAGCTTCATGAGTACGCCTGTCCGGTTCTCAAGGATTTGCTCTGCTCGACTCGGGTTGGCGCGTCTCGAACGCATGTACGGTCCATGGCAGCCGATCTCCGGCTCTCCCTACATGCAAACTCACGAGGTGGAATGATCGATCTGCGCACCCCCGGGATGCACAGGCTCATTTCATCCGCAAGCATAAAGATAATCTTACTCGACTCCGAGCGTCGGATCGTGTCGACAGCATCGATATCGGAAGATCTATGCCGTGAGACTTAGTTCGATCATCTAGGGGTTGAGAGCAGCGGACGGCGGTTCGGGCTTGATGCAACTTCGAACTGGACGGGAAAGCGAGCTAGGTCGTTCGGCTTAAGTGTGGCCATGAAGCGCCGAGCCTGCATTCGGATGATGCGCCTGCATCCGCGGCGCTTCGAGCGATCGAGGGTGGTGGCACCAGACCGCTGAGCCCTCCGTAGTGCGCCGGCCCAAGACGATCGCGTGCAGGACACGTCGCCAGCACGCCGCATCCTCGCGCAGGGGAATCACTGCCAAGGAGAATCCCGGCCCGGATCTTCGTCCCTGCCGAATCGGCTCAGGCGCTATGGGGTGGTCACGCGCGGCCGCGCACGGCAGGCCGGACGCGCTTCGCGCGGTGTTTGAACCAACTCAAGGAAGCGCGGCGGCGTCCGATGCCGGATCGCGAGCCTCAGCAGCCTTGCCCCGGGCAGGTCCGCCCGGGCGGGCGCGCCGTCATGGCCGGGTTGGCACCGGCAGCGCGGGCGGCACTGGGCGGCAGGGCGGTCTCGGCGGAGGAGGGGAGGCGGTCCGGCGCAACGGGGCCGGATGGGCGCGCACGGCCGATGGCGTAGCCGGCATTCACCCCGGCGTAGAAGCCGGTGAAGTCCTCGGCCCTCGCCGGTCCGGCGCCGAGCCACAGAACGAACGAAGCGGCGGCCAGGAGCCGCCGCCTCGCGCATGGTGTGATGGATCCCGCTCTCACGGATCGTTCGGGCGAGTCCATGCCGTGCGCATCACTCCGAGATCTTCACTCGGCGCAGATCACTCGGCGCAGATCACTCGGCGACGGTGATGCTCTGCGCCTCGCGGCCCTTCTGGCCCTCGACCACGCCCATGGTGACCTGCTGGCCTTCGGCGAGCGAGTCGAGCCCGGCCCGGGCGAGCGCCGAACGGTGGACGAACACGTCCTTGCCGCCGTCCTTCACCGAGACGAAGCCGAAGCCCTTGGCGGGATCGTACCACTTCACGGTGCCGCTCATCTCGGTCGACGGGCCGCCGGCGAAGCGGCCGCCGCCGCCGCCGCCGCCGCGGTCACCGAAGCCGCCGCGGTCGCCGAAGCCGCCAGCCCGCGGGGGACGGGGGCCGCGCGCCGCCGGAGCCTCGGCGGTGCTGGTGTCGACGCTGGTGATGTTGGTGACCTGCGGGCCCTTCTGCCCCTGGGCCGTCTGGACGGTCAGGCGCGTGCCGGGGAGGAGGTCTGCGTGGCCGGCCGCCTCGACGGCGCGGATGTGGAGGAAGGCATCGCCCGAGCCGTCGCCCAGCTCGACGAAGCCGAAGCCCTTCTCCTTGTTGAACCACTTGACCGTCGCGTCACGCTCCGGTCCGGACGGGGCGGCGCTGGCGCGGGACGGGCCGCGGTCGAATCCACCGCCACCGAAGCCGCCACCGCCGTAGCCCCCGTACCCACCCGACGGTGCCTGATCCGGCCACCGCGGCTCAGGCGCACCATCGTCGAAGCCGCGACGACGCGGCTCCCTGAAATCACGACCACGTCCCATTAGAAGCTCGCAAAAACGTAACCCGCCGACCACACTCGCATCGCGCGCACGCTGAACCCCGTCAGACGGCGTTGCGACACATCTCCATTCCCGGTTGCGGTGCCCAAGAAGTCCGCCACAGTCCTGACGCAACTCAGACCGTACCGCAAGGCGGATCTGCCCGGTGTGGCGACGACGGGGCCACTTTCTCATGATCCGGCACGGATTGACAGACCGAATCGGCGCCATGCCTGTGTGCGAATGATGATCGTCCACGCGGCCTGTTGGCGCGGTTCTTCCCGGTCCGGAGCCTCGGCATGACCAGACATCCCGACGATTCCGCCCACGATTCCGCTTCCGTCGCGCGCGCGATCCGCACGCGGCGCGCGGTGCGGGCGTTCCGCCCCGATCCGGTCCCGGCCGAGACGGTCGCCGCGCTGCTCGACCTCGCCGCGCAGGCGCCGAGCGGCACGAACATGCAACCCTGGCGGGTCTACGCGGTGGCGGGCGAGGCCCGCCGGCGCCTGTGCGACGCGGTCGAATCGGCGTTCCTGGCCGGCGAGGCCGGGGAGCCCGCGCACCGCTACTATCCGGAGACCTTCTTCGAGCCCTATCTCGGCCGGCGCCGTCAGGTGGGGTACGGCCTCTACGCGCTGCTCGGGATCCCGAAGGGCGATTCGGCGCGGATGAAGGCCCAGCACGCCCGCAACTTCCGGTTCTTCGACGCACCGGTCGGCCTGATCTTCACGATCGACGCGCGCCTCGCCATCGGAAGCTGGCTCGATTACGGCGGCTTCCTGCAGACGCTGATGATCGCGGCGCGCGCGCACGGCCTCGACACCTGCCCGCAGGCGGCCTTCGCGCCCTACCACGCGGTGATCCGCCGTCACCTGCCGGTCGGCGACGAGGAGAGCGTGGTCTGCGGCATGGCGCTGGGCTACGCCGACCCGCACGCCCCGGAGAACCGCCTCGCGCCCGAGCGGGAACCCGTGTCGTGCTTCGCGACGATGCTCGGCTTCGAGGGACCCCGGGGCGGCTGACGCGTTGCCCCTGCGCGCCCCGACCCCGAGACCCGCATGGCTCCTCGCCCCTCCCGCCGCCACGCCGACCTCGGCCCCGACTTCTACGACGTGGTGGCGCCCGCCCGCTTTCCCCGGCACGTCATCCGCCACCGCAACCAAGCCTGGGCCGCCCGGGTGGGCCTCGACGGGCTCTCGGACGCGGAGTGGGTCGCGCATTTCGGCCGATTCGAGCCGATCGAGGGCAGTTTCCCGCAGCCGCTGGCGCTGCGCTACCACGGCCATCAGTTCCGGTCCTACAATCCGGACCTCGGCGACGGGCGCGGCTTCCTGTTCGCGCAGCTCCACGACCTCGCCGACGGGCGCCTGCTCGATCTCGGCACCAAGGGCAGCGGACAGACGCCGTGGTCGCGCTTCGGCGACGGCCGCCTGACCCTGAAGGGGGGCGTGCGCGAGGTGCTGGCGACGACCATGCTGGAGGCGCTCGGCGTCGACACCTCGAAGTCGTTCAGCCTGATCGAGACCGGGGAGCCGCTGGAGCGCCACGACGAGCCCTCGCCGGCCCGGTCCGCGGTGCTGGTCCGCCTCGGCCACTCGCATATCCGCATCGGCTCGTTCCAGCGCCTGCGGGCACTCGGGCGGGAGGACAACATCCGCCGGCTCCTCGACCACACGATCCGCACCTATCTGCCGGATCTGTGGCGGGACGACGAGGCGGAACGGGCCTGCGCCTTCCTGGCGGAGGTCTGCCGCCGCGTGGCCCGCACCGGCGCCGCCTGGATGGCGGCGGGCTTCGTGCACGGGGTGCTCAACACCGACAACATCAACGTGACGGGCGAGAGCTTCGATTACGGCCCCTGGCGCTTCGCCCCCGTGAACGATCCGGCCTTCACGGCGGCCTATTTCGACGAGACCGGCCTCTACGCCTTCGGCCGCCAGCCCGAGGCTTTGGCCTGGAACCTCGCGCGGCTCGCCGAATGCCTCGTGCCGCTCGCCGCGCCCGAGCGGCTGGGAACGGCCCTCGACGGGCTCGGCCCCGCGCTGCAGGAGGCCTTCGCGCAGGCGATCCTGCGGCGCCTCGGCCTCGCGCGCCCCGCCGACGACGAGACGCTGCACGCGCTCGTCGGCGCATTCTGGGCCTTCCTCGGCCAGAGCCGCGCGCCCTTCGAGCAGGTGTTCTTCGACTGGTACGGCGGCTTGGCGAGCGCGGAGCGCGCCGCGCGCAGCCCCGCGGCGGCGTTCTACGCGGGCGAGGGCTTCGCGCGGGTGCGCGATCTCCTGCCGGCCTTCGCGCCGGCGGCGGGCCTGCGCCTCGATCACCCCTACTTCGCGCAGGCGCAGCCCTGCACGATGCTGATCGACGAGGTCGAGGCCCTGTGGGCGCCGATCGCGGAATCCGACGATTGGTCGGCCTACCACGCCAAGATGGCGGCCATCGCCGCGATGGCGGAGGCGTACGGGACGGCGCTGCGGCCGGCCTGAGCCCCGGCGCTCACCGCGCCGGGCATCCTCGGGTGGCAAGCAGAACCGATGGATCGCGTGCGCGAATGAGCTTCAGCAGCTGACGGACCGGGGATCGATCACCGTCAGGCCCGCGGCCTCGAACGCACTCGCGTCCCGCGACGCGACAGCGAACCTATGCGCCGCGGCGATCGCGGCGATGGAGCCGTCCGATGTGGGAAAACCCTTGCCGGCCACGCGTGCCTTGACGGCGAGATCCGCGTAGTGCCGCGCCGCCGGAGTATCGAAGGGCAGGATGCGCGCTGCGAAGAGGTCCACGACGCCGTCGAGTGTCGCCGCCAAATCATCCTTGCGCTCGCCCCTGGGCAGCGCCGCGATGCCGAATGACAGTTCGGCGATGGTGATGCTGGAGAGGAACAGCGTCTCGGCCGCCTGCGCGTCGAGCCAGTCCCGCACGGTGGGGTGCGGCTCGGGTTTCATCGCCTCGGCAACGACGTTCGTGTCGAGCAGCATCATTCGAAGCGCATCGGCGCCGCGGGTACAGTGTCGCGGGCGTGTTCGAGCGCTTCGACATCGGTATTGGCAAGGCCGGTTCTCCGGCTCAGTTCCGACAGTGCCGTGCCGAGCCGCAGCCGGCCCTCCGGGCGCACGGCAGCCTCCAGAATGGCCCGCATCTCGGCTTCCGCGCTGCGATTGTTCTGCGCCGCACCGACCTTCAGGGCGCGATGTGCCTCATCGAACAGATTGCGAATGGTCACGGCAGCCACGATGGCGCCTTCCATGCTTCGACTGCAACGCTATCAGGATAGGCAGAGTGATAGCGTCTTCAAGCAAGGTGTTGGCCCCCGCACGCCGCCGGACGTTCGGATCCTGATGCCGGTCGTCCACAGCTTGTGAGGCTGCACCCGGGTCGGTGCCGAAGAAGACGACAACGGCGAGTGCAGATGCTCTCTGCGCGCATCGAGTCGATGGATCAGACTATTTCACCCATCGACCCGACTCTCTTCACTGCAAAGCAAGTCAGCTTGCGAGCGCCTCCTTCGACCGCTCCGCCCGCTTGCGGTCGTTGGGGTCAAGCACGGTCTTGCGCAGGCGGATCGACTTCGGCGTCACCTCGACGAGTTCGTCGTCCTGGATCCAGGCCAGCGAGCGCTCCAGCGTCATGCGGATGGGCGGCGTCAGGCGCACCGCCTCGTCCTTCGAGGTGGTGCGGATGTTCGTGAGCTTCTTGCCCTTGAGCACATTCACCTCGAGGTCGTTCTCGCGGTTGTGCTCGCCCACGATCATGCCCTGGTAGACCTTCCAGCCGGGCTCGATCATCATCGGCCCGCGATCCTCCAGGTTCCAGAGCGCGTAGGCCACCGCCTCGCCCTGGTCGTTGGAGATCAGCACGCCGTTGCGCCGGCCCGGGATCTCGCCCTTGTAGGGCTCGTAGGCCTTGAACAGCCGGTTCATGATCGCGGTGCCGCGCGTATCGGTGAGCAATTCGCTCTGGTAGCCGATCAGGCCGCGGGTCGGGGCGTGGAAGACGAGGCGCAGGCGGTTGCCGCCGGACGGGCGCATCTCCAGCATGTCGCCCTTGCGCTCGGACATCTTCTGCACGACGACGCCAGAATGCTCCTCGTCGACGTCGATGACGACCTCCTCGATCGGTTCGAGGAGATTGCCGTCCTCGTCCTTCTCGAACACGACGCGCGGGCGCGAGACGGCGATCTCGAAGCCCTCGCGGCGCATGGTCTCGATCAGGATCGAGAGCTGCAGCTCGCCGCGGCCGGAGACGTAGAAGGAATCCTTGTCGGCCGCCTCCTCGATCTTGAGGGTGATGTTACCCTCGGCCTCCTTGAACAGGCGGTCGCGGATCATCCGGCTCGTGACCTTGTCGCCCTCGGTGCCGGCCAGCGGCGAATCGTTGACGATGAAGGACATCGTCACGGTCGGTGGGTCGATCGGCTGGGCCTGGATCGGCGTCTCGTTGGCGGGGTCGCAGAAGGTGTCCGACACCGTGCCCTTGGTCAGGCCGGCGATGGAGACGATGTCGCCCGCCTCGCCCATCTCGATCGGCTGGCGCTCCAGGCCGCGGAAGGCGAGGATCTTCGAGACGCGGCCGGTCTCCACCACCTTGCCGGTGCGGTCGAGGACCTTGATGGTCTGGTTCGGCTTCACGGTGCCCGAGGCGATGCGCCCGGTGACGATGCGGCCGAGGAAGGGATTGGCTTCGAGCAGCGTGCCGAGCATGCGGAACGCGCCCTCGTCGGTCCTGGGCGCGGGCACGTGGGCGAGCACGAGGTCGAACAGCGGCGCCATGCCGTCCTGGGGACCGTCCGGGGAATTCGCCATCCAGCCGTTGCGGCCCGACCCGTAGAGGATCGGGAAATCGAGCTGCTCGTCGGTGGCGTCGAGGGCCGCGAACAGGTCGAAGACCTCGTTCACCACCTCGTCGATGCGGGCGTCCGGCCGGTCGACCTTGTTGATCGCGACGATCGGCCGAAGGCCGATCTTGAGCGCCTTCGAGACCACGAACTTGGTCTGCGGCATCGGCCCCTCGGCGGCGTCGACCAGCACGATCACGCCGTCCACCATCGAGAGGATGCGCTCGACCTCGCCGCCGAAATCCGCGTGGCCGGGGGTGTCCACGATGTTCACCCGGGTGTCCTGCCAGACGACGGAGGTCACCTTCGCCAGGATGGTGATGCCCCGCTCCTTCTCGAGGTCGTTCGAGTCCATCACGCGCTCCTCGACGCGCTGGTTCTCGCGGAACGAGCCCGATTGCTGCAGGAGCTTGTCGACCAGGGTCGTTTTCCCGTGGTCGACGTGGGCGATGATGGCGATGTTGCGCAGCTTCATGGGGTGTCCGAAGCAAAAAGCGCCCGGCCTGACGCGGGCCGCGGATCAGCAGCCGGCAGGGCGGGCGGGGGAAAGCTGTTGCGTTGCAATATAAGGTGCGGCGGCGGATCGCAATAGGGGGCAGGCGGCGGAACGCCGGATCGCGCCCGCCCGTGCGACCGCGATCGCGCTCAGGCCTTTGCCGGGGCTGCGAGATCTGGCCATGGCGCGACGCGCAACGTCCTCACGACGGGTCCGGCCCGTCCGCATCGGCGCCATGGGCCGATTCGGATCGTGCGGCTCGGCAAGGGAGCGGCGCTGCATACAGGATCGGACCCGACCTCGGCACGGGCGGGGCGTGTCACTCCGCAGCCTGCCGGTCCGCCGTCGGCACCGGATGGACGTGCCCGGTCTGGATCAGCGCCCGCCGCTCCGCGATGGCGCGGCGCGCTTGGTCGAGGCCGAGCGTGAAGGCCGCCACGCCCGCATTGTCGATGGCGCCGTTGCCCGCACGGGCGAGGGCGACCGCCAGGATCTCGTCGGCCTCGCGCTCCAGCTCGAACAGCATCTCCTCGTCCTCCACGTCGCGGCTCGCCCGCACGATCGCGAGCAGCTCGCGCAGCAGCTCCATGTCGCGGGCGCGGGACCGCTGGGCAGCCCGGGACACCAGGGTGGCGGCGGCCGAGCCGAAGATCGAGAGCACCATCACGGCGAGGTAGAACCAGTCGCCGTAGCGCTCGAAGAAGGTCTCCACCTCGCCGTCGAAATAGGCCTCCGCGCCGGGATGCAGGGGCAGCGACGCGCTCTTCGACGTCTCGGGGGCCTCGATCAGGTTGGCGAGCGGCACCTCGCCGACGATGGCGGGGCGGGTGACGAAGAGGAGGCGGGTCAGTTCCGAGATGGTGGCATCGGCGAGCGTAGCCTGGGCGACGAGGCGATGGCTGACTCCGAGCGTCGCCGTGGTTTCGGCCGGGCGGGGAGGCGTGCCGCCGAAGGTGCCGCGTCCGACCTCCAGCGCTTCGAGCACGGGCGAGCGGCGCGCAATGGCTGCGGCCTCGCCCACCGGCACGAAGGCGAGGTGCAGGCCCGCCCGCAGGATGCTCGCCACCGTCTCGGTCATCACCGGGGCGGTGAGGGCGCCCACCACCATCACGGCGTCCACGCGCCCCTCCTGCAGGGCGGGTCCGGCCTCCTCGCCCTGGCCGAGAGACACGACCTCGACGCTGTCGGCGGGCACCTCGTACTGCTTGAGGATCGACCCGAGCAGCTTCACGTTGGCGTCGTGGTTGCGCACGATGCCGATCCGGCGCCCCCGCAGGTCGGGGACCGACGCGAAGGTCGGGGTCGTCGTCATCAGCACGGCCGCATCCCGGTGCAGGATCGCGACCGTCTGGGTGGCGGCCGGAATGCCGACATCCGAGCGCACCACCGCGAGGTCGACCTTGCCGCGCTCCGCCAGCGCCGCGCTCTCCGCGACCCCGCTCGTCGGCACCACGCGCAGCCGCACGTCCTCGTGCCCGCGTGCGAGCGACTGCGCCATCGCGCCGATCAGCCGCGCATCCTCGCTCCCCGCGGGTCCCACGGCGACGCGCAGGACGGTCGGCTGGCCGACCCACTGGTACACGAGCAGCACCGCCGCCAGGAGGGCGAGCAGGGCCGCGACCGTGATGGGGATGTGCCGACGCATCATGGCCGCACACCCTGTGGCGGAGCGCGACCCCTGGCAAGCGATCCGTCCGGGTCAGAGCGCCGCGCGGGCCAGGACCAGCAGGGCCGCGCCGAGGCTCGGGCCGAGGGCCGCGAGCATGAGGGCGGCGGGGTGGAAGGCGGCGGCGGCCCGGTAGCGTCCGGCCTCGTATGTGTGCCGGAGCGGCGGCGCACCCTGCCGCGCCGCCGCTCCGGGCGTCCAACCCTGTCGCATGCCGTATCCCCCGCCCGCGTCTTCGGCCGTCTCGGCCGGCGCGGATCCGCGTTCTTCGTCGGCTCATTCAGCCCGGGCGGCGTTGCGGGGACGTGAATCAGACCATGCGAAATCGCGGCATCGTGAACGGAGGGTTGCGGCAGCGCTCAGAGCCCCAGATAGGCCGCCGTGACCTCGGGGTTGCGGGCGACCTCGGCGGCGGGACCCTTGAGGCGGATGCGGCCGGTCTCCAGCACGTAGGCGTCGTCCGCGATGGCGAGTGCCGCGCTGGCGTTCTGCTCCACGAGCAGGATGGTGCGCCCCTCAGTGCGCAGGGCCGCGATGATGGCGAAGATTTCCTCCACGATCAGCGGCGCGAGGCCCATCGAGGGCTCGTCGAGGAGCAGCAGCACCGGCTCGGCCATCAGGGCGCGGCCCATGGCGAGCATCTGCTGTTCGCCGCCCGAGAGATAACCGGCCTGCTGCGACAGGCGCTCGCCGAGCCGCGGGAAACGCGCCACCACCGCCTCCTGGCGCCGCGCCGCTTCGGCACCGGGCGCGTGATAGGCGCCGAGGCGCAGGTTCTCGGCCACCGTCATGTTGGCGAAGACCTGCCGGCCCTCGGGCACCTGGACGATGCCGCGCCGGGCGATGCGGTGCGCGGCTTCGCCCGCGAGGTCGGCCCCGTCCTGGCCCCAGCGGATGTGCCCGCCGCGGGGCTTCATCAGACCCGAGAGGCCGCGCAGGATCGTGGTCTTGCCCGCGCCGTTCGAGCCGATGAGCGAGACGATGCGGCCGCGCGGCACGGTGAGGTCGATGCCGTGCACGACGTCCGCCCGGCCGTAGCCGAGGCGCAGGCCCTCCACCTGGAGCAGGGCGTTCACGAAACGGCTCCCTGCGGGTGGGCGTCCGGATGGCCTTGCGCCGTCCCGGCCTGCGCCGTCCCGGCGCCGAGATAGGCCTCGATCACGGCCGGGTGGGCGCGGACCTCGGCGGGCGTGCCGTCCGCGATGCGGCGGCCGAAATTCAGCACGGTCAGGCGGTCGCACAGGCTCATGACGAGGGGCATGTCGTGCTCGACGAGGAGCAGGGTGAGGCCGCGCTCGTCCCGCAGCCGCCGCAGCAGGGCGAGGAGCGCGTGGGTCTCGGCCGGGTTCATCCCGGCCGCCGGCTCGTCGAGGAGCAGGAGGCGCGGCTCGCAGGCGAGCGCGCGCGCGATCTCCAGCCGGCGCTGGTCGCCGTAGGGCAGGGCGCCGGCACGCAGGTCGGCCGCCTCCGAGAGGCCCACGAAGGCGAGGAGATCGCGCGCGCGCGCCTTGGCGCCCCGCTCCTCCGCCCGGAAGCCGGGGCTGCGCAAGAGGATGCCGAGCCGCGCCGACAGCCGCGTGTGCAGGCCCGTCATCACGTTCTCCAGCACCGTCATCTCGGAGAAGATGCGGATGTTCTGGAAGGTGCGGGCGAGCCCGAGCGCCGTGCGCCGATAGGGGGCGAGGCCGTCGAGGGCGCGCCCGTCGAGCCGGACCGTGCCGGCCGAGGGCGCGAGCACGCCCGAGACCATGTTGAACAGCGTGGTCTTGCCGGCGCCATTGGGGCCGATCAGCCCGTGCACGGTGCCCTCGCGAACGGCGAGATCGACGGAATCGACCGCGACGAGGCCCTGGAAGCGGCGGGTCAGGCCCTCGACCGCGAGAAGGGGGGAGGCGCTCATCTCAGCCGGTCCGGGCGATGCGCCAGGGCAGGATGCCCCGCGGCATGAACAGCACCGCGACGACGATGATGAGCCCGTTCACCATCAGGCGGAAATCGGCGAGCGGCCGCAGCACCTCGGGCAGCAGCGTCAGGATCGCGGCGCCGAGCACGGGCGCCACGGGCGAGCCGATGCCGCCGAGCAGCGCGTAGCTCAGGATCGTCACCGCGGTCTCGAACCCGTACTCGTTGGGGCCGATGAAGGAGGAGACGTGGGCCGAGAGGCAACCCGCGATGCCGGCGAGGCCTGACGAGACGACGAGCGCGGTCATGCGGTAGCGCGGCAGGTTCACCCCCATGACGCCGGCCGCCGCCTCGTCCTCCCGCATCGCCTCCATGGCCCGCCCGATCCGCGAGCGCGCGACGAGGATCAGGGCGATCAGCACCACCGCGAGGGTTCCGTAGATCGCCAGCACGCCCCCCTTCTCGGGGATGCCGGAGAGGCCGAGGGCGCCCCCCGCGTAATCCCAATTGAGGAAGACGATGCGGGTGATCTCACCGAGCCCGATCGTCGCGATGGCGAGGTAGACGCCGGTGAGCCGCAGCGTCGGACCGCCGACCACCAGCGCGATGAGCGCCGGCACGGCGGCGGCGGCGGCCATCGAGACCGCGAAGGGCGTGCCGAACTTCACGGTCAGCAGCGCCCCCGTGTAGGCGCCCACGCCCATGAAGGCCGCCTGGCCCAGCGAGAGCTGGCCCACCGCCAGCACCACGTAGATCGACAGGGCCAGGATGCCGTTCACCCCGATGCCGTGGATGAGGCTCTGGTAGGTCCAGTAGAAGTCGTCGAGGGTCTGCCACATCGCGCGTCGGTCCCGTCAGGCGCGCTTGGCGGCCGCGCGGCCGAACAGGCCCAGCGGCCGGAACCACAGGGTGGCGACGAGGAGCGCGAAGGCGGTGAGGTCCTTGAAGGTCGAGGAGACGTAGGCCGCGGTCAGCACCTCGGCGAAACCGAGCAGCAGCCCGGCGGCCAGCGCGCCGCGCAGGTCGCCGAGGCCGCCCACGATGATCACCGCGAAGCCGCGCAGCATCATGTGCTCGCCCATGAAGGGCTGGATGGCGTTGAAGTTGAGGCCGACCAGCACGCCGGCCGCGCCGCCGATCGCCCCCGACAGGAAGGAGACGACGCGCAGCATCAGCCCGCCGTTGATGCCCATCAGGGCCGCCGCGTCCGGGTTCTCGGCCACCGCCCGGATGGCGAGGCCGAGGCGCGAGCCGCGCACCAGCGCCATCAGCGCCACCACCAGGGCCACCGCCGCGCCGAAGATCAGGATCTGCGTCGTGCCGATCCGCACCGCACCGAGATCGTAGGCGCCGCCGTCGAACACCGCGGCAGGGAAGCGGCGGATCTCGGTGCCGAGCGACGCCGCCATGCCGGCATAGAGGAAGAGCGTCGCCCCGAGCGTGACCATCAGCGAGGCCAGTTCCGGCGCCTTGGCCTTGCGCAGCCGGGTCAGCAGCAGCGTGTCGATCGCCACCGCGATCACGCCTGCGATCAGGGCGCCGAGCGGCAGCGCCGCGGCGATCGGCAGGCCGAGCGCCTGCGTCGACCACAGGGCCGCGAAGGCACCGACCGCGAAGTAGACGCCGTAGGTGAGGTTGATCACGCCCATCACGCCGAACATCAGCGTGAAGCCGAGGGCGAAGAGGGCGTAGGTCGCGCCGAGGACGACGCCGTTGACGAGCTGCTGCTCAAGCATGGGAACACGGATGATCTGTGAAGCGGCCCGCGGCGCGGCGCACAGCGCGGGAGAGAGGCGCAGAGCCCCCGCTCCCGTCAGGGGAGCGGGGGCTGCGGATCCGATCCGGGTCGGGGGGAGGCTACTCCAGGAGCTGGAACTTGCCGCCCTTCATGGTCAGCACCACCACGCCCGAGGTGTCGGCGGGATCGCGGCTCTCGGAGAACGAGAACGGCCCCATGACGCCGGTGTGCTTCACCTTGATCAGCGCGTCCTTGATCTTTTCGGAGTCCGGCGCGCCGGCGGCGTCGATCGCCTTGGCGACGATGAACAGCGTGTCGTAGGCCTGGGCGGCGAACTGGTCCGGGCTGTCGCCGTACTTCTCGCGGAAGGCGGTCACGAAGGCTTGGTTGGCCGGATCCTTCTTGCCGATGAACCACGGGCTGCCGACGATGGTGCCGTCCGCGGACGCGCCCGCGATCTCGCCGAGCTTGGGCGAGTTGAGGCCGTTGCCGCCGATGATGAACACCTTCGGGTCGATGCCGAGCTGCCGGGCCTGCAGCGCGATGCCCGAGGCCGCCTCGACCAGCGCCGAGAGCACGATCGCGTCCGGGTTCAGGCCCTTGATCTTGGTGAGCTGGGCCGAGAAGTCGGTGTCCTTCGACCCGAAGGTCTCGGTGGTGAGCACCTGAATGCCGAGCTTTTCGAGCGTCGCCTTCATCACGTCGTAGGCCGACTTCGTGAAGGCGTCGTCGTTGCCGTACATCACGGCGACGCGCTTGATGCCGAACTTCGACTGGGCGGTCTTGAGCGTGACCGGGATCACGTCCGCCTCCGGCATCGCGGTGCGGAAGACGTAGGGGCCGATCGCCGTGATGCCGTTCGCCGTGGTGGAGGTGCCGACGATCGGCACCTTGCGCTCGTTGGCGACCGGACCGGCGGCGAACATCTCGTTCGACAGCGTCGGCCCGAGGATCAGGGGCACCCGGTCGCGGCCGATGAGCTTGCGGGCGGCGTTCAGCGCCTGCTCCTTGGCGCCCGCCGAATCCTCGTAGGCGAGGGCCAGCGGCCGGCCGCCGAGCACGCCGCCGGCCTTGTTGATGTCGGCGAGCGCGAGGTCGAAGCCGCGCTGGATGGCGATGCCGTAGCGGCTGTTGGGCCCGGTGAGGATCTCGATCGCGCCGAGCTTCACCGGCGTCTTGTCCTGCGCATTCGCGCCCGCAACGGTGCCGGCCAGCATCGCCGCCGCCAGCATGAGTTTCGACAGCACCCGCATCGGTCTCCTCCTCGGCTCGGCTCGGCCGCGAGCCGGCATGGCCTGCCCGGTGTCTCTCGCACCGGGGCAGGGCGCCGGATTCTTGATGATGGGTGCTGCCTTAGAGCAGGCGCGGGCGCCGGACAATCGGCTCCCGGCGCGGAAACGGCCGGGTTCCGGCAAATCCTGGCTGCCGAACGCGAACGGGCCCGCCAAGCGGGCCCGTCTGCAATGCCGGAATGAGGCGGGCGTCAGAGCGCGCGGTCGAAGCGCAGCTCGCCCGCCTGGCTCTTGATCACGAGCTGCGAGCCGACGATGTCCCACTGCCCCGAGGTGCGGAAGGCGGTGAGGAACTGCATCTCGGCAGCGCTGACGCCCTTCTCGCAGGACTTCTTGGTCAGCGCGAGCGGGCCGACCGCGAGGTGCTGCTCCTTGAGCGGGAAGGCGGTGGCCGCGAAGGTGTTGCAGCCGCCGAAGCCGCGGGCGCGGTACTGCTTGTCGATGATGAAGCTCGGGCGATCCGAGCCCGAGAATGCCTTGCCGTTCAGGCTCACCGCCGTCCAGGTGGAGTCGAGCGGGAAGATCTTCTCCTGCGCCTTGGCGGCCGGCACGTACTGCTTCTGGTCGGGCTTGTCGCGATTCTTCTGACCATATCCCAGGAACGCCTGCGCCGACGCCTGAGTGGCACACGCCACGAGCGCGACGGCACCGACGGCCGTCGCCATCCGCTTCACCATCATTGGCTGCCCCATCGAGCCTTGCTGTTGGCGCCGGACATTAGTCAGGCCACCTTTGCCGTGCAACCCGCGCGGGCGGCCACGTCGTCGTCCAGGGGACCTGCAATGAAGACTCTTTAAAGACTGTTGCAGAATTGCCGCAAGCTTGGCCGCAACGCGGAATGCTGTGTGGAAAGCTTGGCCGCATGGCACCAAATGGCAGCCGGGCCGTTAGCCCCGGCGGGAGGCCGGGCGTCGGCCTCCACAGGAAGCAGGAAGGAAGGCGACGGGTGAGCGGAGCGGACGACATCACGGCCGGGCAGGTGCGGCGCGCACGCGAACTTCTCGGCTGGTCGGAGACGGATCTGGCGCTGCGCGCGAACGTCGATGCGGGCAGCATCCGCGACTACGAGTCGGGCGCCTACCCCCCCTCGCGGGGACAGCGCGACGCGATCCGCCGCGCGCTCGTGGCGGCGGGAATCGCCTTCACGGACGGGGCCCATCCGGACGCTCGCCTGCGCCGCGGGGCGCCCGACGACGGCATCCACCCGCGGGAACTGACCACCGAGAACGACGACGGAGCGGCCTGAGGCACGACGAGGCGCCCGCGCCCCTG
>NZ_BPQQ01000125.1 GCF_022179325.1 Methylobacterium isbiliense | reverse complement strand
GGTTCATTTGAGAGTTTGGTGGATCAGGCTGCCAGGAGGAAACGGCAACGAAGGAGGTCGAGCTTAGCTCGGCCGTACATGCTTCGCTTCAGCAGCTTGAGGCGATTGATCTGCCCTTCTGCCTGGCCGCTGCTCCACGGCAGTTCCAGGCCAGCACGCACCGCCGCACGATCCTGATCAAGGCCGGCGGCGAAACTCTCGACCACGCGTATGCCGCAGCTGCGTGCTTCCGCAACCCATGTGTCAAAGGCCGCCACCGCGGTGGAGCCGGCACGCCGCCCGCCGCAGCCGCTCCGCACGATCCGACAGAACCGGCGAGCAAGACCGACAACCTTGGCCGCCTCGCCATCCTGAAGCACCCGCGCCACCGCCGCGGCGGCTGCGGGATCAAGTTCGTCGGGGTCACGCAAGAGATGCCATGACAGCTGCTTGGGCGACGGAAGGGGCGGTCGAGATGGTGGCTTGGTTGTCGCTGCAGCTGGTGATCGTTGCCAACGCCGGATCGTCGTCTTGGCCGGGCGCGTGCGCCGCTCGTTCAGCCAGCGTCCGACCTGCTTCGGGGTTCCGGGATAGCCAAGGCCGCGAAGCTCGCGCCAAAGCTGCATTGCATTCTCGCAGCCCTGCTCGAGGCGGGCAGAGAGGTGATCGAGGTAGGGATCCAGGATGCTCGGCCCCGGCCCGCGCAGGCCATGGCGTGGGAAGCGAGGGGCGAAGGCGTATTTGCGCACGGTCGCGCGGGCCAGACCGGTCTCGCGATTGATGCGCCGGAGGGACTGCCCCGCTGCAACGCGGCGACGAACGTCATCGTAGAGAGCCTGCCATCGCTCGACGGCCGCAGCCCGCGTGAGCACCTCAGCAGGAGCTCGGGGGTATGCCTTCGTCCGGCGGACCGAGGCCGCGGCGGGTGTCGTCGGGAGCACCTGCTTGAGGCGCGGGTGAACCCGGGCGAGCCAGCGCTCGAGCATCTGCCGGGTGTTGAGCAGCAGATGCCAGCGGTCGGCGACCTGCCGGGCGCCTGGCGCCCCTATCGTGGTCCCGCGTGCGTACTCGGTGGAGCGGTCGCGCGCCACGAGGCGGATCTGCGGCTCGTGGCGGAGCCAGGTCGCCAGCGCGGCGGCTGAACGGTCCGGCAGCAGGTCGAGGGGGCGATGGTGCTCGAGGTCGATCACGATCGTGGCGTAGGTCCGGCCCTTGCGCAGGGCCCAGTCGTCGACACCAACGATCAGCGGTCGCCCTGCGGACGGCAGCGGGAGAGCTCGGACTGCGCGCAGCAGGGTCGTGGCGCTGGTGGGCATGGCCAGCCGCGAGAGCAGGCGGGCGGCAGGCTGGCCGCCGAGCGCGACCCCGGTTCGCGCCTGGGCCTGAGCCAGTCGGCGGGTGCGGTGAGCATAGCGGCCGAGGAGGCTCGGAAAACGTTCGGCGAAGGTGCGACGCCGGCAGCCGGGAGCGTGGCAGTAGAAGCGTCGAACCGTGAGGTGCAATCGCACGATCTTGCCGCAGGCCGGCAGATCACCGGGCCGTCGTTGATAGCGGCTATGGACAGCCGAGCTGGGCGTCCGACAAGTTGGGCAGCGGGCGTGATCGCGTTCGCCTTCTGCGGCGACGACGAGAGCGTTGGGGCCGTCACGTGCCACACGCAGCAGGCGGCATCCGGGAAGATGGCAGAGCAGGGTCATACCCTGATCTGCGGATCGGCAACGGCATCGACCAGACGCTCGCCCTCGCCCTCCCGGATCCACCAAACTCGCCGATGAACCA
>NZ_BPQQ01000124.1 GCF_022179325.1 Methylobacterium isbiliense | reverse complement strand
TGATCAGCCCCCACGGGGTGGCCCGAGTGGAATGTTAGTGGACCGTTGGCCGGTCCACCACGGGTAGCTTGGCCGGCGGAGCCGGGCGGGCGAGCGCAGCCGGCCAAGCGGTCAAGGCGGGCACGAACACCTCCGGGGCCGGCGGGCGATAGCCCAGGGAGGCGTGCGGCCGCACCCCGTTGTAGTGTCTCTTCCAGCTTTCGATCAGGATCTGCGCCTCTCGCAGCGAGTAGAAGATCTCCCCGTTCAGCAACTCGTCCCGCAGTCTCGCGTTGAAGCTCTCGATGTAGCCGTTCTCCCACGGCGAGCCCGGGGTGATGTAGGCAGTTTTTGCGCCCATGGCGGTGATCCACTTCTGCACAGATGTGGCGATGAACTCCGGCCCATTGTCTGAACGAACATGCGCGGGCACGCCCCGCAGGATGAACAAGTCCGAGAGCACGTCGATCACGTCCGCCGCCTTGAGCTTGCGCGCCACCCGGATGGCCAGACACTCGCGGGTGAACTCGTCGATGACGTTCAGCATGCGGAACTTGCGCCCGTCATGCGTGCGCGCCTCGACGAAATCATACGACCAGACGTGATCGCGGTGCTCGGGCCGCAGCCGCAGGCACGAGCCGTCCCCATCCCACAGCCGGCCCTTCTTGGGCTGACGGGCCGGCACCTTCAGCCCCTCCTGCCGCCACAGCCGCTCCACCCGCTTGTCGTTGACCCACCAGCCGGTCGTCCGCAGCAGCGCGGCGATCTTGCGGTAGCCGTAGCGGCCATAGCGGCGCGCCAACGCGATCAGATCGGCGAGCAGTGCTGCCTCGTCGTCTCTCCCCCGCGGCACCTTGCGCTGTGTCGAGCGATGCTGCCCGAGTGCGCGACAGGCGCGCCGCTCGGAGACCCTCAGCACGGTCCGAACATGCTCGATGCAGGCGCGCCGGCGCGCGGGGCTCAGAAGTTTCCCCGGGCCGCCTCCTGCAGGATCAGCTTGTCGAGCGTGAGGTCCGCGATCGCCTTGCGCAGGCGCTGGTTCTCGGTCTCCAGTTCCTTCATCCGGCGCACCTGGTCGGACTTCAGCCCACCGAACTCCTTGCGCCAACGATAGTAGGTGACCTCGGTCACGCCGATGGCGCGGATCGCATCAGCCACGCTCTGCCCCTGCGAGACCAGCACGTCCACCTGCCGCAGCTTGGCCACGACCTCCTCCGGCCTGTGCTTCTTCGTTCCCATCGCGTCCGTCCTCCGTTGGCTCAAAGCCATACTTCAGGGCGGACCACTCCGATGGGGGCTGACCA
>NZ_BPQQ01000123.1 GCF_022179325.1 Methylobacterium isbiliense | reverse complement strand
CCCACGGGGTGGTCCGGGTCTAAAGTTAGTGCAGGGTCGGTCTCTGCTCCACGGATAGCTTGGCCGGCGGAGCCGGTCGGGCGAGCGCAGCCGGCCAAGCGGTGAAGGCGGGCAGGAATACCTCCGGGGCCGGCGGGCGGTAGCCCAGCGCGCCGTGCGGCCTGACCGTGTTGTAGTGACGCCGCCAACTCTCGATCACGATCTGCGCCTCCTTCAGGGTGTAGAAGACCTCGCCGTCCAAGAGTTCATCCCGCAGACGCGCGTTGAAGCTTTCGACGTAGCCGTTCTCCCACGGCGAGCCCGGGGCGATGTAGGCGGTCTTGCTTCCCACCCCGGCGATCCAAGCCTGCACCGACTTGGCTATGAACTCCGGGCCATTGTCCGAGCGGATGTGCCCCGGTACGCCACGCAGGATGAACAGGTCGGAGAGCACGTCGATCACGTCCGTCGCCTTGAGCTTGCGCGCGACCCGGATCGTCAGGCACTCCCGGGTGAACTCGTCCACGACGTTGAGCATCCGGAACTTGCGCCCGTCATGGGTGCGCGCCTCGACGAAGTCATAGGACCAGACGTGGTCGCGGTACTCCGGCCGCAGTCGGATGCAGGAGCCGTCCCCATCCCACAACCGGCCCCTCTTCGGCTGCCGGGCCCGGACCTTCAGCCCCTCCCGCCGCCAGATGCGCTCCACGCGCTTGTCATTGACCAGCCAGCCCGCTGCCTTCAGCAACGCGCCGATCTTCCGATAGCCGTAGCGACCATACCGCTCCGCCAGCTCGACGAGATCGGCTGTCAGTGCTGCCTCGTCGTCCCTGCCCCGCGGCACCTTGCGCTGCGTCGAGCGATGCTGGCCGAGCGCGCGGCAGGCCCGGCGCTCGGACACCTTCATCGTCTCCACGATGTGCTCGACACAGGCACGCCGGCGCGCGGGGCTCAGAAGTTTCCCTTTGCCGCCTCCTGCAGGATCAGCTTGTCGAGCGTGAGGTCCGCGATCGCCTTGCGCAGCCGCTGGTTCTCGGTCTCCAGATCCTTCATGCGCCGGACCTGGTCGCTCTTCAGGCCTCCGTACTCCTTGCGCCAGCGATAGTACGTCACCTCCGTCACGCCGATCGACCGGATCGCCTCGGCTAAGCTCTGACCTTGGCCGACTAGCACGTCCACCTGCCGCAGCTTGGCGATCACATCCTCAGGCTTGTGCCGCTTCGTTCCCATTCGTCCGTCCTCGTCTTGGCCCACAGGCCATACCAAAGGGCGGACCACTCACATGGTTCATCGGCGAGTTTGG
>NZ_BPQQ01000122.1 GCF_022179325.1 Methylobacterium isbiliense | reverse complement strand
GATCAACGCGGACGGTCCGGAGCATGGGCTTACTCGTGCGATGGGCCTGCCTCGACGTGGGGGCGGTCCGGTCGGATCGGCGGCCGGGGTCCTGACATGGCTTCGAAGATTGCATTCGGCGACGGCCGCTCCTAGGAGCAGGCCGCTGCCGCGTTCCCTTCAGCCGAGAGACCTGTCGGGGTCGCGGCCGGGCGTTATGCCTGCGGTGCCGCGCATCGGAGTGGGTCGCCTCGATCGTGTCGGCTTCGCGCAGCGCCACATGCCCTTCCCCATCGCTCCGCGTCGTGACCGAATAGGTGCCGGAACGGTCTTGGCCATGGTTGGACGACTCAGCACGCGCGATGAAACCGCGAGGTTCGCGAGCCCGCGTTGACGTGGCTCAATCCGGCGATGACGGTCCTGCGGATGGAACTTGCTATGGAAACCCACGACCTCAAGGCCGTGGCACAGTCGCCGCAAGGAAAGGGACTAGCAATCTGATGGTGCGTCACCTGATGTTCACCTGCGTAGCGAGCTGTGTCAGGGACGCAAAAGTCCGAAAATTCCTGCAATCAGACTTTCCCGACGAACGCTACGAATGTCTGGAACGGGTCAGGAACTCGCGCTCGGCTGTTTCGGCTTTGCGCCGATTGTGTTGAATGTTGAAGGTTTAGTCCGCGAGCCTGATAGTTCCTTCCGACGGCCCGAGCCCCTTGGGCACCGGCACGCTCGTCAGGCCGTAGTTGGCGTTCACCACGAGCTTCGGGTTGGCGGTGAGCAGGATCTGCCGGCTGACGATGACGGTGAAGTGCGATTGCTGCGCCACCTCGTTCGTCGCGTCCACCACGAGGCGGCCCTTCGGCAGGTAGATCGTCCCGGTCATGTTGGAGACGTAGTTCGACTTGATCTCGTGCTCGCGCATCTCGCCGGCGTGACGGTCCTCGTAGAACAGCAGGCCCGCGAGCGGCCCGCCGGTGGGTGCGTCGAGGTCGACCCTGGCGTTGCTGAGGAACTGGAACCGGGCGTTCGCGCCGGTGAGGTAGAAGCCGACGCCGTCGCCGGCCACCTCGGCGTTGGAGTCAACGACGAATGGCCCGCCGCTGATCACGTACTCGCCGGGATCGAACTGCACGACCGAGTTGCCGCCGATGAACAGGCCTCCGCAGTAGGTGCCCGGTGTCAGGCGGTAGCGGCTTCCGGGCGCTCCGCGGTCAACGACCTGCAGATTGCTGGCCTTGCAGGATCCAACCGTCAGCGCCGCACGGCCTGCGAGTGGATCGGGGATCTGCGCACAGTCGCTCAGGCGCGTCCCTCCTCGGAACGATCCCTGACCGGTGAAGCCACCGCTCGAGCACACCTTGGCGGCCGTGACCTGGATGCCGCTGTCGGTGGAGATGCCGGCCGCGTGCCGGGCGTTGGAGTGGACGTCGCAGTCCCGCGCCGTGAGCCAGGAGTTCGACTTGAGGTAGACGGCCTGCGCGGCGGAGGCGTCGAGGGCGAGCACGCAGAGCTTGCGCTGTCCGCTCAGGATGGCGGTGGCGTCGGCTGCAAGCTCCCCGGGAGCGATGCCGAACAGCCCCGCGAAGGTGTCCTGCCGAGGCATGCGCACCTCGACCCGCACGGTCGTAGCGTCGGACAGCGTCGCCGCGACCATCGGGACATGTCCGATCCCGGCCGCGTCGAGGCGCGCAAGGACGATGCTGCGGGCGATGGCGTCAATCCGGGCCTGGTCGGCACTGGTGATCGTCAGTTCCCGGGCGGCCGAGAGGGCGGCGGCGTCGACAGCAGTCTGCAGATGTGCCTGTTGGCGCGTCCAAGTGACGTAGTCGAGGGCTGTTCCGGCTGCACCGAGGAGTACAGGAGCTACGAGGCTAAAGATGAGGGCGACCGCGCCTGAAGCATCCGCACCGAAGTGCTGTCCTGCACGCCTCCATTTTGGAACCATCGCCACACACACCTCTGACTGGTTGTGCAACGATGTAGCGGAGATCCTTTCGTGTGCGGAAACGCAATTGCCTTCTGCTGAAGCCAGCTAGCAAGAAGGTTAGCAATCCGTTCGCACGTGTGGGCAGCGTCATCCGCGGGCCGGGGGGCGGCGCCTAAACAACATGCGCCCTGGACTTTGGGCCCTCCGCCTCCATCGCCCTACTGTGGCGAGAGGTCCCGCCAGCACCCGATCAGCTGGCGAGTTTCTGTCCCTGCCGCCGGCTGACCTCGTAGGCCTGCAGATCCAGCGCCAGGTTGATGACCTGCTCCGACTTCAGGCGCGCGGGCTCCAGCGGTCCGCCGAAGCCATGCTGCAGATAGACTTCCTGCACCTCGGGCGTGCGCATCGCGCCACCCATCGTCCAGTTCGGGAACAATCGGCCGTGAACGTCCCGCAGGTTGATGATCGTCGCTGCTGAGTGGCGCGGGTCGCACGCGATCCGAGCGTAGGTTTCCGTTACCTTGGCGCGCTCCCCTTCCAAGATCTGCACGAACCAGGTCTTGTCGAAGATCAGGAAGCCCGTAATCCCGTCACGGCTGTTGTTGCGCTGAGATGCAGAGAGGATCTCGCGCATGTTGGTCAGCATAGCGCGATCACCGCCCGCCACGGTGTTGCGGCTGTAATAGACGAGTTGGTGGATCATTGACGCTTCAACTCCGTCGGCCACCAGAGTGTCGCTCGCAGGAGCGACTGCAGCCGTGTGTAGATACAGAGTGGGGGTACGGTCCTAACGGAGTCCTAATTTCCGTGCGAGACCGACGCCAGAGCGACCCGCACTCTGGAGGAAACGTTAACAGAGCCTGATTTAGCGTTGCGGCTGAGGAGGAAGGCCGGTGACCATCGTGGAACTCGTCAGGCTGTTTGCGGAGCCGCTCACCACGGCCGTCGTGCTCACTGACACCGATCTGGAGCGGCCCGGGCCGACGATCCTTTACGTCAACCCGGCCTTCGCACGCATGAGCGGCTACACCGCGGCAGAGATGCTCGGGGCCTCACCTCGGCTCCTGCAAGGCCTCGATACGAGCCGGCAGGTGACCCGGCTGATCTCCCGCAAGCTGCGGGCCGAGGGCCGGTACCACGGTGTGCTGGAGAATTGCCGGAAGTCAGGTGAGGCGTACCTGTGCGAGATCGACGTGCGCCCGCTGCTTGGCAGGGACGGTGAGCCCTTGGCGTTCCTCGCCTTCGAGCGGGAAGTGGTGCGCCGCAGGGGGCGACCTTCCCAGGACCCAGCTGGCCGTTATCGACCTATCTTACCAGAACCCCTTGAGGTGTGCCCGATGGGTACGGCTCCCTCCCTATTCGCCTGATGAGCGGATGGCCCTTCAGCGACAGCCCTGACCTTCTCAAGCTGCCTGGGGCCCACATTCTGTGCGGCATGTTCAGCTGTGCGCGACTATCGAACCTTCGATTGGCGTCGCTCGAAGGACCGATCGTCATTCGACAGCGGACCCTTCGAGAGCTGGTACTCCACTGAGGCCAGCGGTCGGCTCGCGCAAGCAAAACGGGAGGCGCAGCCTGACGAGCTCGCGGATGCGTGTCAGGTTCCCGTAGTGCAGATCGCTCAAGTCATGGTGGATGCGGAACTCGCCGCCCTAGAGCGGCATCCGATCAGATTGAGTCATATGCATCGTAGCCTGCGGCTGCCAGATAGTTGCGGCACTCGCCTGGCGTGAAGCGCCTGAAGGCACGCTTGATGGCGTCCCAGAGGTCTGTGACGGTGCGAGCCGCCTCGGCGCGCAGCACGGCCTTGAGCTTGGCGAAGGCGAGTTCGATTGGGGTGAAGTCGGGCGAGTAGGCCGGCTGGTAGAGCAGCCGCGCACCCGCCGCCTCGATACGCTCGCGGATGCCGCTGACCTTGTGAGCGGGCAGGGTGTCGAGCACGACCGTGTAGCCGCGCCTCAGAGCCGGCACCAGGGTCTCTTCGACATCGGCGCGGAAGCGGGCCCCGGTCATCGGCCCGTCGAGGAGCGCGGTGGCCGTCAGGCCGCTGGCGCGCAGGGCGGCCGTGACGGTGATGGTTGTCCAATGCCCGAACGGCACGGCCACCCGGCAGCGCTCGCCGCGTGGCGCACGCCCCTAGCGCCGGATCATCTTCGTGGTCGTGGCGGTCTCGTTGATGAACACGAGCCGGTCTGGATCGAGATCGAGCTGGCCCTCGAACCAGGACAGGCGGGCTGCCTTCACGTCTTCTCGATCCTGCTCCGCCGCATGACCCGTGTTGTTTTGCGCGTGATGCCGTGTCGCTTGAAGAAGCGCGACAAGCTGCTCACCCCCATCCGCAGGCCGCGCTCGGCCAGTTGGGTGCGCAACTCGCGCAGGAACAAACCGGGCTGCGCCTCGTCGATCTGCCGGATCAGGTCGGCCCGGGCCTCAAGCGCATGTGAGCGCTGATCGCCGCCCATCGGCTTGGCGCGCGTGCGGCCCTCCCGCACGAAGGCTTCGTGCCAGCGCACCGCGCTGGCTGGGCTGACCGCGAAGCGCCGCGCCGCCTCCCGGCGCGAGGCTCCACCCTCGATCAGGGTGACGACCCGCTCGCGCAGATCGGCGGATAGGGCTGAGGGCATTCGGCTCTCCCCATCGAGAAGCCGCGCATCGAATCACATCCCGGTCCGCCCCGTAACCCCAGCCAATTCAAGCTGATCGGACACCGCTCTAGGCGCGATCTATGGCGACCCTGGAGTATCACAGCAGCTTGAGCGCGGCAGGTTGTCAGCCGTCACGCTGCCGCCGCTATTGAGTGGTCATCCGTTCGATCGCGCTTCCGAGCTGAAGAAGATGATGTCGACTGGCACCGCAACCTTCTGGATCATCATCGCCACGATCAGCGCTGCGTTCGGAGCCCTGCATGGTGTTCTGTTCCATGACGGGCCGACAGGCGTCGGCATCCTCTACGGCATGTGCATCGGCCTCCTGACTATCGCGTATGAACGCGGCGTTTTC
Organism: Methylobacterium isbiliense; assembly: GCF_022179325.1. Taxonomy (GTDB): domain Bacteria; phylum Pseudomonadota; class Alphaproteobacteria; order Rhizobiales; family Beijerinckiaceae; genus Methylobacterium; species Methylobacterium isbiliense. Next base: position 28,608 of record NZ_BPQQ01000122.1, on the reverse strand, counting down.
CTCGCCGGATACAGCAGTCGCCTGCGATGCCTGCCCACGCTCGCCTACCTCGCCGCTGCCGAGATCAGCCTGCTGCTCGTGATCGTCGTCGCGACGATGGTGACCGGCTCGGTCTTGTGGACGCTCGGCATCACGGACAAGACCCTGATGGAAGCTGCGACGCCCAAGCTGTCCTCCATCCCCTACGCGCTGGCGGTTTCCGCGCTACTCGTCTCCGCTCTGCGCGTCCGTGACTTGATCGGCGGCGAGACCTTCACGAACCTCCTGCTTGGACGCTATCACCGCCCGGTCAGCGAGGAGCGCATCTTCCTGTTCCTCGATCTCGTCGGATCGACGGCTTACGCCGAAGAACACGGCGACTTGGCCGCACAGGAGCTGCTGAAGGCCGTCTTCGCGGCGATCGCGGAGCCGGTTCGCCGGTACCGCGGGCAGGTCGACGATTACGTGGGCGATCAAGTCATCATTTCCTGGCCGCTCGCAAGAGGCATCGAGAAGGCACGGTGCGTCGCCTGCATCTTCGCGATCCGCCGGACATTCAGCGACGAGCGGGACGGCTGGTTAACCCGCTTCGGCCTCGTTCCCGAGTTGCGCGCCGCGCTTCACGGCGGCAGCGTCGTGACGGCGGAGGTCGGCGTCGATCGCCACAAGATCGCGTATTTCGGCGACGTGATGAACGCGACCGCCAGGCTGGAAGGTCTGTGTCGTGAGGCCGGGCGGCCTGTGCTGATCTCGGATGCAGTCCTCGCGCGTCTGCCTGTGCTGCCCGAAGGGATCGAGGCCGAAATGCTCGGGCCGCATCGCCTGCGAGGGCGCAGCGGCGCGATAGTGGTGCATGCGCTCGCAGAGCGGCGAAGGCTGCATGCCGTCGATGACCCAGACGGCCGCATGGACGCCGAAGCCGAGCACAAAATGATGTCGCTGAGCTATTCGGCGCGCTGGCTGAGCGGAACGGCTTGAAGCGGCGTCGCGTAGGCTCTCGATCCCGCACCCTCGGCCGAAACGGTGAGCGGCATGGTGCAAGAGGCATGGCCGCGCTCCAGCCTCATCGCGGCAGCTGAGCACGGCATCGTCATATCTGCGGCCAAAGCTAAGCGAGAAGGCGCTTCAAGAGGACAGGCCGCGCTCTGTGGCCCGAATGCGAGCCGTGTCAGGATGGGGCGCCCGGCCCGTGCTGCCAGGCAGCCTCGTCAGGTGACGGCCCTCATGAGACCCGGAGGCTCACCGTTCGGCCAGACCAAGATCCGGGGAACCCTCACGGAAATCGCCCCGCGCCTGCGCGGCGACGACGGTGCCGAAGCTGACCGAGCGATCCGGGATCGGCGGGCCGGGGGTGGGATCGGCGATGATCTGCAGGAAGACGCCTCTGTTCAGGCCGCCCTTGTAGGTCTGCCCAGTCGAGTGCAGGAAGCGCAGCCCGAACTCGACGCAGGTCGCAACCCGCTTCCCGACCGGCAGGTGCACCCGCGCGGGCTGCAACGGGGCGAGATGCGCGGGCTTGCGCTCCACGTAGGCGAGCAGGGCGACGTAATCCCTAGCGCTTACGCTCTGGCGTGACCGAAGTCGGAACTCTGCCGTCCCGGACCGGTGCGTGCGCCTCTGCGTAGGGCCGCCTGCACCCGATCGATCAGCTCGCTGCGGCGATAAGGCTTGCCCAGCACGTCCATGGCGTGAGGTTGGGGACCGTCGATGGCCATCTCATCGTTGTAGCCCGTCGTGAGCAGGATCGGTACGCTTGGGTCACGGCTGGCGACCTGCTCGGCCAGAACCAGGCCGTTCGCGCCGCCCGGCATGATCACGTCCGAGAACACCAGCTTGAACCCGTCCCCGCGCTCGCGCGCCTCGTCGAAGCGCTCCAGCGCCTCCTCAGCGCTATGAGCGACCACGACGCGATAGCCAACTTCCTGCAACGCCTCGGCTGCCATCGCGACCGCCTCGCGGCTGTCGTCAACGACGAGGATGAGCGGCGGCGCGGTCAGGTTATCGAGCGGGCGTGCCTGATAGTCCCTCTGGGCCTCGCCGCGCCCGAGATCCTCCTCTTTCGGCTGGAAGACTGGAAACAGCATGCGGATGATCGTGCCCCGCCCGACTTCGCTCTCGACCTCCAGGCGTCCGCCTGACTGCTGCACGAAACCGTGGGCCATGGCGAGGCCCAGACCTGTCCCCTCGCCGCGCGGCTTGGTGGTGAAGAAGGGCTCGGTGGCGCGCGCCGCAACGTGCGCTGCCATCCCGGTGCCCTCATCCGAGACGCAGAGCAGCACGTAGTCGCCCGGCTTCAGATGCCGTGAGGTGGCATCGCCGTTGAGGTGAACCTGCCTCGTGGTGACCGTGATGGCGCCGCCGTTCGGCGAGGCGTCGCGCGCGTTCACCACGATGTTCAGGAGCGCCATCTCCAGATGAGTCGCGTCGACCTGCACCTGCGGCAGGCGTCGCTGCAGGTTGAGGTGCAAGGTGGCCTTGCTGCCAATCGAGGTCTCCAGCAACTCCGCGACCGAATGCACGAGGTCGCTGAGATCTACGCCCCGCGGCTCCAGGCGGCCGCGCCGGGCGAAAGCGAGAAGCTGATGGGTCAGTTTCGCACCGCGCTCGGCTGCGCCCGTAGCTGCGGCGAGGTAGCGTTCGAAGGCCAGTTCGTCGTGACGCTTGGCGGCCAGACGTTCCAGGCTGCCGTTGATGACGTGTAGAAGGTTGTTGAAGTCATGGGCCATGCCTGCGGTCAGCTGACCGATGGCCTCCATCTTCTGCGCCTGGCGGAACTGCTGCTCCGACTCCCGTCGCTGCGTCACGTCGAGCTGACTGGCGAAGAAGTAGATGATCTCGCCTTCGGGGTTGTGCACGGGCCCGATGAACACGGCGTTCCAGAACGGCGTTCCGTCCCGACGATAATTCAGGATCTCAACGGCGACGGCTTCGCCGGCCGTGACGGCGTCCCTGAGTTGCCGGACGTGCTCGGGGTCGGTCCCGGCACCCTGCAGGAAGCGGCAGTTGCGGCCGAGCACCTCGCCTTCCTCGTAGCCGGTCAGGTCGAGGAACGCATTGTTGGCGAAGACAATGGGAGTGTCTTCCTGGCGGGGATCAGCCAGGATCATCGGCATTCGGGTCATCTCGACGGCGGCGAAGAAGACGCTGCCGCGCTCGTTCAGGTCCGTATTGGTGATGGTGCTCTGCTGCCAGTGGCGCAGGCCGGGCCGCCCCAGCGGCTCCAGCGCCCCCTGATCCATTCTGCCGCGAGCCGGTTCTCCCGTACTCGTGTCATCTCCGCCGGTGTGCTCCGGCGCTCTCTGGTCATCGTTCATGGACGTCATGTAGCGGAGAACGCTGCTGCTCGCCGAATGGTCCTTGTCTCAATCATCGAGCCGGACCAGCATCGCTCCGTGACCAAATTTGCACGCAGCGTCCACTTTTAGCCGTGGAGCAGACCTCCTGTGGGAACAAGCGGAATGTCCGCAAAGGGTCAGAAGCTCGCATCCGACATTTTCGGGTACGCGCTCAGCCCGTTGAAGTGGTGAGGGGACCACGTTCCCGCTCATGGTTCTGGCTCAAGCTCGATTTTGCAGCGTTGCGAGCTTGCGGGCGGCGCCCCGCTGAGCCCTGAGCCGCTCGCCATAGCGGGCGGGCATGGCGGGCGTCTTCCACGAGCCCGCCTGCATGACCTCGAGCAGCTCGAACCCGGCCGCGAACATGTCCTGCGTCGCACCAACCCGGGTCGAGTGCCCGGACGGAGGACGAGACAGCTTCACGCCCGAGGCCGCAGCGATCTCCCGGTAGAGCCGATAGACTTCGGCGTCTGCAAGCGCGGCCGCGCCCACGCGGCCTCCCTTGCTCACGGGCCGAAACAACGGTCCGCTCGTCAGGCCCGCTGCCTGCAACCACTCGGTCACATGCCCAACCGTATCCGGCGCCAGGTACTTGACCGCGCCTTCACCCTCCTGGTCGATCTTGGTTTTCCTCACCAAGATCGTGCCCGAGCCATCCTCCGCTCGCTCAAGATCCTCGATGAGCAGCGTCACCAACTCGGAGCGCCGCAGCAGGGTGTCGTAGGCGACGGCCATAAGCGTGGCATTGCGAAGGGCGATCAGCGGCACTGCGTGATCGCCCTCGGTAACGCGGCGGTGCAGGCGCTCTGTCGTCTTGACTGCCAGCATGCGATCGATGCTGGAACGGTTGAGCGGCTCAGCCTGCTTCTGCCGTCGGCCCTTGGCGCGGCTCATGCGCTTCACGGCCAGCCGGACGAGCTCGTCCGTGCAGGGGTTCGGCAGCCCCGCGGCGCGGTGGAGCATGGCGATGGAGGAGCGGTAGCGCTCGATGGTGGCGCGCGACTTCATCTCGGCCTGTGCGTCGATGAAGTCCGCCACGGTCTGGGCGGCGGCCGGCAGCATCGACCGGCCGTGCGTGCGGCACCACTCGGCGAAGATGCGGCTGTCGGCGGCCAGCGCCCGCAGCGTGTTGGGAGCGAAGGCGCCACGGGCGGCGCGGGCGTAATCCTCGAGCCGCTCCAGCACCTCGCGATCGAGCGGCAGAGCGCTGGCGAGCGGGACGGGGAGGGCGCCGGGGGCCTCGTGGGGCGGCTCGGGCGCGGGATCAGCAGGGTCGAATTCCATGCCCTGAAGCGTAGCCGTTTGGTCCTTAACGGTCCACCAATTCCCGCTGATAGGTGCCATTATCGGGGGGAATTTTGATGGCCCTTGCGCAGGCGTTTCGCGCCAGCGCGCGCAGATTGCTGGATGAACCAAGCGATGGCTATAATCGCTTGGGTGAGCTAGCATCAATCCCGCTGTGCCAACCACTTATGCCCTCGACGACATTCTCACTGCCGCGGCGTGGCGACGGCTCGCCGGCCCAGCCGCGCGCGCTGCCGAGGCCGTCGTTCGGCTCGATGAGCGCCTGGCTCGCACGGAGCCGGTCCTCGCTGACGGCGTGAGGTCACGCGCGCACTTCGTCGACGCTCAGGCCGCGCTCGGGCTCGAGGGACAGCTCGTGCTCATGGAGGACTTGGTCCTGCACGACGCCGCCATGCCCGTGCGCCGCCCGACGCCGGAGCTCGCCCGGGCCACCCACATCCTCGCGACCCGGCGCCGCGTCGCTGGTTCCCGGCCGGACTGGTCTTTCACCCCTGAAGGCTGGTCTGCATTGTTCGGAGCCGCAGGACGGGAGTGCGACGAACTGGTCACACCCCATGGGACCTCGCTGGTAGAGGCGTCAAGCCACAGTGCTGAGAGCGATGGGCAACCCTGGATCATGCCACGCTTCGGAGATGACCTGTTTGCGCCCGACGACGACGTTGAGGCCGCGAGCTCAGGTGATGACGATGACCTCTGGGACGAGGACGAAGGACCCGACCCGGATTTCGCGGACATCGACCGCCTGCTCGCCCGCAGCCGCCGCACGCTCGCCGAGTACAACGATCTGACCACCGCTGAGGGCCGAGCCACGCTTCGGGTGCACGATCCGCAGTACAGGGAGGCCGAGCGGCTGGCGGCTTGGCGGCAGATCGTCGTCGAGGACGCGCGGGAGCTACCGGCCCTTCTCGCGGCGGCGATTGCGCTCGATGCCTGGTTCGCTCTGGATCCGTCCGAGCGCCACCCCTTCCTCGGCCCTCTTCTCGCGGGCGCCCTGCTTCGGAGGCGCGCTACGTCGCGCCATCACCTCCCTTCCCTCGCCCTCGGTTTGCAGGAGAGCCGCACACCCTGGCTGAAAGTGACCTCTGCAGCCGAGCGCATCGGTGGGCTCCTGCGCGCCTTCGAGGCAGCGGCTCACGCCGCCGGACGCGATCTCGATCGGCTCACCCTCGCGCGCGAGCTGATGTTGCGCCGGGTGCGCGGCAAGCGCGGCACCTCGCGCTTGCCGCAGCTCGTGGACGTGCTGGTGTCGAGCCCGCTGGTCACGATCCAGAGCGCGGCGAAGCGGCTTGGGACCTCGCCTCAGGCGATCGAGGGCATGCTGGCCGACCTTGGTCCGGCCTGCCCGCGCGAGCTGACCGGACGCAAACGGTATCGGGCCTGGGGCATCGTGTGAGGTGCCCGGCGTGGGACCTCCGTGCCAAACCGAACGCAGAGAGCCCGCAGTCCGCTCTGGCCTTTCGGAGAGCGCGTTCTGTTTGGAAAGCTGCCGAGCGAGCCGTTGGCCCCCTATCCTCCTAGAGCGCTATCCGAGCGGGCTGAAACGGCTGGCGGGGTGATGGGTTGGTCGGCGAAGGAGAGCGCCGATGTCCTCAGCCCTGTCCGTCGATCTGCGTCAGCGCGTGGTCCATGCCGTCGCGGCCGGTGCGTCCCGACACCAGGCAGCCGAACGCTTCGGGGTCAGTCTGGCGAGCGCGAGCCGTCGCGGAGGCGCTCGTCGCCGGTTTGTCCGTCGACGCCGTCGCCGCGGATCTCGACCCACCTGCCAAGACCCATACCGTCGCCGCCGAGCGGCGGAACGGCCCCGTGATGATGGTCGGCGATAGGGTCACCGACGCCCCTGCCCTCGCGGCCGCCGACCTCGGCGTGGCGCTCGGCGCCCGCGGCGCGGCGGCCGCGGCCGAGGCGGCGGACGTCGTCCTGATCGTCGACAGCCTGGCGTCGCTGCCCGAGGCCATCCGCATCGCCAGGCGGGCGGGCGCCATCGCTCTCCAGGGCGTGTGGGCCGGCATCGGGCTGTCGCTCGCCGCTATGGTCGCAGCGGCGCTGGGATACCTCCCGCCCCTCCAGGGCGCCCTGCTCCAGGAGGCCATCGACGACGCGGTCGTCCTCAACGCCATGCGCGTGCTCGGCGGTCCCCGGAACGGTCGCGCGCCCGCGGCGCAGGCAGCGATGCGTCACCCATGAAGCTGGCTCGCGCCGCCGCAGGGCTTGCGATGGATCAAGGTCGACGAACAGGCCCGAGAGCAGGCTCCACTCGTCGACATCGGCGCGCGACGGAGCTGGCCATGGACTACGCGAACATCCTCGTTTCCGCAGACCTCGGCGACGCCGCGCCCGACCGGATATGGCTCGCCGCCAGCCTCGCCCGCCGGTTCGGGGCGACCCTCACGGGCGCGGCCGCCAACAAACCGTCGCCCGTCATCCTGGTGAGCGACGTGTACGACGCCATGGAACAGGAGGAGCGTAACGCGGCCCGCGCGCGCGCCGCCCTGGAACAGCCGCGCGAACTGTTCGGACGCGGCGCGGGAGACGGGACTCTCACCGACTGGCGCCCGGGCCTCGCCGACCCCACGCGGCACCTCGTCGAGCAGGCGCGCGCCGCCGACCTCGTCGTGGTGGGCCGGCACGGACCGGAGGACGAGGAGCCGGGTCCGCTCGGCGCGATGCCCGGGCCCGTGCTGATGGAGGCCGGCCGGCCCGTCCTCGTCGTGCCGCCGCACCTCGCGCACCTCAAGGCCGCCCGTGTCGTTGTCGCCTGGAGGGACGGGCCGGAGGCGCGCCGGGCGGTGACGGCGGCGCTGCCGTTCCTGCGCGAGGCAGACGAGGTCCTCGTCGCCGCGGCCGGCGCCGATGCCCACCGCCAGGGCGTCGAGGACGTGGCCGCCCACCTCGCCCGGCACGGCGCCCATGTCACCATCCACCTCCTGCGGGGAACCGGGCGCGACAGCGAGGAGATCATCGACTTCGCCCTGCGGCAGGACGCCGACCTCATCGTCACCGGCGCCTACGGACATTCCCGCCTGCGGGAATGGGTCTTCGGGAGCTTCACCCGCGACCTCCTCGACCGCTCACCGGTCTGCTGCCTGATGAGCCACTGATGCGCGCGCGCCGCCTCGCTCTCCTCGGCGCCCTCGTCCCGGGACTGCTTGCCACCCTGCCCCTCGTCGCCCGGGACGCCTCGGCGGCGCGGGGCCAGGCCTTCGCCCGGGAGCACTGCGCCCGGTGCCACGCGGTCGGCCCACATGGGTGCGAGCCCGATGCGCGAGGCACCGCCCTTCCGCGTGCTCGCCGGGCGCTTCCCCGTCGACGACCTCGCCGACGTCCTGGTCGAGGGCGTCGAGCGGCGTCATCCCGCGATGCCGGAGTTCCGGCTCGACCCGGGCGACGCCACCGACCTCACGGCCTACCTGAAGGCGCGGGGACGGTGACGGGCGGGGCGTGACCGGCCGCGAGGAGGCCAGTTCATGGACGCTTCCCTTCTGTACGTGAGCCGGCGGGCGGCCACGGACGCCGACATCCGCGACATCGTCGCGGCGTCGCGGGCCCGGAACGCCGTACTTGGGGTCACGGGTGCCCTTGTCGCGTCGCGCGGCCGGTTCGCACAGGTCCTGGAGGGCCCGCGCGCCGCGGTGGACGCGCTGATGGACAGCGTCCGGCGTGACCGGCGGCATGCCGGGGTCGAGGTGCTGCTGTACGACGACATCGACCGGCGCCGGTTCCCCGATTGGACGCTGGCCTATTGCGGCGGCGCCCAGTTCGTCGACGGGCTGATCGCGGCCCTGGCCGAGCGGAATGCCGCCCGGCCGGACCCGGCCGACCTGCACCGCCTGGTCCGGGCCATCGAGGAGTTCGCGCGGGCCCGGCCGTAACGCGGCCGGCCGCAGCCGGGGCGCCACGAAGCCTGTGCGGGCCCGTCACTCGACGAAGCCCCAGCCGGCCTTTAGCGCGCGGAGCTCCTCCTCGTTCAGCGGGTCCGGCCATTCCGGTCGGTTCGGTGCCCGCACCTCCGCCGGCACCTCCCGTGTCTCGGGCTTCGCCGGTCCGGGGCGGCCCTGCCGGCGCGCAGGTTTCCGCGCCCGCGCGCCCCGGCCGACCGCGCCGCTTCGTGAAGGTTTTCGCTTGAGCATCGTCGGCCTCCCGGGCTCAGTGGGCGAGGAACAGTGGGGCTGGGCTGCCCCTCAGCAGGGACCGCGTCACGCCGCCGAGGAAGAACTCCCGCACGGGAGAGTGCCGGTAGGCGCCCATCACGATCATGTCGGCCCGGAACAACCCGGCCTGGGCGCGCAAGGTGGCGGCGACGCTCTCGCCCCCCGGCAGGTCGTTCACGGAGACGTTCACCCCGTGCCGCGCGAGGTGGGGCGCGAACTCGGCCCCGGGCACCTCGGCGTGGATCTCCGCCTCGTCGCCGATCGAGACGATCTCGACCGCCTCGGCCGCGCGCAGGAACGGCAGGGCATCGTTGGCCGCGCGGGCGGCCTGGGCGCTGCCGTCCCAGGCGACGACGATCCGCCGGGCGGAGAACGCCGCGTGACCCGGCGGGACGGCGATGACCGGCCGGCCGCTGTGGAACAAGGCCTTCTCGACCATCTCTCGGTCGAGGTCATAGGTGCGAGGGCCTATGTCCAGGACGGTCAGATCGTGCAGCCGTGCCCTTGTGGCCAAGCGGTTCACGATGTCCGGATAGGGCAGGCTCGGCGCCTCCGTCGTGCAGATGACCCCGGCCTGCGCGGCGTCGCCGGCCGAGCGCTCCGCGATGGAACGGGCCAGCGCGTCGAGGCGGCGGTCGATGACCGCGACGCCTTCGTGGTAGAAGTCGCCGAGCCAAGCGTCGTCGCCGGATAGGCGCCAAGAAGCTGACTGGACGGTGAGGTGGGCGCCGGCGGCCTTGGCCAGCGTCAAGCCGTAGCCGATGGCGGACGAAGCCTCCTCGCGCTCGGTCTCCACGGCGGTGCCGACGAGGACGTCGCGGATACCTACGAGGGGGGATGGTGAGTCGTTGGCCATGGGGCATCTCCGGTCCAGAGCCTCATGGTTTGACCCGTCCGGAGGGGCCGGCCTTGATCCAGCTCAAGGGGCTTGTCCGGGACGTCAGTTCGCGGCCCTGAACATGGGGTAGCTTCGCAGGTGCGGAGTTGAGGCGCTGCCGGGACTCCGAAACTCGCCCCACGGCGACGGTGCGTCGGTCACGCCGCGGCAGACATCTCGGCCGGCGCGGCTTGGAGCTGAGTCTCCAGGGGCGTGAACGATGACGAGCACCGTTGACGCTCCCGGCCTCGGTCAGGTCGGCGACGGCACGTTGACCGTCGAGGAGCTCCGGCAGATCCTCGACGAGGTGGGCATCTGCATCTGGTCGCTGGACATCCCGACCGGCCGGGTCACCGTCTCGCCGACCTGCGCCCACCTCTTCGGCGTCCCGCCAGAGCGACTGATCACCTTCGCGGCGACTCAGGTCCTGGTACATCCCGAGGACCGGCAGGCCCGGGCCGATGCTATCCAGAAGGCATTGCGGGAGGGCGGCCGCTACGAGGTTGACTACCGCGTCGTGCGACCCGACGGCCATGTCTGCTGACTGCGTTCGTGCGGACGGGTCCGGCTCGACGCGAATGGCCGGCCGGCGCGGCACCGCGGGATTGTCCTCAGCATCGACGAGCAGAAGCGGGCCGAGGTGGATCTCCGCGCCCGCGAGGCGCACCTGCACTCCATCCTCGACACTGTGGCTGAGGCCATGATCGTCATCGACGAGGCCGGCCTCATCCGCTCGTTCAGTGCAGCGGCCGAACGCCTCTTCGGCTACGCGGCTGCCCAGGCGGTCGGGCGGAATGTCCGCACTCTCATGCCCGAGCCAATGCGGGGCGAGCACGACAGCTACCTCGACCGCTACCGGCGCACCCGAGAGCGGCGCATTATCGGCACCAACAGGGTAGTCACGGGACAGAGGCGGGATGGCTCGACCTTCCCGATGGAGCTCGCAATCGGCGAGATGCGATCCGGCGATCAGATCTTCTACACTGGTTTCATCAACGACCTGACCGAACGCCAGCACACCCAGGCCCGTCTCCAGGAACTCCAGTCCGAACTCGTCCACGTATCGCGGCTGAGCGCGATGGGCGAGATGGCCTCGACGCTCGCCCACGAGCTGAACCAGCCGCTCGGCGCCATAGCCAACTACACCAAGGGCTGCCGCCGCCTGCTGGCGCATCCGGACCCAGACACCATTGCACAGACGATAGAGGTTCTCGAGAAGGCCGCTGAGCAGGCGCTGCGGGCCGGGCAGATCATCCGCTGCGTGCGCGAGTTCGTCGCCCGCGGCGAGACGGAGAAATGGGAGGAGCCGGTCGCACGGCTGATCGAGGAAGCCAGTGCCCTCGCCCTGTTCGGTGCCCGCGAGCAAGGTGTCACGGCGCGCATCGTGCTGGCCCCGAACTCGAATTCGGTACTGGCCGACCGGGTCCAAGTGCAGCAGGTGCTCGTCAACCTGATGCGGAACGCCCGAGAGGCCATGCAGCAGGGCGACCGGCGCGAGTTGACCGTCGAGGCGCGTTCCGCTGTACCGGACACCATCGAGATCGCGGTGTCGGATACCGGGCCAGGTATCTCGGACGAGGTCGCGGACCGGCGTTCCAGCCCTTCGTCACCACCAAACGGAGCGGGATGGGCGTCGGGCTCTCGATCTGCCGCACCATCGTCAAGGCGCATGGTGGCCGCCTATGGGTCGAGCGCAACAACGCTGGTGGGGCGACCTTCCGGCTGACGCTGCCGGCCGCGCACAATGGTGACCTGGGTCATGGCGGCTAGCCTCGTGCACGTCGTGGACGACGACCCCGCGATGCGGGACTCGGTCGCCTTCCTCGACACGGCCGGTTTGGAGGCGCGTCGCTACGAAGCCGGGACGGAGTTACTCGACCGGCTCCTGAAGCCAGCATCGGGCTGCGTCCTAACCGACATCAGGATGCCCGGCATCGACGGGTTGGAACTGCTCCGCCGTTTGCGGGCGGCGGGCCACACGCTCCCGGTGGTGGTGATGACGGGACACGGGGACGTGCCGCTCGCGGTGGAGGCGATGAAGCTCGGCGCTTGCGACTGCATCGAGAAGCCGTTCGACGACAAGGCGCTCCTCCAGGCACTGCGCTCGGCGCTCGAATGCGGCGAGCCGGCCAAAGCGGCAGACCCCACCCTGCAAGAATTTCTGCGGCGGGTCAGGACCCTGAGCGAGCGCGAGCGGCAGGTGCTGGACCAACTGGTCGCTGGAGGCACCTGCAAGGAGATCGGACGCGTGCTCAACATCAGCCCGCGCACCGTTGAGATTTACTGCGCCAAGCTCATGGCGAAGACGCAAGCGGAGAACCTGCAGGAGCTGGTGCGCTGGGCGGTTCTGGCCGGCATCGCGTGAAACGGGATTGAGGCAGGTCAAGGCAAACGCCTGGTTTCTTCGCTCATGGCGGGTGTCGTTCAACCACCCGGAAACCGCGCCATCCGGCGACCGTCATGCCGTCAGCCCCTACGAACCTCGTCTACGTCGTGGACGACGACCAAGCCGTTCTGCACTCCACCCGCTTCCTGCTCGAGAGCGAGGGCCACCGCGTCGAGACCTTCGCGGGTGGACCGGAGTTGCTTGCGGCCTTTCCCGGCCCGAGCCCGGCTTGCGTGCTGCTCGACCACGTCATGACGGGCATGGGCGGCCTTGAAGTCCTGGGGCGGCTGCGCGCCTTCGACGCCTCCGTTCCCGTCGTGCTGATCACAGGTCACCCCGACCCAGGTATTCGTAAGAGGGCGAGCGCCGCCAGCGCTCCGCTGGTCGAGAAGCCTTTCACGCTGGAGGCGCTCCTGGAGCTTCTCGCCGCCGACGAGACCGGCAACGGTCTTTCCATCCGAGCCTGAGAACAGCCCGCCGCGGGACTTCGCGGGCGCGGCGGCTTGCGTGGATCGGCCCAGGGCGCAGCGTGAGAGGCACGGCGTGCGCTTTCCCCGCTCCGGCTGAGCCTGAGGCTGGCAGAAGGAATGCCTCGTGCCCTTGATCCAGCTCAACCCAGCCGAGATGTCCTTGATCAAGACTAGTGCCGGCGATAGCCGGTCAGTGCAGCGAGATGGTCGCCTGTACCTGAATGCGACGGCTCGTGATGCGCCCCGTCTCGGGCTGCCCGTCGGCCCATGGGCTGCACCGCCATGCCGATGCCCTCACGCGCCTGATCGCGCTGTTGGCCTTCGGGCTTGCCACCGCGGTAGGGTTGCTGCGTGCGGCCCAGTTCCCTTGGTCATGGTCCCCGACAGCGCGGGGCAATGAGGATTTACGGGGCGCCGGCGGGGGCTGAACCTCCGCCGAGGGCCTACGTAGTTGCCCTTACGCGGACCTCCTTAAGAGAGCGCCCGGAATTTCGCCCCTATCCGGACTCGGCCAACCTCTCCTCATCCGATGCGGACGAGGAGAGAAGCTATGGCCACCGGGCTTACCCCACCGCCCTGCTCGCACGCGGCTGCGAAAGTTCCGGTCGGCGACAAGCACGTGGGCTTCCTTTTCGCCGGCTGCCCCGAGCTCATCGGGACGCCCTTCTCCTATACTCGCGAAGAGGAAGTCTACGGGGAGGGCGAGGACGCCGAGTTTGTCTACAAAGTCGTCAGCGGCGCCGTGCGCACCTACAAGGTCCTGAGCGACGGTCGTCGCCAGATCACCGGCTTTCACCTGCCCGGTGACCTGTTCGGTTTCGAACAGGGCGAGGCACACCGGCACACGGCCGAGGCCCTCTCCGACACCAAGGTGCTGATCTTCGGGCGGCGGCAGGTCGAGCGCGCCGCCAACCATCGGGCCGAGGTCGCCTGCCAGCTCTGGGGCATGGCGAAGATGAGCCTGCGCCAAGCCCAGGACCACATGCTGCTGCTCGGCCGGCGCTCGGCCACGGAGCGCGTCGCGGCCTTCCTCATGGACGTCGAGGACCGTCTCGGTTCCACTGGCACCTTCGACCTGCCGATGACCCGGCGGGACATCGCCGACTTCCTCGGGCTCACCATCGAGACCGTGTCGCGCACCATGACGCAGCTCGAAGAGAACGGGGCCCTGCTACGCGCCGGCGGCCGGCAGGTCACGCTGCGCCGCAGCCATCTCCGCCGCGTGGTCGAGGACTGAGAAGGACGGCGAGCGCCGGCCCTCGCACAAGGACGGAACGCCATACGGGGGAGCAGGCCGATGCCCCGTCTCGTTGCAGCCTTCTTGGTGCTGTGCACCCCGGCCTGGGCGGCTCCGGCACAGCGGCAGCCCAGGCCTGATGCCATCCAGTCAGGGGCGGAGGCCGTCCCCGCCGGACGTGCGGATACCGCAGCTGATCTGGGCAAACTGAGCAAGGGCTCAGGCGAGGCCGTTGCACGGAGCAAGACCTGGAGCCGGAAGGTGAAGAAGTCGCTCGGCGGCGTCTGCCGGGGATGCTGAGGGGACCTCCCCAGCATCGTCACGCCCTCGCGTTCCCCTCGGTCAGTGGGCGAGAAACAGCGGCACCGCACTCCGCGCCAGGAGCGACTGGGTCACGCCGCCGAGGAACCATTCCTGAAGGCGGGAATGCCGGTAGGCGCCCATCACAAGCATGTCCGCGTGGAACAGGCCGACCTGAGTCCTAAGCGTCTCCGCAACGTCCCCGACGACCGGCAGGTCGTTCACCGAAACGTTCACGCCGTGACGCGCGAGGTGCGGCGCGAACTCGGCCCCGGCGACCGACCTCGGCAGGTCCTTCTCGCCGACCACCGACACGATCTCGACTGCCTCGGCCGCGCGCAGGAACGGCAGCGCGTCGTTGGCGGCCCGAGCGGCCTGGGCGCTGCCGTCCCAGGCGATGATGACCCGCCGCGCGGCGAAGTCGTCATATCCTGGCGGGACTACAATGAGCGGTCGCCCGCTCCGGAAAAGAACCCCGTCGATCAGGTCTCGATCGAGGTCGACCTCGCGCGCCTCCGCATCCAGGATGATCAGATCGGCCAGCCGTGCGCGTGCGGTGAGCCGCCCGATTAGGTCCGGATAGGCCAGCATCGGCGCCTCGGTCGTGCAGGTCACGCCGGCGCTGGCGGCATCCGCCGCGGCGCGTTCGGCGGCGGCCTGCGCGAGCCCGCGCAAGCGCCGGTTCTCGTCCGCGACGAGGTCGTTGATGAACCCCCAGGCCGCTCCGGCGACCGCGGTGAGGCGCCGGGCCGCGGACTGGACGGTCAGGTGTGAGCCGGCCGTGCCGGCGAGCGCCAAGCCGTAGGCAAGCGCGCTGGCGCCTTCGTCGTCGCGCCCCTCCACGGTGATGCCGACGAGGATGTCGCGGATCGCAATGAGTGGGCATGAGGGCGGGCTGGTCATGGAGGGTTCCGGATGGCTCTGCTGGCCCCAGTCTCGCATCGTGAGGCCGACACGCGTTGACCCAGCGCAAGTCCGCTGCATGCGGACGATGGGCATCGTTTGCAGATCCGGCCGCGTAGGCCGGACTGGCGTGCGGGGCGAACGAATCCCTCCTGGGGTGTTCGTCAAGCCTGACCGGCCCGTTTGCGCGCGTCTGCGGATATCTGCGCGAGCTGGACGATCAGGAGCGGTGCGAAGCTCGCGGGGAGGATCAGAGCCCACATGCCCAGGTCCGGGGGGACGAGGCCGAGCACTGCGCCGACCGGAGGCGCGTAGGCCGGCCCGACGAGCAGCACCGTGCACAGGAACAGGGCGGCCCACACCCAGGGGTTGCGTGTGACCTCGTTGCGGAAGGGCTTCGTACCGGAAGCCCGCATATTGAACACCTGCCAGAGCTGCGCGAAGGCGAGGGTCAGGAACGTGACCGTCACGGCGGATGCTCGGTCGAGGGCGAGCCAGAACTCGGCAACGGCCAGGGCCCCGAGGGTCGCCGCCGTCATGACGGTGGCGTGCAGGGCGATCCGGGCCCATTGCGGGCGCCCGAGGATAGGCTCCCCCGGGTCGCGCGGGGGGCGTTCGAGGATGTCGTCCCGCCCTTCCCCCATCGCCAGTGCGAAGGCCGGGAACACGTCGGTGACGACGTTCAGGTAGAGGATCTGCAAGGGCAGGATGGGCAGCGGCAGCGCCATCAGCACAGCGAGCCCGACGACGGTCACCTCGCTCAGGTTGCAGGCCAGGAGGTAGGCGGCGAAGCGGCGGATGTTGTCGAAGATGACCCGCCCCTCGCGAATCGCGCCGACGATGGTCGGGAAGGCGTCGTCCAAGAGGACCATGGCGGCCGCCTCGCGTGCGACGTCCGTTCCCCGCCGGCCCATCGCGACGCCGATGTCCGCCTGCTTCAGGGCCGGGGCATCGTTGACGCCATCGCCGGTCATAGCGACGACCTCGCCCCTCTCTTGGTACGACCGGACGAGCGACAGTTTCTCGGCCGGGCTCACCCGGGCGAAGACCGAGATACCCTCAAGCCCGTCCCGCAAGCCGCCGGGCGCGCCTTCGACGACGCGGTCCCCTGAACCAGCGAGCCCGATCGCGCGTGCGATGCTGCAGGCCGTGACGGCGTGGTCGCCGGTGACCATGATCACGCGGATGCCCGCATCGCGGCAGGCCGCCACCGCCTCCGGCACATCCTCCCGGGCGGGGTCTTCAAGCCCGACCAGACCGAGGAACGTGAGCTCCTCGAAGGGATGGCTGCCCGCCTCGTCCACCATCCTCTCGGCACAGGCGATGACCCGCAGGCCTCGCGCGCCCAGGTCCTCGACGCGATGTCGCCACAGGTCGCGGGTGGCATCGTCGAGCGGCCGGTCGCGCTCGCCGTCGCCGGTGCGCCGCGAGGCTGCGAGAACCGCCTCCGGGGCGCCCTTGACCGCGATCAGGTGGCGCGGTCCGAAAGCGTGGATCGTGGCCATCATGCGGGTGGCCGCGTCGAAGGCATGCCTCCGCACGAGCGGGTGGTCGCGCAGGATCGCCGCGCGGTCCAGCCCGGCGGTCCCGCCTGCCCGCAGCAGCGCCTGTTCCATGGGGTCGCCGCTGCCCTCGCCCGAGCCTTCCCCCATTGAGGCGTCGTTGCAGAGCACCGCGACCCGGAGCAGGCGTTCGGCCTCGACAGGGGCGCCGGAGCCTCGTTCGAGCAGGTCTACCTCGCCGGAGGGCAGCAACAGTCGTCGCACCGTCATGCGGTTCTCGGTGAGCGTGCCCGTCTTGTCGGTGAGGATCACGGTCGTGGCGCCCAGCGTCTCGACGGCCGACAGGCGCTCGATGAGCGCGTTCCTCCGCGCCATTCGCCACATCCCGCGCGCGAGCGTCAGGGTCGCGACGATGGGCAGGCCTTCCGGGATGGCCGCGACCGCCAGCGCGATGCTCGCCTCGGTCATGAGGCGGAGGTCCTTGCCGGTCGCCACGCCGAGGCCGGCGAGAAGGACAGCCAACGTCAGGACCACCCAGACCATCTGGCCGGACAGGCGCTCCAGGCGGCGCTCCAGGGGCGAACTGTCCGGCTCGGCCTGCTCGACGAACCGCGCGACGCCGCCGAGCTCGGTTCCTGAGCCAGTCGCGACGACGACGCCGGTGGCGCTCCCGCGGGTGACCAGGGTGCCTCGGAACAGCATCGACGAGCGTTCGGCGAGGCGCGCGTCCACGGCGACCGGGTCCGCGGACTTGTCAACCGGCACAGACTCACCCGTGAGCGTGGACTCGTCCGCGCTCAGGTTGGACGCCTCGACCAGCCGGATGTCGGCAGGGACCGCATCGCCGCCCTCGACCAGCACGATGTCGCCCGGAACGAGATCCTCGGCGGCAAGCACCCGGGTGTGCCCGTTGCGGCGAACGCGGGCCGAGCGCGTCCCGAGCGCACGCAGTCCCTCGACGGACCTCGACGCCCGCAGCTCGGTGAAGAAGCCCAGGCCGGT
This sequence comes from Methylobacterium isbiliense, assembly GCF_022179325.1. Lineage (GTDB taxonomy): Bacteria > Pseudomonadota > Alphaproteobacteria > Rhizobiales > Beijerinckiaceae > Methylobacterium > Methylobacterium isbiliense. Next base: position 11,164 of record NZ_BPQQ01000122.1, on the reverse strand, counting down.
ATTGACCGCCAGGACCACGACGATCGCGGTCGCCTCCTGCCAATCGCCGAAGTAGAGCGACAGGGCACAGGCTGCCGCGAGCAGGTATGCGACGGGGCTCGCAAGCTGGTGCAGGAGCAGGGCGAGCGCGCTGGCCCGCTCCTTCGTGGCAATCACGTTCGGTCCGACCCGCGCGAGTCGTTGCCGAACCTCCGCATCCGTCAGGCCCGCGTGCAGAGAAGTCCCAAAGCGCCTCGGAACGTCCTCGATGGGCAGGGCATGGACGTGCTCCATCCGAGGTATGGTGCGGCCGGACGCCACCCGCGAATCGGACGACGCAGGCTCTATGGTCAGGCCCGGTTCAAGCATGGCGCAGCCGGTCGAGGCGCGCGGCGTTCGGGCAGAATTCCGGGTAGGCGTCGGCGGCGGTCCCGGCCCAGAGCTCGCGCGCGCAGCGGCCGCGTTGTGTGCAGCGCAGGCAGGCCGCCTCAAGCGTCTGCATGGTCTCCGGGTCACGCTGCCGGACGGCCTCCGCGTCGAGGCTCAGGCTTCGCATGAGGTTCACGATGCTGTGGACCTTCGCGACGGCTTCCGGGCCTTCGGGTACGGGTCCGGTCGCGCTCGCATCTAGCATCGTCTCCATCATCTCACCGTCGACGTCCTTCAATTCCCGTGCCGCCTTCAGCAGGCAGCACCACTCGCCCATCGAGGCGACGATGCCGAAGGGGTCGAAGGGGTCGTGTTTATCGGCGGGGTTGGACATCGCGGCCTCCGATGGGGTCCTGGTGCCGCCGCAAGGGGCGTCGGCATCGCGGGCGCCGGTCTGCCGGGCATGCCGCGAGGGTGTCGTGCCCGTCAGGTGGAGCCATGATCTGGATCAAGACCCGATTTTGAGGGAAAGGAGGTCCCGTGCCTCATGCCTTGGTGGCGCGCGAGGAGTTCTGCCGCCCTGCAGGACGCTACCCCGGACCGTTCGCCGTCGGATCGGCGGTTCACGACGATGGACACGGGTGCGCCGCGGATCAGGCCGGCGGCCTCGCGCCGGCAAGGCGTACCAACTGCTTCGCCAGCATGGTCCCAGACACGAGGTCCGGCCCGTTGGGGGCGTAGATGTGGCTCATCCGTCGATCGGTCATCAGGCCGTTTCCCGGCGGACGGCCGCCTCCAAGATCTCCTCGGTGTGGAGCACGCCGTCATCAGGGCCGCGACCTTCCCGGTGCGCGCCAGCGCCACGCCGTCCTGCAGACGATCGATGGTCGAGGGCGACCCTGCCGGCGGGCAGGGCCGATAGCGTTGAGGTGGATCAAAGCGCTCCAGGGTCGGCGCAGCAGGATGGCTCTCGTCAGGCTAGACGGAAGCGAACGATGACCCTGGTGCTTCGAACCACCTCTCTCCGAACGATGCGCCGTGTGCGAGTGCCGCTCAGGCCGTCGCCGCGAAACGACGTGGGCCAATGCTTCGTCTCGGATGGCTATCACTACCGGAGCATCGGAAGCCTGCAAGCCCTAGGCCTGGCCATTGCTGCGTCGGTGATGACGCCGGCGCTGCTCTGGCTCGCCATCTGAGTCCCCCCACCGAACCGAGGAGATGGGCGATGGACGACAAGACGGTGCATCAGCAAGTGCTCGAAGGATTGGTATACGCCCCCATGATCGATTCGGCGTAGATCGGCGTCGCTGTCGACAACGGCATCGTGACCCTGACCGGCCATGTCCGGAGCTACGCCGAGAAGTGCATCGCCGAGCGCATCGCGCTCCGGGTCCGCGGCGTTCGGGGCGTGGTAGAGCGGATCGCGGTTCGTTACCCAGACAATCCGCGCATCGGTGACGAGGCGCTGGCCGACCGCTGCGCCCGGGTACTTGAATGGGGACGTGCGGATTCCGGAAAATTCGGTCTCGCTGAAGGTCGAGATGGGCTGCATCACACCCCAGGGATGTGTGCTCTCCTACCACCAGAAGGCATCTCGCCGACGTAACCGACATCATCGGCGTGAAGCGGTCGGCCCATGCCACCGAGGTGAAGTCCCGCATCCTCGCAGCCCTGAAGCGGAGCGCCCAGGATCCGGACAAGACTCGCGGCCACGTGGATGGCGACAAGGTTCACCCTCGATGGCTGCGTCGACGTCTGGCGCGCGTGCGAGCTCGCCGAGCGGGCAGCCTGGTCGGCCCCAGGCGCGCGGGCCGTCGAGGAACGCCTGATGCTCGCTTGCTGAGGTTCTCCAATGCTGGCGACGGTGCTGTCAGGAAGCGACGCTCACCTCGCTGCCGAGCGGCGGCCGGACGCGGAGCCTGGGCCCGGCGAGGTCCATATCCGGGTCGAGGCCTGCACGGTCTGCCGCACGGACCTGCACATCATCGACGGAGACCTGCCCCCGCGGTCTACCCCATCCTGCCATCACCTGACCGCCATTTTCCTGATCTCGAAGGAGTTCGACGCTGTGGTACTTCGCCTGGACTCTCGGTCTCGGACTAGCTGCGGCTGTGGGGGTGCTCAATGCACTCTGGTACGAGTTGTGCTCCGTTCGCGAGGCGCCCCTGAGATCAAGCAGTCGCTTCCGGCGCCGTGAGCTAGGATCGTTCGGCCATGCGGGACGGGCTCTCTGTCAATTTATACTGCCGATGCAGAATAGCTTGGGCGGTCCGGCGAGGTGCTCGGACGTCGTCCTGGCCGTATCGGGCCCTACGACTTGCAAGGACTGCGGTGAGACAAGGGTCTCTCGCGCCTGGCTTGATCGTTCTGCGCCGAGGATTCGGGAAATTCGGCCCCCATCAGCCAGCCTCAGCCCGTCCCTATGTCTCCCGACGGGCTTGAGCTGGATCAAGGTTGATCCCGCGAACCAGGGCCAGGGTACCTCCATCGCGTCGGCAGCCCGGCCTCAGGAGGCGGTCATGAAGATCTCCAACATCATGGTCTCGGTCGATCTGGGGGCCGCGGCCGCGGACCGCATCCAGCTCGCCGCCGATCTCGCCGCGCGGTTCGGGTCCAAGCTGACCGGCGTCGCCGGACGCCCGGTCGTCGGCCCCATCCCAGTTGGCGACATGCTGGAGGTCGAACGCGTCTGGGCGGTTGCTGAGCGCCTGACCGACGAGCAACTCGCGCAGGCCAAGGCCCTCTTCGAGCGTGAGGCCGGTTCGGCGCACGAAACAGCTTGGCGCTCGGCGCCGACCCAGCCCTTGGCCTACCTCGTCGAGCAGGCGCGTGCTGCCGATTTCGTGGTCGTCGGCCGGCAGGGGCCGGCGGACGGCGACCCGGGCTTGATGGGAGTTCCGGCCGGAGCGCTCCTGATGGAGGTCGGTCGGCCGGTGCTGATCGCACCGCCCGGAGTCGAGCGTCTCACGGCAAAGAGGGTTGTCGTGGCCTGGAAGGACACGCGCGAGGCACGCCGGGCCGTCCATGATGCGCTGCCTTTCCTGGCTCAGGCCGACGAGGTCCAGGTTGCGGTGATAGGACCCGATGCGGACCGGGAGGGCGCCGAGGATGTAGCTGCGTACCTTTCCAATCACTCTGTGACCGTCACCACGCACCTGCTGCGCAACCCAGAGATAGGCGCCGCGGACGAGATCCTTCGGTTCGCCGGGCGCGAGGATGCGGACTTGGTCGTGATGGGTGCCTACGGGCACAGCCGCCTGCGCGAGTGGATCTTCGGCGGTGCCACCCGCGACGTCCTGCAGACGACACCAGTCTGCTGCCTGATGAGCCACTGATGCGCCCGGCAGACATCATCGCGGCCGGCGCCGTCGCGTTGTGGGCGCTCCTCTACGCCGGACCCGTCGAGGCCTGGGACCGGCAGGTGCAGCAGGGTGCGACCCTCGCCCGGACCAACTGTGCTCGGTGCCATGCGGTCGAGCGCGTCGGGACGAGCCCCCTGCGCGAGGCGCCACCCTTCCGCGATCTGCACAAGCGCTACCCCGTCGAGGATCTCGGTGAGGCCCTCGCCGAGGGCATTCGCACGGGCCACCCCAGCATGCCCGAGTTCCGCTTCGATCCGGATCAGGCCGAGGCCCTCATCGCCTACCTGAAGTCACTGGAACGCTGAGCGAGGAGACCTCTATGTTCCTGCGCTGCCTCCTCGTTCCCACTGCTCCCGGCATCGACGTCACGCGCCGGTTGAGCGCCGCCCTGCGCCTAGGCCAGCGCTTGCACGCCCACATCGACGTCAGCTTCATGGCGCCGGGCCCGGAGCATGTGCTGGCCGCGATGGAGCGCCTCATGCCCCTCGGCCGTGTGACAATCGAAGCCATTGAGCGAAGCGTGCGCGAGGCCGCGATGGAGGGCGAGGAGGCCCTGCGGAGGTGGTGCGAGCGCGAGGGGGTGCCGTACGCATCCTCGGCCGGGCGTCTCGACGCAACCTTCGTGACTTGGACTGAACTCTCGGGCGAGGTCGAGCCGCTCCTGGCGCTTGCCGGCCGGGTCAGCGACCTCGTCATCGTCGACCGACCGGACCCGAGGGTGCCTTTCACGGGGCGGGCACTGGACACGGCGTTGTTCTCAGTCGGTCGCCCGACGCTGATGGTTGGCGAGACCGTCCCATACGATCTGCTCGACCACGTCGTCATCGCCTGGAACGGCAGCCTGGAGGCGACGCGCCTGATCGGCCAGTGCATCACGCTGCTGCATGAAGCGGCCCGGGTCACGGTCGTTCATGCCCGAACCGAACGCTTCGAGGAGGTACGGTCGGCCGACCTGTGCGCCTACCTGCGCTGGCATGGCGTCGTGGCGGAGGCCGTCACCCCGGCTGTCGGGGACGAAACCTCGGTCGGCGCTGCCATCCTGGCCGAGGCCGAGCGACAGCACGCCTCCATGCTGGCTCTCGGTGCCTACACCCATAGCCGGGTGCGCGAGTTCCTGCTGGGCGGGGTCACCCGCCACGTCATCGAGCAGGCCCGGATCCCAGTGCTCATGGCCCACTGACACATGGGCCTCGCCTAGAGGATTGATGCCCAGGCGGCCACACCTGCTTCGGCCGTATCCCGGGGCGCCTCGAACACTCGCTGGACTCGGAGGCTCAGGTTCAGCGGATGGCCTTCGCACACGACAACGTGCCGTCATGCAGAATCATGAGATCCCGGGTGCTGATGGCATTCTCGGCGTCATTCAGTGGCTCATCAGGCAGCAGATTGGCGCCGCTGCCAGTAGGTCGCGGGTTACGCCCCCGAAGGCCCACTCGCGCAGCCGGCCGTGGCCGTAGGCACCCGCGACGAGCAGGTCGGCTCCGTGCTCGCATGCAGCGTCCACGAGCGCCTCGGAGGTCTCGGCACCATAGGCGTCCTTGCTGACTGCGGTCGCGTAGACGTCATGCGACTGCAGGAGGGCGACGATGTCCCGCGTGTCTGCGGCACCCTTCCCGTCGTCGATGGATACCACAACGGCCTGGGAGGCCCGCTTCAGGAACGGAAGCGCATCGCGTATGGCGCGGCGCGCCTCGCGAGTGTTTTTCCACCCGACCGCGACACGCTTGGCGTCTAGGTGGTCGACTTTGGGCGGGACGACCAACACCGGCAGGCCGAGCTGCATCAGGGCGTCCCCGGTATTGACCGACATGAGCGGGCTACCTTCGTCACCGCGGCCCACGACCAACAGGTCGGCAGCGGCCGACTGTCCTGTCAGAAATCCCAAGGGGAAGTCGAGGTTCGAGCGCCACTCGACGCGACTTCGGTTCCCGACCGCTTCCTTGAAGGCTTCATGGGCCATCCTGAGGTCGTTCACGACGGCTTCCTGGATCGAGGCGATGCAGTAGGCTCCGCCAAGGGTCGGGCCGGCGGGCGCGAACTCGTAGGCTGGCATTTCCGCCGCGACGCCGATGAGGTGGGCGCGGAAGTCGTCGGCGACGTGCCCGGCGAGACGGATGCGTTCGCGCGCATGATCGCCGAGGTCGACCGCTACCATGATGCTTGCATAGGTCATCGAAAGTCTCCGGCCAGAAGGCGCAGACGTGATGGGGACTGCTCGATGGCTGGGCTCGGCGGCCACATCCCTACTGTGGGGCTCAGCTCAGCGTGAGGTGGTCCTCGACGGCGCGCACGCCTGGGGGCGGCCCCTCTAGGCTCGGCAACCGGTCGGACATTTTTCCCGGCTCAAGTGTTTTCCCGGCCGTGATCCGGCGCAGCATCGGGCAGGTCCGTGCGCCGTTGCGACAGCCCGGGAGCGCGCAACGGGCTGTCACGGCGCTGATCAAGTCCCGGGCATCGAACAACCGTTCGAACAGGGGTATGTCCGCGAAGGCGTCTGGAACGCGCGCGTTGCCGGAGATCAGGGCAAATGGGACGCCCCGTTGGCGCAGGGCACAGGCAAGCGGGAAACCAGGACCCTGGTTCAGGTCGACGCTGACCACCGCGAAGTCTGGCGGTTTCCTGTCCAGGCTCTCTGTGGCCTCGCCGCAGGTACCGTAGGGCCCGCTGATTGCGCAGCCAGCACCAGAAAGAACGTCCTCCAGCCACATGCCCGGTAGCGCCTGCGGCTCCGCGATGAGCACGACCGGCCGCTCTCCTCGTTTGCTCTCCATCACCCGATCCCCGCGTTCGGTACCGACGGGGCAAGAATGGCCCGGACGGGCCGGCACGCGTTGCGCTAGATCAATGGAAGCGCAGCCATCGCCAGCTGATGTTGGAGTTGGAGTTGGAGTTGACCCGCTTTGGTGGCTCTCCCGTATTTTGATATTGGTGGCGAATTCGGCACAGCTCAGTCAGGTCGCGAGTTGATGCAGCCGCGCATAGGCTGAGTGCCGTGTTCGCGCCTTCGGTTCGTCTGCCAGCCACCGCAGCACCCGAGCTAGGTTCATCGCTGCTGCCGTCATGAGGTGGGCGAGGTGCGCCTTCGCGTGCCCAAAGTACGGCGTCCGTCGGAGCCGAGATGACCGCACACCCTGGGCAATCGTGGCTTCGACGCCGGCCTGCTGCGCGTACTCGGCTGCAAAGTCCGCGGTTTTGCACTGCGGCCAGAGCGGGCACGCTCGGCAGTCGCTGATCGCGAACTTGATCTTGATCACCGGTGTCGTGCCGCGGGCGAGCGCCGGCGTCCAGCCTTGGCTTGGCTTGCCGGCGAGACACGTTGCCTGCTGCTGAACGAAGTCGATAGCGAAGTCCCGTGCAGCGAACCCGGCACCGGCCTGGGCCTGCCACTGCCGTTCGCCGCACGTCGGACCAGTCAGGTCGACCCCGTGGCGTTCCTGGGCGTCGACGAGATCGACGCCGAGTTCACGACGCTGACCGAGTATCGGGAGAAGCCGGCCGGCAACGTCCGCATCGCGGCGGGCGAGCACTCGGCCGAGAGCATCATCTGGCCGGCGCTGGAGCGGCTGCTACCGGAGTATCCGGATGTAACCGCCAAGGTGGTTGTCGACAACGGTCTGACCAACATCGTCGCCGAGCGCCTCGACGCGGGTGTCCGGCTCGGCGAGCAAGTCGATAAGGACATGGTCGCCGTACGCATCGGGCCGGACCTGCGCATGGCCGCCGTGGCCGCCCCATCGTACTTCGAGCGGCGCCGGAAGCCGCGCACGCCCGACGACCTGACGGACCACGTCTGCATCAACCTTCGCCTGCAGACGCGGGGCGTGCTCCATGCCTGGGAGTTCGAGAGGGGCTAGCAGGTGCTGAACGTGCGGGTCGAGGGGCCTCTGGTGGTCAACACCGGGTCGATGACACTCAAGGCGGCGCTGGCGGGCTTCGGTTTGGCCCATCTCCCCGAGGAGCGGGTTCGGGCGGACATCGCCGCCGGCCAGCTAATACGGGTGCTGGTCGACTGGTGCCCGTGCTCCCTTCCCGCCTGTAGCCGCCATGCCGGGCGTCCTCACCGGCATTCGGCCGAGCAGCACAAGGAGAGCAGCAGCGGCTCTCGCTCCGGGCGTGTCGCAAACGTTCAACGGCCGAAAAAATCTCCTCCGAACGGAGCGTTACAATGCCTGCTCACCCCGTCGACGAGGTCGATGAGGCGGTTTGACAGGCCTGAGATTGTCCCATCGGACTGGGGTGCATCTCTGCCGGGAGCATAATTTTCTACGGCCAAAATCTTTGCGACACGCCCCGCAGGACATGTTCGCGGCCGGGTTCGAGCTGCTCGAGGTGATGCAGGCGGGCTCCTGGAAGACGCCCGCTATGCCCGCCCGCTATGGCGAGCGGCTCAGGGCTCAGCGCGGCGCCGCTCGCAAGCTCGCGACCCTGCAGAACCGAGCTTGAGTGAGAGGCCGGCCCGCCCGCCGCTTTGACGGGCGCGGCGTACAGTTCCGCTTTCAGATGGCTGCTTTACGAGCTTGCACGTCGGCACACGCCTCGACGGTCCATGCGGTGCCCCATCTCGGCCAAATGCCATCATGTGTGGGTAAGTGGCAGGATGAAGCGCTACCTCTTGTTTGTGTCCAAATTTGGACTATGTCCGAAAATGAGCACGGGAGGTGGTCATGGCAGACTTGATATCAGCTGGATCAGGAGTACCGCACGGCGTTCCGGCTCTCTCCGCGGATCGCTTTGAACCCGCCAACCGTAAACGCCTAAGCGGACCGGCCCTGCGAACGTTTCTCGCGATCTGCGATCTCTGGAAATTGGGCGAAGCCGAACGCCGAGCCGTGCTCGGTTTCCCGGCGCGGTCTACCTATCAGAATTGGGTCAAAATGGTTCGCGAGCACCGGGACATCACCCTGGACGCTGATGTTCTCATGCGGATTTCGGCCGTGCTCGGCATCCATAAGGCCCTCGGTATCCTGTATAGCAGCGAGCAGGAGGGGGTCGATTGGCTGCATCGTGCTCATCAGGCTACGGTGTTCGGTGGAAAGCCTCCCGTCGAGTTGATTACGAACGGTACGCAGGACGGGCTCATGACGGTTCGTCGCTTCCTTGATGCAGCCCGTGGTGGCCTCTACATGGAGCCAAACGAGGTAGATAAGGGTTTTCGTCCCTACACCGACGCGGATGTCGTCTTCTCGTGAGCGCTGTCTACTCGGCTGCGCCACGCCCGACGCATCGCCTCGTCCCCTCGCAATTTCCGCCGATTGGCCTCTTCGATACGGTGGCTACTGCTGCCGACCTACAGGCGGTGATGGAACTGGAAGGTTGGACAAACGACCGCTTGGTAGCGGACCGTATCCGACGTCTCCCTCAGTCCGAATGGGCTTTCGGCCGGCCGAATTCGAGCATCGTGATGGCAGCCTTCCTGCACGTTGCCCCGACAGGCATGAGGTTCAACGGCCCGGATCTCGGAGCGTGGTATGCGGCGGCGGAACTCAGGACGGCCGCGATCGAGGTCGCCCATCATCTTCGCCGTGAAGCAGCCGCCCTGTGCCTCGCGGGATTGAAGCGCAGATACCGAGCCTACACGTCCACACTGGACGGCTCCTATGTCGACATTCGTGGTCAGCAATCAACCATGCCGGCCGTTTATGACACTCGCAGCTACGGTGCGTCTCAAGCTTTCGGAGAACGGCTTCGAGCAGCTGGCGAGGCGGGCATCATCTTCGACAGCTTGCGCCATGCAGGTGGAATTAACGTAGCCGCCTTTTGTCCAACCAAGATTTTGAATGTAATTCAGACGAGTCATTACGAGATTTCGGTACAGTCTGGATCAAGTCGGATCGACGTTAAGCAATTGACTGTGTAGGATTTTTCGACTGGGATGGTCGCACTGAGTTCTAACAAATTTTCCGCTCAGACGAGGGGTCATCGTGGCGCGTGCATTTTCCGGGCTGCCGCTCGATGCAGCGGGCGTCTGCGTCCATTGCCCTGATCTGCGCTGATCCTGTCGTCAGGTGATCCGCCCCCCTGTGAGTGGTTCATCGGCGAGTTTGGTGGATCAGGCTGCCAGGAGGAAACGGTGACGAAGGAGGTCGAGCTTAGCTCGGCCGTACATGCTCCTCTTCAGCAGCTTGAGGCGATTGATCTGCCCTTCTGCCTGGCCGCTGCTCCACGGCAGTTCCAGGCCAGCACGCACCGCCGCACGATCCTGATCAAGGCTGGCGGCGAAACTCTCGACCACGCGTATGCCGCAGCTGCGTGCTTCCGCAAGCCACGTGTCAAAGGCCGCCACCGCGGCAGAGCCGGCACGCCGCCCGCCGCAGCCGCTCCGCACGATCCGACAGAACCAGCGAGCAAGACCGACAACCTTGGCCGCCTCGCCATCCTGAAGCACCCGCGCCACCGCCGCGGCGGCTGCGGGATCAAGTTCGTTGGGGTCACGCAAGAGATGCCATGACAGCTGCTTGGGCGACGGAAGGGGCGGTCGTGATGGTGTCTTGGTTGTCGCTGCAGCTGGTGATCGCTGCCAACGCCGGATCGTCGTCTTGGCCGGGCGCGTGCGCCGCTCGTTCAGCCAGCGTCCGACCTGCTTCGGGGTGCCGGGATAGCCGAGGTCGCGAAGCTCGCGCCAAAGCTGCATCGCGTTCTCGCAGCCCTGATCGAAGCGGGCAGAGAGCTGATCGAGGTAGGGATCCAGGATGCTCGGCCCTGGCCCGCGCAGGCCATGGCGTGGGAAGCGAGGGGCGAAGGCGTATTTGCGCACGGTCGCGCGGGCCAGGCCGGTCTCGCGGTTGATGCGCCGGAGTGACTGCCCCGCCGCGACGCGGCGACGAACGTCATCGTAGAGAGCCTCCCATCGCTCGACGGCCGCAGCCCGCATGAGCACCTCCGCAGGAGCTCGCGGGTATGCCTTCGTCCGGCGGACCGAGGCCGCGGCGAGTGTCGTCGGGAGCACCTGCTTGAGGCGCGGGTGAACCCGGGCGAGCCAGCGCTCGAGCATCTGCCGGGTATTGAGCAGCAGATGCCAGCGGTCGGCGACCTGCCGGGCGCCTGGCGCCCCTATCGTGGTTCCCCGTGCGTACTCGGTGGAGCGGTCACGTGCCACGAGGCGGATCTGCGGCTCGTGCCGGAGCCAGGTCGCCAGCGCGGCGGCTGACCGGTCCGGCAGCAGGTCGAGGGGACGATGGTGCTCGAGGTCGATCACGATCGTGGCGTAGGTCCGGCCCTTGCGCAGGGCCCAGTCGTCGACACCAACGATCAGCGGTCGCCCTGCGGACGGCAGCGGGAGAGCTCGGACTGCGCGCAGCAGGGTCGTGGCGCTGGTGGGCATGGCCAGCCGCGAGAGCAGGCGGGCGGCAGGCTGGCCGCCGAGCGCGACCCCGGTTCGCGCCTGGGCCTGAGCCAGTCGGCGGGTGCGGTGAGCATAGCGGCCGAGGAGGTTCGGGAAACGTTCGGCGAAGGTG
>NZ_BPQQ01000121.1 GCF_022179325.1 Methylobacterium isbiliense | reverse complement strand
AGGAACTCACCGATGACCTCGACCTTCTTGGGCTCAATGGCCGAGATTGAGCTGCCGCGGCCCGAGATCACGCGCATCCGGGAAGCGCGATGAAACAGCAGGCCATGACGAGGGCGGCGGGCCCGCCGGGGAGAGCGACCGCGGCCGCACGAGGAGGGTTTCCGGGCGCGCCCGCTCTCCCTCCTTCCCGGCCGTTCCTCTTCCTGTGCGCGGCACTCATCCTTCCGGCTCCAGCCGTCGCTGTCGGGGATGGGCCCGTGAACTCGCCCGCTCCTGCCGCTCCGTCGCCCGAAGGCATCGGCGCGGCAGGAGCGGCGCAGCAGGCTGTCTATCGGCGGATGCTCGCGCGCGAGGCCGAGGCGCGCGGATTGCCCCCAGCCGTCGCCGACGCGGTCGCGTACGTGGAGAGCGGGTACGACGCCGGCGCGGTCGGCGGGGTCGGTGAGCTCGGTCTGATGCAGGTCCGGCCGGCAACCGCGGCCATGCTCGGCCACACGGGTTCCGCCGGTGCCCTCCTCGATCCCGCGACCAACATCCGCTTCGGCGTCGCCTACCTCGCACAAGCTTGGAAGCTCGCGCAGGGCGATCTCTGCCGCACGCTGATGAAGTACAGGGCGGGCCACGGCGAGGAGCGGATGAGTCCACGCTCCGTCACCTACTGTCAGCGGGTCCGCGTCCGCCTCGCCGGGACCGGCGTCCCCCTCGCCGGCACTGCACTGCCCGCTCCCGACCGGAGCGGCCGCGAGGTTCCTGCGGCACCGTCCGCCAGCCGGGATGTCCGATCCGCCGTCGCGCGCCGCCTGTGGGCCGAGCATGCCGCCCGGGTCCGCAGCATCGGGGCGCGCATCGACCGCATCATGGGCGGCGGCTGAGGTCATTGCGGAGCACGACCTTTGAACGTCCCACCCAGCCCGGTTCCCTCGCCGACGAACCGCACGGCCGCCTCGTCGGCCATGCCCCGGCCCGCAGCAGCTTGGAGGCCCGAACCCATGGACCACGCTCACCCCGAGCCTCATGCCCACGGGCATCGTGATGGTCACGGTGCAGCGCCGGCGGCCGGCGCGTCCGCGACGGATCCCGTCTGCGGCATGCGGGTCGACCCGGGAACCACGACCCACCACGCCGAGCACGGTCACGCGACCTATCACTTCTGCTCGGCTGGGTGCCGCTCGAAGTTCGTGGCCGATCCCGCACGGTACCTGTCGGCGGACAAGCGGCCGTCGGAGGGGCCGGTCGGGGCGGTCTACACCTGTCCGATGCACCCGGAGATCCGCCGCGACCGACCGGGCAGCTGTCCGATCTGCGGGATGGCGCTGGAGCCGCTCACGCCGACGAGCGGCCCGGTCGAGAACGCCGAGCTCAAGGACATGACTCGCCGCTTCCGGGTCGGCCTCGTCCTCACCCTCCCCGTGTTCGCCCTGGAGATGGGAGGACACCTTACGGGTCTCGTCGACCGCCTCGGCCTGCAAACCTCGAACTGGGCCCAGTTCCTGCTCGCCTCTCCGGTCGTCCTCTGGGCGGGTTGGCCGTTCTTCGAGCGGGGCTGGCAGTCGCTGGCGAACCGCCGCCTCAACATGTTCACCCTCATCGCCCTCGGAACCGGCGCGGCCTACCTCTACAGCGTCGCCGCGACCGTGGCGCCAGGTCTCTTCCCCGAAGGCCTCCGCGGCCACGACGGAGCGGTTCCGGCCTACTTCGAGGCCGCGGCGGTCATCACCGTCCTGGTGCTGCTCGGGCAGGTGCTGGAACTCGGGGCCCGCGAGCGCACCTCGGGCGCGATCCGGGCGCTGCTCGATCTCGCGCCGCAGAAGGCCCTGCGTCTCGGGACGGACGGAACCGACGAGGAGGTGCTCGTCTCGGAGGTGGCGGTCGGGGACCGCTTGCGCGTCCGGCCCGGCGAGAAGGTGCCGGTCGACGGCGAGGTCGTCGAGGGGCGCTCGGCGGTGGACGAGGCGATGATCAGCGGCGAGCCCGTCCCCGTCTCGAAGGAACCCGGCTCCTCCGTGGTCGGCGGAAGCCTGAACACGACCGGGGGCTTCGTCATGCGCGCGACGCGGGTCGGGTCCGAGACCACCCTGGCCCGCATCGTCGCGATGGTCGCCGAGGCCCAGCGCTCGCGCGCGCCCGTCCAGCGCCTGGTGGACGACGCGGCGGCCTGGTTCGTCCCCGTGGTCATCGCCGTCGCGGCGCTCGCCTTCGTCGCCTGGATGGCCGTCGGCCCGGAGCCGCGGTTCACCTATGCCCTCCTCGCGGCTGTCGCGGTCCTCATCATCGCCTGCCCCTGCGCCCTCGGCCTGGCGACGCCGATGTCGGTCATGGTGGGAGTCGGACGCGGCGCGCAGAACGGGGTGCTGGTCAAGAATGCCGAAGCCCTGGAGCGGATGGAGAAGGTCGACACGCTCGTCGTCGACAAGACCGGAACGCTCACGGAGGGCAAGCCCAAGGTCACCGCGGTGCTCCCGGCCCCCGGCTTCACGGACGCCGACGTGCTGCACCTCGCCGCCGCGGTCGAACGCGCGAGCGAGCACCCCCTGGCACTCGCCATCGTCCGGGCCGCGGAAGAGCGCGGCATCCCAGGTGCCGTTGCCACCGACTTCGAGGCTCCGACCGGCAAGGGGGCGTTCGGTACGGTCGAGGGCCGCCGCGTAGCCGTCGGCAACGGGCGCTTCCTGGAGGAGCAAGGGGTCGACGCGGCGGCGCTTCATGCAAAGGCCGAGGAGATGCGGGCACGCGGTGCCACGGCGGTCCTGGTCGCCGTGGGCGGGAAGCCGGCCGGCGTCATCGCCATCCAAGACCCCATCAAGACGAGCACGTTCGAGGCCGTGCGAAGGCTGCAGGAGGCAGGCTTGCGCATCGTCATGCTGACCGGCGACAGTCGGACGACGGCCGAGTTCGTCGCCAGGTCGCTCGGCATAGACGAGGTCGAGGCCGAGGTCCTGCCTGACCGGAAGGCGGAAGCGGTCAGGGCGCTCCAGGGCGAAGGTGCCGTCGTGGCGATGGCCGGGGACGGGGTCAACGACGCCCCCGCCCTCGCCGTCGCGGACGTCGGGATCGCGATGGGCGGCGGCACCGACGTCGCCATCGAGAGTGCGGGCGTGACGCTGCTCCACGGGGACCTGGTCGGCATCGTCCGGGCACGCCGCCTGTCCCGGGCAACGATCCGCAACATCCGCCAGAATCTGTTCTTCGCCTTCATCTACAACGCGTTGGGCGTGCCGGTGGCCGCCGGACTGCTCTATCCGTTCCTCGGCATCCTCCTCTCGCCGGTCATCGCGGCGGCCGCGATGGCGCTCTCGTCGGTGAGCGTGATCGGCAACGCCCTGCGCCTGCGCGCGGCACGGATCGGCTGAGACGCGGCAGTGCCGAGCCCGCCGCCCTCCGCCCCTGCGCCCCACCTGACCCGTCCCGGCGGGAGCCCGGCGCGGTCGAATCTGGAGAGGCGCCAGCCTCCCTCCCCGATCAACCGCACGAGCCTGGCGAGACCATGACCACCCACCCGCTCGCACTGAGCGTCGCGGACGCCTACCTCGGCCTGGTCGATGCCGCCGTACCGGGGTTCGTCGAGGCCTTGTACCTCGTCGGTTCCGCCGCCATGGGCGACTTCCGGCCGCCCCTCAGCGACGTGGATTTCGTAGCCGTGTCCCCGGCCCGACCAGGGGGCGGCGAAACGGCTGCCCTCGCGAAGGTCCACGCCGGCCTCGCGCTCGACCGGGAGATCCCGGCGCTCGACGGCATCTATCTGACCTGGGACGACCTGCGGGCCGGTCCGCTTGCCATCCCGAACGGACCCTGCGTCAAGCAGGGTCGCTTCCTCTCGTCCGGGTGTCACGACAGGCATCCGCTCACCTGGAGCGTCTTGGGAGCCAGCGCGGTGACGGTGCGCGGGCCGCTCTGCGCGGGCACGGGGCTTTGGCGCGGGCCGGCGGACCTGGAGCGATGGGCCCTGGCCCGCATCGACGAACGCCGGGGTTCGTGGCTCGTACCCGACCCGGGAAGCGATGCGGAACCGCCCGCCACCGAAGTCATCGAACGGACCGTGCTCGGCATGTGCAGGCTCCATTACATACTCTCGACCAGGGTGGTGCCCTCGAAGAGCGACGCCGGCCTGTACGGGTTGATCACCTTCCAGCCGGAGTGGCACCGCATCATCGACGAGGCCCTGCGTATCCGCAGGGAGCCCGAGGCGGCCTCCCTCTACGGGACGCCCGCCGAGCGCCGCCGCGACGCGATCGCCTTCGCCCGCCTCGTCGCGGACGACGCATACGCGCTCGGCTTCGGTCGTGGCGGATGAGGTTCCGGCTGGGAACGCCCCGCTACGCGCACGCCGGAATGTAGGGCGGACGTCGGTATGGGACCGCCATGCCCACTCTCGGCTTGGGCCGAGCGCCAGGCGTTCGGAGGACCCGGCCGAACGCCGTCGAGCGCGCCGGGCGACGCGCCGCCCGCGCTCCCAGGGGGCCGCTGCCTGCACATGCGGTCGGGAGGGCCGCCCTCGGGAGCGGGTGGAACTCACCGGGACGGACTTGTCGGGGCTCCGGAGGCTCCTTCGGAGGCGCCGGGTCGTTCCCCTCCGGGGCGCCGGACACCATCGCCAGGAGTACCCATTGCTGACACCGCCGTTCATCCACGACCTGATCCATCGGGCGATGCCCCTCGACCATCCTCACGCCCACTGGTGGATCGACCTCGTGACGGTGCTGGTCCTCATCGTGGCGCCCGCCTGGACCGCCTGGCTCGCGGTGCGATTCGGCCTGCGCCGTGCGGTCGTCCGGCTGGACCGCCGCCGCATGCGAGGGGTGGTCCCGTCGCGCGGCCCTGCATCCATGAACGCGGTGGGATCGCCCGGCCCCCGCAAGCGCATGGCCGTGGGGCTGGAAGCCTACGTCGTGCGTGCGACGTCGCGGTTGCAGTTCCGCCTCGTGCTGCTGTCGATCCTGACACTCCCGGCGGCCTGGCTCCTCCTCGAGATCCCCAAGCACATCATCAACCACGCCCTCGCCGACGCCTCGGGCGACAGTCAGCCGAGAATGACTTTCCTCGGCTTCGCTTTGGGTCGCGTCGAGCTGCTGTTCGCGCTTTGCGCCAGCTATCTGGCCGTGCTCACGCTCAGCGGGCTCGCCAAATACGCCGTCAATCGGGTCCGTGGGCGCGTGAACGAACGCCTCGTGCGGCGCCTGCGCCTCGCCGTCGCCCGGCGCGCACGGGGCGAATGCTTGCCCGAGCGGCGGGCGACATTGGCCGCGGTCGCCGTCCAGGAGGTCGAGCCCATCGGCTACTTCGGGGGTAGCTTGGTGGTGGTGCCCCTTGTCCAAGGCGGCACGCTCGCGACCAGCGTCGTCTTCCTCCTCATGCAGAACGCCGCCCTGGCGCTCGCGGCCCTCATCATGCTGCCGGTTCAGCTGACCATCCTCCCGCGGTTGCAGGCGCGATTGAATGCGAAGGTCCGCCAGCGGGTCCATGCCACGCGGGCATTGGGGGCCCTCCTCACCGATCCCGGGTCGGCACGGACGTCGGGTGGGACCCGCCGGCCATCGATCGTGCTCCGGCAGATGCACCAAGCGCGGGAACTCGAAAGGGTGCGGATCGAAATCAACGACCTCAATGGCCGGCTCAAGGGACTGTACAACTACACCTCGAACCTCACACCGTTCTTCTTCTTCTCGATCGGCGGCTACCTCGTCGTCCAGGGCCAGCTCTCGCTCGGTGCCCTCGTCGCCGCCCTGGCCGCCTACAAGGAGATCTCCCCGGCCATGCGCGAGCTGTTCGATTTCGCCCAGGACTGGTCGGACGCGAGCGCCCGGTTCGAGGAGGTCACCAACGCCCTCGGACTGGCCGTGCAGGAGAACCGCGCGACGTAGAGCCGGCACGCGACCGCCCGTTCCGGGCCGCCTGAGCGCTGCCGGGCGCCGCGGCGGAGCGTTTCGCAGATGAGCCCGGTCCCGCCGGAGGGCGCTGCCTCCGGCCTCCGGCCCCTCCCCCGCCTGCCTGGACAACCCGGCAGAACCACTCCTACCGCAGCAGCGTCGAGCCGAGTTGTGCCAGACCGCGCGCCAGACCCGGCGCGATGCCGAAGCCCAGCGTCCCCGCCGTGCATAAACCGAGCGCCCAGGCGTAGCCGGCGTCGGGCGCCAGGCCCTCGGGGCGTTCCGGTTCCTTGAAATACATCTCCGCGATCACGGCTGCGTAGTAGAAGAGCGCCACCGCCATGTTGGCGGCAGCCACCACGGCAAGCCAGGCGAGCCCACCCTCGATGGCGGCCACGAGCAGGAAGACCTTGCCGGCGAAGCCTGCCAGCGGCGGGACGCCGGCAAGCGACAGAAGCGCGAGTGCCAGCGCCGCCCCTGGCCATGGCGCTCGCCGTCCGAGGCCGCGGACCGCGGCGAAGCCGTCGCCCCCGATCATGCGCTCGACCTGCGCGACCACCGTGAAGGCCGCGAGGTTCATCAGGAGGTAGGCGACGAGGTAGTAGCCGACGGCCGGGAGGGCACCGGGGACTTGGCCGGCCACCGCCACGGCCATCAGCATGTAGCCGGCCTGGGCTATGCTCGAGTAGGCCAGCAGGCGTTTCAGGCTGTCCTGGCGGAGCGCCAGCAAGTTGCCGAAGGTCATCGTCGCGGCGGCCAGGAGCGAGAGCACGGTCGGCCAGGCGGAGAGGCCGCTCGGCATCGCCTCCAGAAGGAAGCGGAGCAGGCCGGCGAAGGCGGCCACTTTCGGCACGACCGAGACGAAACCGGAGACCGGGGCCGCCCCGCCCTGGAAGACGTCGGGGGCCCAGACGTGGAAGGGCACCAGCGTCATCTCGAACCCGTAGCCGACGACGACCAGGCCGAAGGCCAGTGCGACCCAGGCCCGATCGGTACCGGCCAGGCCCGCCCCGATGGCCCGCAGGTTCAGGCTGCCGGTGAGGCCGAACAGGAAGGTGAGGCCGTAGGCCATCACCGCGAGTGCGGCGGCGCCGTACAGGAAGTACTTGAGCGCCGCCTCCTGCGCCGGCCCGTCGCTACGCACGAGCAGCACGAGCAGGTACGAGGGAAAGCTCACCATCTGCAGGAACAGGATGATCAGGCCGAGGTCGGTGGCCGCCACGAGCCCCATGCCGCCGGCGGTCGCCATGAGGAGCGCGACCGGGTGGTGCGCTTCCTGCTCGCTCGCGCGGAAGTGGGAGGCGAGCGAGAGCAGGCTCACCAGGGCGCCGGCCTCGACGACCAACTGGTAGAAGCCCCGGAACGGATCGACGGCGTAGGTGCCGCAGAAGGCCTCCCGCGGCGTGGACGTCAACATCGGCGCGGTCAGGCCCATCGCGACGAGGAGGGCGAGGAGCGCGATGGCGGCGGGCAGGCGGCGCCACCGGCCCCGGACCCAGCCGGCAACCGGGACCAGCGCGAGTGCGGTCCCGGCCAGGACCATCTCGGGCGCGACGGCGCCGAGGTCCATGCAGCCGCCCATCGACTGCCCACCGGTCACGGGAGGTGCGCCAGCGCCGCGGTCGTGCCGTCCAGCAGCGCGAGGAGGACGGCCGGCAGGGTTCCGACGCCGAGCGACAGCGCCGCGAGCCCGCCCGCCGACCACGCCTCGCTCGCCGTCAGGGGCGCCAGCGGCGGCGCGTCCGGGGGGGCGCGCCCCATCAGCAGGCCGGTGACCAGCCTCAGGTAGACCGCGGTCGTCACGACGACGGCCAGGACCGCGATGCCGGCGACCCAGGCGGAGAGCTGCAGCGCGGCGCCGATGGCCTGGAACTCGGCGATGAAGCCGGACAGCCCGGGAAGCCCGAGCGACCCGAAGGCCAGCAGGCCGAGCAGGCCGCTGAAGGCCGGCATCGCGCCGATCAGCCCTCCGAAGCGTCCGATCTCCCTCGTGCCGGCACGATGCTGGAGCATGCCCACCATCAGGAACATGCCACCGGTGAGGAGGCCGTGGCTGACCATCTGCGCGGCGGCTCCGTTGAAGGCCAGCTGCCGGGCGCCCTCCCCTCCGGCCATCGCCATGACCGCGACGCCGAGCGTGACGAAGCCCATGTGGTTGACCGAGGTGTACGCGACGAGCCGCTTCATGTCCGTCTGAGCCAGCGCCGCCAAGGCGCCGTAGAGGAGCGAGGCCAACGCCAGCGCGACGAGAAGCCAGCCGAACCGGGATGTGGTTTCCGGCAGGACCGGCAGCAGGACGGCGAGCATCCCGTAGCCGCCCATCTTGAGCTGCAGGCCCGCGAGGACGACGCTGCCCTCCGTCGGCGCCTCCACGTGCGCGTCGGGCAGCCAATTGTGCAGCGGCACGACCGGGAGCTTGACGCCGAAGCCCGCGAGCAGCGCCAGGAAGGCGAGGCTCCCGGCGAGCGAGGGGCCGTCCAGCGGCTTCGCCCGCGCGATGGCCGGCAGCGAGAAGGTGTGCGGCTCCATCGCCAGGTAGAGGGCGAGGAAGCCCAGCAGCATCGCCAGGCTGCCGGCCCGCGTGTAGAGGAAGAACTTGAGCGCCGCGTAGCGCCTCCGCTCCCCGCCCCAGATGCCGACGATGAAGTACATCGGCACCAGGCCGACCTCGAAGAACAGGTAGAACAGCAGCAGGTCCCGGGCCGCGAACAGGCCGATGAGCCCGGTCGCGAGCAGCAGGAACAGGAAGGCGTGGGCGTGCGCCCGGTCGTGCCCGGGCAGCGCGTAGACCATCACCGCCGTGAGCAGAACCGCAGTGAGCAGGATCAGCGACAGGGAGAGGCCGCCGACGGCGACGTCGTAGGCCGCCCCGACGGACGGGATCCAAGGCAAGGTCGTCCGCCATTGCAGGTCGCCGCCCCCCGGCTCGAAGCCGGCCCAGAGCGTCAGCGCCGCGGCGAGCGTCAGGACCGCGCCGCCGAGCGCGACGCGACGTGCGAGACCCGGGCGGTCGCGCGGCATCGCCAGCACGACGAGGCCTGTCATGAGAGGAAGGAGGATCGTCGCCGTGAGCATCGGGTCAACCCGGGTTCAGAGCCAGAGCAGAAGGGCGCCGGCCGCGAGGGCGGCCGTGGCCCAGGCGAACAGGCCGAGCGTGTAGAGGTAGAGACGGCCGGCCTGGAGCGCGCGGAGCCGCTCGCCCCCAGCGGCCAGCCAAGCCGCAAGCCCGTCCCCCAGGCGCGCGAAACCGCGCGCTTCGACGCGACCGGCCGTCCGACCGGCGCTCCAGGCCCAGCCGGCGACGCCTCGGGCTGCCGCGTCGAGCGCATCCTCCACCGGCCCGAGGCGCCGTGCGAGCCGCGTCGTCCAGCGCGCCGGGGCCGTCGTGATCGCCGACAGCCCGTCGGCGAGACGGCCGGGCCACGGGCCGAGCGCCGGCGATCCGTCCCTTCCCCTGACAGCACCGATGCCGAGGCCCAGGAGGCCGGCCGCGACACCGAGGTTCCTCCAGGCGACCTCGGCCCCGGGGCCTGCCCCGAAGGGCAGGAATGCGTCGAGGCGACCGGCCAGCAGCCATCCGAGTCCCGCCGAGGCGAGCGCCAGCGCGAGCGTGCCCGCGCGCATCGTCCAGGCGGGCTTGCCGGGCTCCGTCGGACCGCGGCGCGGACCGAGGAAGGCCGCGGCCCCCGCGCGACCGATGTAGGTCCCGCCGAGAAGGACGAGCAACACGACGAGTACCCCTGCCCCAGGACCGTGTCGCGACGCGACGGCGAGGATCTCCTCCTCGCTCCAGAACCCGGAGAGCGGCGGAACGCCGGCGAGCGCGAGGGCCGCGACGAGGAAGGCGGCTCCCGCCAAGGGCAAGGCGCGGATCAGTCCGCCGAGGCGGTCGAGCGCGCGCGTGCCCGCCTGCTCCTGCACGATGCCCGCCGCGAGGAACAGGGTGGACTTGAAGGCCGCGTGCGCCGCGAGGTGGAAGGCCGCGGCGCGGGCGCCGCCAAGGCCGAGCGCGACCATCATTTCGCCGAGTTGCGAGCAGGTGGACCACGCGAGCACCCGCTTGAGGTCGGTCTCGGCGGTCGCGACGAGCGCCGCGAAGGCCGCCGTTGCCGCACCGACCCAGAACAGGGCAGCCATCGCGGGCGGGGCCGCCGCGAAGACCGCGTCGAGGCGCAGGACGAGGAACACGCCGGCGGCGACCATGGTGGCGGAGTGCAGCAGGGCCGAGACCGGCGTGGGCCCGACCATGGCGTCGGGGAGCCATGCGGAGAGCGGCAACTGGGCGCTCTTTCCGGCCGCGCCGGCGAGCATGAGGAGCGCCATGGCGGTCACAGCGCCGGGCTCGACCCGTCCGGCCCTGACGGCCCCGGTGACGGCGTCGATGTCGGTGGTGCCGACGGCGGTGAGCGCCAGGAGCCATCCGAGCAGGAGGCCGACGTCGCCGATCCTCGTCATCAGGAACGCCTTGGCGGCGGCCGCCGACGCTCCGGGAGAGGCGTGCTCGAAGCCGATCAGCAGGAAGGACGCCAATCCGACCATCTCCCAGGCCGCGAACAGGAGAACGAGGGAGTTCGCCAGGACGAGGGCCAGCATGGCGCCGACGAAGAGTCCAAGCTCGGCGAAGAAGCGGGGCCGGTCGCGGCGACCGGCCGTGTAGCCGATGGCGTAGGTGATGACGCACAGGGCGACGCCGGCCACGACGGCCGAGACGAACCGGGTGAGCGGAGTCGCCGTGAGCCCGACCGTCAAACGGAGACCGCCGCTCTCGAACCAAGTCGCGGACATGGACGTCCCGGTCGGGACGAGCGCAAGCGCCACAAGGGAGAGGGCCACCCCGGAGGTCACGAGTTCGCCGCCGCCCCAGGGCAGGCGCCGGCCGGCGGCGAAGGCCGTGCCGGCCGCCAGGAGCGGCAGGAGGGGGACGACGAGGAGCGCCGTCATCCATTCAAATCGGCGTAGGCGTCGACCTCGACCGTCCGGCGCTGCCGGTAGAGCAGCAGCACGAGGGCCAGCCCGATGGCCATCTCGACGGCTCCCACGGTGACGACCAGGATGGCCAGGATCTGCGCGGAGTAGTCGTCCGGCGCGGTGAAGCGCCAGAACGCGATGGCATTCAGGCCGATGGCGTTGAGGAGCACCTCGACCCCCATCAGGACCATGATCGCCGAGCGCTGGGCGACGACGGTGTAGACGCCGATGGCGAACAGGAGCGCGGCGACGACGAGGTATGCAGTGAGCGGTACTGTCATCGGACGTGACCCTCGTGTGCGTGGTCGCCCCCATGGTGGCCCGGCTCGACTGCCACGCCGCCCGACCCCGCGAGCGGTGCCAGGCGGTCGTTGCGGATCGCCTCGGGCTTCGCGTCGAGCGCGACCCTTGCGGCGCGCGAGGCGTCGTCCGGGTGTGTCGAGGGCCGGGCAAGCAGCACGGCGCCGAAGATGCCGATCAGGATCAGGAATCCCGCGCCCTCGAACGCGACCATGTACTTGTCCATGAGAAGGTGGCCGACCCGCCGGGCCGAGTCGGGATCCGGGACCGCGTCGGTCACGGGCCAAGCCGGCCGCAGAATCAGCATGCCCACGAGGACCGTCCCGGCGGCGATGGCGAGCCACGCCGCGAGCGGGCGCACGGGCGTCACCATGGACATTTCCATGCCGCCGTGCCCGTGTTCGGCGTGCGCGTGTCCGTGATCGGCATGCCCCGCATGCCCGTCGGAGACGCCGTGCGGCATGGCCCCGCCGGAATGGTCCTGCGCGTCGTGGCCGTGGCCGTGCCGGCCCTCGCAGGGCCCATGGCCGCCCTGGCCCGCGCCCCCGCGCGGCGTCAGGCCCTTGCTGAACCAGCGCTCCAGCGGGGACAGGTCCATGCCGGCCATCACCGCCCCGCCGGGATCGTGCATGACCAGCACCATGAACAGGATCATGACGAGGAAGCCCCCGACGTACATCATGACCTGGAGCAGCCCGATCAGGTCGGCCGACAGCAGGATGAACAGGCCGGCGACGCCGATGAACGATGCCATCAGGAAGATGCCGGAGCGGAACATGCTCATGGTCGTCGCCATGCCGAGCGCGCCTGCGACGGCGACGAAGGAGCAGGTCGTGAAGGCGAGGATCTCGAAGGCGGCCATCATGCGCCGGGCCCCACTCCGAGGAGGATCAGGCCGCCGACCAGGAGCACGTTGACGAGGCCGAGCGGGATGAGGACCTTCCAGGAGAGCGCCAGCATCTCCGCCGTCGAGAACGGGCGGACGAGGCGCCCGAGCCCGAGCATCAACGCCATCAGGCCGTAGGTCTTGGCCAGCATCCAGGCCCATCCCGGGAGCCAGGGACCCGACGGGCCTCCGAGGTAGAGCACCGCCCCGACCGCGGCCACGACCAGGAGCACGCCGGCGAGCGCGACCCGCCACGCGAGCGCGGACCAGCCGCCCGCGACGCCGAGCACGCCGCCACCGAGCGAGGCCGCGAACGGCTCCAGGAACGGAGCGCGGTACGACTGCATCAGCCCGGTTACGACGTAGAGCAGGAAGCCCAGGGGCTGCAGGACGACGAACCATAGGCCGCGCTGTGCGTCGACCACCGCCACGGTCGACAGCGAACGGGCCATCATGATCACGCCGACGTAGGCGAGCCCGAGCGGCACGACGTACGCGACGAGCTGGGCGACGATGCGGTAGCAGGCCTCGACCCCCTCGGGGGTGTTCGTGCCCCAGCCGGCGAGGGCCAGGCCGAGCACCACGAAATCCACGACCACGATGACGTAGAAGAGGCCGAGGCCGAGATCGCGTCCGACCAGACCGGGGCCGAGTGGCAGCACCACCATCGCGAGCGCGACACCCGCGAGCGCCACGACCGGGCCGGCCGGCAGCAGCAACCGGTCGGCGTTGGGCAATTCGAGGGCGTGCCGCAGGTCGGCTCCCTGCGCCGGGCCGGGCTCCCGGCCGGCGCGAACGAAAGCGCGCTCGACCACGTGGGTCAGGGCGGCCCCCCCGAGCAGGGCGGCGAGGACCGCCAGGGCCGTCGCTACTCCCATCGCAGGCCACCCATGCCCCAGGCGTAGGCGACGCCCGCCGACAGGAGCACGATGAAGACCAGCATGTCGAGGAAGGCGCTCACGCCGATGTCGGCGAAGACGACCGCCCATGGGTACATGAAGATCATCTCCATGTCGAAGGCGAGGAAGACGAGCGCGTAGACCGCATAGCCGAAACGGAACTGCGCCCAGGCGGGGGGAGCGCGGACGGTCCGAGCCGGCGCTCGCGCGAACGCGGCAGCCGCCAGCAACGCGAGGCCCACGGCCATGACCAGCACCAGGGCCACGAAACCGAAGTCACCGAGGACCGGGCTTTGCGCCGCCATCCGCTCCATTCGCCTCTCCTTCCGGCGGCTCCCGCGCAGGGTTCTCCCTCACATCCGGAAACCACGGCGACGTGGCGCCCGGGGCGACGGCGTCAATCCTCCTTGAACGCCCTTCTGACTTGGTCGTTGAGCGGTTTCGTCAGGTAGGACAGCACGGTCCGCTCGCCGGTCCGAATGAATACCTCGGCCGGCATCCCCGGCACGAGCCTCACGCCCTGGAGCCGCGCGAGCGCCTCGGGCCTGGGTGTGACGTGGACCTTGAAGTAGCTCGTGCCCGACTTCTCGTCCGTGATCTGGTCGGCGGCGACGAGGCCGACGGTGCCCTCGATCTCCGGGGTCGTCCTCTGGTTGAACGCCGTCAGCCTGAGCATCGCCGCCTGCCCGCGCTGCACTTGGTCGATGTCCCTCGGGGTCACCTTGGCCTCGATGACGAGGGTGTCGGCCCGCGGCACGACCAGCATGATCGGCTCTCCCGGGTTGACCACCCCGCCGACGGTGTGGACGGCGAGTTGGTGGACCACCCCGTCCTGGGGGGCCCGGACGTCGGTGCGCTTCAGGTGGTCCTCGGCCGCCACCCGCTTCTCGACGAGTTCGGCGATCTTCCCCTGCACCTCGCCCAGCTCCTTCGCCACCTCGCTGCGCAAATCCTGGTCGACCTGGATCACTTGGAGCTCGGTCTCCGAGATCTTTCCCTTCGCCTGCGCGATGGAGGCGACGAGCTGCCCGTATTCGCCCTCCAGTCGGGCGGCGTCGCGTTCGAGGGCCGTCACGCGCTGTATCGGGACGAGGTTCTTGCGCCAGAGCTCGCGCACGCCTTCGAGCTCGCGGTTGATCAGGTCGATCTCGCGCTTCTTGGCGGCGACCTGCCCTGTCAGGCCCTGGATCTCCTGGCGAAGCTGCCCTGTCCTTTCCCTCAACTGCGCCTTCTGTCCTGCACGGGCTTCCCGACGAAGCTCGAACAGCCGGATCTCGCCGGCCACGACCTTGCCGGCCTCGGGATCGGTGCGGCCCCGCTCCCGCAGGGCGGCCGGGAACTTGGCTTGGGCGGCCCCGTCGCGCTCGGTCTCCAGGCGCCCCTGCCGCGCAGTCAGCTCGATGAGGCTCTTGTCGATGGCGGAGAGGTTCGCCCTGGTGACCGTCTCGTCCAGGCGAACGACGACCTGCCCGGCCCGTACCACGTCCCCGTCCCGGACGCGCAGCTCGCCCACGACGCCGCCGGTGGGGTGCTGCACCTTCTTGACGAAGGAGTCGACCACGAGCGTGCCCGGCGCGACGACGGCGCCGGCGAGTTCGGTGGTCGCCGCCCATCCCCCGAGGCCGCCGGCCAGGAGCGTCGCGGCCGAAAGGCTCAGGAGGACGTGGCGCCGGACGGAGCGGCGGATGTCCCAGGTGGGTGACGCTCTCACGCCTTGGCCTCCTCTCCCTGCGTGGCGTCCGCGTCGGCCACCACCCTCAGCGGCACCGGCCGCTCTCCGACCGAGGCGAGTTCTCCGGCTCGGACCCGGGGAAGCCTGGGCTGCCCCGACGGCGCGCGGGCGGGCGGCCGCTTGAGCGCGGACAGCACCTGCTCCTTCGGCCCGAAGGCTTGGGCGCGTCCTTCCGCCATGAGGAGCACGTGATCCACGCCCACCAGGCCGCTGGGTCGGTGCGCGACGACGACCACGATGCCGCCGCGGGAGCGGACGCCCCTGATCGCGCGGGTCAGCGCGTCCTCGCCCTCGGCATCGAGGTTGGAGTTGGGCTCGTCGAGCACGACGAGGAACGGGTTGCCGTAGACCGCGCGGGCGAGCGCGACGCGCTGGCGCTGCCCGCCCGAAAGGGCGGCCCCGCCCTCCCCGATGGGGGTGTCATAGCCCTCCGGCAGGGAGCACACGAGGTCGTGGGCACCGGCCTGGCGCGCGGCCGCGATGATGTCCTCCGAGGATGCGCCCGGGTCGAACCGTGCGATGTTCTGGGCGACGGTGCCGGCGAAGAGCTCGACGTCCTGCGGCAGGTAGCCGACGTGCCGGCCGAGCGCCTCCGGAGCCCATCGGTCGAGGGTGGCGCCGTCGAGACGGATGCAGCCGTGCAGGGGGCGCCAGACCCCGACCAGCGCACGGACGAGCGAGGACTTGCCCGAACCGCTCGCGCCGATGATGCCGAGGCCCTCGCCGGCCCGGAGGGCGAGCGTGACGTCGCGGACGAGGGGACGGTCCGCCCCAGGAGCCGCCGCGGTCAGGGCCTCCACGCGGACGCTTTCGCGGGGCGGCGGCAAGGCGACGCCCACGGCGCGACGCGGGAAAAGGGAGAGGAATGCCTTCAGGCGCGTCCAGCCCTGGCGCGCGGCCACGAGGCCCTTCCAGTGGGCGACGGCCAGTTCCACCGGTGCGAGCGCCCGGCCGACCAGGACGGAACTGGCGATCATGATGCCACCCGTCGCTTCTCCCGCTATCACGAGGTAGGCGCCGATGCCGAGCACCAGCGACTGCAGCGTGAGGCGCGCGACCTTGGTCATGGCGCCGAGGCCGCCCGAGACGTCGGAAGCGCGGCGCTGGGCGACGAGGTGGCGCTCGCTCGCCTCGTCCCAGGCGTCGCCCGTGCGCGCCGCCATGCCCATGGCGCGCAACACCTCGGCGTTGCGCCGCCCGGCCTCCGCCAGGGCGTTGCGCTGGCTCGCCGCGGCGGCTGCGGCCCTTGAAGGCCGCCGCGTCAGGAGGTCCGCCATCAGGGTGATCACCACCAGAAGGAGCGCGCCGCCGAGCACGGCCGCCCCGATCCAGGCGTGGAAGGCGAAGCAGAGCAGGAGGTAGAGGGGGATCCAGGGCAGGTCGAACAGGGCGGCGGGACCCGGGCTCGACAGGAAGGCCCGGACCTGGTCGAGGTCGCGGAGCGGCTGCAGGCCGTCGCCCTGCCGCGCCGTGGTCAGCGGCGCTTGCACGACGGCCTCGTAGGTGCGTCGTCCGAGGGACCGCTCCACGGTCGCGCCGACCCGGACGAGCAGCCGGTTGCGCAGAACGTCGAACAGGCCCTGGAATGCATAGAGGGCGAGCGCAATGGTCGCCAGACCGAGCAGCGTGGGGACGCTGTGGCTCGGCAGCACGCGGTCGTACACCTCCAGCATGAACAGCGAGCCGGTCAGATAGAGGAGGTTGACGAGGGCGCTCAGCAGGCCGATGGCAAGGAGAGCGATCCCGGCCCCGCTCGGCAGGCCGCCCTCCTCCATGCCCGCTTCGTCACCGGATAGGCTCGACGAACTCTCGACGTGGCTCATCTCGACGGCCCTGACGGCGGAAAGACCCTCGGGCGGCACGTCCCTGTGGCCCGGGGGATCGTCGGGTGGGCGGCCGGCTCGGCCGCCCATGGGAGCGCCCGCGGAAGGACCGCGGGCGCAGGCGTCACTCAGGCCACGTAGCTGTGGTTCGGGTCACCTGCCGCCGAACTCGCCGGGTCTTGGAAGATGTATTGCGAGCCGGCCGACGTGATCGCCGGATCGTTCACGAAGCCGCCTTCCCTACCGTCGTCGGCGTTGAACATGAAATCGTCCTGGGCCATCTGGCTCTTCGTCAGGCCCTCGAGGAAGATCGACCCGCTGCCCTCGGCCGTCGTCCAGCTCACGAGGACGCCGGTGTGCCCGTCGTCATGCGCCGACACCCCGTCGGCGACGGTGACCTGACCGGGTAGGATGTCCCGGAGCGCGATGTGGTCGAAGGCGCCCGGGCCGGCGTCGAAGCCGCTCGTGACCACGTCGTTCCCGGTGTCAGGGCCCACGATGAAGGCGTCGGCGCCGTCGCCTCCGTTCAGCTCGTCGTCGCCCTTGCCGCCGTCGAGCATGTCATGGCCGGCGCCTGCGAAGAGCTTGTCGTTGCCGTCCTCGCCCATGACGTTGTCGGCCTGGTCGCCGCCGTACAGCCGGTCCGAGCCGACGCCGCCCCCGAGGTCGTCCTGGCCCGCCCCGCCGTCGAGGACATCGTTGCCGGCGTCGCCGCGAAGGTCGTCGTCGGCCGCCCCCCCGAACAGGCGGTCGTTCCCGCCCAGGCCGAAGTAGTAGTCCCTGTCGCCGGTGCCCTGGAACGTGTCGGCCCGACCCGATCCTTCCCTCACGTTGAACTCGTCGAAGCGGAACGTGTCCTCGGAACCGGTGTCATCCCCCGGGTTCGGGGCGCCGAGGTCGAAGCCCTCGTCCTTGGCGTAGCTCACGGCCGTGACTTGGTCCTCGTCCGCGCTCGTCGGCTGGATGACCATCCTGTCGTCCGTGAACATGAAGTCGTCCTGCGCCAAGTCCGTCTTCTGGACGCCTGCAAGCAGGACCGACCCCTCGCCGCCGGCGACGTCCCAACTGATCTTCACGCCGGCGAAGGTGTCCTCGAACCTCAGGTCCTCGGGGTCGAGCCCCCGCACCGCAAGGTGGTCCAGCATGCCGGGACCGGCGGAGAAATCCGTGAGGATGTCGTCGCCGCTGTCGGGCGAGACGACGAAGGCGTCGCCGCCGGGACCGCCGGTCAGGACGTCGTTGCCTGGACCTCCTTCGAGGTCGCCGTGCCCCCCGCCCTCGTCGAGGTAGTCGTTCCCCTCGGCGCCCCGCAGCGCGTCCGCCGCCCCGCCGGCGATCAGGACGTCGTTGCCCTTGCCTCCATCGAGGTGGTTCATGCCGTCGCCGCCCAGGAGGACGTCGCTGCCCTTGCCGCCCTGCAAATCGTCGTCCTGACCTCGACCGGAGAGGTAGTCGCTCCCGTTCCGCCCGAACGCGATGTCCATCTGGCCGGTGCCGGAATAGGCGTCGCGGCCGTGCCCGCCGATATACAGGCGGTAGTCGCCGAAACTCTCCTGGATGTCCTGGTCGTTCGCAGGGGCTCGATGGTGCGGGCGATGCGTCATGAGGCGTGTCCTCCTGCCGATAAGCCAAGGATGGGGTGACGACCTGGCGGCGATGCGCGACGGCGTATACCCCTGGAGGGTAGACGACCATCCAACACCCGATGCGCGGCTCCGTTTCATCGTGGCTCCGGCACGGGACGGTTTGACGCAGTGCAGGTTTCCCTATCGGGAAAACGGCTGCATCGGTATGCTCATGCGGGCCGGCGCCGCGACGGCCAGGATGCAAGGATCCGGGTCCGTGAGCGGAGTACGGGAACCGAACCCCGGTAGGGTATGGGACCGTGGGTCGCGCGTTTCATCGCGCCCAAGCGGCTCCCTTGTCTCTCGGGAGACGGACGCACAGGGAACCGGGTCAACAACGCCGGGCACATCGGGGAACACGCGACCGGCCCTTGCTCAGGGAGCGGGCCGATGAGCCGTCCGCAGCCCCGTTCGACCACGCCGTACGCGTCGCCTGCCGCGGCTTCGAACCCGCGCGGCCCGGGACCTTGATCCGCCTTCACCCCGCCTTGATCATGCCCGCTCCGGGCACATCGGCCGCCATGGTCGGAGTGGGACGGCGAACCCGCAGCATGATCGACGGGAACTCTGGGCCGGCGGCAGGTCGTCATGGTCCAAGCGGCACCGCGCCCACAGGTGCCATCGGGTGAGTCGCTTCTCCACCCCGTCGCTGCTGTCCGGGAGCACCATCCTCGACAGGACTAGCAGGAGGAGCTCAACGTGGTGCACCGACTGGCCGCGCGATAGCCAGCACCCCCTTGAGGCCTGTTCCGAAGCGCGCGATGGTCTCGCGATGCCCGCGCAACTCGCTGTAGGGCAGGTAGCGGAGGTCCAACTCGCTCACACGCGAGAAGGCCGGCCTGGCGAACTGCGCCCGCACATCCTCTTCCCGGTTGTCGGGCGCGACGAGGAAGAAGTTGCGGGCCGTTCCGCCCTCGACGCCGAGCGCCAGGTCAAGCATCCGCACGATACCGGAGTAGATGCTCGTCGTGTGCTCGACCTCGAACGCCGCCGCCACGTCGCGGCTGGCCGCATCCAGCCAGATCACGTCAATGAGCCGGACGGTCTCGGCGGAGCCGTTCGCGGTCAACCGCGCGGGCAGCCGGTCGAGGCAGCCGTCGGACAACCTTCCGCCGGCGTAAGGACGGCTGCCGTCGTTCGAGGCGACCCATACGTCGAAACCGAGCGCGAGCCCGAGGTCCCGGAGCCAGCCCTGGATCTCGGTATGGGTGTGGTCGGCTTCGCTCGCGGCCTGCGCCGCCTTCGAGGCGGCGCCGGCCGCCTCGGCCCGCACGCGTTCGAGATCCTCCCGCCACCGCTCCAGCGCCGCGGTGGCATCACGCTCGGGAAGCGGGTAGCGCCCCGAGCCGACATCGAAGAGGAAGCCGGCTGCGGCGCCGAGGTCGTTCGACAGAAGCGTCCGGTGGGCGGCGTTGAGGGCCAGGATGCCCTGACGCATCGCGAGGTACTCGTCCCACTTGCCGAGCTTCACGTTGGCGCCCGTGAGCGCGTTGAAGCCCTTCACGATGGCGGTGTTGAACGGGGGAGCCACGGTCGGGTGGAGGAAGTACAGCAGGTTCGCCGCGGCCGGGCCGAGCCCCTTGATGCGCGACTGGTCGAGCGTTCGGATCGCCGCCAGGACCTGCGCCTCGGCGTTGCAGCACAGGCAGGCGTCGAGGAAGCGCCCGAAGGCCAATTGGTTCGACCGGTCCTCGTAGATGTCGGGGATGCGGAGCTTGGGCTTCCAGAGGAAGGCGTGGTCGGCGCCCTTGAACACTTGGCGCTGCTCGGCGATGGAGGCGACGACGGTTTCCAGCGACGAGCCGCGGTAGGCGTTGCCGAAGGTGTCGGCCCGAATCTCGTCGATGACCGCCTGGATGCCGCGCCGGATCGAGCGGAAGTTCTTGATGCGCTCCTCCCACAGGAACCAAGTCCGGTAGGAGGCGCCGGGGTCCTCGCGCCAGTGCCGGACGAGGTTGCCGATCCAGGCGTCGTTCACGTTCGTCATGTTCGGGGGGCTTGGTGGTCGTGGCTCCCGAATATGCCCGGTCGGCGCATCGGGCACCACAATGCCGGGGATGGATGGGCAGGGTTTCCCGTGATGATGGGAGGGTGTCGCAACCGTGCAACGGATGCGGGAGCCGTCGACGGCGCCAGAACGCTTGCGCCCTGGTGGGATGCGGATGTGGTGCCGCGGCGGGGGACCAAGAGAAACCTTCGAAGATCGGGCCAGCGGCTCGTCAGTGAGATCCTCACCCCAACTTGCAGCACTCCCTTGCGCATGAGGATCTGCGGTCGTGCCGTGAGCCGAGCCAACGGCACCGTACCGTAACGGGCGCATCACCGCCCGCGCCCATTTGGGCATCGAAGCCGGCAACGGCCTCGCGAGGTCTGTGGGCCGCCCGCACGGTGGTCGTCCCGGACGAAACGGTCAGGTCTCACCGCTTGGTGTCCCCATCGGCATGTCCCGCATGTCCTGGGCCCGCATGCCGATCGTCCGGCGCCGTGCCTGTACGTTCATCGTCATCATGCGGGGATCGCGCCCCGCGCGGGTCGCCGGAGCGGCGGCCGCGACGGCGCCGTTCGAGGTCGCCGCGACCGCCGGCGTCTCCACCTTGTAAGCCACCGTGCCGGGCGGGTTGCGGTGCCAGCCGGGATCCTTGTAGTCGCCCCGCGCCAAGCCTTCCCGAACCTTCACGACCGAGAACATGCCGCCCATCTCGACCGACCCGAACGGCCCCTCCCCCGTCATCATCGGCAGCGTGTTGTCCAGGGTCGGCATCCGCATGCCGGCCATCGCCGCGCCGCCGGTGGAGCCCATAGATTGGCTTTCTTAGGGGAGCGTCGCCTTCAGGCGACGGGGGAATGCGGAGGTCTGGCGATGCCCGCTCGACCCCTGGAACGAACCGGGCGCACCAAGACCAGGCAGGTCCGCTCCTGCAAGGATCGGCTTCGACCGAACCGAGCGCAGACCGCCCTCCTCGACGCGAGGCTGCGCGACTTCTGCGGTCTGTACAACGCTTGCCTGCAACAGCGCGTCGAAGCCTACCGCCGCCGCGGGATCAGCCGGCGCTACGCCCAGCAGGCTGCCGAACTGAAAGCGTGCCGCACGGCCGATCCGGACGGGCTCGCCCGCTGGTCCTTCTCCGCCCTGCAGCAGGTGCTGCGCCGCCTCGACCAGACCTTCACGGCGTTCCTCAAGCGCGTGCACGGCTTCCCGCGCCACCGCGCCTGCGCGCGCCACCACGCCGCGACCTTGCGGGTCGGGGACGGCCTGAGCGTGAAGAAGGACCGGCGCATCGGCGTCGTCGGCGTGCCGGGCGGGATCAAGGCGGTGTGGCACCGGGACCTGCCGCCGGACGCCAAGCTGGCAACACCCGCGCGGAACGAGCCAGACCTGCCCCGCGTGCGGGACGATCAAGGCCAAGACGCTCGGCGTTCGAGTACATGCCTGCGCCTGCGGGCGCGTGCTGGATCGCGACGTGGCGGCGGCGATGGTTGTGCATGAACGGGCCTTCGGATCGGGCCGGGATATCGGCCTTCGGTGCGTAGGCGGGCGGGTTGCCGCGTAGCTGCACCGAGAAGCCGCCTGCTTCAGCGGGCGGAGTTGTCACCGGCATGAAACCCGGAACGAGTAGGCCAACCTTCCTCGCGATTTCCGCCTGGTCCACGCCGGTGTAGGTGCGCACGGAGTGGCCCGTGGCCTTCATGGTGTGGTGCGACTTGTGGCAGTAGATCGCCCAGTCACCCTCGGCGTCGGATTCGAAGGCGCGCATGGCCCCGACGGGCAGGTCGATGGTGGCCTTCGGTCACCTGGCGCTCTCCTTGACCCAGCTGCCGTCCGTGCATGTCACCTCGAAGGAGTAGCCGTGCATGTGGATCGGGTGGTTGGTCATCGACAGGTTGCCCATGCGGACACGCACCCGGTCCCCCTTCGCCACGACCAGCGGGTCGATGCCTGCAGGCTGCGGGGAAACTCGCGGCTAATACTGGGTTAAAGATAATCCGCTGAGACTGGGCGCGCAGATGCGACCCCTCAGTCAGCTCCGGTCAGCGGCTCCGCCCCAAAGGCGTTCACCGCGTGGATGATGCTGAAGGCCAGCACCGGAAACGCCGCTTCCGCCTTCAATTTCCGGAGCCCGCGCGTCAGTAATCCACCCCTGCCGGACATCCACTTGATCGTGCCGAACGGGTGCTCGACCGCGCACCGCCTGACTTGCATTAGGCTCGGGTCGGCGTAGATGCGCGCCTCCATCCGGTCGAGCGCACCTTGATCCACGAGGCGGTGGATGGCCCGTTGCGCGCCGGGCGTGCAGCGCGGCTTCAGGCTGCACGTCTTGCAGGCCGGCGTGCGGTAGCAGACCGCCCTGCCGCGGTTGTGCCCGCCCGCTGGGGCAGCGGATTTGTCTCTCGCCTCGTCGTCGACGAACTGGGTTGGGCGGAAGTGCTCGCTGTTCATTGCGCCGCGCTTGATCGTGCCGACCCCGTGATCGCCTCGGCCTCGCAGCGCGCGACCACCGCATTCGAGTAGCCGTCATCCGTCAGGACGTGCAGCTCGCCCGCCTCCAGCACCTCCTTGGCCGCGAGCGCCATCAGGCGCAGCATGTGGCTGTCGTTCGCGTCGTTGAACACGTCGTGGTCGACAATGAGCCCGCTCTCGACGCCGACGACGCTCGGAAGATTGTAGGACGGCAGCTTGGGCGCGTGCGCGTAGCCCATCGGCTTAGCGTCTGGTTCGCCGAAGACGAGCACCTTCTCTGCGCGCTTCGCCAGCTTTTCCTGCCGTTTCCTGAGCCGGTCCTTGCGTCGCTTGAGCGCCGCAAGCGCGTCAGCCAAGGCCTCGCGGTGTGCGGGCTGATCACCGAAGCCCTGTGCCGCCTGCTCGTCGGTCGTATCGAGCCGGTCGAGGCAGTAGGCGATCTCGCGCTCGGTGTGGGCGATGTCGCGCGCGAGACGCTCGGCCCACGCGATGTTCTTGGGGCTGGCGACCGCCCGCATCTTGGTTCCATCGAGAGCGACCGTGCTTCCACCGATCAGGCCCTTCTCCCGGCAGAACTCCACGAACGCGGCGCACGCACGATTGCCTCGGGGTTGTCGTCCCGGAACGCGGCTATTGTGCGATAATCGGGCCCGAGACAACGCATGAGCCAGATCGCCTCCAAGTCGCGAACGCAGGCGCGCTCGAGGTGTTGCGACGAACGGACCTGATTGAGATAACCCCAAACGTACACCCGGAGCATGTCGCCGGGGCGGAAGCCGGGGCGGCCAGTCGCAGCGGCGACACGGTGGTGGAACCCGAGCTCGCTCAACTGAAGGCTGTCGCCGAACACGTCGACCAGCCGCACCATTGCATATCGTGCGATGTAGTCCTCGATGCTGGGCGGAAGCAGACTAGCTTGAGCGCGGTCCTGGCATTCGATGAAGCGCACGAGATCTCCGTAGAGGGAGGAGAGGCATGGCCCACTCTACTTTATCTGCGAGATCGTGACAGCTTCGAAGCCGGTTTCGATCTTGGTTGATCTTGTCTCGGTATCCTGCCGTCCACGACGTCGTTCGGCTCGAACAGCGCCTCGATGAGCGGGCAATCGGGGGCCGTGCCCCCCGTGCAGCGCGCCACCATGTCCTCCAGCACCCGTTCCATCGTTCGAAGGCCGGCGATCTTGGCGCTCACGTCGGACAGGTGGCTCGCGGCCACGTCCCGTGCCTCGGCGCAGGGCCGATCACGCTTTTCTGCTAGTTCCAAGAGCGCTCTGATCTCGTCGAGCGTGAAACCGAGGTCGCGGGCTCGTCTGACGAAGTTCAGACGCATCAGGTGCCCTCTGCCGTAGAGGCGGTGCCCGCCTTCGCTGCGCGCTGGCAGCGGCAAGAGCCCGATTCGCTCGTAATAGCGCACCGTCTCGATGTTGACCCCGGTGCGCCGCGACAGAGCGCCGATGGCCAGGCGCGGCGCGGTGTCCTGGAGAATCTGTTTGTCCATCGCGCAAAAAGTCCCTTGTATCTGTAGTCGCTACAGATCCTATCTCATGCTCCGTGTCGGGTGAAGGACCTATCGGAATGGCGACGACGGACAGGATCGCAGGGGCGGACACCAAGGCCGAGCGGCCTGCGGGCTCGGTCCTGCTTGCGGCCGGCGGCATCCTCGCCGCGATCGGCGCGTCGTCCTGCTGCGTGGTCCCGCTCGTCTTCTTCGCGCTCGGCATCAGCGGCGCCTGGATCGGCAACCTGACGGCGCTCGCTCCGTACCAACCCTTCTTCGTCGCCGCGGCGCTCGCCTTCCTCGGGTTCGGCTTCTTCCGCGTTTACCGCTGCAAGCCTGCCGCATGCGCGCCCGGGCATGCCTGTGCGCGGCCGATGCCGAACCGGGCGGTGAAGGTCGCGCTGTGGTCGGCGGCGGTGCTCGTCGCGCTCGCGATCGCCTTCCCCTATGCCGCGCCGCTGCTTCTTGGCACCTGAGACCGGAGAGCACCGATGCAAAAGACGACTCGTGCCACCCTCGCCATCGCCGCGCTTCTCACCGCAGGGTCGGCCCAGGCCGTCCAGCGCACTGCCGTGCTCGACGTCAAGAACGTGAGCTGCGTCACCTGCGCCCCAGTCGTGAAGCGCGCCATCGGCCGCGTCGCCGGCGTCACCAGCGTCACGGTGGCGGAGAAGGCTGACGGCACGGCGATCGCCACCGTCGTCTACGACGACGCCAAGGTACGGCCGGAGGCGCTCGCGCAGGCCTCGACCGACGCCGGTTATCCGGCGCGCGTGCGCGCGAACTGAGACCGACAACTACGACGCCTCGAGCCACAGGTAGGCACCCGATGAATTCCGATTGCTGCGCTCCGGACCGCTCCGGCCAAGACCGCTACGATCTCGTGATCCTCGGCTCGGGTTCGACCGCCTTCGCCGCCGCGCTCGCCGCCCAGGACATGGGCAAGACCGCCGTGATGACCGAGGAGCGCGTGATCGGCGGGACCTGCGTCAACCGCGGCTGCCTGCCGTCGAAGAACCTGATCGAGGCGGCCAAGCTCATCTTCGACGCGCGCAACCCGCGCTACCCCGGCCTCGAGACCTGCGGGCCCGGGCTGAAGGTGAACTTCGCCGAGCTGATCGCGCAGAAGGACGAGGTGATTCGGGTCTACCGGGGAAAGAAGTACGACAGCCTTGTCGGCGGTCAGTTCTCGATCGAGGAAGGCCGCTCGCGCTTTCTCGACGGCAACACGGTCGAGATCGGCGGCAAGCGGCTGACCGGCAAGCGCTTCCTGATCGCCACGGGCTCGCGGCCGGTCGTGCCCGACATCCCCGGGCTGGACGAGGTGCCGTATCTCACGAGCGACCTCCTCACCCACGATGAGGCGTCGGAGTTGAAGGAGCTGCCGGCATCGCTCCTGATCGTCGGCGGCGGTTACATCGCGCTCGAGCTCGGGCAGATGTTCGCCCGCTTCGGGACCGAGGTGACAATCCTCGATCGCAACGCCCAGGTGCTCGCCCACGGCTACGAGCCCGCCGTCGGCCAAGCGATTGGTCAGGTGTTCGCCGAGGAAGGCATCTCGATCGTGCCCCACGCCACGGTCGAGGGCGTCCGGTCCGAGGGCGCCGGCGTCGTAGCGGAGGTTCGAGTCGGCAAGGGCCGGCGCACGTTCCGCGCCGAGCGTCTGCTGATCGCCGCCGGCCGTCGGCCCAACACCGACGAGATCGGCCTCGAGGCTGCCGGCGTCGCCGTGAACGCGCGCGGCGAGGTCGAGGTGGACGCGCAGTTGCGCACGAGCGCACCCCACATCTTCGCGGCCGGCGACGTGATTGGGCGCCTGCACGAGAGCCAGATGGCAACCCCCGTTGGGGCGCGGCAGGGCGGGATAGCTGCCCACAACGCCCTCGATGGCAACGACCTGCGCAACTTTGACGGTCGGGTCATCCCCCGCGCGGTCTTCACCGACCCGCCGATCGGCATCGTAGGCGTGACGGAGGCGGAGGCGATCGCCGCCGGTCATCGCTGCTGGTGCGCGACAATCCCGATGGAGCTGGTGCCCCGCGCGGGCGCGATCCGCGACACGCGAGGGCTCATCAAGATGGTGGCGGACGCCGGGTCGAACGAAGTGCTCGGCGTCTCCATGGTCGGTGCTGGCGCGCCCGAGGTGATCCACGAGGCCGCCATCGCGATGCGCTTCCGTGCCACGCTCGACGACTACATCGACCAACTGCACGTCTATCCGACCATGGCCGAGGCGCTGAAGATCGTCGCGATTGCCCGCTACAAGGACCCGGCGAAGCTCTCCTGCTGCGCTGAGTGAGGCGGGGCGGGCTCGTCACTCCCGAGCAGGTTCTTGCACACCCTGCCTGGGAACGCCCGCGAGTTCCAGGTCCAGATGTTGAAGTCCGTCATGGTCGCGACCCTTGGTACGTAGGCGCCCGCGAGGAGGACGAAGTCGCGGTCCACCCGCATGAAGGCGGGTTCCTTCGGGTGGACGACGAACGAGCCCATCATGCCCACCGCCATCTGGAAGGTCTCGTCGGCATGGGGGTGGTACATGAAGGTGCCGCTCTTCCGCAGCACGTACTCGTAGGCGAAGGTCTCGGCCGGCTTGATCGGCGGCTGCGACAGGCCACCGACTCCGTCCATTCCTGAGGGCAGGAGCATGCCGTGCCAGTGGACGGTGGTGTGCT
This sequence comes from Methylobacterium isbiliense, assembly GCF_022179325.1. Classification (GTDB taxonomy): domain Bacteria; phylum Pseudomonadota; class Alphaproteobacteria; order Rhizobiales; family Beijerinckiaceae; genus Methylobacterium; species Methylobacterium isbiliense. The sequence continues at coordinate 1,705 of NZ_BPQQ01000121.1, read as the reverse complement.
CGGGCAGCCTGTTGGTGACGAAGATGCGGACCTTGTCGCCCTCGACCGCCTCGATGGTCGGCCCGGGCGATTGCCCGTTGCAGCCCCAGAGCCGCGCGACCATGCCCGGCGCGATCTCCCGCTCGACGGGCTCGGCGACGAGGTGGAATTCCTTCCAGCCGTCCGCCGTCATGCGCCACGGCAGGTCCAACCGTTCAGGGTGACCACCGGGTTGTAGTCGGGGCCTGAGCTAGGGATGAGCGGCGCCTGCGTCGTAGCTTCGGCCATTCTGGACGCCTCCGGGATTGCGGCGGCCTTGGTGCGGCCCGAAACCAGCCCGGCTCCAACGAGAAGGGCGCCCGAGGCACCGATGAAGTCGCGTCGAAGCATTGGAGATCCCTCCTGCGGATTGGCTGGCCCGGCTGCCGGGGTGCGGGGGCCGCGACATGTACCGCTTGGGCCGATACCGCTGCGTCTGATGTCCCTCCAACCCCGCTGAGGCGGGGCACCGACGACAAGGGGACGGAGGGACAACCGGGACGAGGCGGAGTACCGGAGATGCCGCCGAGTGGCCCTGAACTGGAACCGCCCGACGGAAGCAGCCTGGATCGTCCCGAACAAGCGGTTCAGGCCGCCATCTTCCGGCAGCTTTCGGCGCAGCGGCGGCACTGCTCAACGCAGTGCTGCATATCGCCGACCTGCTCGCAACTCCGCGCGCAATCCTCGCACACGTCGGCGCACTCGCGGCAGGTGTGCTTATGGTGGCTCGTGCCGAGGAGCATGAAATGCGCCGAGGTGCGGCACATCTCGGCACAGGCGAGCATCAGGCGGAGGTGCTCCGGCTCGACGTGCTTCCCACCGGCTGGCAGGCAGTGGTTGGATGCCATGCCGAGGCAGGTCTGGTAGCAGCGCAGGCACTCGTCGATGCACGCCTGCATGTCCGGGCTCATCTGGTGCATTGTGTCGCTCGCATTGTTAGGAGTTCGGCCAAGCCGTACTATGTGTGCGCGGGCCTGCTCGGATGGAGCGGGCACACGACGAAGAGACAACATACCCCCGCCGGGTATGGTTCCAACTCGCTGGGCCGGCGGCCGCCAGTCCCACCAGAGGCGCAAGGCAGCATGTCGGGTTCCGAGAAGGACCACGGTGGGATCACGGTGGACCACAAGCAGCAACTCCCCCGGCTGCGTCGCATCGAAGGGCAGGTGCGTGGCATCCAGCAGATGATCGAGACGGAGCGCTACTGCGTCGACGTCGCGCACCAGATCGACGCCATCATCGCCGCGTTGCGGCGCGTGCAGTCCGACATGATCCGCGACCACATGCACGGGTTGGTGCAAGCCTCCGTCGCGAGCGACCTCTCACGGGAGGAACGTCAGCGCCTGGCCGACGAGATCGGCAGCCTTATCGGCAGGATTGTCTGACCTTAGGGCAGAGCCGCGAGTTGCAAGGCATGGCGGAAGCCTGCCAAGACCGCGGATGGCACGCAAGGCATCTCGAATGTTGGTGCCAGGGAAACGTACGGCGACCGGCTTGATGTCGTCCACATATATACGCGGTTGGAAGGGCGGCGCGTCATATGTCCGTGGGCGTCAGTGCACGACTACTCGCTCGCCAATCAACCTGAGCTTCAGCACCTCGCGTATATTACCTAAGGTCAAGATGCATCTGTCCGACGGCCACTGCAGCGTCTCAGCGCCTCGATGTGTAAAGGGCGGTCCAATTT
>NZ_BPQQ01000120.1 GCF_022179325.1 Methylobacterium isbiliense | reverse complement strand
GTTCAAGCCCAACACCGACGACATGCGCGAGGCGCCCTCGCTGGCGATCATCGCGGGGCTGCAGGATGCGGGCGCGCGGGTGGTGGCGTACGATCCCGAGGGCATGGAGCAGGCGCGGGGGCTGCTGAGCGGGGTCGAGTACGCGGCGGACGCGTATGCGTGCGCGGCGGGCGCGCAGGCGCTGGTTCTGGTGACGGAGTGGGACGCGTTCCGGGCGCTGGATCTGGGGCGGCTGCGCGGGCTGATGGCCGCGCCGGTGCTGGTGGACCTGCGCAACGTCTACCGGCCCGAGGACGTGCGGCGCCACGGCTTCGCCTATGCGGGCGTCGGGCAGCCGTGCTGCCGGGCCGGACGCCCCGGCCGGAGCGCGGCGCAAGCCCAGGATTCCTGCCTGTTCAGCCGCTTCCTGCAGGGCGGCGCGCATCACGGCCTGCGCGCCGTCGAGGCCGTGGAGGCCTGATGCGATCGCCGCTCGATCGCTGCGTGACGCGGAACTCGGCATCGCCGAAGGATGCGGAGCCTCAGCTCCGCTGCCTCAGCGCCCGCGCGCCTCCTCGATGAGCAGGGTGCGCACGTCGGTGAGGACGAGCGCCGGGTCGAAGAAGTCGAGGCTGTAGATGTTGCGGATGCGCCCGTCGCGGTCGATCAGAAAGGCGCGGAAGAGATGGCTGAGCCCCCCGCCGGCTGCCTCGGGCCTGGCGTCGACGCGCTGGTCGTAGGCCGCGAGGACCGGCGCGAGCGCCGCCCGGTCGGGCGCGGTCAGGAAGCGCCAGGCCGGTGCGGCCGGATCGGGCGAGCGCCACGTCGCCGCGAAGGCGCGCATCACCTCCGGCGTGTCGTGCTCGGGATCGACGCTGAGGGTGACGAGCCGCATCCGGCCCGACAGGCCCGGATCCCGGGCGGCGAGATCCTGCAGGCGGGCCATGTCGGCATTGGCGAGCGGGCAGACGTCGCCGCAGCGGGTGTAGATCAGGGCGAGCACGCTCACGCGGCCGCGCAGCGCGTCGCCGAGCAGGTCGAGCCGCCGCCCGGCCTCGTCGAGCACGGCGCCGCCCGCCGCCGGCCGGATCGGCGGCAGGCGGTAGGTGCCGGGGGCGGGAAGCGGGAACGCGGCGGCCGCAGGAGCCGCCGTGTCCCGGCCGGTGGCGGGCCGGTGCCCCTCGTGGCCGCGGGCCGGGGCGCCCGGCGCGAGCGCCGCGGCGAGGAGGAGGAGCGCCGCCGGCCGCATCCCGGGCCTCAGTTCGCGTAGAGCGACCGCGCCCCGAACGCCATCATGTGCGGGCGTCCGAGCCGCTCGGCCGTGAAGTCGATCGAAAAGCGCGGTGTCAGCTCCTTGCGGTCCCAGGCGTAGGCCTTGAGGAACTGCTCGTTCTCGGCACCGGTCTTGTCCCAGTTCGCCAGCAGCGAGGAGGTGTAGTAGATCCGCCTCCCGTCCCAGCTCTGCGAGACCATGTTGAGCTGGGCGCCGATCTTCTTCTCGTAGATCTGCTTCGGCCGGTGCGGATCGGACACGTCGAAGACGCGCGTGGTGCCGTCCATGAAGGTGTCGACGAACAGCGTCGAATCATCGGCCGAGAGGCTGATGTCGACCGGCACCGGCAGCGCCGCCGGATCGCCGATGTCGGCCACGGGCTTGGCGCGCCACGCGCCGCCCGCCTCCTCGTGCACGAGCCAGATCTGGCTCGTGAGCGCGGTCGAGGTGAAGGCGTAGCTGTGCTGCGGCCCCCAGGCCCAGCGGATCTCCAGCGGCACGCCCGGCACGTGCAGCACGGTCCTGGGCTGGCGGGCGTGGAAGTCCCACACCACCATGGTCTGGCCGAAGCGCTTCATCGCCTCGGCATCCTTCATCAGCTCCGGCAGCGGGCGCATGTAGTTGTCGAGGCCCGTGAAGGACGAGGTCAGCATCACGTTGCGGCGCGGCAGCACGCGCGCGTCGTAGCCGTAGCCGTCGGCGACCGCGGCGTTCGCCGCGCCGTTCGGCGCCTCGGCGGTCGGCAGCCAATGCGTGGCGATGTAGTCGCCGCCGTTGGAATACTCGACGAGGGCGGCCTTGCCCGTCCCGTCCTTGTTCGACAGGCTCGGGATCAGCATGCGCCCCGGCAGCGCATAGGCGCCGTGCGGGCCGGCCGCGCCGCCGCTCTTCTCGACGAAGTCGTCGATGACCCGCACGAGGCGCGGCTTGGCCGGGTCGGTGGCGACGTCGAAGATGAAGATCCGGCTGTCCGACAGCCCCGCCGCCCAGAACTGGCGCCGGTCGTCCGTGAAGCCGCCGTGATGGGCCTCGTGCCGCCCGCCCACCGGGGCGGCGTGGATCGGCCGGCCGAAGGTCGGGGAGCCCTCGCGCACGTCGACCGTGACGAGCTTGTCCGAGCCGTCGCCCAGGCCCTCGACGCCGAGCGTCCAGACGTAGACGAAGTCCTCGACCCCGGTGATCCTGACCATGTAGGGCGACTGGCAGGTCTCGTCGGCGAGTGCCGGTCCCGCCGCGAGCAGCAGGGCGGTGCAGGCCCGGCGGAGCCGGGCGATCCGGCCGGACGGACGCGAGCGGACCCGTGTCATCGACACCTCCTCGCCGCTGGCGGCGGCCGATGCCCGGCCGCCCGCCGTCATGCTTCGCCCGATCCGGGGGTCTGTCAACCGCCCGGGCTCGACAGCGGGGCCGCTCCCGGCGCATGTGACGGCCCGTGGCGGAGGGCGCGGGGCGCGATGAGACCGAAGGGCACAGCGGCGGCGGTGGGGCGCTCGCTCCGCCTCTATCACGGGCCCGCGGCCCCGCGGGCGGCGATGGACGCGCTCTACCGCCGCTTCGTGCGCGAGGGCGACCTCGTCTTCGACGTGGGCGCGCATGTGGGCGACCGGATCGCGGCCTTCCGGCGGCTCGGCGCCCGGGTGGTCGCCCTGGAGCCGCAGGCCGGCCCCGCCCGCGCGCTGCGCCTGCTCTTTTCCCGCGACCCCGGCGTGACGCTGGTGGAGGCGGCGGCGGGCGCGGCGGAGGGGGAGGTGTGGCTCTCCCTCAACCACGCCAACCCGACGGTCTCGACCGCCTCCGCGGCCTTCATCGCCGCCGCCGCGGGCGCGCCCGGCTGGGAGGGGCAGGTCTGGGACGCGCGCGTGCGCTGCCCGGCCACCACGCTCGACGCGCTCATCGCCCGCCACGGCCCCCCGGCCTTCGCCAAGATCGACGTGGAAGGCTTCGAGGACCGGGTGCTGGCGGGCCTCTCCACCCCGCTCCCGGCCCTGTCCTTCGAGGTCACCACCATCGCGCGCGAGGTCGGCCTGCGCTGCCTGGAGCGGCTGGCCGCGCTCGGCCCCTACGGCTTCGACCTCGCGCTCGGCGAGAGCCAGAGCCTGCGGCTCGGGCGCCTCGCCACGGCGGACGAGATGGCGGCGATCCTCGCCCGCCTGCCGCACGCGGCGAATTCGGGGGATGTCTACGCGGTGCTGGGGGCTTGAGGCGCGCGGGCGGCCGCAGCCCCGCTCAGGCCTCGCCCTCCCCGGGCGGATACTTCTTCAGCCAGTCGAGGTCGGTGCGGCCCGGATTGGGCTCGTACCAGCCCTTGCCGCCATAGACGTTGCGGACCGAGTAGAAGTATTCGTCGTACATCGCGCCGACCCGCTCCAGCGAGAAGTTGCGCGCCGCCCAGCGCCGGCAGGCCGCGCGGTCGATGGTGCCGATGTTGCGCGCCGCCCAGGTGAAATGCTCGAAGGTGCGGCAGCGGAAGCCGGTGGTGCCGTGGATGTTGTACTCGGCGAAGGCGCCGACGTCGCTGGTGATCACCGGGGTGCCCGACAGCATCGACTCGACGTGCACCCCGCAGAACGGCTCGACGAAGACGGAGGGGGTGAGCGTGGCCCTGGCGCGCGACAGCAGGCGCTTGCGCTCCTCCGGGCCGACGAGGCCGACGACCTCGACGTAATCGGCGAGCGGCCGGTCGGTGAGCGTCTGCTGGGGCGCGAGCTGGCCCTGGCCCGCCACGATCAGGCGCCCACCGATCGCCTCGACGGTCTGCAGCGCGATGTTGACGCCCTTGCCGGCGCCGATCCGCCCGAGGAACAGAAAATAATCCTCCGGCTCCGGGCTGACCTCGAATTCCGCCAGATCGTAATAGTTCGGGATCACGACATCGTACCACATGCCGTTGTTCATCTCCCGCACCGCCGCCATGCCGAGATAGACGTGGAGGATGGCGTAGGATTCGAACACCCGGAAGGGCGCGAAGCCGCCGCCCGGATAGCCGATGCCGGGCTCGCACACGATCAGGTCGCCGTGCATGTCGGCGACCGGCTTGTGGTTCGCCCCGAAGGTGCAGAGCAGGAAATCGCCCGGCCGCTTGCGCGCCCCGATCGCCGCGATCGTCTGCGCGAAGAACGCCGTGTAGACCGGATCGTCGAAGGCGTAGCGCGGGAAGCCCTGCCGGCGCCAGTCGTGCGCGCCGTAGGAGCGGAACAGGTCGTCGTCCGTCGTCACCGTGACGTGCTCGGTGCAGACCGGATCGGACGCGGCGTGGCCGTAATGGATCACGGTGTGGCCGCGCTCGGTCAGGAGCCGGCACAGCTTCACCACCTTCTGCGTGAAGGCGCAGGCCGAGTAGGCGGCCGTCGAGATCGTGTGCGGGACGCCCAGCACATGGAACCGGTAGCCCATCAGTCGGTCCGATCGGCCGCGTGGAGGAGCGGCATGCGCGCCCCGCCGGGCGCCGCGGCGGCGCCCGGGCCGGGCAGGCCGGGGGGATGCCACGCCATCTCGTAGTGCGGCGGGCGCACGGCCGTGACCCGGAAGCCCAGCCGCTCGTACACGCCCTTGCCGGTGGCGCCCAGCATCGGGGTTGCGAGGGTGATCGGCAGGCGCCGGGAGCCGGCCGCGGCCTGGAGGCTGCGCACCACGTCCGAGCCGATGCCCCGGCCGCGGGCCGCCGCCAGCACCTGGAGTTCGGACAGGCGCCAGTCGGCGTAGCCGAGATCGACGATCAGCCGGCCGGCCGCCTGCCCGGTGCGCTCGATCACGAAATCCAGGTGCTCCGGGTAATGCGCCTCCAGCCCCGCCCGCAGGGTCCGGTACTGCTGCTCGTAGAGCGCGTGCACGAAGTCCCGGCCGCCCTCCGCCCAGGCGAGCCAGGGCCGCGACTCCCTGAACAATTGCAGCAGGAAGGGCTCGTCCGCCGGGGCGGCGAGGCGCAGGCCCAGACCTGCGGCGAGGGGGATGGAGCCGGCGAGCGAAGCCATGGGGGGATCCCGGTGCGGGCCGGGGAGGGCGGTACGCCCTCCCGGCGGCGGCCGTTGTGCCGCTCAGGCGAAGACGATCTGGAACACCGCGAGGCCGGGCGCGTAGCCGGCCGGCAGGATGCGCTCGACGTAGAGCGGCCCGATCTCCCCCAGCGCCTCGTGCCACAGCAGGAAGGTGCCGCCGGTGAAGGGCGGCACGTCCGCGGCGGGGCAGGTGAAGTCCAGGCTGAACGCGGTGCGCGCATGGCCCGGCATGGTGGCGCGGGGATGCTCGTCGCAGCGCACCAGCGACACCGGCAGGGCGGTGCCGTCGGCCCCGCGCAGCGCGAAGCCCGGCCCGACCAGGGGGGTGAACAGGTCGGCCGAGAGCGTGTCGAGCGGGCGGCTCATGGCCGCTCCGGATAGACGCCCTGCATCGCGATGATGAAGTTGAGGGCGAGCGAGGGCGGAAGGATGCTGAACGGGGCCGAGCCGCCGGTCGGCGATACCGCCACGCTGCCCCCGGTGACCGTCGGGATGTCCAGGGTTCTGGCCGCCGTGGAGGCGGTGCCGGTGACGCTGGCCGAGACCCCGCCGAGCGGCACGAGGTTGGTGGTGGCCGTGGGGCCGTAGATCCGTGATGTAGCGGGGAAGAGCGTCGACAGCATGTTGTTCGCGGTCGACGGCGTGGCATTGGCCGCGGCGTTGCTCGTCGCGTCGACGGCGACGCCGACCTGCAGGTCTCCGGTGGTGGCCGGGATGGTGACGGATTCCGTGCCGGTGGTGGGGGTGAAGCTCGCGTCGTGGCTGTGGGACGGCAGGTTGTCGATCCCGAGCGTCGCCGTGGTGGCGCCCGCCGCCGAAGCCAGGGGATACGCGTCGCCCGCCTCGGCGCCGAAGCCGAGGGGAACCCGCCCGTACAGGTTCGGGAGGCCGAACTCCGTCTGTCCGTTGCCGCCGTACAGGGTTCCGATCAGGCTGAACAGTCCCGAGAATTGCGTCGTGGAGACCAGCTGACCGCGGCAGATCAGATAACCCGTCGGCGCCCAGCCGAACGGAACGATGAAGATCGTTCCAAGCATTGGATACATCGCGATTCTCCCCGATGTCTTCGTCGACCGCCTGCCGGTGAGACGTGCGAACGTCATGGGCGACTCACGGCCGGATCTCGTCTAGCAGGACGGCGTACGGAACGCCAGCGCGGGACGGGATGATGGGTTCCGAAAAATGCGACGAGGCGGCGGATCGAAGCATCGTCGGCCGCTCTTCGCCCATCGGCCGGCGCACGACGCATCCCTTCGCGTCTCTACACTTCAATGTCTCTAGGGAAGACGACGGCCTGGATCGGCGCCCGTTGCGCGCCGCCGGGCCGCATGCCCCGGCGGCGGCCGGCTGCGGGCCGACCGCCGCGAGGACCCTCCCGACGCATCGGGCGCAGCGCGCCGCCGGAGCACCCGTGGCGTCCGCCGCCACGGGTGCCGCACGCTCACGGCCGCGACGGGTAGATGCCCTGCAGCGCGATGATGAAGTTGAGGGCGAGCGAGGGCTGCAGGTTGTTGAACGCGGCCGAGCCGCCCGCCGGCGACACCGCCACGTTGCCCCCGGTGACCGTCTGGATGTTCACGGTGTTGGCCGCCGTGGAGGCGGTGCCGGTGACGCTGGCCGAGACCCCGCCGAGCGGCACGAGGTTGGTGGTGGCCGTGGGGCCGTAGATCCGCGGTCCGACAGGGGCGACCGTCGACAGCATGTTGTTCGCGGTCGACGGCGCCCCGTTGGCAGCGGCGTTGCTCGTCGCATTGACGGCGACGCCGACCTGCAGGTTGCCGGTGGTGGCCGGGATGGTGACGGATTGCGGGCCGGTGGTCGGGGTGAAGGCGGCGCCGTGGGTGTGGGTCGGCATGTTCGCCTGGGTGAGGGTGGTCGATTCGGCGCCCACCACGGTGCCGATCGGGTAGGTGGTGTTGGTCTGCGCCCGCCCGTAGCCGAGCGGCACCCGCCCCTGCAGGTTCGGCAGCGCGAACGTCGTCTGGCCGTTGCCGCCGTAGGTGGTGCCGAGCAGGCTGAACAGCGCCGCGTTCTGGCTGACCTGCAGGATCTGCCCCTGGCAGATCGAGAAGTAGAGCGGCGCCCAGTTGAAGCCGACGATGTAGACCATCCCGATCATGGGATCCATGGCAAATCACTCCTGAGGGTTGGCGCGAGGCCCCGGCGTCGCGCGACGATCTGGTTCGGTGGCGGGGTTGCGGTGTCAGGTCCGGGCAGGCCGGGGTGGTGGGTCCGATTCGGGCGCCCCGAGGGAGCGGCAGGCCGCGCCGTCGCGCCGCCCCGTTCGGACCCGGCCTGTCGCCATGTGCAGCCTGCTTCGGAAGAGCGCCCGGGTGTCGGCGCCGATGCGGAAATGCCACGCCTTCCCGTGATGTGCAATCGGTAATCGGCAGAAGAGTCGATTCCACTTTGAATCTGCATTTCCGGTCTGCTTAAGAGACCCATGCCGGGGACACCGCCTCCCCTTGCGGCGATTCGAGGCGGCCAAGGTTTTTTTCCTAAGGTCTTTTCGAAACGAGGTCGCCCGCCCCATGGCCCAGACAGTCTTGACGTTCAGAGGCAACAACAACAATGTTGGTGTTGCATATTTCTACGATGCCAACAACGTTTATTTAGGTAATGCGGCCGGATCCGATCCAGGTCCATCGCCAGTTGGCACATTTGCCTATCAGTTCACGCTTGATACGGCCGCCCTTACGTCGACATACAGGGCATTCTACTTCGACGGCACGAGCGTCACGGATACCGTTGGTGGGGGGCCGACGACGGGCGCCAACGGATCGACCTTGGAGGTCACGTCTCTGACCATCGACGGCGCGACGGGACCGACGGGGGCTACGGGGGCGACTGGTGCGACGGGCGCCACCGGCGCCACCGGCGCGACGGGGCTGGGCGCCACCGGTGCCACCGGACCGACGGGGGCCACCGGAGCCACCGGAGCCACAGGGGCG
>NZ_BPQQ01000119.1 GCF_022179325.1 Methylobacterium isbiliense | reverse complement strand
TGTGTAGGGCGGTGACAAAACCATCCACTGGAGCGTCGGCGTCGTGCTGATGCGGGCGGCGCAAAAGCCGGCCAGTGGAGAAGCTTCTCTTTCGAGAGGAGCTGGGGATGTTTGCCGTGGAAGTCTACGCGGCCGTTCGGCAGTTCGTGTTCATCGAGGGCAACTCTCGGCGTGAGGCAGCTCGCGTGTTCGGGCTGAGCCGAGAGACGATCGCCAAGATGTGCCGGTTCTCTCTGCCGCCGGGCTATACGCGCTCGAAGCCGGTCGAGAAGCCGAAGCTTGGGCCTCTTCTGCCGGTGATCACAGCCATCCTGGAGGCTGACCGGACTGCGCCGGTCAAGCAGCGGCACACGGCCAAACGGATTTTCGAGCGGCTGCGCGACGAGCACGGCTATACCGGCGGCTACACGGTGGTGAAGGACCATGTCCGGATCTGCCGGGCACAGGGGCGGGAGACCTTCGTGCCGCTCGCCCATCCGCCCGGCCATGCCCAGGTCGACTTCGGCGAGGCGGTGGCCACGATCGGCGGCGTGCGCCGGAAGATCCATTTCCTCTGCATGGACCTGCCGCACTCTGACGCCTGCTTTGTGAAGGCGTATCCACGGGAGACGACTGAAGCCTTCCTCGACGGGCATGTCGCCGCCTTCGCCTTCTTCGCGGGCGTGCCGCTGTCGATCCTGTACGACAACACCAAGATCGCGGTGGCCAAGATCTGCGGCGACGGACGGCGCGAGCGCACCCGCGCCTTCACCGAGCTGGTGAGCCACTACCTGTTCCGGGATCGCTTCGGGCGTCCGGGCAAGGGCAACGACAAGGGCAAGGTCGAAGGGCTGGTCAAGTTCGCCCGGTCCAACTTCATGACCCCGGCCCCGGAGGCCGCCTCGTTCGAGGCGCTGAACGCCGATCTGGAGCGCCGCTGCCGGGCACGGCAGGACGAGCGCACTGGTCGGCAAGCTGAGAGCATCGGCACGCGGCTCCTAGCCGACCGCGCGGTCCTGCGAGCCCTGCCGGCGGTCCCGCTGGAGCCATGCGAGACGCGGGCAGCGCGCGTCTCCTCGACCGCGTTGGTGCGCTACCACGGCAACGACTACTCGGTGCCCACGGCCTACGGCTTCCGGGACGTGCTGGTGAAGGGCTTCGTCGACGAGGTCGTGATCCTGTGCGGTGGGATCGAGATCGCCCGGCACACGCGCAGCTACGGCACCGGCGTGTTCGTCTCCGATCCGTTGCACTACCTCGCCCTGATCGAGATCAAACCGAACGCCCTCGACCAGGCCGCCGCGCTGCAGGGCTGGGATCTGCCCGAGGTGTTCCAGCACCTGCGCCACCTTCTCGAGGCGCGCATGGGCAACCGGGGCAAGCGCGAGTTCATCCAGGTGCTGCGCCTGATGGAAGCGATGCCCAAGGACGTGGTGGCCGCAGCCGTCACGGAGGCGATCCGGCTCGGGGCGATCGGCTTCGACGCGGTCAAGCTGATTGCGCTGGCCCGGCTCGAACGCCGGCCGCCCCGGCTCGACTTGGCAGCCTATCCGCACCTGCCCAGAACCTCGGTGCGGACCACCGTGGCCGCCGACTACGCCGTGTTGGTGCCCGAGGTGGCAGCATGAGCCCGACGCGCGACGAGACCACGCCGGGCGTCCTGCTGGCTCACCACCTCAAGCAGCTCAAGCTGCCCACGGTGCTGCGTGAGTACGACAAGGTTGCCCGCGAGTGCGCTCAGAGCGGTCTCGACCACCCGCGTTACCTGCTGCGGCTGGTCGAGCTGGAGCTGATCGACCGCGAGCGGCGCTTGGTCGAGCGTCGGATCCGGGCAGCACGCTTCCCGGCGGTGAAGAGCCTCGACACCTTCGACTTTGCCGCGATCCCGAGCCTGAACAAGATGCTTGTGCTGGAACTGGCGCGCTGCGGCTACATCCTCAGCCGAGAGAACGTGATCGCGCTCGGCAACTCGGGCACCGGCAAGACCCACATTGCCTTGGCTCTCGGCCTGGCGGCCTGTCAAAAGGGCTTCCCGGTCACGTTCACCACCGCGGCCTCGCTGGTCAACCAGCTCCTGGAGGCGCGCGACGAGCGCCGCCTGCTCAGGCTTCAGCGTGAGCTGGCCGCGGTGAAGCTCCTGATCGTCGACGAACTCGGCTACGTGCCGCTGTCGTCGACGGGGGCGGAGTTGCTGTTTGAGGTGTTCTCCCAGCGCTACGAGCGCGGCTCGACCGTGGTGACCTCGAACCTGCCGTTCGAGGACTGGACGTCAGTTCTGGGCTCGGAGCGGCTCACCGGTGCGTTGCTCGACCGGCTGACCCACCACGTCAGCATCTTGAGCCTGAATGGCGACAGCTACCGCCTCAAAGCCTCCCGCAGCCGGCGCGGCCGCCTCGGCGCGGCGGAGCAAAACCAGGCCAGTGCCGATCCCCACGATCCCGAGACTGGCGAGGTCCTGCCGACCTGACCCTGACGATGAATTACGAAGGCTGAAGGGGCTCGCTCAGGCGTCTTCAGTGTTCAGCCCGCCAGTCGCCAGTGGCCTAGTTTTGCTCCGCCCCGGCGGCCTGAAATTGGACCGCCCTTTACAC
>NZ_BPQQ01000118.1 GCF_022179325.1 Methylobacterium isbiliense | reverse complement strand
ACTCCGATGGGGGCTGACCAGCCGAGCAGTACTACCGCATCATGTATCGCGGCTCCGTCGAGTCCTGGAACATCCGCGACCGGCACATGTTCGAGACGCTCCAGCACCTGATGGCGGGCGGCCGCAAGGCGGTCGTCTGGGCCCACAACTCGCATATCGGCCACGCGGGCGCGACCGCGATGGGCTGGGAGGGCGAGTTTAACATCGGCGAACTCGCCAAGACGGCCTACGGCGACGAGGCGGTCCTCGTCGGCTTCGGGACCGACCACGGCACGGTGGCGGCGGCCGACGACTGGGACGAGCCGATGCAGGTGATGCATGTGCGGCCGGTCCGGGAGGACAGCCACGAGGCGCTGTTCCGGGAAGCGGGCCTGCCGCGCGCGTTCTTGGACTTGCGGGAGCCCGGGACAGGCGCGCTGCGGGAGGCGTGGACCGCGCCACGCCGCGAGCGGGCGATCGGCGTCGTCTATCGCTCGCGCAGCGAGCTGCAGAGCCACTATTTCGAGGCCGTGCTGCCGGAGCAGTTCGACGCCTATGTCTGGCTTGAGGAGACGCGCGCCGTCACGCCGTTGCAGGCCGGAGAGATCCGGTCCGGCGAGAGCGAGACCTTCCCGACTGGGTTGTGAGCCTGGCAAGCCGCTCGCGATTGCCGCAGCAGGGCCATGGCGAGGGCCGGATCACGGCGAGCGCTGGTCCAGCGCCCCGAGGAATGCTGAGAGGACACGCTGGCGGCGCCCTCGCGCCGGGGCGGTCGGTCCTCAGGGCCGCGCGATGATCGGGCCCCCGGCCAACCCGGCGTCCCCGCGCAGGAACGCCGCGATCGCCGCCGCGATCTTCTCTCCACCCTGAACCGACGGCTCGATCGGGTTGGCGAAGTCCGCATCCTCGCCGCAGAGTTAGGCGCTCTAAGCCTCGCCCGCGCCGGCGTGGATCGTGCGGATCCGCTTCAGCAGTGCGGCATCGGCCTGTGCGTGGGCGGAGGGCTCCCGCTGCCGCCAGGCATGGTAGCCTGCTTCCGAGACGCCGAGCACGCGGGCCATGACGGCGATGGGAAAGGCGGCCCGGTTGGCGCTCATGAACCGGAAGATCCCGACGGCACCGCGCCGGTCTCTCGCGCGAACCAGGCCGCAGCTTTTGACAGGATATCCCGCTCCAGCCGCAGTTGGCGCACCTCGCGGCGCAGACGGATCAGCTCTTCACGCTCGGCGGCCGTGAGGATCTCAGCCTTTGCCTCACGGCGGCCCTCGCTCCGATCCGCCTGAGCGACCCAGTTCCGGATGGCCTGGGCCGAAGGCTCGAACTCACGGGCAAGATCTGTGGGATCGCGTCCGGCACGGACCAGTTCGACGATCTGACGACGGAACTCAGCGGGATAGGGAGGACGGGTGTGGGGCATCGTTTGCACCTCGTGGCAAAGCCTGAACGGCTCCACGAGAGCGGGTCAACATCACAAAGGCATCGTCCGAGGCAGCCTCGTCCAGGCTGGCTGGGGCGCAGACCTCGGCTTCCCATCCTGGCGAACGCAAGGAGCTAATGAGGGCTCTTCCTGGACGACTCTACAGTGGGCCGACAAGCGGACATTGGAGGCTGAGGCGCAAGGTTCACAAGCGCCATGAGCCGACCCTCGGCACCCCGGACTTGAACCGCAGCTTTCGTCCCAATTGCGGACCTCCAAGCACGATTCCGGCCAGCACCGTCGGTTTGATAGCGGGGAAGATCCTACTGGGGGCTATGTGGCGTGTTTCAGGTAGGCTTCCTTGAGTGGTGAAGCTCGGTCCAAGGGAATTCTTGGGGACTATGAGGCTTTCAGCCCCCCCCAGGAATTAACACAAGATAGGTCTCTTTTGATTCTCTTCGTAGAAGGGCCGTCCACGGGAACTTAGTTCCAGCGCCAGCTTTGAAACATGAGCGTGGGATATCTGTCCCGACCAATGAGAGTGGCCTTCGTGAAGAGGCTCGTACTACCGACCTGCTTCCTCCTCAGCTTCTCGCTCCCGATCGTGGCAAACGCGCAGGAGCCTACCCCTTCCACCGTGAAACAGACGCCAGCGGGTTCTCCGGCCCAGGAGCATCCCCGCCCTCCGGCCGCTGCAGCACCCGTTGAAGATGGCCAATGGACGATGCCGGCCAAGAACTTCGCGAGCACCCGCTACAGCGAACTCACAGAGATCACGCCGGAAAACGTCAAGAACCTGCGGGTGGCCTTCACCTTCTCAGTGGGCGTGAACCGGGGCCAGGAGTCTTCGCCGCTAGTTGTCGGTAGCACGATGTACGTGCTCTCGCCCTATCCCAACATTCTCTATGCGCTCGACTTGGCGAAGCCAGGCGCGCCGCTCAAATGGCAGTACAACCCCAAGCCTGAAGCGGCTGCGCAGGGCGTTGCCTGTTGCGATGTCGTCAACCGCGGGCCGACCTACGCGGACGGGCACCTCTTCTTCAACACGCTCGACGGCACCGTCGTCTCGGTGGACGCGGCAACCGGCCAGGAGGCCTGGAAGAGCAAGGTCGGCAATATCAACGTCGGGGAGACCATGACGATGGCGCCCCTCGTCGCCCGCGGCAAGGTCTTCGTCGGCAATGCCGGCGGCGAGATGGGGGTGCGCGGCTGGTTCCAGGCCCTCGATCAGCAATCCGGCAAGGTCGTCTGGAAGGCATTCAACACTGGCCCCGACAAGGATGTGCTGATCGGATCCGATTTCAAGCCGTTCTACGACTCGGACAAAGGGCAGGATCTCGGAGTGAAATCCTGGCCGCCCAACGCCTGGGAACAGGGCGGTGGAACGGTCTGGGGCTGGCTCTCGTATGATCCAGACCTCAACTTGGTCTACCACGGGACCGGCAATCCCGGCCCATGGAACGCCGACCAGCGCCCCGGCGACAACAAATGGACCTCCGGCATCTTCGCCCGCGACGCCGACACCGGCCAAGCGCGCTGGTTCTATCAGTGGAGTCCCCACGACCTCTACGACTGGGACGGCATCAACGAGCAAGTCCTGCTCGACATGACCTGGAACGGGCAGCCCCGAAAGGTGCTCGTGCGGCCGGAGCGCAACGGCTACGTCTATATCCTCGACCGCACCAGCGGTGAAGTTCTCTCGGCCAAGCCGTTTCATCCCATCACCACGACCCGCGGGGTCGACCTGAAGACCGGACGGCTGCAGTACATTCCCGAGAAAAAGCCGCACGTCGGCAAGGTGATGCGCGATATTTGCCCGAATGCCTCGGGTGCCAAGGACTGGAGTCCGTCAGCCTACTCGCCTCGCACAGGCTTCCTTTACCTTCCGCACGCCAACCTGTGCATGGATGTCGAGCACATGGAGGCGAACTACATCGCCGGAACGCCTTATCTCGGATCGGAAACTCGGATGAGGGCCGGCCCCGGGGGACACCGCGGCGTCTACACGGCCTGGGACGTCGCGGGCGAACGCGCCGCGTGGTCGATCAAGGAGGCGTTTCCGGTCTGGAGCGGAACCCTCGTCACCGCGGGTGACGTCACCTTCTACGGCACCATGGACGGCTGGTTCAAAGCCGTGCACGCCCGCACGGGCGAGATCCTGTGGCAGTTCAAGACCGGCTCCGGGATTATCGGCCAGCCGACCACCTATCGCGGCCCGGACGGACGCCAGCATGTCGCCATCCTGTCGGGGGTGGGCGGCTGGCCCGGCGTCGTCGTCTCCGCCGATCTCGATCCGCGCGACGGCACCGGGGCGCTCGGCTTCCTCAATGCTATGCGCGACCTGAAGGACGTCACGACCAAGGGAGGGATGCTGTATGACTTCGCCCTTCCATAGGCGCGTCTGGATCGCCTGCGGCTGCGCCACAGCCCTCGTCGGTTCGGATGCCAGTGCCCGCGAGCTGCGCGTCTGTGCGGACCCGAACAACATGCCGTTCTCGAACCGGAGCGGAGAAGGGTTCGAGAACCGGATCACGGATATCATCGCCCGCGATCTCGGTGCTGTCGTGACCTACACGTGGTGGGCGCAACGCCGAGGCTTCCTGCGCAACACCATCCTGGCTGGCCGGTGCGACCTCGTTCCCGCGATCCCGGTTGGCATCGAAACCTTGCGGCCGACCCGACCCTATTACCGCTCGTCCTACGTGGTGGTGTCGCGTCCCGGCGGCCCCTCGGTCCGGTCCCTCGACGATCCGGTCCTGGCACGCCTGACCGTCGGCGTGCAACTCGCCGGCAGCGACGCATCCGGCACGCCCCCGGCGCAGGCGCTCGCCCGCCGGGGAATGACCGAGAACGTGCGCGGCTATCTCCTCACGGGCGACTACGCGCGACCGAACCCGCCCGCCCGGATCATCGACGCGGTCGCGCAGGGGGAGATCGACCTCGCCCTCGCATGGGGGCCGATGGCCGGCTACTTCGCGGCGCGGGCGCAGCCGCCCCTGCGGGTCGCACCGGTCGAGCCTGCCATCGACGGGCCGAAAGGTCCGATGGTGTTCGACATCGCCATGGGCGTGCGACGGGAGGACGAGGACCTGCGTCGGGAGGTCGGCGCAGCGCTGGAGCGCCACCGGACCGAGATCGATGCGATCCTGCGCGAGTACGACGTGCCCCGTCCGGACGACGTCCGCCGAATCGAGGTGGGCGGGCCATGACGCGGCGTATATTCAGGCTGGCGCTCGCTGTGCTCGCCCTCTCGGCCTGCCAGAGGGAGGACCGCACGGCGCGCCCGAGCCCCGTCGGATTGGAATCGCGGGAGGAGGTTGCCCTCGTTGTCCTGTCGCCCGGCGAGTCGCAACCGACCGTTCGCACGAGCGGCAAGGCTAAGGAGTTCGAGGGCAACGCCTATCACCTGAGCCAGGGCAAGAAGCTCTTCACGTGGTTCAACTGCAGCGGTTGTCACGCACAGGGCGGCGGCGGTATGGGACCTGCCCTGATCGACGACCGCTGGATCTACGGCGGCTCGATCGAGAACATCGTCCAGACCATCCGCGAGGGTCGCCCGAACGGCATGCCCTCGTTCCGCGGGCGCATCCCCGACGATCAGATCTGGGAACTCGCCGCCTATGTGCGCGCGATGAGTGGGAACGCGCCGTCGAGCGCGGCGCCTTCCCGCAGCGACAGCATGCACCCGCATCCGGCGGAGAACCGGACCAGCCCGAGTCCACCAGTTTCGGGCGGCATCGTTCCGCCCTCAGGGCAGATGCCCCAATGATCACGCGGAGCCACGCGCGGCGCCTCCTGGCCCTCGGCCTCACCGCACCGCTCGCCGGCTGCACCCTCGTGCAATCCCCCCTGAACCCGGTCAGCCCGCAGGCGCGGGACCTGCTGTGGCTGTTCTGGCTCTTCACCGCCGTGCTGGCGGCCATCTGGCTCGCCGTGATGCTCGCGCTCGTCGCGAGCTTCCGGGCGAGGCGGGCGTAGGGCATCGATCCGCTGGCAACCGACCCACGCCGCGAGAGCAGGGCGGGGACGCTCGTGGCGGGGCTCACCGTCGCGACCGGTGTCGTCGTGCTAGTCCTGACGGGACTCAGCTACGCCGGGCAGCGCCGGCTGTTAGGCGAGGAGGCGGCACCTGTGACGATCCGTGTGATCGGGCACCAGTGGTGGTGGGAGGTGCAGTACGAGGACCCCCAGCCGAGCCGCGGCTTCACCACCGCCAACGAGATTCACGTCCCCGTCGGGGTGCCGGTTCAGGTGAAGCTCGAATCGACCGACGTGATCCACTCCTTCTGGGTCCCAAGCCTGATGGGCAAGCAGGACCTGATCCCGGGGCGGCCTAGCGCAATCCGCTTCACCGCCGAGCGTCCCGGCGTCTACCGCGGCCAATGCGCCGAGTTCTGCGGAATGCAACACGCCAAGATGGGCCTGCTCGTGATCGCCGAGGAGCAAGCGGACTTCGCGCGGTGGCGCGACGGCCAAGTCGCGCCGCGTCCGGAGCCGGCGAGCGACGAGGCGCGGGCCGGCGAGGCGGCCTTCGTCGCCGCGCCGTGCTCCATGTGCCATCAGGTGCGCGGCACCGCCGCTGCCGGACGCAACGGTCCGGAGCTCACTCACGTGGGTTCGCGCCGCACGCTGGCCGCCGGCACCCTGCCGACGAGCCGGGGCAACCTGGCCGCCTGGATCGTCGACCCGCACGGCATCAAGCCCGGGGTGAACATGCCTCTCGTGAAGCTCGATTCCGATCAGCTGAACTCCATCTCCGCCTACCTCGCGGGGCTCAAATGAGCGACGGGGCGTCCGCGACGGGCGATTTGCGCGACACGTCCCTCGACGGGCCGACGCTCAACGTGCGGCTCAGCCGGGTCTGGGGCACGCCGCGCGGCCTGCTCGGCGCGCTCACCACAGTCGACCACAAGATCATCGGTCGGCGCTACATCGTCACGGCCTTCCTGTTCCTGTTTCTCGGCGGGATCACCGCCCTCGTGATGCGCCTCCAGCTCGCGCAGCCGGAGAGCGGCCTCGTCGGGCCCGACACCTACAACCAGCTCTTCACGATGCACGGCTCGACCATGATGTTCCTGTTCGGCGTGCCGATCGGGGAGGCCATGGCGGTCTACCTCGTGCCGCTGATGGTCGGGACCCGGAACATCGCCTTCCCGCGGCTTAACGCCTTCTCCTACTGGGTCTACCTCTCGGGTGGGCTGTTTCTCTGGATTTCGTTCCTGCTCAACATCGGGCCCGATGTCGGGTGGTTCGCCTACGTGCCGCTCTCAGGGCCGGAATACTCGCCGGGCAAGCGCGCCGACGTCTGGGCGCAGATGATCACCTTCACGGAACTCTCCGGCCTCGCGGTCGCGATCGAGATCATCGTGACGGTGCTCAAGCAGCGCGCACCCGGCATGACGCTCGACCGCGTCCCGCTCTTCGTCTGGGCGCTGTTCGTCAATTCCTTCATCATCATCTTCGCTCTGCCGGCGGTGATGATCGCCTCGACCTTCCTGATCCTGGATCGGCTGGTCGGCACGCACCTGTTCAACCCGGCGGAGGGCGGCGATGCGCTCCTCTACCAGCACCTGTTCTGGTTCTTCGGCCACCCGGAGGTCTACATCATCTTCCTGCCCGGCACGGCCTTCGTGTCGGCGATCATCCCGACCTTCGCCCGGCGCGAGATCTTCGGCTATCTCGCCCTCGTTCTCTCGCTGATCGCCACCGGCTTCCTGTCCTTCGGCCTGTGGGTCCACCACATGTTCGTGACCGGTCTGCCGCAGCTCGGAGCCGCCTTCTTCACCGCCTCCAGCATGCTGATCGCGATCCCGAACGGGCTGCAGATCTTCTGCTGGATCGCGACACTGTGGGACGGGCGGCCGGTCTGGCGCACGCCGCTGCTGTTCGTCGCCGGCTTCTTCTTCATTTTCGTGGCGGGTGGCCTGTCCGGGATCATGTTGGCCTCGGTCCCGATCGACACCCAGGTGCACGACACTTACTTCGTCGTAGCGCATTTCCACTACGTGCTTATCGGCGGCAACGTCTTCCCGCTGCTCGGTGCGATCTACTACTGGTTCCCCAAGTTCACCGGCCGCCTCTTGAGTGAGCGGCTCGGGCGGTGGAATTTCTGGCTCGCGTTCATCGGCTTCAACGTGGCGTTCTTCCCGATGCACATCAGCGGGCTGATGGGGATGCCGCGGAGAGTCTATACCTACGGACCCGAGATGGGCTGGGGCGACCTGCAGCTCCTGTCAACGGCGGGCGCGCTCCTGCTGTTCGCGAGCTTCGTCCTCTTCGTCTGGAACGTGGCCGCCAGCCTGCGCCGCGGCGATGTCGCCGGCCCGAACCCCTGGAACGCTGGCACGCTCGAATGGGCGACGGCATCTCCACCTCCGCCTCATAACTTCAACCGCATTCCGCTCGTCACGCACCGCGAACCCCTCTGGGCGGAGCGAGGTGGCCTGCCGGTTGTGACGGGCCTGAGCGTCAGTCACCGCGAGTTGATGGTCAGCAGCGTGGCGGAGGCGGAACCCCAGCTGCGTGAGACCTCGCCCGCTCCATCCATCTGGCCGCTCGTGGCGGCGATTGCGGTCGGCGCGACCTTCATCGGCTCGATCTTCACGCCCTACGCGGTGCTCTGGGGGGCCCTGCCGGTCGCGGCGGCGCTCACCGGCTGGTTCTGGCCCAAGGCCATGCCGGAGGACGAGGAATGACGACGTTGCGCGCCGAGACACGCCCGGCCCGGGCCGACGTTCCACGGGTGACCCGTGATGTGTCGGCACTCCCGACCTACGGCTTCGGTCCGACGAGTCCGATGTGGTGGGGCACGCTCGGCTTCTTCGTCGTCGAGGGCACCGCCTTCGCGCTCGCGCTTGGCACCTACTTCTATTTGGTGCAGCAGAACCAGCAGTGGCCCCTGGCGCCGGCGCCGCCCAATCACTGGGCCGGGACCCTCAACACCCTGCTGTTGCTCGCGAGCCTGTGGCCGAACCGGGTGGCCGACCGCAATGCTCACGCGCAGGACCTTTGGCGCGTGCGGCGCGACCTCGTGATCATGTCGGTCGTCGCACTCGCGGCGACCGCCCTGCGGATCTACGAGTTCACCGGCCTCGGCGTGAGCTGGGACCAGAACGCCTACGGCTCGATCACCTGGGTGCTGCTCGGCCTGCACCTGACGCACCTCGTCACTGATGCGGGCGACACGCTGGTGCTCACCGCCTTGATGTTCACGCGTCACGCGACGGGCAAGCGCTTCAGCGATGTGAGCGACAATGCCTTCTACTGGTACTTCGTCGTGCTGTCCTGGCTGCCGATTTACTTAACGGTGTACTGGCTGCCACGCTGGTGAGGGTGCGATGTCAAGTTTGCTGACCAGAGGTTTGCCCTCCGCCGGACTCTACGCCGGCCCGATGGCGTGGCTGGTCAGCACGCAGGCGAACTACGCCCTCGCCGCGTGGAGCTGTTCATACCAGTTTCCGGTGATCCCGCTGCTCGCGGCGGTGCTGGCTGCGGTGAGCTTGGCCGGAGGTGTCTCCTCCTGGCGCGCCTATCGCCAGCC
This sequence comes from Methylobacterium isbiliense, assembly GCF_022179325.1. GTDB lineage: Bacteria > Pseudomonadota > Alphaproteobacteria > Rhizobiales > Beijerinckiaceae > Methylobacterium > Methylobacterium isbiliense. The sequence continues at coordinate 2,282 of NZ_BPQQ01000118.1, read as the reverse complement.
GCTGCCAGCCGACACGACCACCGTGCCCGCTCCGGATGGGTCGCAGGTGGCTACCCTCGACGGGCCCGAGGGCGGGCGTCCTCACCGGATGATCGCCGCGATCGGCGTGCTGGTCGCCCTCCTGTTCGCCGTCGTAATTGCGGTCCACGGTGTCGCCGGGCTGGTGTTCACCGGGTGCGAGCGGTGAGCGGGCCCGACGGCTTTGGCGCCAGGCAGGCGCGCCTCCGCACGGCGGGCGCCGGCGTGTTCGCCGCAGCGCTGGTCCTGCCGACCGATGGCTCGGCCCATGGCGGCGATCTCGGCGAGCTCTGGCTGACCGGTCCCGCCTGGACGAGCGACCTGAGGGTGATCGCTCCACTCTACATCAGCGCCATCCTGTTCCTGATCGGCACGGTGCGCCTGTGGCGGCGGGCCGGCCACGGCCGCGGAGTGCGTCGCTGGCAGGTCGCCTGCTTCTGGAGCGGCTGGACCGTGCTGGCGCTGGCCTTGCTGTCACCGCTGCACTGGCTCGGCGAGCGCCTGTTCACCGCCCACATGGTTGAGCACGAACTCCTGATGGTGATCGCGGCCCCCCTCCTCGTGCTCGCTCGTCCGGGTAGCACGATGCTGTGGGCCCTGCCCGCGCTGTGGCGCCCTCTCGTCGGCGCAATCGGTCGCCTGCCGGTCCTCGGGACCGCGTGGAGGTCCATGCGGACACCCTTCGCGGCGACGCTGCTCCACGGGGTGGCGCTCTGGGCTTGGCACATGCCGGGCCTCTACGATCTCGTGCTCCTGAATCCCCTTGCGCACTGGCTTCAGCACCTCAGCTTCCTGCTCTCGGCACTCCTGTTCTGGTGGGCGCTGCTGCACGGGCCGGCCCGGAGTCGCGCCTACGGCGCGTCGTTCCTGTACCTGTTCCTGACGAGCCTCCACACCGGCCTGCTCGGGGTCCTGCTGACGGTCTCGCCGCGGCTCTGGTACCCGCGCCAGGTCGCGGCGGCAGCCGAATGGGGGCTCACTCCCCTGGAGGATCAGCAACTCGCCGGCCTCGTCATGTGGGTCCCGGCTGGGCTGGTCTACGCGGCAGCAGCCTTGACGCTGGCAGGCCTGTGGATTCGGCGCTCAGGTTCAGACACGGCGAGGCCGGCCCATGCGGCTTAGATGGATCATGCTCCTCGCCTCAGCGGCGGTTCTCACCGCCGGTGGCATCGTCACTCATCGGATCGAGCAGCGCCGTCAGCGGGTCGAGCTTGCCAGGAACCTGACCGGGGGAGACTCCGCCCGCGCACCGCAGCTGATGATCACGTACGGCTGCGCGGGCTGTCACGAGATCCCGGGCCTCGCAGGCCCTCAGGGACGGGTCGGCCCACCGTTGGGCAGTGTGGCCGAGCGCCTCTACATCGGCGGGGTCGTTGCGAACACACCCGAGAACCTCGTCCGATGGATCGTCGATCCGAAAGCTCTCGCTCCCCGAACAGCGATGCCGGTCACCGGTGTGTCCGAGGTGCAGGCTCGGGATATCGCGGCCTACCTGTACGCGCATCGATAGTTCCATGTCTTTGGCACGGAGGGGCCGTCCGGCCCTGCGTCCCGCACGCGAGATCTTCGATATTGAAGGCAACTGTCCGCATTGCGCTCGCAAGCGGTCATTCCAGACGGCTTCGACGTAGGTCTGGGTCGTGTCCCTGGAGGTGGTGTAGCTCGACGGGAGCGAGAGAGCCCGCCTGCGCGCCCATACCAGCGCTGAAGCAGGCGGGCTCTCTCGCGGGGTGGTCATCGGCGGTTGCCGGGTAGGGTCGGGTTGCGAGCACCAACCTCGAACCCGAGAGACCTCCGATGACCGACGAGATGATGAGCCTGCGCGGGCTGCTGGAGAAGAGCGCCGATGCCGACCTGCTGCGCGAGATGATCGGCTTTGCGGCCGAGCGGCTGATGGAACTGGAGGTGGGCAGCCTGACCGGGGCGGCCCATGGCGAGAAGAGCGCCGAGCGGCTGGTCCAGCGCAACGGCTATCGTGACCGAGACTGGCAGACGCGGGCCGGCACGGTCGAGCTGCGCATCCCCAAGCTGCGCAAGGGCTCGTACTTCCCGAGCTTCCTGGAGCCGCGCCGCTTAGCCGAGAAGGCACTCACGGCGGTGATCCAGGAGGCCTACATCCAGGGCATCTCGACCCGCTCGGTGGATGACCTTGTCCAAGCCATGGGCGGCACGGGCGTGTCGAAGAGCCAGGTCAGCCGGCTCTGCCAGGAGATCGACGAGCGCGTGGGCGCGTTCCTCGACCGGCCCATCGAGGGGGAGTGGCC
>NZ_BPQQ01000117.1 GCF_022179325.1 Methylobacterium isbiliense | reverse complement strand
CAGTCGGATTGAGCAGCGTTGTGCAGGAGCGGGATGCACTCCAGAGCCGCCTGATCGAAGCAGAGGAACGGCGCAATGGATTAAGTATATGAAATACATATCTTGCTATTGCCAGTAACGAAATACGATTATAATATGCAGACGACGTTCGACAAATGGCTATCGCCAGACTGGCAACTGAAATTGGCATCGGATCTCCCACGTATGTAAATGATTTATCGCACCATCTGGATGGCAGTCGCCGCCTACGAAGAAGGTTGGTTGATTAGAGAATTTTTGTTGCGACGGGTGGAGCAAGCAGGCGCGGTTCCACGTCGGCGCCGGCGACGAGATCGCTCAGGGTCTCCAGGCTGACGATGGCGGTGCTGGAGCGACCACTCGTCGTTGGCCTCGATCAGCGCGGCATTATACCAACGGCCCGCGATGCGGGACTGTCAGGAATTTCGTGTGGTGCGGCCATGGTGGACCCGAAGGAGGCTCCCGATGGCACGACGCAAAGCGCCCCGCATCCCTGACGCAATCCTAGATCAACTCCTGGCCGGCGCCGATCCGAAGAGGGCCTTTGAAGCCGATGGCCTGCTGGACGAGCTGAAGAAGGCCCTGGCCGAGCGGGTGCTCAACGCCGAGATGGACCATCATCTGGCGGGCGAGGAGACCGGCAACACGCGCAATGGCTACGGTCACAAGACCGTCACGACCGAGACGGGCTGGATCGAGCTGGCGATCCCCCGCGACCGGCAGGCGACCTTCGACCCGCAGCTGATCGCCCGCTATCAGCGCCGCTTTCCGGGCTTCGACGACAAGATCGTGTTGATGGACGCCCGCGGCATGAGCACCCGGGAGATCGTCTCCCACCTGCGCGAGCTGTACGGCATCGACGTCTCACCCGACCTGATCAGCGCGGTGACCAACGCGGTACTCGACGAGGTCGCCGCCTGGCAGGCCCGGCCGCTGGAACCGGTCTACCCGATCGTGTTCTTCGACGCCCTGCGGATCAAGGTGCGCAACGAGGGCGTGGTCCGCAACAAGGCCGTCCACATCCCGAACGGAGGCCTGCGGCGAACGTGGTGCCTTCTCGAGACATTTGGCTCTCGCCAGCATGCGCTCCTGACCGAGCATCACGGGCCTGCCTCACCTTCGTAGCTCGCCCAAAGAAAATCTTGGACGAGAGCCACATGTCATGGGCGAGGAGCATGGAACCGCACTGCTTGATGCCGCAATGGACATGTCACGCCGTGCCGTCGATCTTGAGATCGGCATGACTGCCGAAGCGTCGCAAAGCGGCCGGATCAGCCGGGTCGCGGAGTGCCGCGTGGATCGGCCACAGTTCAGAGGTGCCACCCCGATTGACAGCCCGAAATCCTGCTGCTTGAAGCACCGACCAGGTTCGGGATGCGGCAGTGAAGCGGTTCCACGACGTTACGGTCGCACCAACAGAATACTTGCGGAACAGCACAGGGCGGCTGCCGAGGGAAGCCAGCGGCGGGATCTATCGCGGCGGGCCCGTCTTCCCGCGCTTCGCGCTCCAGGTCGCGGCGCGCCATCGCCGCGGGTGGCTCGGCTTTCCGCGGGACACGCGGCCCCGGCTCACCGGCCCCGTCGAGGCGCAGGCCGAGATCGGGCTCTGGTGCGGCCCGGTGAGCCCGCATTACGGGCACATGATCGCCGATTTCGGCATGCGGATCGCAACGGCGAGCCGCTTCGATCGCACCACGCCTCTCGTCTTCAGCGCCGGTCCGGTGGCGATGGGTCCGCCCCCCGCCTTTTTCTGGGGGCTCGTCGAGCATTTCGGGGTCGACCGCGGGCGGATCTGCCTCATCGAGCGCCCGACCCTGTTTCGCACGCTGCTGGTGCCGCCCCAGGCGGAGCGACTCGACGGACCGCCGCCGAGCCGCGCCCACCTCGACGTCATGGACGAGATCGTGGCCACGACCGGCCCCGTGCCGCAGGATCTGGAGGCTCTGTTCGTGTCCCGGGCGCGCTGGCCGGACGGCCGGCTCGCCGGGGAGCCCTACGTCGCCGAGGTGCTCGAACGCGCCGGTGTCGCGGTCATCCAACCCGAGATGCTGCCGGTGTCCGAGCAGGTGCGGATGCTGCGCCGGGCCCGCCGGATCCTGTTCTCAGAAGGCTCGGCGTTGCACACGCTCCAGCTGCTCGGCCGCCTGCACGCCCGCGTCGCCGTGATCGCGCGCCGGCCGAAGGCGCCACTCGCGCGCGCGGCGCTGGCGGCGCGGGTGGAGGATCTCGCCTACTGGCAGCCGTCGCGCGGGATCCTCTACGGCCTGAACCGACGCGGGCGGCCGCGCCCCGATCGCGCCCTGGTTCTCTTCGACGAGGCCGACCTGGTGGAGAAGCTCCGGTTTCTGGCACCGGACATCGCCGATCACTGGGACGGCGCCGCCTACGCGGCGCGCCTGAGCGCCGACGTCGCGCAGTGGATCGCCCTGAATGCGTATTCCACCGATCGCCCGGACCTCCTCGCGTTCATCCGCCGCCAGCTGGCGAGGCTCGGCCTCACGGTGGATGTCGACGGCGCGTGGGAGATCGGCCGAACCACGTGGAGATCGGCCACGCCGGGGTCCGAGTAGGCGTCTCGTCTCATGGCGGCGAGCGGGCCGATTCAGGGGGGAGTGCGGTTTGGTGGAGCCAGGCGGAATCGAACCGCCGACCTCTTGAATGCCATTCAAGCGCTCTCCCAACTGAGCTATGGCCCCATCCTCGTCCACGGCGCCTCGGGACGCACCGCGGGTGTCGCGCAGTCGGGCGGCCGCGCGGGGCGGTCGCGTGTCGTTCCGGGTTCTCAGGACCGGAGGAGATCTGGTGGAGCCAGGCGGAATCGAACCGCCGACCTCTTGAATGCCATTCAAGCGCTCTCCCAACTGAGCTATGGCCCCACTGATCGACGCCGACGGTTGGGTCGTCGGCGAGAGCCGCCCGAAGCGCCCCGGAGGGCGGCCGCGTTCGGTGGCGGCTGTATATGGGGGCGCCGCGGCTGAGACAAGCCCCCGCGGCGGCCTTGCGCGAAGTTTTCGTGACGGGGCCGGATTCGCGAGATCCGGCCGCGACTTACGCTTCGCCCGGGCGCCGCCCGGACAGCAGGCTCAGGTTTCCTCGTCGGACTCGATGTCGCCGTCGATCAGGTCGGAGACGTCGTCGCCGCCTTCCTCGTCCTCCTCCAGGAAGGTGTCGTCGTCGCCGCCGGCATCCCCCACATCGGCCTCGTCGTCCACGGAGGTGTCGGCGCCTTCCTCGGCGGCCTCGACCTCGTCGAGGGAGACCAGCTCGGGGCCGCCCGTGTCCTCGTCGCTGTCATCGTCCGCGGCCGGACGGCTGGCGAGCGCCGGGGCCGGCATCCGGGTCGTGGTCAGGGCCGCGATCTGGTAGACCGTGCCGCATTTCGGGCAGGTGGCGGGGTCCCTGTTGAGGTCGTAGAACTTGGCGCCGCAGCTCATGCACTGGCGCTTCAAGCCGAGTTCCGGTCTGGCCACGGTTCGAAAGCCCTTGAGGATCGTCGGGGAATGCGCCCGGTTAGTCGCGGGCGCCGCCTCTGTCAAATCGCCGCCGCGGGCCTCCTGCGCGGGTCGCGGATGACGGGCGGACGCCCGCGTGGTAACGACCCGCCGCCCGCTCCATCCCCTCTGCCGGTCAAGTCTGCCCGTGTCGCACGATTCCCCTCCGTCCCCCATCGCCGCCCGGGCCGGGACGCCCCTGCGGGGCTCCCTCCGCCCGCCCGGCGACAAGTCGATCTCGCACCGGGCGATGATCCTGGGCCTGCTCAGCATCGGCGAGACCCGCGTCGAGGGTCTGCTCGAAGGCGACGACGTGCTGCGCACCGCCGCCGCCGCCAAGGCGCTCGGCGCCGGGATCGACCACGACGGCCCCGGGCGCTGGCGGATCCGGGGCGTGGGCATCGGCGCCTTGAGCGACCCGGAGGGCGTGCTCGATTTCGGCAATGCCGGCACCGGCTCGCGGCTGATGATGGGCGTGGTCGGCGGCCAGCCCGTCACCGCGACCTTCGACGGCGATGCCTCCCTGCGCAAGCGGCCGATGCGCCGGATCCTCGATCCGCTGGAGCGGATGGGCACGACCGTGGTGGCGCAGCAGGAGGGCGGGCGCGTGCCGCTCACCCTGCGCGGCCCCGCCGAGGCGATCCCGATCACCTACGAGTCGCCGGTGGCCTCCGCCCAGGTGAAGTCGGCGGTGCTGCTCGCGGGGCTCAACGCGCCCGGCACCACCACGGTGATCGAGGCGGCGGCGACGCGCGACCACACCGAGCGGATGCTGCGCCTGTTCGGCGCCGAGGTGGCGGTGACGGCGCACGGGCCCGGCGGCCACGGGCGCGTGGTGGCGCTCACCGGCCAGCCGACCCTGCGGGCGGCCGACGTGGTGGTGCCGGCCGATCCCTCCTCGGCGGCCTTCCCGCTCGTCGCGGCCCTGATCGTGCCGGGCTCGGACGTGGTGATCGAGGGCGTGATGATGAACCCGCTGCGCACCGGCCTCGTCACGACGCTGCTGGAGATGGGCGCCGACATCGTGCGGCTCAACGAGCGCGAGGAGGGCGGCGAGACCGTCGCGGACCTGCGCGTGCGGGCGAGCCGCCTCACCGGCGTGGACGTGCCCCCGGAGCGGGCGCCCGCGATGATCGACGAGTATCCGGTGCTCGCGGTCGCGGCGGCCTTCGCGCAGGGCACGACGCGGATGCGGGGCCTGCACGAGCTGCGGGTGAAGGAATCCGACCGCCTCGCCGCGGTGGCGGACGGGCTGCGGCAGAACGGCGTCGCGCATGGCGTCGAGGGCGACGACCTCCTGGTGCACGGCGACGGCGGGGCGGCCCCGGGCGGCGGCACGGTGGCGACGCATCTCGACCACCGCATCGCGATGGCGTTCCTGGTGATGGGGCTCGCCGCCCGGAACCCCGTGACGGTGGATGACGGGGCGATGATCGCGACGAGCTATCCCGGCTTCCTGCCCGACCTGCGGTCGCTCGGCGCGGCGTTCTCGGCGTGAGGGGCGGGATGGTGATCGCCATCGACGGGCCGGCCGCCTCCGGCAAGGGCACCCTCGCCCGGCGCCTCGCGCTGCATTACGGCCTGCCGCATCTCGACACCGGGCTCCTCTACCGGGCCGTGGCGCTGGCGCTCCTCGACGCGGACCGCGACCTCGCGGACGAGACCGCGGCGGAGGATGCGGCCCGGTGCCTGAGGGCGGAGTCCCTCGGGGATCTGCGCCTGCGCGAGCGGGCGATGGGGGAGGCGGCCTCGGTGGTCTCGGCCCTGCCCGCCGTGCGGGCGGCGCTCCTCGACTGGCAGCGGCGCTTCGCCGGGGCCGAGGGCGGGGCGGTGCTCGACGGGCGCGACATCGGCACCGTGGTCTGCCCCGACGCGGCCGTGAAGCTGTTCATCACCGCAGCCCCGGAGGAGCGTGCGCACCGCCGCCACCGGGAGCTCGGCGGGCGCGGCGAGGCGGCCAGCTACGAGGCGGTGCTCGCCGACATCCAGCGCCGCGACGCCCGCGACAAGGACCGCGCCGCCGCCCCCCTGCGCATCGCCGACGATGCGGTGGTGATCGACACGACGGACCTCGATGCGGAAGCCGCGTTCCGGGCCGCGATCGCGGTGGTGGAGGCGCGCCGGCGCCGGTCCTGACGGGGGCTCAGGTTCCCCGCGGCTTCGCCCGCCGGGTCGGGGCGGCGGTCGCCGGATCCTCCGGCCAGGGGTGCCGCGGGTACTGGCCGCGCATGTCGGCGCGCACGCCCGCCCAGGAGCCGCGCCAGAAGCCCGGCAGGTCGCGGGTGATCTGGATCGGGCGCTGGGCCGGCGAGAGCAGGTGGAGCACCAGCGGCACCCGGCCGCCGCCGAGGGTCGGGTGGTGGCCGAGGCCGAAGAGTTCCTGCACCCGCACAGCCAGCACCGGCTCCTCGGCGCCGTAATCGACCGGGATGCGCGAGCCGGTGGGCACCTCGACGTGAGTCGGCGCCTCGGCGTCGAGCCGCGCCCGGAGGGTCCAGGGCAGCAGGGCCTGCAGCGCCTCGAACACCGTGTCGCTGCCCACCTCGTCGAGGCGCGTGCGCCCGACGAGGTGGGGGCCGAGCCAGTCCTCGACCGTCGCCGCGAGCGCCGCGTCCGAGAGGTCGGGCCAGGGATCGCCCTCGGCCCGGTGCAGGAAGCGCACCCGCTCGCGCCATTGCAGTGCCGCCTTCGACCAGGGCAGGGCATCGAGGCCGAGATCCGCGATGCCCCGGGCGAGGCGCCGCGCGCCCGCCTCGTCGGCCGGGGCCGGCAGGATGCGCTCGCCGAGGGTCAGCGCGCCGAGGCGCCGCTGGGCGCGGGCGCGCAGGGCCCTGGCGGCCGGATCGAAGGCCACGACGGTGCGGGACTCGATCCGGTCCGCAAAGAGGGTCTCGATCGCATCGAGGCCGAGCGGCGCGGCGGCGAGGATGCGCGCAGAGGCGGCCTTGCCGACGATCTCGGCCACCGCCAGGAACGGCTCGCGGGCGAGCGCCAGCGCCGGATCGAGGCCGCCGCCGCGCCCGTTGGCGAGCACGAACTCGCCGGGCCGGCCCCGCGCCCGGGCGATCCGGTCGGGATAGGCCAGCGCCAGGAGCGCCCCGAGCGGAGGGGCCTCGCCCTCGCCCGGCGCGGGCTCGGCGGCCTTCGCCCAGCCGGCGGCGAGGCGGCGCATGTCCTCGGCCCGGCCCGCGCGGTCGCGGCGGAAGCGCTCGACGCGTTCGGTGAGGTCGACCGCATCGCCGCCGAGCCCGCGCTCCACCAGCACCGCCGCGAGGTCGGCCGCGTCCCGCGCGGCCGCCCGGCCGTGCCGGCCCGCCCCCACCACCATGCGGGCGAGGCGCGGGGGGAGAGGCAGGGCCCGCAGCCGCGCGCCGTCGGGCGTGAGGCGACCGTCCGCATCGAGGGCGCCGAGGCCGGCGAGCAGCGCCTTCGCCTCGGCGAGCGCCGGCGCGGGGGGCGGATCGAGGAAGGGCAGGGCGGCCGGATCGGCGACGCCCCAGGCGGCGCAGTCGAGGACGAGGCCGGCGAGGTCGGCCGAGAGGATCTCGGGCTTGGTGAAGGGTTCGAGCGCCCCGGTCGCGGCCTCGGACCACAGCCGGTAGCAGAGTCCGGGCTCCGTGCGGCCGGCGCGCCCCCGGCGCTGGTCCACCGCCGCGCGGGAGGCCCGCACGGTGACGAGCCGCGTGAGGCCGAGATCGGGCTCGTAGACCGGCACCCGGGCGAGGCCCGAATCCACCACCACGCGTACGCCCTCGATGGTGAGCGAGGTCTCGGCGATGGAGGTGGCCAGCACGACCTTGCGGCGCCCCGGCGGACTCGGGCGCACGGCCCGGTCCTGCTCGCCCCGCTCCAGCGCGCCGTAGAGCGGCGCGAGATCGACCTCGGGGAAGCGCTCCAGCCGCTCGCGCAGCAGCCGCTCGACGCGCAGGATCTCGCCCTGGCCGGGCAGGAAGGCGAGGACCGAGCCGGGCTCGGCCCGCAGCGCCCGCTCCACCGCTTCGGCCATCGCCTCCTCGATGCGCCGGCCCGGGTCGCGGTCGAGGTAGCGGGTCTCGACCGGGTGTGCCCGGCCCTCCGAGGCGATCACGGGCGCGTCGTGCATCAGCCGGGCGACGCGCGCGCCGTCGAGGGTCGCCGACATGGCCAGGAGCCGCAGGTCCTCGCGCAGCCCCGACTGCGCGTCGAGCGCGAGCGCGAGACCGAGATCGGCGTCGAGCGAGCGCTCGTGGAACTCGTCGAACAGCACGGCGGCGATCCCGGTGAGTTCCGGATCGTCGAGGATCATGCGGGCGAAGACGCCCTCGGTGACGACCTCGATGCGGGTGCGCCCCGAGACCTTGGAGCCGAGCCGCACCCGCAGGCCCACCGTGTCGCCGACGCGCTCGCCGAGCAGCGAGGCCATGCGCTCGGCCGCGGCCCGGGCGGCGAGGCGGCGGGGCTCCAGCACGATGATTCGGCGGTCCTCCCGCCAAACCGCGTCGAGGAGGGCCAGGGGCACGCGGGTCGTCTTGCCGGCTCCGGGCGGGGCGACCAGGACGGCGTTCGGGCGGGCGTCGAGCGCCCCGATCAGGTCGCCGAGGACGGCCTCGATCGGAAGGGAGGGCAGGGCGGGCGGCATCGGCGGCCTGATGGCGCGGCGGGGCGCGGGGCGCAAGAGACTCGGTCGCGCGGGCGGTCGGGATCGATCGGTCCTTGCCGAATCTGACGTTGGGTCAGATGATCGTCCCGGTCGCGACGGCCCAGGGGCACGAGGGGGCTGCGGCGGAATGACCGGCCGCCGCCGTTCGAGCAGGCAGACCGGGAAGGAGGTGAGAGCGCGTGATCGGGCTTCCGATCCTCACGATCACCATCGCGCAAAACCCGACCGGATGGTCCGTGACCATCACGATCGGGCTCATCTCAGCGCTGGTCGCTCGGCACGAGGGCTCGCGGTCTTGCCTCCCGCGGCCCCTCACGCCGCGGGGCCAGCCGTTCGGGCCGTCGTTCAACCGGCCCCTTCCTCCCGCTCGGGCGGGCCGCGCAACCTCGGCGCGATGCGGATCCGTCAGGCAACGGCCCCCGTGAGCACCCGCCCGTCATGCCCGGTGAGCGCGAGATCGGCGATCGTCCCGGGCGCCACGCCCTCCGGCAGCCGCACCGCCAGGAACGCCTCCGTGCGGCCGATCCCGCCCTGCTCGGCGAGCACCCGGGCGGTGCGACCGACCTGGCCGTCGAGGTGGCGGGCGAGCGCTGCCGCGCCGGCCTCGCGCAGGCGGGCGGCGCGGGCGCGGATCGCCTCGGGGGCAACCGGCGGCATGCGGGCGGCGGGCGTGTCGGGGCGGGGCGAATAGGGGAAGACGTGCAGGTGGGTGAGGCCGCATTCCGCCACGAGATCGAGGGTGCGGGCGAACTGCGCCTCGGTCTCGGTGGGAAAGCCCGCGATCAGGTCGGCGCCGAACACCGTCCCGGGGCGCAGGCGCCGCACGGTCTCGCAGAAGCGGATCGCGTCGGCCCGGCCGTGGCGGCGCTTCATGCGCTTGAGGATCAGGTCGTCTCCCGCCTGCAGCGAGAGGTGGAGGTGGGGCATCAGCCGCGCCTCGGTGGCGAGCGCGTCGAGGAGGTCGGCATCGGCCTCCACCGAATCGATCGAGGAGAGGCGCAGCCGGTCGAGTTCCGGCACCGCGCGCAGGATGGCCTTGACGAGGCCGCCGAGCCCCGTGCCCTCCGCGAGGTCGCGGCCGTAGGCGGTGAGATCGACGCCGGTGAGCACCACCTCGCGGGCGCCGTCCTCCACCAGGGCGCGGACCTGCGCGATCGCCGGGGCCAGGGGCACCGAGCGGGAGGGGCCGCGCCCGAACGGGATGACGCAGAAGGTGCAGCGGTGGTCGCAGCCGGTCTGCACCGGCAGGAAGGCGCGGGTGCGCCCGGCCATCCGGGCGACTGGCGCGACGGGCGCGGCGCGCACCGCCATGATGGCGTCGGGGCGCACGCGCTCCGCCCCGAGCCGATCCCAGGTGTCAGCCCGCAGCTTGGCGTCGTTGCCGACGACCGCCGCGACCTCCGGCATCGCCGCGTAGGCCCGCGTCTCGACCTGCGCGCCGCAGCCCGTCACCACCACCGGGCGGCCGGGCGCCGCGCGGGCGGCCGCCCGGATCGCCTTGCGGGCCTGCCGGCCGGCCTCTTGCGTCACCGCGCAGGTGTTGACGAGCGTCAGGTCGCGATGGCCGGCCGCCTCGGCGAGGAGCCGCATCGAGTCGGATTCGACGGCGTTGAGGCGGCAGCCGAAGCTCAGCACCTCCACGGGCATCAGGCCGCCCCGGCGAAGAGGCCGGGCGCGAGCGTGCCCTCCCATTCCAGCTCCGTCGGGCCGGTCATGCGCACGTGGTCGTCCTCGCCCCAGGCGATGGTGAGATCGCCGCCCGGCAGGCTCACCACCGCCTCGCGCCCGGTGAGGCGCAGGCGCGAGGCCGCGACCAGGGCGGCGCAGGCCGCCGAGCCGCAGGCGCGGGTGAGGCCGGCTCCCCGCTCCCAGACGCGCAGCACGATGCGGCCGCGATCGATCACCTGCGCCAGCGAGATGTTGGCGCGCTCGGGGAAGATCGGGTGGGCTTCGAGGAGAGGACCGATCCGGGCGAGGTCGTAGCCGGCCGGATCGCGGTCGACGAAGAACACCGCGTGCGGGTTGCCCATGCTGACCACGCCCGGCGAGTGCAGCACCGGATCGTCGATCGGGCCGATCTGCAATTCGATGCGCCGGGTGTCGGGGAAGGGCTCGGCCAGCGGGATCTCGTTCCAGGCCAGCCGCGGCGGCCCCATGTCGACCGTGAACACGGTGGGCGAGACGCGGTCGACAGCGAGCAGGCCCCCGGGGCTCTCCAGCACGAGGCGGCCGCCAGGGCGGCCCATCCGCGGGTCCTCGCGGAGCGCCCAGGCGACGCAGCGCGTGCCGTTTCCGCAGGCCCCCGCCTCCGAGCCATCGGTATTGTAGATGCGCAAGGATGCGTCGGCCCGGGGGCCGCGGGGATCGTGCAGCACCATCAGCTGATCGAAGCGCGAGCGCGGATCGGCCGCGATGGCGCGGGCCTCCTCGGGGCGCACCGCGGCGCCCGTGCCGCGAAGGTCGAGCACCACGATCTCGTTGCCGAGCCCGTTCATCTTCAGGAAGCGGCGATGGGCCAGGGGGGACATGCGAAAAGGGTCCGGCTCTCGTGCGGTTTCCCGCTATATGGACCGAGTTGCCGCCGCGCGCGAGCGGCGGTCTCGCCGCGCTGCCGGAACGGCAGTAGGGTCGGGGGCGTTCGGGCCTGCCGGCGAATCGCGGCCCGAACCCCTCATCCGACCGGAGCGCCTCGCCCGTGACAGCCACCCGTTCCCCGCTGACCGTGCTCGCCCTCCTCTTCTCCCTCGCGACCGCCGCGGCCCAGACGCCGCCGCCCGCACAAGGCAATCCGCTGCCGACCACCACGAATCCTGGCCCCGGGCCGGGGCCGGGCGAGGCCCCCAGGGCGCCGCTGCCCGAGAAGGCGGTGCCGGCCGCGCCCGCACCGACGGGGCCGCGCCAGCCGCTGGTCGAGAAGCCCGGCGACCCCTCCGACGTCGACGAGGTGACGCTGCCCGCCCGGCCCGCCGCGATCCTCGCCGGCAGCGCCAAGTGGGATGCGGCGGTGCCGAGCCTCAAGGACACCTTCGCGCGCCTCGACGCCGACCTCGCCCGGGCGGGCATCCGGGCGGTCGGCCGGCCGGTGGCGGTCTTCACCCGCACGGACGACGAGGGCTTCCAGTACGAGGCGATGGTGCCGGTCGAGCGCGTCCCCGAGACGAAGCCCGAGGGCCTGCGCTTCGGCACCACGCCGGGCGGCAAGGCGCTGCGCTTCGTCCACAAGGGACCCTACGCCGAGATCGACCAGACCTACGAGACGGTGACGGCCTATCTCGACGCCAAGGGCATCGTGGTCCAGGACGCCTTCGTGGAGGAGTACCTCACGGACCTGAAGGACCCGGGCGACGACGGGCTGGAGGTCAACATCTACGCGCTGCCGAAATGACCGGCGCGCATCGCGCCGCTCTCGCGCATTGTCGTGGCCGCTCGCCAGCCGGCACCTCGGCGCAGCGCCGGCAGCGGTGCGGCCGCTACTTCTCGGCCGCCCGCACCTTCTCCAGGAAGGCCGCGTAGTTGTCAGGGGTGAGGATGCCCACGAGCTTGTCGCGGATGCGGCCGTCCGGGCCGATCACGAAGGTCTCGGGCACGCCGTAGACCCCGAAATCGATGCCCGTGCGCCCGCTCGCATCGACCCCGACCGCCCGGAAGGGGTTGCCGCGACGGCCGAGGAAGCGGCGGCCGTTCTCCGGCGCGTCCTTGTAGTCGATGCCTACAAGGTTCACCCCGTCGCGCGACAGGCGCATCAGCATCGGGTGCTCGACCTGGCAGGGGGCGCACCACGAGGCCCAGACGTTGAGGACCGTGACCTTGCCCTTGAGGTCGTCGCTGGAGAAGCCCGGCACCGGCCGGCCCTCCGTCACGAGATCGGGCAGGGGCGGCAGGCTGAAGGCCGGCACCGGCTGGCCGATCAGCGCGGAGGGCACCGTCGAGGGATCGTAGCCCCGGGTGAGCAACCGCCCGAGGAAGATGCCGGCGAGCGCCACGAAGACGAGAAGCGGCAGCAGGAAGAGCAGCCGGCCGCGGCGCGGCGTCTCCTCGGCGGCCTCGGGCGATGGTGCGGTCTCGCGGACGCTCACGGCTCGCTCCGCCCGCCCTGCAGCCGGGCCAGCGCCCGCCGTTGCGCGCGGTGGTCGAGGAGCGCGGCGAGGATCAGCCCGCCCACCACGAGCGCGGTGAAGGCGTAGGCCCCCAGGATGAAGACGGCGTGCGGTCCGAGGTCCACGGCAGGCGTCCCGGTGTCAGGCGGCCTGGGCCGCGGGGCTGGGAGCGTCGAGGCGCTCGGCTTCGAGGATCGCCAGCGTGCGCACCCGGCGGCGCAGGATCTCGGTGCGCATCGCCGCCAGATGCAGCGCGATGCCGAGCACCGAGAAGGCCGCGATCATCACGAGGAGCGGGTAGAGCATGGTCGGGTGGATGGTCGGCCCGCCCATGCGCAGGATCGAGGCCGGCTGGTGCAGCGTCGACCACCAGTTCACCGAGAATTTGATGATCGGCAGGTTCACGGCCCCGACGAGCGTGAGGATCGCCACCGCGCGGGCGGCCCGGCCCGGATCCTCGATCGTCCGCCACAGGGCGATCAGCCCCGCGTAGATCAGGAGCAGCACCAGCATCGAGGTCAGGCGCGCGTCCCAGACCCAGTAGGTGCCCCACATCGGCTTGCCCCAGAGCGAGCCGGTGACGAGGCAGATCAGCGTGAAGGCGGCCCCGATCGGCGCGGCGGCACGCTGGGCCACGTCGGCCAGGGGATGGCGCCAGACCAGGGTGCCGAGCGCCGAGACCGCCATCGCCCCGTAGAAGAACACGCCGAGCCACGCCGCCGGGACGTGGATGAACATGATCCTGACCGTCTCGCCCTGCTGGTAGTCGGCGGGCGCGACGAACCACGACAGGTAGAGGCCGGCCAGAAGCAGCACGCCCGAAAGGCCGCCGATCCACGGCAGGGCGGCGCCCGACCAGCGCATGAAGCGGCCCGGCTGGGCGAGCCGGGTGAAGAACCCCTGTGCCATGCGGGCGGTGTAGCCTGCCCCGGCCCGGCCCGGCAATGCGGACGATGGGCGCAGCGCCCCGCGGAACGCAGCGTGGCCGTGCCGGTTATCGATCCGGTTTTCGCAGAGACGGGGCATCCGCTGCCATGCTGAAATGGGCGATCATCTTCTTCGTGATCTCGCTGGTGGCGGGGGCGCTGGGCTTCACCAACGTGGCGTCGGGCGCCCGGGGCATCGCCCGCCTGCTGTTCGGGCTGTTCCTCGCCATCGCGGTGGTGATCGTGATCGCGGCGGTGCTGCTGGGGCAGGCGGTGTTCTGAGGGCTATTCGCTCCAACGCAGCGCCGCGGCGGCGCCGAGCGTCCCGACCACGCCGGCCACGAGGCTGAGCGCGCCGAGGATCAGGAGCGGGGTCGCGAGCGGCACGGTGCCGCCCGTGGCCGCGTCCGCCGCCGAGACCCCGAAGATCAGGGTCGGAATCATCAGGGGCAGCACCACCACGGCGAGGATCAGCCCGCCGCGGCGGATCGAGGCGGTGAGCGCGGCGCCCACCGCCCCGATGAAGGTGAGGGCCGGCGTGCCGACGAGCAGCGTCAGGCTCGTCCCGGCCATGGCGGCCGGCGAGAGCGCGACGAGGAGCCCGAACAGGGGGGCTGCCAGCGCGAGCGGCAGGCCGGTCGTGAGCCAGTGCGCCAGCACCTTGGCGAGCACCACGAGTTCGAGCGGCGCGGGCGCTCCGGTCAGCAGGTCGAGCGAGCCGTCCTCCTCGTCGGCCTGGAACAGGCGGTCGAGGCCGATCAGCGTGGCGAGCACCGCCGCCAGCCACAGGATCGCCGGCCCGATCCGCGACAGCAGGTTGAGGTCGGGCCCGAGCGCGAAGGGCACCAGCACCACGATCATCAGGAAGAAGACGAGCGAGAGCGCCCCCGAGCCGCCGATCCGGCCGGCGAGCCGCAGGTCGCGCACCAGCACCGCGAGGAAGGGGCGGATCATCGGGCGGCCTCGGCGGGGGTTTCAGAGAAGGGGTCGTGGCGCGCGGGGCCAGTCGGCCGGAAATCCTCGATCGCCAGGGTCCGCGCCTCCTCCAGCCCGAGCGCCTGATGCGTGGCGGCGATCACGAGGCCGCCCTCGCGCAGGTGCTCGCGCATCAGCCCGGCGAGGAGGGCCTGCGAGGCGGCGTCGAGGGCCGCGGTCGGCTCGTCGAGCAGCCAGAGCGGCCGGCGGCAGACGAGCAGGCGGGCGAGCGCCACGCGCCGCCGCTGGCCGGCGGACAGGTAGGCCACGGGCAGCCCCGCCGCGTGGGCGAGGCCGAGCCGCGCCAGGGCCTCGCGGGGCGCGAGCGTCGCGGCGCCGAGAAGATCGCGGGCGAAGGTCAGGTTCTCGTCCGCGGTCAGCGCGCCCTTGAGCCCGTCCCGGTGCCCGACGCCGTGCAGGCATTCCGGGATCGTGCGCTCGCCGACCTCCTCGGCCCGCAGGGTGCCGGCCTCCGGCGCGAGCCGGCCGGCCAGGATGGCGAGCAGCGACGACTTGCCGGCCCCGTTGCGCCCGGTGACCACCAGCGCCTCGCCCGGCCCGAGGGCGAAGGACAGGCCGGCGAAGATGCGCCGCCCGGAGCGGCGGCAGGCGAGCCCCTCGGCGATCAGGCGCATGGGACGCATGCCGTGCCGGCCGGACCGCGCCCGCGCGCCCTCATCCCCCGGCGGGGGAAGATGGAGCGGTCCGCAACCTCACCCCGGCATCCGCCGGCCGATCCACACTGGCTCATCCGCACCCCATCGCCCCCCGTAGCGGGCAGTTTCGAAGTGTTCTATACGCATCGCTGGCTGCGCCGCGCGACCTTAGAGGCGTCCAAACCGTCTCTCGCGCACTCCAGTCCGGGCACCCCCGGGGCGGCGCGCGCACCGTCGCATCCGCGGTCGCCCTCCGTGGATGCCGCACGGGAAGCGGTGACGGGTCCGCCCTGCGGACCCGGCCCGTCAGCGCATCCGGCCGAACACGCCAGTCTGGCGCAGGTCATGCCTGCGCCGTGTTCGACAACCCTCGCGAGGACCACGCCGTGGCATCCATCGACAGCTTCAAGTCCCGCCAGACGCTCCAGGTCGGGACCAAGACCTACACCTACTACGCGATCCCGGAGGCCGAGAAGAACGGCCTGCCGGATGCCAGCCGGCTGCCCTTCTCGATGAAGGTGCTGCTGGAGAACCTGCTGCGCTTCGAGGACGACCGCTCCGTCAAGAAGGCCGACATCGAGGCCGTGACGCGGTGGCTCGACAACCGCGGCAAGGTCGAGACCGAGATCGCGTTCCGGCCCTCGCGCGTGCTGATGCAGGACTTCACGGGCGTGCCCGCCGTCGTCGACCTCGCGGCGATGCGCGACGCCATGGTGGCGCTGGGCGGCGATCCGAAGAAGATCAACCCGCTCGTGCCCGTCGATCTCGTCATCGACCACTCGGTCATCGTCGACGAGTTCGGCACCCCGAAGGCCCTGGCGGACAACGTCGCGCTCGAATACGAGCGCAACGGCGAGCGCTACACCTTCCTCAAGTGGGGCCAGACGGCGTTCGACAACTTTTCCGTGGTGCCGCCCGGCACCGGCATCTGCCACCAAGTCAACCTCGAATACCTCGCCCAGACGGTCTGGACCAAGGCGTTCGAGAACGGCCAGGAACTGGCCTATCCGGATTCCCTCGTCGGCACCGACTCGCACACCACGATGGTCAACGGCCTGGCCGTCCTCGGCTGGGGCGTCGGCGGCATTGAGGCGGAGGCCGCCATGCTCGGCCAGCCCCTGTCGATGCTGATCCCCGAGGTGGTCGGGTTCAAGCTCTCGGGCAAGCTGCCGGAGGGCACCACCGCCACCGACCTCGTGCTCACCGTCACGCAGATGCTGCGCAAGAAGGGCGTGGTGGGCAAGTTCGTGGAGTTCTACGGGCCCGGCCTGGAGGACATGCCGGTGGCCGACCGCGCCACGATCTCCAACATGGCGCCGGAATACGGGGCGACCTGCGGCTTCTTCCCGGTGGACGCCAAGACCATCGACTTCCTGCGCGTCACCGGCCGCGCGGACGAGCGCATCGCGCTGGTGGAGGCCTACGCCAAGGCCCAGGGCATGTGGCGCGACGCCTCGACGCCCGACCCGGTCTTCACCGACACGCTGGAACTCGACCTCGGCGACGTGAAGCCCTCGCTCGCCGGGCCGAAGCGCCCGCAGGACCGGGTGCTGCTCGATGGCGCCAAGACGGGCTTCGCCGCCTCCATGGAGAGCGAGTTCCGCAAGGCCGCCGAGATCGCCAAGCGCTATCCCGTCGAGGGCGCGAACTTCGACATCGGCCACGGCGACGTGGTGATCGCGGCGATCACCTCCTGCACCAACACCTCGAACCCGAGCGTGATGATCGGGGCGGGGCTGCTCGCCCGCAACGCGGTGGCCAAGGGCCTGCGCTCCAAGCCCTGGGTGAAGACCTCGCTCGCGCCGGGCAGCCAGGTCGTCGCCGAGTACCTGGAGAAGGCCGGCCTGCAGCAGAGCCTCGACGCGCTCGGCTTCAACCTCGTGGGCTTCGGCTGCACCACCTGCATCGGCAATTCCGGGCCGCTGCCCGCGCCGATCTCGAAGGCGATCAACGACAACGACGTCGTCGCGGCCGCCGTGCTCTCGGGCAACCGCAACTTCGAGGGCCGGGTGAATCCGGACGTGCGGGCGAACTACCTCGCCTCGCCGCCCCTCGTGGTGGCCTACGCGCTCGCCGGCTCGATGCAGGTCGACCTCACCCAGGACCCGCTCGGCGCCGACGCGGACGGGAACCCGGTCTACCTGAAGGACATCTGGCCCTCCTCGGCCGAGGTGAACGCCTTCATCGAGCAGACCATCACGTCCGGCCTGTTCAAGTCGCGCTACGCCGACGTCTTCGGCGGCGACGAGAACTGGAAGGCGGTGGAGGTCACCCCGGCCCAGACCTTCGCCTGGAACCCCGGCTCCACCTACGTGCAGAACCCGCCCTACTTCGTGGGCATGGAGAAGACCCCGGCGCCGGTCACCGACATCGTCGGCGCCCGGATCCTCGGCCTGTTCCTCGACTCGATCACCACCGACCACATCTCGCCGGCTGGCAACATCCGGGCGGCCTCGCCGGCCGGCGCCTACCTGCAGGAACATCAGGTCCGCGTGCAGGACTTCAACCAGTACGGCACGCGCCGCGGCAACCACGAGGTGATGATGCGGGGCACCTTCGCCAACATCCGCATCAAGAACCAGATGGTGAAGGACGCCTCCGGCACGGTGGTGGAGGGCGGCTGGACGCTCTACCAGCCGTCGGGCGAGAAGAT
>NZ_BPQQ01000116.1 GCF_022179325.1 Methylobacterium isbiliense | reverse complement strand
AATGGCGAAGGTACTGGTAGTCACATCGGGCAAGGGCGGGGTGGGGAAGACGACGACGACGGCGGCCTTGGGGGCGGCGCTGGCGCAGGGCGGCCAGAGCGTGTGCGTGGTCGACTTCGACGTGGGCCTGCGCAACCTCGACCTGGTGATGGGGGCGGAGCGTCGGGTGGTCTACGACCTGATCAACGTGGTGCAGGGCGACGCCAAGCTGGCGCAGGCGCTGATCCGCGACAAGCGGCTGGAGGGTCTCTCGCTGCTGCCGGCCTCGCAGACCCGCGACAAGGACGCGCTCACCGACGAGGGGGTGGCGCGGGTGATCGGGGAGCTGCGCGAGCGCTTCGACTGGGTGATCTGCGACAGCCCGGCGGGGATCGAGCGGGGGGCGACGCTGGCGATGCGGCACGCGGACGTGGCGGTGGTGGTGACCAACCCGGAAGTGTCCTCGGTGCGGGACTCGGACCGGATCATCGGGCTTCTGGATGCCAAGACGGCGCGGGCTGCGGCGGGCGAGAGCCTGGAGAAGCACCTGATCCTGACGCGCTACGACGCGGGTCGGGCGGAGCGCGGGGAGATGCTGAAGCTGGAGGACGTGCTGGAGATCCTGTCGATCCCGCTTCTGGCGGTGGTGCCGGAGAGCGAGGAGGTGCTCAAAGCCTCGAACGTCGGCAGCCCGGTGACGCTCAACAACCCGGCCTCGGCGCCCGCGCGCGCCTATGCGGATGCGGCCCGCCGCCTCAAGGGCGAGACCGTCCCCATGACCATCCCGGCCGAGCGCAAGTCCTTCCTGACCCGGCTTTTCCCGCGGAGGGCGGCATGAACCTGCTGAATTTTCTCTCCCGCCGCGGTTCCGCGCCCGTCGCGCGCGACCGTCTCCAGATCCTGCTCGCCCACGAGCGCGTGGTGTTCGGGCGGACCGACCTCGTGGCGGTGCTGCGCGAGGAGATCCTCGCCGTCATCGCCAAGCACGTGGCCGTCGACGGCGAGAAGGTGAAGATCAGCATGGAGCGCGGCAACGCGGTCTCGATGCTGGAGATCGACGTCGAACTGCCGGCGATCGCCCAGCCGGCGAAGCCCGAGCCCGTCGCCGCGGCCTGAGGCCGCGCGCCCCCGCACGCTTGCGCTCGCCGCCCCGGCGGGCGATTCAATCCCGCAGGATCGGTCTCGCGCTGGGACCGCGGGAGGCGTGCGTGGGACGACCGTTCGTGCTGCGGGACAAGGTGGCGCTCGTCACGGGCGCGGCGAGCGGCATCGGCGCGGCGCTCGCCGCCGCCCTGGCGCGCGCGGGCGCCCGCCTCGCCCTCGTCGACCGCGACGCGGAGGGGCTGGAGCGGATCGCCGCCGCGCTCCCGGGCGCCAGCGCCCACCGGCTCGATCTCACCGATGCGGCCGGCATCGCGGCCCTGCCGGAGGCGGTGCTCGCCCGGCACGGCACCCTGGACGTCCTCGTCAACAATGCCGGCGTCGCGCTCGGCGGGCGCTTCGCGCAGCTCGACCTCGCCGAGTTCGAGTGGGTGATGGACGTGAATTTCCGCGCCGCGGTGCGGACGACCCACGCCTTCCTGCCCGTCCTGGCCGCCCGGCCCGAGGCGCAGATCGTCAACCTGTCGAGCCTCTATGGGCTGATCGCCCCGCCCGGCCAGACCGCCTACGCGGCGAGCAAGTTCGCCCTGCGCGGCTTCTCGGAGGCGCTGCGCCACGAATATGCCGGCACCGGCCTCTCGGTCATGGTGGTGCATCCCGGCGGCGTCGCCACGGCGATCGCCCGCAACGCCCGCACCGGACGCGGCGTCGATCCGGCGGAGGCGGCGCGCGGCCGCGCGGCCTTCGAGCGCCATCTGCGCCTGCCCCCGGAGGCGGCCGCGGCCCAGATCCTGCGCGGCATGGAGCGCCGCGCCCCGCGCCTGATCGTCGGCACCGATGCCCGGCAGGTGGCGTTCATCCAGCGCCTGATGCCGGTGCGCTACTGGGCGCTGATCGGCCGCGCCATCGGCGAATGACGAAAGGTCCTGAGCCCGTGACCTCCCTGCGCGCCTATGTCTTCACCTGGATGATCCGCTGGCAGGTGCGCCCGCGGCTGGCCCGCGCCGCCGATGTCCACGCGGTGCGCCGGGTCTTCGACGCCGCGAAGTTTCCGGATCCGCCGGGCGTCGCCTTCCGGCCCGGCGCGGTCGGCGGCATCGCGGGCGAGTGGGCTGAGCGGGACGGCCTCCGGCCGGACGCGCCCCGGCTCCTCTACCTGCACGGCGGCGGCTTCATCGCCTGCTCGGCCCGCACGCACCGGCCGCTGATCGGCGCGCTCGCCCAGCGGGGCTTTCGCATCTTCGCCCCCGATTACCGCCTCGCCCCCGAGCATCCGTTCCCGGCTGGCCTGGACGATGCCGCGGCGGCCTGGACGGCCTTTGCGGCCGAGGGGCCGGCCGGGCTCGCGGGCGATTCGGCCGGCGGCAACCTCGCCCTGGCGCTGATGCTGCGCCTCAAGCGGGAGGGTCTGCCGCTCCCCGCCGCCGCGGCCCTGTTCTCGCCCGCCACCGACATGCTGGGCACCGGCGCGTCGATGCAGGCGAATGCCCGGCGCGACGCCATGTTCGATCCGGCGAGCCTGCCGGGCCTCGTCGAGGCCTATCTGGCCGGCCACGATGCCGCCGACCCGCTGGTCTCGCCGCTCTACGGCGATCCCGCGGGCCTGCCGCCGCTCCTCTTCCACGTCGGCGCGAACGAACTCCTGCGCGACGATTCGGTGCGCTTCGCCGAGAAGGCCCGCGCGGCGGGCGTGGACGTCGCCCTCACGGTCTGGCCGGTGGTGCCGCACGCGTGGCAGTTCGCCGCCTCGTTCCTGCCCGAGGCCCGCCGCTCGCTCACGGCCGCAGCCAGCTTCCTCGGCCGCCACCTCGCCGCCGCCCGCGAGCCGGTGGCCTGACGGCCCTGCGCCGCGCGGGGCTGGACCGGCCGGCGCCGACGCGCTAACACCCGGCCTTCCGTCACAGACCCGTGGGACTTGCGCGCGATGGTTGGGCCGCCGATGCGGCCGGGCCTCTTTCGGGCTTGCGCCCGGAGCCCCCATCTCCCCCCTCCCCGCGCGTCGTCCTTTGGGAATTTCGTCTCCGTGTCCTTTCCTCCCGTTCCCGCCCCGCTCGCCCAGGCCCTCGAGGCCCGGGGCTACGCCGATCCGACGCCCGTCCAGGCCGCCGTCCTCGAACCGGCGCTCGCGGGCCGTGACCTTCTTGTCTCGGCCCAGACCGGCTCCGGCAAGACCGTCGCGTATGGTCTCGCCATGGCCGAGACCCTGCTCGACGGCGCCGAGAGCCTCGGGCCGGCGGGGGCTCCCCTGGCCCTCGTCATCGCGCCGACCCGCGAACTGGCGCTGCAGGTCCACCGCGAGCTGACGTGGCTCTACGCGCCGGCCGGCGCCCGGGTGGTGTCCTGCGTCGGCGGCATGGATCCGCGGCGCGAGAGCCGCTGGCTCGCCGAGGGGGCCCACATCGTGGTCGGCACGCCGGGGCGCCTGCGCGACCACCTCGAACGGCGCAATCTCGATCCGGGTGCGCTCCGGGCGGTCGTCCTCGACGAGGCCGACGAGATGCTCGACCTCGGCTTCCGCGAGGACCTCGAATTCATCCTCGGCGCCACGCCCGCCGCCCGGCGCACGCTCCTGTTCTCCGCCACCCTGCCCAAGGGCATCGTGGCGCTGGCCGAGAACTACCAGCAGGAGGCGCAGCGCATCGCGGTGGCGGGCGAGACGCGCGGCCACGCGGACATCGAGTACCGCGCCTTCCGCATCCTGCCGCGCGAGACCGAACTCGTCGTCGTCAACACCCTGCGCCAGGTCGAGGCGCGCGCCGCCATCGTGTTCTGCAACACCCGCAACGCGGTGCGCCACCTGCAGGCGGTGCTGACCGAGCGCGGCTTCTCGGCGGTGGCGCTGTCGGGGGAACTCGGCCAGCACGAGCGCAACGCCGCCCTCCAGGCCCTGCGCGACGGCCGCGCCCGGGTCTGCGTCGCCACCGACGTGGCGGCCCGCGGCATCGACCTGCCGGGCCTCGGGCTGGTGATCCACGCGGAGCTGCCGCACGATGCCGAGGTGCTGCAGCACCGCTCGGGCCGCACCGGGCGCGCGGGGGCCAAGGGCATCAGCGTGCTGCTGGTGCCGCCGTCGCGGCGGCGCAAGGCCGAGGAGCTGATGGCGCGGGCCGGCGTGGTTCCGGTCTGGTCCGGTCCGCCGCCCGCCGACGAGATCCGCACCCTCGACCAGGAGCGGCTGCTGGAGGACGCGATCCTCACCGAGGAGCCGAGCGAGGAGGACCGGGCGATGGCCCAGGTGCTGCTCGCGCGCCGCACGCCCGAGGATCTCGCCGCCGCCCTGGCGCGGGCCTACCGGGCGCGGCTGCCCGCTCCCGAGGAGGTCACGGATCCGGGCTTCCAGACCGGCAAGCCCGCACCGGCCCGGCGCGAGGGGCCACGCCCGCCGATGGGGCCGAGCGTCTGGTTCCGCCTCAATGTCGGCCGGCGCGACAATGCCGACCCGCGCCGCCTGCTGCCCATGCTCTGCCGGCGCGGCGGCGTCACCCGCGACGAGGTCGGCGCCATCCGGATCTTCGAGCGCGAGACGAAGTTCGAGATCCGCGGCGGCGCGGCCGAGCGCTTCGCCCACAGCTTCGGCCGCACCGGCCCGGCCGACCTGCAGGTCGAGGCCCTGCCCGGCGTGCCGGACCTGCCGCGCAAGCCCTTCCGCAAGCGCGGCTGAGACGGCGCGTCACGGTGGCCGGCTGCGCCGTCCGGCCAGCCGGCGCGCGCCGCCCGGCGAGGGCGCCGGGATGCGTGGGAGGGAGCGCATCGCTCACCGGCCGGTCGTCCGCGACCGCCATCAGCCCCCACCCGCGTAGCCGGCGCACGAGATCGTGCACAAGACGGCTGGACAGACGTCCGCAGGCTGACTATAGACCCGCCAACGCCGCTGCATCGCAGCCCGGCGCGCCCAGGTAGCTCAGTTGGTAGAGCATGCGACTGAAAATCGCAGTGTCGGTGGTTCGATTCCGCCCCTGGGCACCATCCCCCCTAAATGATGGTCCGGCTTGTCGTTGATCTGACAGCCATTTCTGCTGATTTCCCGTCCAACCGATTGGCGCACCGCTGCGAGTTGGACTTTCTCCGCAAACCGTCTTCTCGTCCGGCCTTTCCAGTCAGATGCAGGATGGTGCGCCAGCTTCTTCTGGTCCGCGGCTCGGGTGTAGTACCCCGCTCGCCTCTCGGCGCAGTTTCCGGATCGCCAACGTCAAACGCTCGCATCCAGGCTCATCAACTGGGGCCGAATTCAGCTATCGATTCACGATGCTTTAGGCTTTACGTGAGCATAGCATCGAAATTGTTGCCACTCCGATAGTCGATAGTCGGCGAAAACTTGCGCAAGCGTTCGCTTCTATCGGTGCGGGCGCCTGTCCCGTCCTGTCGACGTGATCTCGTGCGCCCCGCGGCGGGGTTGCGGCTGCCCCGGCGCCCTGCGGGCACTCTCCCCTCGACCCTCACCCGGCCAAGGCAAGTCGCGCTCGATCGCGCAGCGGAGGCCATGCCCGAAGTGGTCGGGCGGGGTGCGCCGCGCCCGCAGGCCGCTTGGTTGGCCTTCAGTGCAATGGTGCGGCCCGGCGTTCGGTGATCAGAGTGGCGGGCCGGGCTGAGAGTGGTCCAGACTGTAACCCGGCCCGCCTGTCGCCGCCGGCTCAAGTGGCGTAGCCTGCGGCAACGCCGTTGGTTGTAGGATAACCGACACATCACTTCACCTGACGGGATTGCGTCCTGACAGGTTTTTGCGTCAGGCGGCCCTGCCGACCAGCCTTCATTGGCTCACACTGCCCTCACCTGCAGGTTCGCCATCGGGACCTCATGGGGCAGGTTGACGAGCCTGGACCGGGGCGATGGGCAACTCCGGCGTGACGGCCCGCCGCTGCGCCAACCGGCCGACCTGCGGGTCGGCCACGAGCCGGACCCACCGCCCGAGCACGACTTCTCGAATCCGGGATCAACTACGGCCGGCTGACGGGCGGCTGGGTCCCGCGCGCGCGAGGGCCGAGACGGCAAGCGCGGAAGATGTGCGATTCCGCGGCTAGCCCTTATTGTCGAAACATTGGTGCATCATTCGCAGGACAATGTCATTGATATCCAGGCTCTTCTTGGCAATTGGAGATACTTTGCCATGGCTAAATCTAAAATTATTCACATAATCCGCCAAAACTTCTTTTGCCGTAAGCTTGTCTGATTCCTCCATGATCCTCTTGATGAAATCACCCTGCTTCTCCTGCCGCACGGCAATCAATTTCATCATGTCGTCGCTCGCAGCAGACAGTTTTACAACATCTTCTTCCTTGATTTCACAAGCGAAGGTGTGTGTCGATATGATCCCGGCGATTGCTACAAGTATCATGGAAGAAAATCGAGAAATCATGATTCTGTCCCACGGATGAGGTGAAACGTCCCGCGCGCTCGTGCAAGAACGTCAATCTGGTGATGTCCGTTCCGAGCCGGATGGATGACGCAGCACCGAGTGGAAACCCGCTCGGCTTCCGGCAACGGGCCACCACCGTCCTATATCATCTACGGCAATCGCAGGCGCACGGCCGCACGGCCCGCCTCGACCCGTGGACGGAGCAAAGCACCCCCTCCGTTCGCCCGATGCTCCCTCTCGGCCATCGCAGGCCATGTCCGGCGCCGACCGAAGCTCCTCCACCCCACTCTCGGCCCGGAGCTCCGGCCCCAGGCCAAACGGCGCGCCGCAGCCGATGGGAAGCAGGTCCCCGTCGCCTTCAAGGCAGCCCCTATTCTGCGACAGGACGGCCGGCTCATGCAGCTGGTGAGGAGTGCGGACGCTTGGCACCTGGCCAGGGCCGAGCGTGGCGATCCATCCATCAGACGGAAGCCGTGATGCGCGCGTCGGCTTGGCGCGGCTGAGAACGGCCTGCGCCGCCGGTCCATCCGGGTCTCGGCCCGAGATGCAGACCGGCAGGGCGGTGCTCCCGGCCATGCAGATGGCGCCGGCAACGCCCGCTTCGGGCGCGGCAGCGTGGTGCCGGCGCGAGGGCCGCGTCGGGCGGCACACAGGGTCGACGACGTTCGCGATGCGGACGCCGCGCCACATGACGCGCCTTACCGGCGGTGTCGGCGATCAGGCCAGGCCTGACCGGCCGAGGACCCGAATCCCGGGGGCCCTGAGGGCGAGGTGGCGCAACGCCCTCGATGGCAGGCCGATGGTCCGTCCGGCCGAGCCGCCGCCCGACGGATCACGCCGTCATTGCGCCGATTCTGGGCACCATTCGGATCGCAACGATGGGAATGGCGCCGCCGGGCCTGATGGGTCCGGCGCTGCTCCCGGGACGATCGTCAACTCAGCGTCGCTCTCGTCTGCTCGGCATCGATGATGTCCTTGTACACGGGCAGATAGATGCCGAACTTCTTGTATTCGGCGAGTTTGTTCCGGACCGTCCTGACCGAGATCCCGAGCTGTTTGGCGGCGTGCGTGCGATTGCCGCCGCACCGGATGAGGGTTTCGATCACGAGCCTGCGCTCGGCATCGGCAATCGTCGTCGTTCGTGCCATGCTGCTCTCCTCACGAGATCGACGCCTCCCGAGCATTATTGTTTGTTCTGGTGCGATGAAACTGCTCCGGTCCCGGTTAACGCGTGGTTAAAATCGCCGGCTGTTGCCGCGCTGCATCCATGTTGCGGCTCGATCACAGTGCCGACTACTCCGGGCGAAGCTGAGATTGCATCCGGATCGGTCGTTCGACGTACATTGATGTTTGTTTGATTGTAGCAATTGTTGGTGGGCGACGGCGCGGCCCGCAGGGCTGGCGCTTGCCTCGGCGCGGCGGACACCGCCCCAGCCGTGCTGCGGCCCGGATCGGCCTGCTGCGAAGATCTTGCGGACGGTGGCGAGCCGAGCCGATCGGAGGTGTTCAGACTGCGCCAGCCCGGCTCGCCTGTCTTGCCGGCTCGCGGGGGCGTGGCCGGCATGACCCGGGAAGACATAGCGCGCCTTCGTCAATCTCCCGTAATGGCAGGACGCGGCCGGAACGTCGTTCGGAGCCGGAGGTGCATTCGCTTCGTCCGGTCCGGAACCCCGTCTCAGGCGAACATGCCGTCGACGGCGTGGCAGGCGGCGTCGATCCCGTTCTGCGCGGCCATGCGGGTGCGCAGCGCCGCGCAGGCGGCGGTCACGGCCTCGTTGGCCAGCATCCGGTCGAGGAGGTGCGCCGCGCGCGCCGCCGTGAAGCGGCGCCGGCTGAGCGTCGCCCCGACCCCGAGATGCAGAACGCGGCGCGCTTCGTCGGCATGGTCGAAGGCGACCGGCACGATCAGCTGCGGGCACCCGGCGGCCAGCGCCTGCGCCACCGTGCCGATGCCGCCGTGATGGACCAGTGCCGCGCAGGCGGGCAGCAGGCGACTCAGGGGCGCGTAGGCGGCATGGTGGATCTCCGGCGGCAGATCCGCGGGAATCGGCTCGCGGCGCGGGGACAGGAGCACACCGCGCCGCCCAAGCCGCCGGCACACGGCCACGGCGGTCGCGAAGAAGCCCTCCGCCCGCGCCATCGCCGACCCGTAGGTGAAGACCAGCGGCGAGGCACCGGCCGCCAGGAACGCCTCGAGATCCGCCGGAAGGCGATCAATGTCCCCGTGCAGGTCGGCCAGCGGGAAACCCGTCTGTTCGATCTGGGCCGGCCAGTCGGGCTGCGGCGGGGCGTACCAGTCCGGCACCGCGAGCAGCACCCGCTCGGGGCTGTGCCACCAGTGGCGCAGCCGCTTGACCGGCGGCAGGCCGAGGCCGGCCCGGAAGGCGTTGAGCGGCGGCAGCGCCGCGGGTCCGATCACCACCGGGTCGGCGCCGCGGCCCAACCAGTGCCGCCATCGCGCCGGCAGCGTCTCGGGCAGCGGCAGCCCCGGCAGCCGCGGCGGCGCGTGCCGGCTCTCCAGCAGCATCGGCATCAGGTGCAGCGTGGCGAGCGAGAGGCCGAGCCGGTCCTGCGCCACCCGGGCGCCGAGCGCGAGCGAAGAGGCGACCGCCACGTCCCGGCCCGGCCGTCCGTTCGCCTCCAGCCAGCGATAGACCGGCTCGGCCGCCGCCGCCGCCGCGGTGAACAGGGCGCGGGCACCCCGGATCGGCCGCCACAGCGAGGGGCTGTCGACGAGGCGTGCGAAATCGGCCCGCGTGCCGATCGCATCGCAGGGCAGCCCGGCGCGGGCCGCGAGCGACGCGAAGGTCGCCGGCGCAGCGAGGCGCACGTCGCGGCCGCGCGCCTTCAGGGCGGCGCCGAGCGCGATGACCGGCAGGACGTCGCCGTGCGTGCCCAGCGCCACGAGGCAGACCCGCCCGTCCTCCGCCCTCACGAGGACGACGCCTTGCCGTGCGCGGGATCAGGTGGCGGCGCGGCGGACGCTGCAGCGCCGGGGCCATGCCTCGTCCCTCGCCGATCGTCTGTCGCGGAATGCTGCATGACCACCGCTCGTGAAGCAACGGCGGCGCCTCGGACAGCTTCTGTCCCTGTTCGCGCGCGGTCGCCAACACGTCGAGTGTTTCATGGTGGCCGCCCGCGGCGCATTGCTGATTGTTTATCGATGAATATGACGGGTTTTCGTAGTCTCGATGCGCGTATAGCCTCCGAGATCGCTGTTCGCAGCTGATTGCCCACGATCGATTCGTGAATGTGCGTCCGACGGTGGCTCTGGCAGCCGCTCTCACCTCGTCCCTGCCGCGAAGGTTCGCCGGCGCAGGGCCGTGGGCTTGCCGGCCCCGGCGCGGAGGGGTGCACCCCGGACGTGGTACGTCGCGACCGCACCGGTCGCGCGACCGCGCGGCGGCGGCATGACGGTGCGGGCCGCCGTGCCGGCCCGTCAAGAACGGGGTGGAGCGCCGCCGTGCCGCAACCGCCTCGCTACGCCGCCGCGCCGGCCGCCCTCTCGCGGGCGCGCCGCCGCTCGTAGGTCTTGAGGCCGGTATAGACCGCGTCGAGGTGCGGGAAGGCCGCCCCGGGTTCGGCCTTGTCCCCGCGGCGGCGGAGATCGCCGATGATGTGGTCGGCCTCGATCGCCGCCCCCCGGGCGATGTCGCGCAGCATCGAGGCCGTCATCGGCGAATCCGCGGCGGTGAGCGTGCCCTGGGTCGCGGCGAGGAACTTGTCGCGCGGCGTGTGGCCGGCGCCCGCGGCGATGCGGCGGCACTCGTCGAGGAGGCCGAGCATGAAGTCGCGCCCGCCCGGCGCTCCGACGATGTCGCCCACCGTGCCGCGCATCAGGCAGGTGCCTCCCGCGAGAGTCGCGAGAAACACCCATTTTTCCCACATCTCCAGCAGGATCCGCTCGCTCGGCCGGGCCGTGAAGGCCGCGCCCTGCATCAGGGCCGCGATGCGCGCCATGCGCTCCGTGGCAGCGCCGTCGCGCTCGCCGAAGGTGAGGCTGTGCAGCTCCGTCATCTGCACGATCTCCCCCGCCGGCCCGAGCGTTCCGGCGATGGCGCAGGAGCCGCCTAGCACCCGCTCCGGCCCGAAGCGGGCGTCGAGAGCGTCGAGATGCGCCATGCCGTTGAGGATCGGCAGCACCGCGGTGTCCGGCCCGACCGCGGGCGCGACGGCCTCGATCGCCCCGTCGAGATCGTAGGCCTTGCAGCTGAGCAGCACGAGATCGAAAGACCCGGCGAGCCGGTCCGCCGTGACGGTGGCGGGCGCCGCGATGCGGAAGTCGCCGTGGGGGCTGCGCACCTCCAGGCCGTGCGCCGCGAGATGCGCCGCGCGGGGGCCACGCACCAGGAAGGTGACGTCGCGGCCGGCCTGCGCGAGCCGCGCCCCGAAGTACCCGCCGGTCGCCCCCGCGCCCACGACAAGAACCCGCATCGCGTCCTCCCTGCCCCTCTCCATGCCGCCGGAGCTTCGCATTCCCGGCCCGCTCGTCCAAGCTGCCCGAATGGCCCGGGACCTGCCTCACGCCGGGCCGGAGGGTGATTCGGCATGCGGGTGGATCGGTCGTGGCGGCGCGTCGCCGGGCCCTGGCGCGAGACGGTCCTCGCACCGGGCCGGCGCAGGGCGCTGTTCATCCTCGGGGGCCTCGCGGTGGGCGGGGCCGCGGTGCTGATGGCCAAGCTCGCCGACGCCGCGCAGGCGGCCTTCCGCGACATCCTCGCGGTCTCGCCGCTGATCGCGCTCGGGCTCACGCCGCTGGGCTTCGGGCTCGCGGCGCTGCTCGCCCGCACGGTCTTCCCGAACTCGGAAGGCAGCGGCATCCCGCAGGTGATCGCCGCCCGCGACCTCGCCGACCCGGCGGCGCGCCACGCCCTCGTCTCGCTGCGGGTCGCGCTCGGCAAGGTGATCGCGATGACGCTCGGGCTCCTGTGCGGCGCCTCGACCGGCCGCGAGGGGCCGACCGTGCAGGTGGGCGCCGCGCTCATGGCCGCGGCGGGGCGCGCCACGCCCGAGCATCAGCGCGGCCTCCTGCTGGCCGGCGGCGCGGCCGGGGTCGCGGCGGCGTTCAACACGCCGCTCGCCGGCATCGTCTTCGGCATCGAGGAGCTGAGCCGCTCCTACGAGGCGAAGACGAGCGGGCTGGTGATCGGCACCGTGATCGCGGCGGGCCTCACCTCGCTCGCGCTGCTCGGCAACTACGCGTATTTCGGCACCACCCCCGCCACCCTGCCGCTCGGGGCCGCGTGGCTCGCGGTGCCGGTCTGCGGCGTGCTCGGCGGCCTCTCGGGCGGGCTGTTCAGCCGCATCGTGATCGCGTTCGGGCGCGGCCTGCCGGGCCGGGCCGGCGCGCTGATCCGCCGCCGGCCGGTCGCCTTCGCGATGCTGTGCGGGCTCGGCGTGGCCCTGTGCGGGCTCGCCAGCGGGGGGCACGTCTACGGCACCGGCTACGACGAGGCCCGCGCCCTCCTGCACGGCGAAGGCGACACGCACGCCCTGTTCGGCCCGCTGAAGTTCGTGGCCACCACCCTGTCGTCGATCAGCGGCATTCCTGGCGGCCTGTTCGCTCCCTCGCTGGCGGTCGGCGCCGGTCTCGGATCCCAGCTGAGCCCGCTCCTGCCCGCGGCCCCCATCGGCGCCCTGGTCCTCATCGGCATGGCCGCCTACCTCGCCGGCGTGCTGCAGGCGCCGATCACCTCCTTCGTCATCGTCTCGGAGATGACCGAGGCCCACGCGCTGGTGATCCCCCTGATGCTCGCCGCGCTCGTGGCGGACGCGACCTCGAAGCTGATCTGTCCCGAAGGACTCTACCACGCGCTCGCCGAGGGCATCGTCGCCCGTCTCGGCCCGCCGGACCGCCGCGAGACATGACGGCGTCCCGGCCGGCCGCGAGGGCCGCTAACCCACGCTTGTGAGCACCTCGATGACGGTCTCGGGCATCGGCACCTCGACGTCGTGCGGCACGGCCAGTTCGCGGTACTGCCAGCCGGGCTTGGACCGGGCGCGCTGCCGGCTCGGCTCGATCGAGGCCAGGGCCGGGCTGGTATAGGCGACGTAGGTCACCGGCAGGCCGGCCCCGGCCGGCTTCGTCAGGCGCATCGGGCTCTCGTAGGTGCCGATCGGGTGCGGCCGCAGGCGCTGCATGAACCAGTCCTTCGCCGGTCCCGCCGGGATCGGGAAGGCGTCCGGGCCGGGGACCGGCAGCGCCACGCCCGCGCCCTGGTCGAGCGCCGCCTTGCGCCGGGCCGCCTCCATGCCGGGGGGCAGGAGCGCGAAGGCGGTGTCGCCGTTCTCGGGGATCAGCGCATCCAGATAGACGATGTGGCGGATGCGGTCGGTCAGGCGGTCCGCGACCCCGGTGACCGCCATGCCGCCGTAGGAGTGCCCGACGAGGATCACGTCGCGCAGCTCTTCCATCTCGATGACGCTCGCCACGTCCCGGATGTGCGTCTCGACCGTGATCTGGCGCGAGAGGAGGTGGCTGCGCTCCCCAAGCCCGGTCTGCGTCGGCGCCCAGACCGTGTGGCCCTGCCGGCGCAGGCCCGCGGCGACGTCGCGCCAGATCCAGCCTCCGCCATACGCCCCGTGCACGAGAAGGTAGGTCCGGGACGGCGCCTGGCCCGTCTGCGCGGCGGCGCCCGACAGGGAGGCGGCCGCCCCGAGGGCGGAGAATCCGGCCAGGATGGTCCTGCGATCGGTCGTCACGATGGGCTTCCTCCCGGGCTTATTCTGTCGTGCGTGATGTAGCACTGGTCGGGGCGACGTCGATCGCCAGCAGTATCAGTATCGCCGATATCCGGAGGTGCCCGTCGGTCGAGACCGGCGGCCCGCGGCGGCCGTCACGGGCCGCCGGCCAAGGTGCCCTGGATGGTGGCGCCCTGGACGGTCTTGACGAGCGCGTCGATGTCGGTCCGGCCGTGGATCGCGACGAAGCCGTGGTCCTGCGGCGCGACGGTCAGGCCGGTGTCGCCGGCCTCGGCCTGCCGGGTGCGTTCGGCGATCGGTCGTCTCACCCCTTCCAATGCCGCAGGGCCGCGAAGGGGTTGTTCTCGATCGCCGTCGCGGGCGGATTGAGCGTCGGTTCGATCTGGGCGACGGCGTCCGCCAGCGAGAAGGCCGAGCCGTTCGGCAGCTTGCCGCCGGCCGCGTCCTGGTGCCCGCCGCCGCGGAACAGCCGCGCGCCTGCGAGCGCCGTGCCGTTGTTCGAGCGGAACGACAGGGTGCCGGTGCGCTGCACGTTGACCACCCGGGACGCCCGGCCGCTCGCCATGATCAGGTCCGACACCCGCTGGAACGTGCCGGGATCGAGGCCGAAGGAGAGCAGCGTGCCGTCCGCGAGGGCCTGGAACAGCGCGTCGGAGCGGGCGAGGAGGCGGGCGACGCGCATGCGCGTCGTCAGGCTCGGATCGTCGTCGGGCTGGTCGCGCATCAGATCGTCGACGATGCGGACGCGGATCTCCGGGACGAGGCGTTCGAGCGCGGCGGGCGACGCGCCCGCGCGGATCGCCGCGCTCGCCTCGAGGAGCAGGCGCGAGACGACGCGGTCATGGGCCGGGTGCCCGGCCGGCACCAGCGTCGCCACGTTGTCCCAGAAGGCCTCGTCGAGCGCGAGGCCGCTCGCGAAGAGCGGATCGTCCTTGCGCCACAGGTCGAGCGCGTCCACCGCGGCGACGAGCAGCGTCAGGTCGGCGGCACGCGCGGGCTCGGCCTCCCCGTTCGCGAACAGCGCCCGGTGCTCGTGGGCCATCCTGGTCGCGCTCGACGTCTCGTCGATCAGCACGGTGATGGCCGGGTCGTTCAGATCGAACCGCAGCAGGGTCGGGCGATCCGGCTCGGCCCGAGGCTCCAGCCCCTGGCGCCGCAACTGGTCGACCGACGAGGCGTGATGGTCGAGCACGACCAGACGATGGCTGTCTCCCGGGGCACGGCGCCGGTTCATGGCCGCGAACCGGCGCAGGAAGGCGATCGTCGGCTCCTCCAGCCCGAGATCGGTGAGGAGCAGGGTCTCGCCCGCGGCCGTGCGGCCGAGCCGCTTCAGCTCCCCGTCGACGACCGGCCCGACATCGCCGTAGCGCGGCACGTGCACGACGCGGTCTGGCTCGGCGAAGGACGCGACGATCGTCGAGGCGCCGTAGCCGTCGAGATCGTGATGGGTGATCTGGGTCAGGGGCACGGGTCGGTCTCAGCCAGCATCGGATCCGGCGACCATAGACGCTGCGCGCCGCGTTCGACGAGGGGCCTCGGAGGGTCCGGTGCGGGACGTGCGGACGGTCAGGCGGCCGTGAGCCAGGTCGTGCCGAGCACGACCGCCCCGTGACCGAACGACTTGCCCGCGAGGACCAGGATCAGAAAGAGGCGGATGTCGGTCCTCAGCAGCCCGGCCACCACCGTGATGGCGTCTCCGAAGGTCGGCAGCCAGCACAGGGCCAGTGCCCAGACCCCGTAGTGCCGGAACCACGCCGCGGCCCTGTCCAGGGCCGCCGGAGGCAGGCCGAACCAGCGGCGGACGGCCAAGCCGGCGGCGCGGTGGCCGACGAGATAGTTGACCGTGGCCCCGGCGACATTCGCCACCACGGCCGTCGCCAGCAGCGTCAGCGCGCCTCCCGCGTTCACCGCCAGGAGCCCGGCGAGCGCCATCTCGGAGGAGCCGGGCAGGAACGGCAGGAACGTGCCGGCGATAAACGAGGTGGCGAACAGCCCGACGACGGCCGGCAGAACATCCATGAACCGCTCTCATGCGCGTGGGCGGGCACAGCGCGCGCGGTGGGAGATGGTGTCAATCACCTTTGATCCGCCGCGGCGCCGGACAAGCCGGCCTCGCCCGACGCGGCTGTGCCGCGGCGGCCGGGCGACGCAGCCGGCCGCGGCGGGGTCGGATGCCGAAGCGCGTCCTGCTCGGCCGTGCCGGCAAGCCACGCCACGGCGAGCGCCAGGGCTTCGTCGATCGGCCGCGGCCGATAGCCGAGCTCTCGGCGCGACCGGCCATCGTCGACCGGCGCCGATCGGAGCGCGAGCCGCACGCCCTCGCGCGTCGCCACCGGGGGCCGGCCCGTCAGATGGTCGGCGAGCCATTCGGAGATCGTCGCGGCCGCCAGTGCGATGCCGCCCGGCAGCGCCACCCGCGGCATCGGCCGGCCCGTCACCTGCGTCAGCCGGACGAGGAGCTGGCGCAACCGCAGGGTCTCGCCGCCGAGGAGGTAGCGCTGACCGGCGTGGCCCCGCTCGCCTGCAAGGCGGATGCCCTCAGCCGCATCCCGGACGTCGACGAGGTTGAGGGTGCAGTCGAGGAAGGCGGGCGCGGTCCCGCCGAGGAACAGGGACAGCATCGCCGAGGGTGGCGTCATGTTCCAGTCGCCCGGACCGATCGGCACCGCCGGGCTGGCGATGACCACGTCCTGCCCGGCCTGCGCCGCGGCGAGGGCCGCGCGTTCGGCGAGGGCCTTCGATCGCGTGTAGGGGCCGGGCATCCGCTCGGGGCGCGGACGAGCGTCCCCGTGCATCGGCGATCCGCCCTGCCTCGCCGTGAGCAGCGTCTCAGTCGAGCAATGGACCACGCGGGCGCCGCGCGGTGCATGGGCCAGGACCCGCTCCGTTCCCAGGGTATTGACCCGTGCGAAGGCCCGTCTGTCCGGACACCACAGATGCGCGATGCCGGCGAGATGGTAGATGCGTGCGACTCCGTCCATGGCGGAGGTGAGCGCGACGTCGTCCAGAATCGAGCCGCGGCGAAGATCGATGCAGGCCGGCAAGTCGTACGGATCGCCGCAATCGAGCACGCGGACGCAGCGCCCGGATCGGAGCAGTTCGTCGACGAGGTGGCGGCCGATGAACCCGCAGCCGCCGGTGACCAGATCGATCGGCGTCATCTGTGACCTCGGCGCAAGGACGCCAGTCTAGCGGTCCTGGCCGGCAACCGTCGTTGATCGTCATCAAGGCCGACGATGATCTCGGTCCG
Organism: Methylobacterium isbiliense; assembly: GCF_022179325.1. Taxonomy (GTDB): domain Bacteria; phylum Pseudomonadota; class Alphaproteobacteria; order Rhizobiales; family Beijerinckiaceae; genus Methylobacterium; species Methylobacterium isbiliense. The sequence continues at coordinate 1,385 of NZ_BPQQ01000116.1, read as the reverse complement.
ACAAACCCGTCACCTGACGCATCCTGCAAATCCCGGCCTTCGTCGCCGCAGGATCAGGACATCGACCGGATCCGGCGCATCGCCTCCGGCGTCAGGAGATGCGCGCCCCAGCCGCGCTGCACCAGGGCCGGGGCGGATTCGGGCCGGGCCAGGAGCGCGAGGGCCAAGCCCAGGACCGGCAGCGCACTCGGCGGATCGAGGCGGATCGGGGTCAGCTCCTCCCGCGCCCCGGCGAACGGCTCCGCGCCGCGCACGAGCCGGGCGAGCGTTCCGAGCACGGCGCGCCGGCTGCCCGAGCCCAGCGCGGCCCCGAGGATCGCCTGCAGGGAGAGGCGGGTGCGGATGGCGGGCTCGCCCGTGCGGCAGGTCGGGATCGGCTGCCCGACCGAGACCTTCACCAGCAGATCCGCGAGGTTGAGGCCTGCCAGCGTCGCGGCCATGGGCTCGACGAGGCGCGGATTGCCGTCGATGTAGAGCGGATGCTCTCCGCTCCCGTCGATGAAGTAGTCGACCGAGAGCGCGCCGTGCCAGGACAGGTGCGCGCCGATCCGGGCGAGGTCCTGCGCCACCCGGGGCCGCCGCACGCTCTCCTTGAGGGCCGCGCCGCCGCCTCCCCCCTCGATCAGCCGGCGCGTGGCGTGGAATCCGACGAGCCGCCCCTGCTGGAACACCGCCTGGGCCTGCTCCAAGGGTGCGCTCACCCATTCCTGCACCAGGACGGGACCGTCATCGGCCGCGAGCCGGCCGATCGCCGCCGCCGCCCGCTCCCGGTCCGCCGCGCTCCGGATCAGCCAGGTGCCGCGGCTCGCCGTCCCGAGCGCCATCTTCACGACGAACGGATAGGTGTCCTGCCGCAGGAGGTGGCCTGGATCATCGAGGAGGCGCGTGCGCGGCTGCGACAGGCCGAGTTCGGTCAGGAGGCCGCGAAACCCGAGCTTTGTCTGGACGCGGGCGTAGGCCTCGAACGAGGGCAGTGCCAGCGCCGCATGGGGCCGCAACTCGTCGGCGACGCGCGCGACGAGGTAGCCCTGCTCGTGGATCGGCAGCAGGACGTCGGTCGTGCCCGTTGCCAGCAGCCCGCGCAGGACAACGCGAAACCCCTCGGGATCCGTGCCGAGGGGCGGGCAGCGGTGGCGGCGCGCGACCAGCCGGGAGAAGCGGGCGAGGCAGAAGGGCTCGGGATCGCAGAACGCGACCTCGTGCCCGGCGAGCGCGAGCGCGGTGATGGCTTGTCGCGCAGACGTGCTGCTGCCTTCCGTCAGCAGAATCCGCATGCGTCCCTCGTCCTGCGGGTCGACGGCGCGATCGGTGTCGCCATGCTCCAACGCGGCTCCGGTGCCGAAGGCGACCTCGCGCCGATGACGTCGGCGCGAGGTCGCCTTCGG
>NZ_BPQQ01000115.1 GCF_022179325.1 Methylobacterium isbiliense | reverse complement strand
GTGCTCTCTGCCAGTGTCGCTTTAGGCTCGAGCGCTATCGAGCAAGATCCGGCCGGGAAGGCAGCCGAGGAAATCCGGAGTCTCCGGGACGAACTCGTCATATTGGCAAAAATCCAAGCAGGCAAACATTCGCACAAGTATAAAGTGAAAGCTGCGTGATGACTCGCAAACCTAACCCTTTGACTATTGCAGTTCAGCGGTTGGAATCGGAGCGCTCGGCGCCGAAAGCAAAGCCGAAGGCGCCTTCTATCTCCACGCCGATCGAACCAACATCTAAGCGGGCTCGTCGAGGAGAAGGTGACCGTCCCCGAAGTAGGCAAGGTAAAACATTCATTGCGGTCTATGTAAATCCGGATGTGCATCGTCAGTTGAAATTATACGCAGTTATGAACGGACGTGGTATCCAAGAATGCATGCTTGAAGCTATGGATTTATTTTTCGAAAAGCATGGGCTTGAGGTCAGCGCTCAAGCGGTTGATGGAGATTAGAACCTTTCATCAACCTGTTGTGGGTTGAGAAACGCCTCTAAGCTCGAGTTTGGCCAATCAGGCGGCTTGGCAGAGAGCGTAGACCCAGGGGTGGGGTAGGACGAACCGCGGTTTCGATTTTTGGCGCTGGCGGCCGGGCATCACTAGAAACCCGCTCCCGCCAGAGCGCATAACGCACCGCCGCAAGGGCATCGACGAAGGTCGGCTTTGGTTTGGCGTACTATGCCGCTGTCGCGACCCGAGCGCGGTCGCAAGGCGGCAGACGGTTGGCGAACAGCGTGACGATCGAGAATAGGGCGAGCAGGCAGGGCGTCGTCCGGGCGATCGCCGTGTCGGGTCACTACCGCTGCGTCTCAACGCCGAGATGAGCGCGGGTCTCCTGGAAGGTGACCTCAACGCTCCAGCGCCGCACAAACCACACCACGATCTGCGCTGGCTCGCGCTCGAGGTCCGTGCAGAGCAGGGCCTGAGGTGCGAAGCGGTTCTCGGGATCCCGGACCAGCACCCATCGGATCGGCACAACCGGCAGCCCTCCTGTCACCAAGGAGTCAGCCCGTCGTGTCGCCTGACAAGCGGCTCCGGTTCGGACAGGAGCGCGCACACCACCTCGTAGAGCTGTCCGGCCGGCGTGTACCGCGCCGAGCAGTGCGTGGCACGATGCGAGAAGGTGCTGTGCCTCTTGCCGTTGCAGAAGTGCTCCCGGCTCACTACAGCGGGCACCTGCCCGACGAGGAGCCGCGTGTCGCTTGGCTGTGGCACGGCACTGCCGTGTGGGCGACCGATCGGGTGCGTTGCCGAGCGGCGGTGTGTGGGGGCGCGGTACTGCGTGCGCTGCGCATAAATCTGGCCCGTGTAGGTCGGGTTGCGCGGGATGCCGCGGATCGTGGGCCTCGACCAACGCGGTGCGCCTGAGGGCTGGGGACGCTGCGACGGTCGAGGTGCAGCGTTGCGATCGTCGGCGACGCGCGCGGGACCGTCCAAGATCGCCGCGTCCTCGGCCCAGACGACCCGCTCGAGGCAATTGCTGCGCATAGGCCGACTGATGCAGACTGGCATCCGTTGAACCGGTTGCCGCCGCAAATGCGACGGTTGGCCCTGTGGCCAAAGGGGCGGGCCGATCGCGCTCGGCACGGCCAAGGGCCTGCCGTGATAGGCCTAGCCGCAGTGTCGACGCACGACCACGGCTTCGGGCAGCCACCCCGGTCCGCGGTTCTGCTCGTGCTTGCGGCGTCGGTCCTCCTCAAGCTGCGCCCTGCAGCCCCGGCCAAAGGATGCACGAGTGTTAGTGAGGCAATCAGGCAATCAGGTTTGCGAATTTTGAGTTAAATTGACGGCTGAGCGCTCGAGGTGTACCCCTCGTTGCCGTGGGCCATGGGTCAGGCTGCCTTCTGACGGGTTGGACGCGCTCGGACAGTGTGGCGTCTTGGGCCTGCGACAGTGTGTGGAGACGAGGGTTTGAGTCACTGAAAGCGCCGTGGGCGCAAAGAGAAGGGCCCTCAGGCTCGCCGGCCTGAGAGCCCTAACCTCTCGATGAGAGGGCAGCTCGCTTTGTAGCAAGGCGATCTTGCCCACTCTCATTCGGACCGTCAACCACCTGCATGAGGCGGAAGGAACGGTTTTGTGCTACGGCCAACCTTGAAAGGGTTGGAGACGTGGATAGGACATCTGTGCCTTCGCGGTATCAGGGCGGGGGAATGATAGCGCGTGCCCTTAGTATCGCGGGAGCGAACTGGCGCGGGCAATCGCCCATCGTCGGGCCGGACGAGGCCGCTCGGAATGAGGCCGAGTGGCTGACAGGAGAGGACGCCGTTGCCATCGGAGAGGCTTCGGAAAGTCTCACAGTTTCAATGACTATTTCGACAATTTCCCGGTTCGTTCCCGCATTGACGGGAAGGGAAAATTCCGTGTTGTCGAAACATTGTTCAGATTCAACGAATGCTGAAACGAGAAGCGCCACCCCTGGGGTCGGAGCCCAGAATGGCGCACAGGAAGTCTCTTCTCGTGGCCGTGAGCATAAGGCGGCGCACATCGCCCTGACAAGCCGCCTCGCGGCTCTCATTGACAACGATGGCATTGTCCACGCCGCCTTTGGCCGTCCGGCGGATACGCGCAGCTACCTCAACGGAGGCGCGGCATGAACACGCCTTACCTCAACTCCGACCACATTGCCCACGGCAGCGTAGAGATGATTCGTGAGTGCGCCGCCGAGTGCCTGCAGATGGCGGCCTTCTACGCAAGCAGCGGCGTCGGCTACGTCGACGCTCTGGATGATGCGGGCTTCGATTACTCCATCCGCCGCGCCGTCGCTCACCTCCGGCAGGCCGTCAGGCTCGCCGCGATGCTCCAATTGGCCAAGCGCCAGAATGCCGAGCACCCAGGCGATGAGCCCACGGCGGAGGCCTTAGAGGACTTCGGCCGATGAGGAACATCGACCCCTTTGCCGAAGAGATGGCCGAACTCGGTCCCGAGCTGAACTGGCCGCCCTACAACGATGCACCGCACCGGGATCAGCCCCGACGCTGCACCACTGGCAATTCACAGCTCACACAGACGGAGAAGCTGCCGCTCTTCCCGCCGCTGCCGCCGGCTGAGCCTTATCCGGTAGAGGCTCTCGGGCCAATCCTGGCCGATGCCGCTGCGGTGATTGCCCGTAAGGTGCAGGTGCCGGATGCGATTGCGGCTCAGTCAGTTCTCTCCGCAGCCTCGCTCGCCGCGCAGGCACACGCCGACGTGCTGCTGCCGTATGGCCAGAGCCGGCCACTCAGCATTTACATCGTCACGATTGCCTCGTCGGGCGACCGCAAGAGCACCGCCGACAACGAGGCGCTATGGCCGATTCGCCGCCGCGAGGAGACACTGCACTTATACTTTAAGCAAGAATTTCAGGGTTGGCTCGTTACGCATGCGGCTTGGACTGCCGAGAAGCGCAGGATCGAGGCCGACCGCAAGCTCGGGTTTGAGAATCGCAAGATCGCGTTGGCGGCGCTTGGCCCTGAGCCAGAGACGCCGCTTCGCCCAGTCCTGACGAGCGCTGAGCCCACGTTCGAGGGCTTGGTGAAGTCTTGGTCCGACACACCCGCCGCACTCGGCGTCTTCACTTCAGAGGGCGGACAATTCACGGGAGGGCACGCGATGTCGGCGGAGAACCGGCTGCGCACTGCCGCAGGCTTCTCGGTGCTGTGGGACGGTCAGCCCGTAACGCGCATGCGAGCGCTCGACGGTGTCACCATCCTGCGCGGGCGGCGGCTGGCCATGCACCTCATGATTCAGCCTGGCGCCGCAGCGGAGTTCCTGGCTGACCCCGTGCTGCGCGACCAGGGCTTGCTCTCCCGCGTGCTGGTGGCAGCGCCTGATAGCATCGCGGGCACGCGCCGCTATCGTCGCCCTGTCGCCGAGGACGAGGTGTTCCTGCGCGCTTACCACGCTCGCATCCTGGCCTTGCTGGAGGCGCCATGGCCGTTGAGCGGAGACCGGGCGAAGGGTCTCCAACCGCGCCCACTACGGATGATAGAAGCAGCCGAGGATTTGTGGCGTGACTTTTATGACCGGATCGAGGAGCGCTGCGCGCCGAATGGTGATCTCCGCCCCGTGCGGGACTTCGCCGCCAAAGCCGCCGAGCACGCGGCCCGCATCGCCGGAGTGCTGACTGTCATCGCCGACGAGCGCGCCGTCGACATCGATCCGGAGACGATTCGGCGGGCGCTACGCCTGACGAGCTGGTACGTGGAGGAGGTGGTTCGTCTGCACCGATCCTGTCGCCCAGACCCGGCTCTGCTGCGAGCCCAGGCGCTGCTGGACTGGTTGGGCAGTCGCAACGAGGCCGAGACCAAGTTCTCCGCCATCCTTCAGCTTGGTCCAGGTCCGACCCGCACGAAGAAGGAGGCTGAGGCCGCCATCGATGTGCTGAAGGTGCACGGCTGGGTGGCTGAGAGCAGCCAACGACCCCGCACCATCCGTCTTATACCGGGCGGCTCAAGCATTGCATGACAAGGGTGCCCAAGTGCGCCGAAACGCAGGCCCTCGATGCTAAAGTTGCTAGAGTTGCTAAAATTCGTGCTTTGTCTCGCCATCCTTAGCAAATTAGCAATTGTAGCAATGGGGCTTCGGAATCTGAGAGGCGGAGACTGCCCTCGCCCGCATGCAGGTGTGCGGGGGAGGGATGGAGATCTCATTTGATCCTCCACCGTTTCGGTGGTTCTCCCGCACTTTGAGGCTGTGCCCCGAGCCGTGGTGTAGCTCTGTCGGTGTGATCACCGCGATCCCCGGCTGGGCCGGATCTGGTCAGGCTGCCACGGCGGGCAGGCCGACGAGGGCATTGACCTTGCCCCCTGGCCTGCCCTCGTTCTGAAGCTAGGGTCCGTCGATGAGGAGACGGACGATGAAGAAGAGCCGGTTCAGCGAAGAGCAGATCATCGGTATTCTGAAGGAGCAGCAGGCGGGGCTACCGGTGGCTGAGATCTGCCGCCGCCACGGCATCAGCGACGCGACGTTCTACACGTGGCGCTCGCGCTTCGGCGGCATGGAGGTCTCGGACGCGCGGCGTCTGAAGGCGCTCGACGAGGAGAACCGCAAGCTCAAGAAGCTCCTGGCCGAGGCGATGCTCGATGTGGCGACGCTGCGTGAGGCGCTGGGAAAAAACTTCTGACGCCCGGCGCACGGAGAACAGCCGTGAGCTGGGCCATCGAGGAGAAAGGCTATTCCCAGCGTCGCGCCTGCGGGCTGATCGGCCTGGAGCCGAAGACGTACCGCTACGCCTCGACCCGCGGTGACGATGCGGCCGTGCGGGTACGCCTGCGCAGCCTGGCCGGCGAGCGCCGTCGCTTCGGCTACCGGCGCCTGCTCATTCTGCTGCGGCGGGAGGGCCTCACGCTCAACCACAAGAAGCTCTTCGGCCTCTATCGGGAGGAGCGGCTGTCGGTGCGCAGGCGGGGTGGGCGCAAACGAGCTCTTGGCACGCGTGCGCCGGCCGCCGTGCCCCAGGAGCCGAACCAGCGCTGGAGCCTCGACTTCGTCTCCGACACGCTCAACGACGGACGCCGCTTCCGCATCCTCGTCGTGGTCGATGACTGCACGCGGGAGTGCCTGGCGTTGGTGGTCGACACGTCGCTGTCCGGCCGGCGCGTCGCGCGCGAACTCGACCGGATCATCGCGGGCCGGGGCAAGCCGCTGATGATCGTCTCGGACAACGGCACCGAGTTGACCTCGCACGCGATCCTGCGCTGGCAGGAAGAGCGTGCGGTCGAGTGGCATTACATCGCGCCCGGCAAGCCGCAGCAGAACGGCTTCGTTGAAAGCTTGAACGGGCGCTTGCGCGACGAGTGCTTGAACGAGCATCTCTTCCGGAACCTGCCGGCGGCCCGGACCATCATCGAGGCGTGGCGGCTGGACTACAATACCTGCCGCCCTCACACGAGCCTCGGCGGGCTCACCCCAAACGCGTTTGCAACCCGGTCCAAACAGGACCAGAACCAGAACAGACTCTGGTTATGAGCGGGGGCAAACAGGGGGCAAGGTCAGCATCATCGCTGAGCGGCGCGATGCTTTCCAGGGTCATGTAGCGCGAGCGCTGGACCGCCCATTCATCGGACTGCTCGAGCAGGATGGCGCCGACGAGGCGGGTGACGGCGGTCTCGTTCGGGAAGATGCCGACCACCTCGGTGCGCCGCTTGATCTCGCGGTTGACGCGCTCAATCGGATTGACCGAGTGCAGCTTCACCCGATGCGCCACCGGGAAGCTCATGTAGGCCAGCACGTCGTCCTCGGCGCGGTCCATCAGCTCGGCCAACTTCGGCAGCTTCGGCCGCAGCTGATCGGAGACCTTGCGCCACTGCGCCTTGGCGGCTGCGGCATCGTCCTGGGCGAAGGCGGTGGCCATCAGCGCCGAGACCACGCGCCGGCCGCTCTTGCCGGCGTGGGCGAGGGCGTTGCGGGCAAAGTGCACACGGCAGCGCTGGTGGGTGGCGTTCAGCACCCGCGCGGCGGCGACCTTGAGGCCTTCGTGCGCGTCGGAGACGACCAGCTTCACGCCGCGCAGCCCGCGCCGGGCCAGCTTGCGCAGAAACTCGATCCAGAAGGTCTCTGCTTCGGAGGGGCCAATGTCCATGCCCAGCACCTCGCGGCGGCCGTCCGTGTTGACGCCGACCGCGATCGTCACTGCCATCGAGACCACCCGGCCGGCCTGGCGCACCTTCACGTAGGTGGCATCGATCCAGCAGTAGGGCCACTCTCCCTCGATCGGCCGCTCCAGGAAGGCCTTCACCCGCTCATCAATCTCCTCGCACAGCCGGCTGACCTGGCTTTTGGAGATGCCGCTCATCCCCATCGCCCGGACCAGGTCGTCCACCGAGCGCGTCGAGACGCCCTGGATGTAGGCTTCCTGGATCACTGCGGTCAGCGCCTTCTCGGCCAGCCGTCGGGGCTCAAGAAAGAACGGGAAGTAGCTGCCTTTCCTGAGTTTCGGGATCCGCAGCTCGACGGTCCCGGCGCGGGTCTCCCAGTCGCGCTCGCGGTAGCCGTTGCGTTGGACGAGCCGCTCGGGGCTCTTCTCGCCGTGCGCCGCGCCGGTGATCTGGCCCACCTCCAGCTCCATCAGCCGTTCGGCGGCAAAGCCGATCATCTCGCGCAGCAAATCCGCGTCCGCGCTCTTCTCCAGCAGCCCGCGAAAGGCAATCATGTCATCGGTCATCTTCGGTCCTTGGTCTTGGGGTTGTGCTCAGCAAACCCGACCCTAACCGAAGATCGCGGATGACCACCCCGCTACGCCGCTCGCTCGCTACGGCGCCTTGTGACGGCGCGCTTCGCGAGCGGCTCCGCTACCGACCAGCTACACCACAAGCGGGGACACGACCCACTTTGATATTGCCGGCGAATTCCGCACGGCTCAGTCAGGCCGCGAGTTAATGCAGCTGCACAAAGGGTGAGTGGTGAGCATTCGGTGAGGGCCGCGGCTGGGATCGTTGCGCGGGCACGAGGTCAGGCGGCACTCTCGGTCTGCTGGGGAGGGGCCCAGGTCCAGGGCAGGAGTTCGTCGATCCGCCGGGCGGGGTGAGCCGGCAGGCGAGCCAGCACCTCGGCCAGCCAAGCCTGCGGGTCGACCGCGTTGAGCTTTGCCGTGGTGATCAGCGTCGCCATGGCCGCGGCCCGCGCCGCGCCACGGTCCGAGCCAGCAAACAGCCATGCTCGTCGTCCAAGGGCAAAGCCTCTGAGCGCGCGTTCGGCGGCGTTGTTGGGTGTGCCTTGTTCAAGGTGCACCATCCTCCCCGGTGGAAATCCGGGCCGGCAAACTCTCGCTCCAGCCGGAAGCACTCGGGGCGGGTCAGGAGGCGACGAATGGCCTGAAGCACCCTGAGACACGGCCCCTTCAGGGGGTCAGCGGTCCGCACGGGCCGGAACGTGAGTGAACACCGAGCAGGCCTCGAAAGCTGCAGATGTGGAAGCCGACCCGCCCCAATAACGGGGAAGGCCGATGTCGCGGGGGTAGCGAGCGAGACACGCACCTTGCGGTTCCACCGGGGTAAGGGTGCCGGCACGTGCGGGACATGGATGGTGCGCAACAAGGGAAGTCTGCCGTGGTGGAGGGGTGCAAGCCCGCATCCAACGACGAACCCGTGAGGGCCAGCGTCGGCCGTGGCAGATGGCGGATGGGCTCGTAGTACCGTCGAGGCCGGGTAACGCCGGCGGAGGGAAGGAGCCCTGACTCGGTTCAGCAGGAATGCGAGCGGAGAGCGCGGCGATTGACATCACGTCTAGCAACACCGACTCACACCGTTCAGAAGCTCCAGACCTCGCTGCAGGCGAAAGCTAAGGCTGAACCGGCCTTCCGGTTCTACGCCCTCTGGGACAAGATCTGTCGGGCGGACATCATCGAGGAAGCCTATCGCCGCTGTCGGGCCAACGACGGCGCACCAGGCGTCGATGGCGTGACGTTCGACACGATCGAAGCCGAGGGCCTGGATCGTTGACTGGAAAGGCTCGGACAGGAGCTCAAGAGCGGTTCATACCGCCCGCAGCCCCTGCTGAGAGTGTGGATCCCGAAGAGCCACGGCGGACGCCGACCTCTCGGCATCCCCACCATCCGTGACCGCACGGTCATGATGGCGGTGGTGCTGGTGATTGGCCCCATCTTCGAGGCGGACCTGCTGGACAACCAGTACGGTTTCCGTCCCGGATTGGACGCCAAGATGGCCGTGCGGCGGATGTTCTGGCACGTCAGGGACCGGGGGCACCGCGAGGTGGTCGACGTCGATTTGCGCGACTACTTCACGTCGATCCCGCATGGTCCCCTGATGCGCTGCCTGATCCGCCGGATCGCCGACGGACGGCTGCTCCGCCTCGTCAAGAGCTGGTTGACAGTGACGGTGGTGGAACGGGTTGACCGCCGGGTGATCCGCTCGGCCGAGGCGCGGCGGACGAAGAAGGGAACTCCGCAAGGCTCGCCCCTGAGCCCCCTGCTGGCGAACCTCTACTTCCGCCGCTTCGCCCTGGCCTGGCGCGACCACGGGCACCAGGACCAACTCGACGCCCACATCGTCAACTACGCCGACGACTTCGTGATCTGCTGCCGACCCGGCCAGGCCGGAGAGGCGATGACGCGGATGCGGCGGCTGATGACGCGGCTCGGGCTGGAGGTGAACGAGGCCAAGACCCGGATCGCCCGACTGCCGGAGGACGCCGTCACGTTCCTCGGGTACACGCTTGGGCGGTTCTACGGCCGGGATGGGCGGGCCTTCATCGGCACGCTCCCATCGCGGAAAGCCGTGAAGGGTCTGCTTCGCCGGATCCACGACAGCACGACGCCGCGATGGCATGGGGATGCCCCGAAGGCGAAGGTTGCCTCCATCAACCGCCTGCTGCGCGGATGGTGCGGGTATTTCGACCAGGGGCCGGTGATGGCCGTCTACGACCTGATCCGCCGCTATGTCGATCGCCGGCTGCGACACTGGTTGATGAGGCGAACGGGGCGCCGCGGACGCGGCTTCGGGCGGATCTCGCAGGATTACCTGCACGACACGCTCGGGCTGTTCCGGATCCCCGCTCGTCGCGCCGACCTGCCGAGGGCGAAGGCTTGAGGAACCGAGTGAAAGCCGGGTGCGGGAAATCCGCACGCCCGGTTTGATGAGCGGCGACTGGAAAGGGAGCTATGGCGCGAACTGCGACACCGGCATGGGCGAAAGCTGCCGGATAACACCCCTGCCTCGCAGCCTACGGCCACCGCGCCAGTCGCCGACTCTAC
>NZ_BPQQ01000114.1 GCF_022179325.1 Methylobacterium isbiliense | reverse complement strand
CGCGCGAGACCACCCCGCCCCGATGACCACCCGCCTGCCCGTCACGCTGCCCGATATCGGCGACTTCTCGGACGTCCCGATCGTCGAGATCCTGATCAAGCCGGGCGACCGCATCGCGGTGGACGACCGGCTCGTCACGCTCGAATCGGACAAGGCGACGATGGAGGTGCCCTCGCCGGTGGCGGGCATCGTGGCGGAGATCCTGGTCGCGGTCGGCGACCGGGTCTCGGCCGGCACGCCGCTCCTCACCGTCGACACGTCGGGCGAGGCCGCGCCCCAGCCCTCCGCGGCGCTCCCTCAGGCACCGGCCGACCCGGCCCCTTCAGCGCCGCCCGCCGCGGCCCCGATCCCGACCTCCGCGCCGCCTCAAGCGCCGGAGGCCTCCCCTGCCGGCCCCCATGCAACCCCGTCGGTGCGGGCCTACGCGCGGGAACTCGGTGTGCCGCTCGCAGCGGTCGCGCCGAGCGGTCCGGCCGGACGGATCCTGAAGGAGGACGTGCAGGGCTACATCCGCGGGGCGCTGGCCGCGCCCGCAGCGCCGCCCGCGCCGGCCGCAGGGATCGGCGCAGGCCTCGCCGCCGGGCTGCCCGCGTGGCCGCAGGTCGATCCGGCGAAGTTCGGGCCGGTGCGGCGCGAGCCGCTGTCGCGCCTGCAGCAGCTCTCGGGTCCCAACCTTGCCCGCAACTGGCTCACCATCCCGCACGTCACCAATTTCGACCACGCCGACGTCACCGAGACGGAAGCCTTCCGGCGCGAGCTGAACGGGGCCTCACCCGCCGTGAAGGTCACGATGACGGCCTTCCTGATGAAGGCGGCGGCCGCGGCCCTGCGGGCCTATCCGCGCTTCAACGCCGTCCTCGACGGCGGCGATCTGATCCTGAAGGACTACGTCCACGTGGGCTTCGCCGCCGATACCCCCCGCGGCCTCGTGGTGCCGGTGGTGCGGGATTGCGACCGCAAGGGAATCGTCGCCATCGCGCAGGAGATGGCGGAGCTGGCGGCGCTGGCCCGCGCCGGCACCCTGCCGGGCAGCGCCATGCAGGGCGGCTGCTTCTCGGTCTCGTCGCTCGGCGGCGTCGGCGGGGACGGCTTCACGCCGATCATCAACGCGCCCGAGGTGGCGATCCTGGGGGCCGCGCCCGCCCGCATCGCGCCGGTCTGGGACGGCGCGCTGTTCCAGCCGCGGCTGATCCTGCCCCTGAGCCTGTCGTGGGATCACCGCGTGGTGGACGGCGTGGCGGCGGCGCGCTTCCTCGCCCATGTGGCGGGCGTGCTGGCGGACATCCGGCGGGCGGCGCAGTGAGAGGGCGGCGGTGAACTACCGGCACGCCTTCCACGCCGGCAACCACGCCGACGTCCTCAAGCACCTCGTGCTGACCCGCGTGCTCGCCTACCTGCAGCGCAAGGCGGCGCCGTTCCGGGCCATCGACACGCATGCGGGGATCGGCTTCTACGACCTCACCGCCGAGGAGGCGGCGCGCACGGGGGAGTGGCATGACGGCTGGGGCCGGCTCGCCGCGCCGTTCGACGCCGCCGTGGAAGCGCTGCTCGCGCCCTACCGGCATGCCGTGGCCGCCGTGCAGGCCCGGCACGGCCCCGAGACCTATCCGGGCTCGCCCGCGCTGATCCGCGAGTTCCTGCGCCCCGGGGACCAGGGCGTGTTCGTGGAGCTGCACCCGGCGGACGGCGCGCTCCTGCGCGAACGCTTCAACCGCGACCCGCGCACCAAGGTGATGGCGCTGGATGGCTGGACGGCGCTGCCGGCGCTGATCCCGCCGAAGGAGCGCCGCGGCCTCGTGCTGATCGACCCGCCCTACGAGGTGCCGGGCGAGATCGACCGGCTCGGGCGCGACCTCGCGCGCGCGGTCTCCAAGTGGCCGACCGGCCTCTATCTCGCATGGTACCCGATCAAGGACATCGGCGCCGTCGACCGCATGGCCGCCGCCCTGAGCGTCGCCCTCGAACGGCCGGCCCTGCGCCTCGACCTGCTGATCGACCGGCCGGACGACCCGAGCCGCCTCGCGGGCAGCGGGCTCATCGTGGTGAACCCGCCCTATACGCTCGCCGCGGAGATGGACCTGGCGCTGCCGGCCCTGGCGGAACGGCTCGCCCGCGGCGGCTACGGGGCCTTCCGCTGCGAGGCGATCGGGCGGGCCGCCTGAGCGGAACCGCACGGCGCAAGTCTGCCGAGGCGCAAGTCTGCCGAGGCTCACGACGGTGCATCAGGCCCGCCGCCGAACCGGCGACCGCGTCGGCGCATGATGCGGGGGGGCTGCAGGGACCCGGGCCAGAGCCTACCCTTCGGCCTTGTCGGTCTGGCCCTGCTTCGCACCGCCGGCCGGATCGGTGGCGTCCTCGCCCCTGGCGTCGGGATCGGTGCGGCCCTGGGGCGTCAGCCGCGGGGCCGCGATGTCGGACTCGTCGGCCTGCGACGCGGCCGGCGGGGTCTGGGTTGTCTTGATCTCGGGCATGGCGCACCTCGCGGGCCGGGACCGGGCCAACGTGCGGAGGCGGAGGCGGTTCTGGCCCGCCTCACTCGTCGTCGCCGAAGAAGTCGCGGCCGGGCTCCTTGCAGCGGTAGCCGATGAAGCATTCCGGGTTGTCGCGGGTCGGCACGAAGGCGCGCGAGGTGATCTCGGTCGGCTCGCAGAAGCTGCGGTCGCGCACGAAGCGGTCGAAGGTCGGCCCGCCCGTGCCGAGCACCAGGGCGCCACGGGCCGCGATCAGGCCGGCGGCCTGGCTGCACAGCATCGTCACGGTCGAGGGGCGCTGCTGCGCGGCGGCCGGCGTCACGAGTCCGGCGACGATCAGCACCGCCGCGCCGCGCCGCGCCATCATCACGTGGATCACCTTCGGCACCTCCGGCATCGAGGCACGGACAACGCCCTTATACTGCCGCAGTTCGCATCGGGATTATAGTAACGGTGTGGAGATGGCTCCGGTGCGGACGGTGTGGCGGCCCGGGCACCAGGGCGGGACGGTCCGGCCGCGTCCCGCTTCGGGGATTGCGCCGCCGGCCCGGTTTCGGGAAGAGTGCGCTCCCCCCTCGGCGGCCCTGCCGATCGCTGCCCGCGAGAATGGTCTGACCTGAGCGATGTGCGAACTGCTCGGCATGAGCGCCAACGTGCCCACCGACATCCGCTTCAGCTTCGCGGGCCTCGCCCGCCGCGGTGGGGAGACCGGCCCGCACGGGGACGGCTGGGGCATCGCCTTCTACGAGGGGCGGGGATGCCGCAGCTTTCACGATCCGGAGGCGAGCGCCCGCTCGGAGATCGCCCGGCTGATCCGCCAGTATCCGATCAAGAGCCGCATCGTGGTGGCGCATGTGCGCCGCGCCAACCGGGGCCGGGTGGCGCTGGAGAACACCCATCCGTTCAGCCGGGAGTTGTGGGGCCGCACCTTCACGTTCGCGCATAACGGTCAGCTCAAGGGCGTGAAGCGGCTGGCCCTCGGCCGCTTCCGGCCGGTGGGCACCACGGACAGCGAGCATGCCTTCTGCTGGATGCTGGGGCGGCTCGAAGCCCGCTGGAAGACGCTGCCGCGCCCGACCCTCCTCGACGGGGCGGTGCGGGCGCTCGCCGCGGAGCTGCACGGGCTCGGCGTGTTCAACATGCTGCTCACCGACAGCCGCACCCTCTACGCGCATTGCGGCAAGCGCCTGTGCTACCTCACCCGGCGGGCTCCCTTCGGCACCGCCACCCTGATCGACGAGGACTGGCGCGTGGACTTCTCCGAGGAGACGACGCCGCACGACATCGTGACGGTTGTGGCCACGCAGCCACTCACCCGCGACGAACGCTGGATCGACCTCCCGCCCGGCACGGTCCTGGCATTCCGTCTCGGCGTACCGGATGGCGACGAGGCGGGCGCAGCGGTCGGGGGCTGAACGCCGCGAACGGGCGGCCTTTTCGGAGTGAGGATCGCGACCCACATCCGAAGGGTGCGCCGGGAGGCACGATGCGCGAGACCAGATCGGACTGGGCAGGACACGGCGTCTGCCCCGCAGGCAGGCGGATGCGACAGCCATGACGACGCGTGACACCGGTCCCGAAGGGCCGCAGGACCTGCGGCCGGGCCTCTCCGCCATGATCCGCAGCCATCTCGGCGATCAGTTGCGCGTCGCCTACGAGGGCCTCGGCGACGAGGACCCGAGCGGGCGCTTCGCCGAACTGATCGCCCGGCTCGAAGCGGCGCTCGCCGCCCAGGGCGAGGTGGTGCGTCCGGAGTTTCGCGACGGGCTGCTGCAGGCGGTGCCGTCGCTGCGCGCCTTCGCGCTCTCGCTCACCAGCAACACCGCGCGGGCCGACGACCTCGTGCAGGACACGCTGCTGAAGGGCTGGCAGCACCGGGCGCGGTTCCAGCCCGGCACCAACCTGAACGCGTGGCTGTTCACCATCCTGCGCAACATCTTCTACTCGGACCACCGCAAGCGCGTGCGCGAGGTGGAGGATCAGGACGGCTCCTATGCGGCCCGCCTCGCCACCGCCCCGCATCAGGGCGACCGGCTCGACGTGGAGGACCTGCAGAGCGCCCTGGCCAAGTTGCCCCCCGACCAGCGCGAGGCTCTGGTTCTGGTGGGCGCCGAGGGCGTGTCCTACGAGGAGGCGGCCACGATCATGGGCTGCAAGGTCGGCACGGTGAAGAGCCGGGTCAGCCGCGCCCGCAACCGCCTCGCCGAACTCCTGGGCTACGACGAGGAGGACCTCGGCACCGACCGGCTGATCCAGTCGGCGATGCCGAAGGACGCCTGAGCGACGCGCCGCCCCTCTCCCGAACCTCTCGACCGGCGGCGCGATTCTGCATCGCAATTAGGCAGAGGACGACTGAACCGTTTCGCGCATCGCGGAGTTACTCCCGCCGAATGCCGCTTCGCTCGACCGGGGCGGACTGAACCGAAACGGAGATTCAGGATGATGAAGACCAAGACGCTGATCGCTGCCGCGGCTCTCGCCCTCTCCCTGCCGGTGGCGGCGCAGGCCCAGGGCCTCGTGCGCGGCGCCGAGCGCGGCGCGCAGGAAGGCGCGGACGCGGCCGGCCCGATCGGCGGCATCGTCGGTGGCGCGGTCGGCGCGGCCACGGGTGCGGTCGGCGGCCTGCTCGGCGTCGACGAGCGTCCGCGCTTCCGCGAATACGCCACCAGCCGCCGCGTGCGCTCCTACGACTACGACGGCGACATCGCGGTCGGCACCGTGCTGCCCTCCTCCGGCGTGAGCTACTACGAGGTGCCCGCCGAGTACGGGGTGCGCGGCCGTCGCTACACAGTCGTGAACGACCGCGTCGTGCTGGTCGACCCGGGCACCCGCCGCATCGTGCAGGTCATCGACTAAGGCGCCTGATCGCCGACCATGTTTCCCGGCGCCGCGTGACGCGGCGCCAGCCCCCGAACCCGGCCCGCCACCCGGCAGGCCGGGTTTTGTTTGTCTCTCACGAATATGTCACCGCAGCGGGCAGATCGTCACCCGGCCGGGTGGCGCAACGATCGACGGGATCGACCGTTGTTCATGACCAATCTTCGGGCAAGGACATCGGACGACCTCATCTGAGCGCTGCGGCGCGCAAGAGCCGCGCGATCGAGGACATGAATCCTCGGGTCGTCCGATCGATGAACAGGAACCGATCATGGAGACCGACGACCCGAACGACGACCGCAAGGCGCCCCTGCCCGATCGGGTGCGGGACCACCTCGCCCAGCAGCTGCGGGCCACCTACAACGCGCAGGCCGAGAAGCCGGATTATCTCGGCGATCCGGCCCTGCCCTCGGCGTTCGACCCGCAGCTGCGCCGGCTGGAGCGGCGCCTGAAGGCGCAGGAAGCGGGGGCCGAGGCGGTGGAGGCGGCCTTGCGCGACCTCACCGGCGGCTCCGGCGGCAACGACGCCCGCTGAGCGTTCCGGCGCCGGCGGAGAACCGGTCCGGGCGTCGCGGGCCGGGGCCGGTGCGGCGGCGCCACGCGTCCGAGATGCGGTCCGCACGGTGGGGCATCTCCGCCCGGATCGGCTTTGCGCCGACTTGGCCCCCGGGCAAGCTTCGCCCCGACCACGCGGGGCTGGAGGATGCGATGGCCGGTTGGGACGCGGCCCAGTACCTCAAATTCGCCGATGAGCGCACGCGCCCGGCCGCCGACCTGCTCGCGCGGGTGCCGCTGGCGGCGCCCGCCCACGTGGTCGATCTCGGCTGCGGACCGGGCAACAGCACGGAACTGCTCGCCGCCCGCTTCCCCGAGGCCCGGGTCTTGGGAGTCGATTCCTCGTCCGACATGCTGGCCGAAGCCCGCCGGCGCCTGCCCGGGTGCCCCTTCGTTCAGGCCGACGTGGCCCAGTTCGTGCCCGAGCCGGCGCCGGACCTGCTGTTCGCCAACGCGGTGCTGCAATGGCTGCCCGACCACGCGACGCTGCTGCCGGGGCTCGCCCGGCGCCTCGCCCCGGGCGGCTGCCTTGCGGTGCAGATGCCCGACAATCTCGAGGAACCCTCGCACCGCCTGATGCGCGCCGTGGCGGCGGAGCCGCCCTTCGCCGAAACCCTCGCGGCTGCGGCCGCCTCGCGGACGCAGCTCGGGAGCATCCGCGACTACGACGCGTGGCTCACGGCGGCCGGCTGCACGGTCGAGATCTGGCGGACCACCTACGTGCATCCGCTCGCAGGCCATTGCGGCATTGTCGAGTGGGTGAAGGGCACGGGCCTGCGCCCCTACCTCGCGCCCCTCGACGGGGAGGCCCAGGCGGCCTTCCTGGCCCGCTACGAACAGGCGCTCGTGGACGCCTACCCGCCGCAGACGGACGGACGCGTGCTCCTGCCCTTCCCGCGTCTGTTCGTGGTGGCGCGGCGGGTGCGGTGAGGGCGCTTCACTCCACCGCCCGCAAGCTCGGCTTCGTGCCGCCCGGCTCCGCCGCGGCGATCGCCCGGCGGACGGTCGAGCGCGCCGCGTCGATGGCGATGCCGGCGGCCGTCAGGGTGCGGTCCTCGGTCGGGCGGTTGAGGGCGTAGCGGGCGATGTTCGCCGCGAGATCGTCGATCTCCGCGGCCATCTCGTCGAGCGCCGCCCGGTCGGCGCTGCGCCGGGCCGTGGAGCGCAGTTCGAGCAGGCGGGCGGTGGCGATCTCGACGCGCTCGCGCCGCAGCCGCGACAGGCGCTGGCTCAACCACGCGAAGGCGGAGCCGAGGCCGCCGCCCAGGAACGCCACGAGGTAGATCCAGGTCTCGTAGCGCTCGATGAAGCCCTGCTGCTCGCGCTCGTAATAGTCGATCGCGCCGGGGTGGATGGGCAGCTTGGCGCTGGTGGCGGCCGCGTTGGCGTCGTAGGCGGGCGCCGCCAGAGCGTTCGCCGCCGGCACGGCCTCGGCAAGGCTGGCTCGCATCTCGAACAGGTGCTGCGTCACCTCGGCGGCAACGTTGCGCGCGAGCGTGGCCCGCGCCATCAGGCGGTAGGAGGTGCCGATGGTGGTCACCGCCTCCTCGGGGATCTTCGGATTGCCCCCGAACAGCCCCTCCGGGACGGTCACGGCCTGGAGGCGCGGCTGGCGCTCGACGAAGGCCTGCGCCTCCGCGACGCCCAACAGGGTGACCTTCCGGTTCCGGCTGGCATTCTGGACGATGCGCAGGATCCGCATCGCCGCCGGCGTCGTCGGCGTGGTCAGGATCACCAGGGCATCCACGCGCTTGCCCGCGAAGGCCTCCGGCAGGTCCTGCTCCTCGACGCCCACCAGCGCCACGCTGCGAGGCGCCGGCGGACCGGAGCCCGGCTCGGTCGCGAGGCTGAGGCCGTAATGCTGGATCACCCGCTGGATCACCGCCTGGTCGGCGGGACGCTCGGGCAGGAAGGCGAGGCGCTTGCGGGCGAGGTCAGGAAACGTCTTGATCCCGCTCGACTCGGGCGTGGCCACGATCACCGCCTGCTCGCGCAGGATCGCCAGGGTGAGGCCGTTGTTCGGCAGCGCCACGTCGGGCCGCACCACCGCGAGATCCGCCCGCCCGTCCTGGAGCGCCGCGGCGCTCTCCTGCACGCCGTCGAAGGACAGGATCCGCAGCTGCAGGCTCTTGTGCTGGGCGGCCAGCGCGTCCGCATAGGCGCGGATCAGCGCCGGCTCAGTGCCACCGCTCGGGGCGACCGCGATGGTGAGCGTGGTGGCGCGCGAGAGATAGAAGGCGAGCCCGGCCGCCGCGGCGAGCAGCACCGCGATGATCAGGAACACCACCTCCCGCCGGAAGGACACGCCCCGCATCCGTTCGTCCCGTTCACGCGCCGCACCGGAGCCGCTGCGGCCCCTGAGGAAGAACCCTCCTGGCCGCGCCAGAGTTGCGGTGGGCGACGCCGCCATGATGTCTCGGCCCACAGCATCGTAAACCGAATTCGCGGCCAGTCCCGGGGATGAGTTTCGGAGTGCGCACGATGCGGCGGGCGAGAGACCGGCCGAATGATCCGAGGATTATTCTGCTCGCTGACGCTCGGCGGTGATCATGTAGTTCACGCCGGTGTCGCGGGCGGCACGCCAGACGTCGCCGAGGGGGTTGTAGACGACGCCGGTGAGGTCGGTGACGCGAAGCCCCCCGGCTGCGACGTCGCGGCCGAGTTCGTCCGGCGTGACGAACTTGTCCCAGTCGTGGGTGCCCTTCGGCAGCCAGCCGAGTACGTACTCGGCCCCCACGATGGCGAGCGCGTAGGAGCGCATAGTCCGGTTGATGGTCGCCGCGAACAACAATCCCCTCGGCTTCACCGCCGCACAGGCGGTGCGGATGAAGGCCGTGCGGTCGGCGACGTGCTCCACCACCTCCATCGCCAGCACGGCGTCGAACCGCTCGCCCGCCGCGACCACCGCCTCGATCGTCTCCTCACGGTAGTCGACCGGCACGCCCGCCTCCTCCGCGTGGGCGCGCGCGACGCGGATGTTGGTCGGCGCCGGATCGAGGCCGGTGACGGCGGCCCCGAGGCGGGCCAGCGGCTCGGAGAGCACGCCGCCGCCGCAGCCGATATCGACGATCCGCAGACCGTCGAGGGGCGCGGAAGAGAGCGGGTCGCGGCCGTGATGCCGGCAGAGGGCGTCGCGGATGTAGGTCAGGCGCACCGGGTTGAAGCGGTGCAGCACCCGCATCGGTCCGGCCTCGTCCCACCACGTCGCGGCGATGCGCTCGAAGCGGGCGACCTCGTCGCGGTCGATCGAGGAGGCGGCAGGCGGGCTCATCGGCGCGGTCTCCGGAGCCGCGCGCGAGGGCGGCCGCTCCCGAGGTAGCGCATCGGCGCGGTCGGGCCAATCGCCCGGGCGGGAGGCCGCCGCGCCCCTGATTGACACCCGCCCCCGCCCCGGCTACCCGCCCGGCATCGCGCAGGCCTGCCCGCGCCCGGCAAACCTTCCCTGGTGCCATGCCCCGCTTGGTGATGAAATTCGGCGGCACGTCCGTCGCCACGGTCGACCGCATCCGCAACGTCGCCCGCCACGTCGCCCGCGAGGTCCGCGCCGGCTACGAGGTCGCGGTCGTGGTCTCGGCGATGGCCGGCAAGACCAACGAACTCGTCGCGTGGTGCAAGGACGCCTCGCCCCTCTACGCGCAATCCGAGTACGACGCGGTGGTGGCCTCGGGCGAGCAGGTGACGTCCGGGCTGCTCGCCATCGTGCTCAACGAGATGGGCCTCAGGGCCCGGTCCTGGCAGGGCTGGCAGATCCCGATCGAGACCTCCGACCAGCACGGCTCGGCCCGCATCGCGCAGATCGACGGTTCGCGGCTCGATGCCGGCTTCCGGCGCGGCGAGATCGCGGTGATCGCGGGCTTCCAGGGCATCCACGCCGAGACCGGGCGCCTCACCACCCTGGGCCGCGGCGGCTCCGACACCAGCGCGGTGGCGGTGGCGGCGGCGATCGGGGCGGAACGCTGCGACATCTACACGGACGTCGACGGCGTCTACACCACCGACCCGCGCATCGTGCCCAAGGCCCGGCGCCTGGAGCGCGTCGCCTTCGAGGAGATGCTGGAGATGGCCTCCCTCGGCGCCAAGGTGCTGCAGGTGCGCTCGGTCGAACTCGCGATGGTGCACCGGGTGCCGACCACGGTCCGCTCCTCCTTCGACGACCCCGACGACGCCCGCCCCGGCACCCTCATCTGCGACGAGGACGACATCGTGGAACAGCAGATCATCACGGGCATCGCCTTCTCCAAGGACGAGGCCCAGATCACGCTCCGCCGAGTGAAGGACAAGCCCGGCATCGCGGCCGCCATCTTCGGCCCGCTGGCGGACGCCAACATCAACGTCGACATGATCATCCAGGTCGTGTCGAGCGACGGCGACACCACCGACATGACGTTCACGGTGCCGGCCAACGATTACGAGCGCGCCCGCTCGATCCTCGATGCACAGACCGGCGTGATCGACTTCGAGCGGATCGAGGGAGCCACCGACGTGGTGAAGATCTCGGCGATCGGCATCGGCATGCGCAGCCACGCGGGCGTCGCCGCCAAGGCGTTCCGGGCTCTCGCCGACAAGGGCATCAACATCCGGGCGATCACCACCTCCGAGATCAAGTTCTCGGTCCTGATCGACGCCGCCTATACGGAACTGGCGGTGCGCACGCTGCATTCGCTCTACGGCCTCGACAAGGCCTGACGGGTCGGACTTTCGGCCGGAGCGGGGCAGGCGCGGGAGACGGCGCTTGCCCGCCGGGCGCCGGACTCGCTATACGGCCGTGACGAGGCCCGTCCCGTGGTCCCGGCCCCAGGGCACCTCACGGTTGCCCTGCGCCGGGCCCGGCTCGCCGAAGGGTGGAAGACCACACGATGCCCGCTGCGCCTGGAGGCCCGCGCCTGCTACTGCGCCGCCTCCGCGAAGCCATGGCGGAGCCGGTCGGCGCGCAGGCGCGCCTCGACCGCATCGTCGTGATCATCGCGGCCAACATGGTGGCCGAGGTCTGCTCCGTCTACGTGATGCGCGACGACGGCACGATGGAGCTGTTCGCCACGGAGGGCCTCAACCGCGAGGCGGTGCACCTCACCACCATGCGGGCGGGCGAGGGTCTGGTCGGCCTGATCGCCGCCACCGCCGAGCCGCTCTCGCTCTCCGACGCGCAGTCGCACCCGGCCTATTCCTACCGGCCCGAGACCGGCGAGGAGATCTATCACGCCTTCCTGGGCGTGCCGCTCCTGCGGGCCGGCAACACGCTCGGCGTGCTGGTGGTGCAGAACCGGACCTACCGGGTCTATTCCGAGGAGGAGATCGAGGCGCTCCAGACCACCGCCATGGTGCTGGCGGAGATGATCGCCTCGGGCGAGCTGCAGGCGCTCTCGCCGGGCACCGTCAACGCGTCGCGCCGCGCCCTCGTCCAGGCGGGGGTGCCGCTCGCGGACGGCGTCGGCCTCGGCCACGTGGTGCTTCACGAGCCGCGCATCGTGGTCAAGAACCTCATCGCCGAGAACGTCGAGCGGGAGGTGGCCCGGCTCGAGACCGCCATCGCGGAGGTGCGCTCGGCCATCGACGATCTGGTGGAGCGCGGCGACGTCGCGGGGGCGGGCGAGCACCGGGAGGTGCTGGAGACGGTGCGGATGTTCGCCCACGACCAGGGCTGGCTGCGCCGCATGCGCGAGGCCGTGCTCTCGGGGCTGACCGCCGAGGCCGCCGTCGAGCGGGTGCAGTCGGACAACCGGGCCCGCATGCTGCGCCAGAGCGACCCCTACCTGCGCGAGCGGCTGCACGATCTCGACGATCTCGCCAACCGCCTGCTGCGCCAGCTCGTGGGCCATGCGGGAGCCGGCCCCGGTGCGATGCCGGAGAACGCCATCCTGGTGGCCCGCTCGATGGGACCGGCGGCCCTGCTCGACTACGACCGCGCCCGCCTGCGCGGGGTGGTGCTGGAGGAAGGCGGGCCGACGAGCCACATCGCCATCGTGGCGCGGGCGCTCGGCATTCCGGCGGTGGGCGAGGTGGCCAACGCCACCGCGCTCGTCGAATCGGGCGATGCCATCATCGTCGACGGCGCCACCGGCGAGGTGCAGATCCGCCCCGGCCCCGAGGTCGAGGCGGCCTATGCCGAGAAGGCGCGGCTGCGCGCCCGCCGCCAGGAACAGTACCGGGCGCTGCGCGACCTGCCGTCGCTGACGCGCGACGGGGTGCCGATCTCGCTGCAGCTCAATGCCGGGCTGCTCGTCGACCTCTCGCACCTGCAGGAGACCGGCGCCGAGGGCATCGGGCTCTTCCGCACCGAGCTGCAGTTCATGGTGGCCGAGCGCATGCCCGCGGCGGCCGAGCAGCAGGTGCTCTACGAGGCCGTGTTCGCGGCCGCGGGCGACCTGCCGGTGACGGTCCGCACCCTCGACATCGGGGGCGACAAGGTCCTGCCCTACATGAAGGCGCCGGAGGAGGAGAACCCGGCGCTGGGCTGGCGGGCGATCCGCATCGGCCTCGACCGGCCGGGGCTGCTGCGCATGCAGCTGCGCGCCCTCCTCAAGGCGGCGGGCGGGCGCCCGCTGCGGATCATGTTCCCGATGGTCGCCACCGTGGACGAGTTCGTCCGAGCCAAGGCGATCGTGGAGCGCGAGAAGGCGCATCTCGCCCGCCACGGCCATCCCCTGCCGGCGGAGTGCCGCCTCGGCGTGATGGTCGAGGTGCCCTCGCTGCTGTTCCAGATGGACGAGATCGCGGCGGCGGCCGACTTCCTGTCGGTAGGCTCGAACGACCTGATGCAGTTCCTGTTCGCGGTCGACCGCGAGAACCGCCAGGTCGCCAACCGCTTCGACCCGCTCTGCGCCGCGGCCCTGCGGGCCTTCCGCATCATCGCCGAGCGGGCCAACGCGGCCGGCACCCCGGTCTCGGTCTGCGGCGAGATCGGCGGGCGCCCGCTCGAAGCCATGGCGCTGATCGGCCTGGGCTTCCGCGCCCTCTCGATGTCGCCGGCCGCGATCGGCCCGGTGAAGGCGATGGTGCTCAGCCTCGATGCCGGCGCGATCGGGGCCTTCCTGGAGGCGGAACTGGCCCGGACGGGCGACGGCGCCTCGCTGCGCCCGGCGCTCGCGGCCTTCGCCGAGGCGCACGGCATCCCGGTCTGACCTGCTTGTTGGTCGCTTGAGACTTCGACCTTCCGCTGCGATACCTGCGGGCGTTGGACGTAGCATTCCCTGTCGCGAGGGCCTCGTGGCACGCGAGGCTAGCGGCGGCTTTGCCGACCGCCGCCCACCGAGCCGGCATCACAGGGAAGGGGGTGAACGATGTGAACGGGTTATCGTTCGTGACGATCACGGTCGCGAATGGCCCGACCGGATGGCTCATCACCATCACGATCGGGCTGATGTTGGACATGCATCCAACAAAGAGGGCTCGCGGGGTGCCACCCGCGGGTCCTCGCCCTCAGATGGGACCACGTTGCGTGGTTCACCACAAGGGGCGCACCCCGTCTCCGCGCAAAGTGCAGGACGCCCGTGCTTCCGGGCGCCTCGCCAGACGGCCCAGACCTGCTATACGCGGGGCGCTCCGGGCGGCGTGAGGCGCGCCGCCGCTGCCGGATGATCCGGCCGAGACGCAAGCCCATATCCACCCGATGATCGCGATCCCTTCCGACAGACTCGACGCCATCCTGGCGCGGCACGACATCGTGACGGCGACGCTCAGCGCCGGCGAGGCCGATTCCGACAGCTTCGTCCAGCTCTCGCGCGAACTCTCCGACCTCGACGACGTCGTGGCGGCGATCCGGGCCTACCGGTCCGCCGAGGCGGAGCTGCGCGGCGTCGAGGCGATGCTGCAGGAAGGCGATCCCGAGATGCGGGCGCTCGCCGCGGAGGAGAAGCCGGACGCCGAGGCGGCGCGCGACGCCGCCGCCAAGGCGCTGCAGATCCTGCTCCTGCCCAAGGACGCGGCCGACGAGAAGAGCGCCATCCTGGAGGTGCGGGCCGGCACGGGCGGGGACGAGGCCGCCCTGTTCGCGGGCGACCTCTTCCGCATGTACGCGCGCTACGCCGACCTGAAGGGCTGGAAGGTCGAGATCGTCTCCGAGAGCCCGGGCACGATGGGCGGCTACCGCGAGGTGGTGGCGGAGGTGAAGGGGCGCGGGGTCTTCGCGCGGCTGAAGTTCGAGAGCGGCGCCCACCGGGTGCAGCGCGTGCCGGAGACCGAGACCCAGGGGCGCATCCACACCTCGGCGGCGACCGTCGCGGTGTTGCCCGAGGCCGAGGACGTCGACATCCACGTCAACGAGGCCGACCTGAAGATCGACACCATGCGGGCGCAGGGAGCCGGCGGCCAGCACGTCAACAAGACCGAATCGGCAATCCGCATCACCCACGTGCCGAGCGGCATCGTGGTCTTCGTCCAGGAAGAGCGCTCGCAGCACAAGAACCGCGCGAAGGCGCTCGCCGTGCTGCGGGCCCGCCTGTACGAGCAAGAGCGCAGCCAGAAGGATGCGGCGCGGGCCGCCGACCGGCGGGCGCAGGTGGGCAGCGGCGACCGCTCGGAGCGCATCCGCACCTACAACTTCCCGCAGGCCCGCGTCACCGACCACCGCATCAACCTGACGCTCTACAAGCTGGAGGAGGTGCTGGCCGGCACCGCCCTCGACGAACTCGTCGACGCCCTCGTCACCGAGCATCAGGCGGCGCTCCTGGCCGCCGAAGGCCTGGGATGAGCCGGGAGGTGGGCGACGGCCTCGCGCCGGATCTCCCACGGGCGCAGGCGCTGGTGCGCGCGGGCGCCCGGCTCGCCGGACGCGGCATCGAGACCGCGGCCCTCGATGCCCGGATCCTGACCCTCGACAGCCTTGGCCTCTCGGCGGTCGACCTCGCCCTGCGGGGCGACGAGCCGATCGGCCCCGAGGGCGCCGCGCGCCTGGAGGCGGCCCTGGCGCGGCGGGAAGCCGGGGAGCCGGTGGCGCGCATCCTCGGCACCTGGGACTTCTGGGGCCTGCCCTTCCGGCTCTCGCCCGCCACCCTGGTGCCGCGCCCCGATACCGAGACGGTGGTGGAGGCCGCCCTCGCCCTCGGCCTTCCCCGCGAGGCCCCGCGCCGCCTGCTCGACCTCGGCACCGGCTCGGGCTGCCTCCTCGTCGCGCTCCTCTCCGAGTGGCCGCGCGCCATCGGTCTCGGGCTCGACCGCTCGCACGAGGCCCTGCTCACGGCCCGCGACAATGCGCTGCGCAACGCGGTCGCCGCGCGGGCGTTGTTCGTGCGGGGCGACTGGGGTGCGGCGCTGCGCGGGCCCTTCGACGTCATCGTCTCGAATCCGCCCTACATCGCCGCCAGAGTCATCGCCGGGCTCGCCGAGGAGGTGCGGTCCCACGACCCCCGGCTCGCCCTCGACGGCGGCGAGGACGGGCTCGATGCCTACCGGGTGATCATCGCCCAGGCGCCGGAACTGCTGGCGCCGGGGGGGCGGCTCGTCGTCGAGATGGGATTCGATCAGGAGGGGCCGTTGCGTGCCCTGGCGGAAGGCTCGGACTTGCGCGTGCTGGGGGTGCGCCGCGATCTGGCCGGACACTCGCGGGTGGCGGTGCTGGGGCACGGCTCCGCGGGGGCAGCGGATTCCTCAAGTTTTTGATGTTCTTGCGTGCGATTTCACTTGGCTCCACATGCTGAAGCCGCTAACGTCCCCCGGCAGATCGTGAATGGTCCGGCAAGACAGCCTGGCTAAGTTTTTGGGCGCGATCCCAGGCGCGGAACTTGGACGATCTTCCACCACCGGGCAGATTCAGGGGCACGAAGGCAGTCCGGCTCGGTGATCCGTATCTGACAATCGTTGGGCGACCCGAGCGCGCGTGAGCCCGCGGTTGAGCAGTGCACGACGGACATCGTCGCTGGGGTACGGACGGCTCACAGGCCGGCCGGCGCCGCAACCGGGTTCGTCCCCAGTCCAGTCCCTTGAGAGTGTCGAACGAGGGTCAGTCTAGACCGATGAGACCAAATCAGAACAGGCGTATGCGTGGCCGCAACCGCAGCAAGGGCCCGAATCCGCTCACCCGGGCCTACGAATCGAACGGCCCCGATGTGAAGATCCGCGGTACCGCCCAGCATATCGCCGAGAAATACGCGCAGCTCGCGCGCGACGCGCAGGCGAGCGGCGACCCGGTGATGGCCGAGAACTATTTCCAGCACGGCGAGCACTACCAGCGCATCATCGCCGCTGCGAACGAGCAGTACCGGCAGCAGTTCGGCGGATTCGGCCGCGGACCCTTCGACGACGAGGGCGACGAGGGCGACGACGAGGGGCCGCAGGCGAACGGCTACGCGGCCGGAGGTCCGGAGGGACGCGGCCCCAACGGTTACGCCCCGAACGGCTACGGCCATGGGGGCGAGGATTACGTCGATCCCTCCCAGCAGCCCCAGCCCTACGAGAGCCGCGGCGAGCCCGACAACCGGCCCGCGCGCTTCGATCGGCAGGACCGTCGCGAGCGGTTCCAGAACCGCGACCGGCCGCAGCGCCAGGATCGCCAGGACCGGCCTCCGCAGGAGCGCGATCACCAGCAGCGCGATCACCAGCGGCAGGATTTTCGCGGCGAGCCGCAGCGCCAGGAGTTCCGGGGCGAGAATCGCGGCGAGTTCCGCCGCGAGCGGCCCCGCCGCGAGGAGCCGCGGGCCGAAGCGCCGCCCGCCGAGGAGCCCGGCCTGCCGGCTTTCCTGACCAACCCCGCCCGCCCGCCGGCCCCTGCGGCCGAGCCGGCGCCGGTCCCGGCCCCTGCGGCCGAGGCCGCCGGAGAAGCCCCTGCCCGCCCGCGCCGCCGCCGCCGCACCCGCTACGAGGGTGCCCCCGGCGAGGCTCCGGCCGAGGGAGGCGGCGAGCTCTTCCCGCCCAAGACGACCGACGCGCCGTCGGAATGATGCGCAGCGGTGCGGAGTCTCGGCTCCGCACCGCTCGCCGTGAGACGGCCTTCCGCCCACATCGGGATCAACCGCGCCAATCGGTGAATCCGATGACGCGGTGGCGGATGCGGAAATCGCGTCCGGCCTCGCCGAATGGCGCGAGATCCCAGATCCAGTCGCGCTCCGGCTCTCCGGGATCGAGGCCGTGGAGAAGATCGGTGCGCGCGACCACGCGGCCGGCCCGATCCTCCTCGACCGCCTCCACGTCGGTGACGAGGCAGGTTCTGGCGCGCAGCCCGGAGAGGGCATCGAGGTGCTGCGCCACGATGCGCCGACCGAAGGCCTCCGCTGTCTGCGGACATCGCCCGGCGATCCGCTCGGCCGGAAGGATCGGCAACTGCGAGAGCAGGTTGGCGGAGACGACGAGATCCGTTTCGGGGTCTGAGCAGACGGGCGGAAGGGCCGGGGCGAGATCGTCGGCGCGCCCGCTGAGCAGCGGCAGGGCACCGCTGAGCTCCATGGTCAGGAGCGTCACGTTGGCGAAGCGGCGGGCTTGGCGGCGCGCCGACCAAGGATGCACGGCATCAACCAGCACCACGCGCCGGAAGGCTGCGGCCAGATCGGGGAGCGGCACGTCGTCGAGGAGACCCGAGCCGAGGACGACGGCCGTCCCTCGCCCGGGCGAGGCCGCAACGGCGTCGCGCACCACAGCGCGCGCCGCGGCGAGATGGGGCGCCCAGGCCGCCCGGCAGCGCCGCGAGCGCGAGCGCAGCCAGACGCTGTCACGCACGTAGCCGAAGCGGCGATGCGCGAGCGGGGCCGGCAAGGTCAGATAGTGGACAAGATCGACGAGCACGACGGCACGGCGGGACGCACGCCTCCCCTCCCCTGCTGCGAGATGACGTTCGGGAACCGATCCGGCGCCGGACCGTTCACAGGCAGCTTGGCGCTTGGCACAGAACGGAGACGACGGTGGGCAATCTCATCCGCATCATCCTGCTCGTCATCATCCCGCCGGTCGGGGTGCTGTTCACGGTCGGGCTCGGGCTGCAGTTCTGGCTGAACCTGCTGCTGACATTGTTCGGCTATTTTCCCGGCCTCGTCCATGCCGTCTGGGTGGTGACGCGGCGCTGATCCGGTCACGCAGAAAACCCCCGGC
>NZ_BPQQ01000113.1 GCF_022179325.1 Methylobacterium isbiliense | reverse complement strand
GGGCTCGCGAACCTCGCGGTTTCATCGCGCGTGCTGAGTCGTCCAACCATGGCCAAGACCGTTCCGGCACCTATTCGGTCACGACGCGGAGCGATGGGGAAGGGCATGTGGCGCTGCGCGAAGCCGACACGATCGAGGCGACCCACTCCGATGCGCGGCACCGCAGGCATAACGCCCGGCCGCGACCCCGACAGGTCTCTCGGCTGAAGGGAACGCGGCGACGGCCGCTCCTAGGAGCAGGCCGCTGCCGAATGCAATCTTCGAAGCCATGTCAGGACCCCGGCCGCCGATCCGACCGGACCGCCCCCACGTCGAGGCAGGCCCATCGCACGAGTAAGCCCATGCTCCGGACCGTCCGCGTTGATCTGGCGCAAGGTCGCGGTTGTTCTCTCAGCCGAAGCGGCCCGTGACGTATCGCGAGGTTCTCGGATCCCGCGGGCGCACGAAGATGTCCTCCGTCGTACCGGACTCCACGATCTCGCCGAGGTACATGAAGGCCGTGAACTGCGAGATGCGGGCGGCCTGCTGCATGTTGTGAGTGACGATGACGACGGTGAAGTCTTGACGCAGCTGGTCGATGAGATCCTCGATCTTACCGGTGGAGATCGGATCGAGGGCCGAGGTCGGCTCGTCGAAGCACAGCACGGTCGGCTTCAACGCCAGCATGCGGGCGATGCAGAGCCGCTGCTGCTGCCCCCCCGACAGGCTCGCGCCCGATTGCCGGAGTATGTCCTTGACCTCGTCCCAGAGTGCAGCCTTGCGCAGGGCGTCCTCCACCCGTTCATCGAGGGCCGACCGAGACAGGCGATGGTTCAGGCGGATGCCGAAGGCCACGTTCTCGTAGATCGACATCGGGAAGGGGGACGGCTTCTGGAAGACCATGCCGATCCGCGCGCGCAGTTCGCAGAGGTCGATCTTGTCCGACAGGATGTTGCGGCCCTCGAACAGGATCTCGCCGGTGGCGCGCTGGTCGGGATAGAGGCTGCAGATCCGGTTGAGGCAGCGCAGCAGCGTCGACTTCCCGCAGCCAGAAGGACCGATCAGCGCCGTGACGCGGTGCGCGAAGACGGTGAGGCTGTTCGCCTTAAGCACGTGGTTCTGGCCGTACCAGAAGTCGAGATCGCGGATCGCGATGCAGGGCTGCAGGTCGTCAGGCGCAACGGCGGCGCTCGGCGTCACGGTGATGGCGACGGTCGTCATGCTCACCTCGTGGGGCGGCTCAGCCGCTCCGGGCAACGCCGCCCAGGTGCAGCCGCATCCCTGCGCGCACCATCAGTCATCCAGATCCGCACGGCGTCGTTGCGCCAGATCAAGGTCTGCAGCCATTCCTGTCAGGCCTTGAGAAGAATTCATTCCGTCCCGCCATCGAACGTTGTTCTATATGTTCACTGGCTAAATATCCGGTTGCAGGGATTGGCTGACGAGCGACAAAATCCGTCGGGGTTGCGCTGCATCAACGCGCCGGCCGCACCCCAGCGTGATCATTCGAAGATCGTTTCCATGCAGTGCCGGACGGCAGATCCAAGCCGGCCGCATCCTGACGGAGTGCCCACGCGATGATCAAGGATCTGCTCGTCGTCATCGATGGTCTCGGCGAGGCAGTCGGGCCCTACGCGCTGGCATTGGCCCGGATGCTCGGCGCCTCCGTCAGCAGCCTGTGTCTCCGGGCGGAGCCCGACGATGGCAACCTCGCCCTGGCTGAGGTGCGCCCTGATTGTAATCCGGCCCGCCTGTCACCACAGACTCAAGTGGCGTAGCCGGCGGCAACGCCGTCGTTTGTAGGGCTCCAGACCGCGATTGCACCTGACGCAATGACTTCCTGACATGCTTTTGCGTCAGACCGTGATCCCGGTCCCCGATCGCCGCCTCACGCCAACCCTCGTCATGCGACACTGCGCGGCAATCGTTGCAGCGGATCGCCTCAGGCGTACAGCTTGTTCGTGCCGCAGGCGGATCGCGGTCCGTCGCGGCGATGATCCCGCTCCACCTGTCGAGGCGCCGATCGCGACAGGGCGGTCTGACGCTGATCGACGATGCTCGGCAGGAAGCGATGGAACGGTGCTGCGTGCCGGTCAGACCGCCGCTCACTGTAGCTGTGGAGCACGTCCTTCAGCGCGCAAATGCGGTCGCCCGGACGGCCATAGGACGCTTCCAACTCGTTGAGGGCATCGGCCACGAGCGCCGTGATGGTCGTGTCGGAAACGGCTGATGCATGGTCGAGCTTGCGGAGGCAGCGGTTCACCGGGTTCGTCATGGACGTCACCTCGTTTGCGCGCGCGGACGGGTACGCCGAACTGTCACGCGTCAACAGTCTGCCGGATCATCTTGATCCATTCGCCTCCCGAGCCACGCAGCATCCTTTCCAAGTCTCACCCCACCTTCGCCAGCAGGATCGCGGTGCGGACCGCCATCTGTCGCTGCGCCGGGGTGAAGCTTGGGGCCGAGACGAGTATCCGAGCCCACTGGTTTGCTTTCACGGCCGCAGCGATGTCGAGGGAGACGCCCTCCACGATCGCGCGCGGCCCGGGCGTCGGGTCGGCGAGATAGCCGGCGACGGCCGTGGTCAGGTCATCGTCGGTGAGGCACTTGGCCTTGTAGAGATCGCTGAAGGTCTGCGCGTCAGCCACGGCCGAACTCCCATAGCGGCAGACCTCGATACCGCCCCGGCTTGTTTCGCTGGCACCGCCACAGGTGCACCCAAAGGAATGCCGTCGTCAACTCGTGGACGGGGTAGAAGCAGGGTACCGGCATGCCGCACCAATCCGCGCTCAAGGCCGCAACCGGATCAGCCGAAGGCCCTGATCCAGTTCGCCACGAAGTCGCCAGCAGCGAAAGCGATGCCCAGGATCGCGATCGCGGCACCCAGCAAGACGAGGAGCACCGACGCGACGGACATGGAGCGCCTGGGCGCCCCATGTCGCGCTCGTGAGAATGGGCTGTGCACCTACTCGGCCGCTGCTGCAGCCTTCGGCTTGCGTCCGCGCTTAGCAGGCTCCTTCACGGCCGAATCGGGCACTACCGGCTTCGCGGCGTCCCGCTCACGGCGGATCTGGCCGAGCCCGAGGTTCTTCGCAAGCTCCGAGCGGGCGGCCGAGTAGCTCTCCGCCACCATGGGGTAGGTCGGCGGGAGGCCGAACTTCGCCCGGTAGTCGTTCGGCGTCAGGCCCTGGCTGCTGAGGTGCCGCTTCAGGCTCTTGTACGGCCTGCCGTCAACGAAGCTGATCAGCGCGTCCGGCGTGATGGACTTCTTGATCTGAACCGCGGTCGCCTTGGGCGTCTCCGTGGCGGCAGGAGGCGGCGGGTTCAGGAGATTGCCGAGCGCATCGTGCACGCTCCTGAGCAGGTCGGGCAGATCGGCGGCCCGCACGTTGTTGTTCGACACGTAGGCTGAGACGATGTCGGCCGCGAGCTCGACGGAAGTGCCTGAAGTAGGGTCGGTCATTTGCTGATCCTGTGATGACACCTCGTTCTGGGTTGGCACGATCATCAGGTCAACGGCATAATCCAGCATTCACACAGATCTACCCCGATGTTGAGAGCGCAAACTCCGCATTGATGTGGGACAAGGACCTCGCAGGCCGTGAACGTACGACTGCAGCCGGTCGTTCGTAGGTGAGGCGAGCAAGGAGCCGTGCCGATGGGCATCATGGACAGGGCTTGGCGGCCGGGCCGGATCGTCGAGATGGGCGCGCACGGGCTGACCCGGTACGCGGTCATGAGCAACGGCGACACGATCTGGTGGGGCTCGGAGGAGGAGGTTCCCGATCAAGTGGCGTTGGCGGCTTGGGCCGCAGAGGCCGACGCGGCACGCTTGCGAGCGTCCGAAGCCAAGGAGCGCGAGACTGCTTGATCTGCCTGCGGATCGTTCGGGCTAACGGATCAGCGATCGCGCAAACTCAGGCCTGCGTGATCAGAGCGAAGCAGAAGTGCCAACATGGTCACAAGTACGAAGGTTGGCAATCCCGACCCATTGCCCATGCGCGCGAGCGGGATCGCAAGCCCGTTAGTGAGCCAGGAACAGAGGCACGGGACTCTGGGCTAATAGTGATCGGGTCGCGCCGCCCAGGAACCACTCGCGCAGGCGCGAGTGCCGGTAGGCGCCCATTACGACCATCTCGGCCCGAAACAGGCTGGCCTGGGCGCGCAGGGTGGCCGCGACGCTCTCGCCCTTCGGCAGATCGTTGACGGAGACATTGACGCCGTGGCGCGCGAGGTGGGGCGCAAATTCGGCTCCCGGCACCTCGACGTGGATCTCCGCCTCGTCGCCGATCGAGACGATCTCGACCGCCTCGGCCGCGCGCAGGAACGGCAACGCGTCGTTGGTGGCCCGTGCCGCCTGGGCGCTGCCGTCCCAGGCGACGACGATCCGCCGGGCGGAGAACGCCGCGTGGCCTGGCGGCACCGCGATGACCGGGCGACCGCTATGGAACAGCGCCTTCTCCACCATCTCGCGGTCGAGGTCGTAGGTTCGAGGGCCGATGTCGAGGATCGTCAGGTCGTGCAGCCGAGCCTGCGCGGCCAAGCGGTTCACGATGTCCGGATAGGGCAGGCTCGGTGCCTCGGTCGTGCAGACCACCCCGGCCTGCACCGCGTCGCCGGCCGAGCGTGCTGCGATGGAGCGAGCCAGCGCGTCGAGGCGGCGGTCGATGACCGCGACGCCTTCGTGGTAGAAGTCGCCGAGCCAAGCGTCGTCGCCGGATAGGCGCCAAGAAGCTGACTGGACGGTGAGGTGGGCGCCGGCGGCCTTGGCCAGCGTCAAGCCGTAGCCGATGGCGGACGAAGCCTCCTCGCGCTCGGTCTCCACGGCGGTGCCGACGAGGACGTCGCGAATGCCTAAGCTCGACTTTGGCCAATTGGGCGGGTCGTTGAGGGTGTGAGGTGACGAAGCAGGTGTGGCGGGTAGGCTGGTTGCGTCCCCGCCAAGAGACACCGCCATGCTGCCCCTGCCTACCTGCTTCGCCGGGCTCATCCTGGCGTTCGCGCCGCTGTTCGTCCAACGCTCGTGGCGCCATGCTCAGCTTCTGCTGACCGGCGCGATCCTGACGCCGGGCCGCCGCACGGTGACGAGCGTCCTGCGCATCATGGGCCGTGCACAGGAGCGACGGTTCGTGAACGCCCACCGCATCCTCAACCGGGCAGCGTGGTGCCCGCGCAGCGGCAGCCGTATCCTGCTCGGGCTCCTCATCGACGCGTTCGCGCAACGCGGCCCCGTGGTCCTGGGACTGGACGACATGATCGAGCGCCGCCGCGGCAAACGCATCGCGGCCAAGGGCATCTATCGTGATCCGGTTCGCTCCTCCGACAGTCATTTCGTCAAGGCGAGCGGGCTGCGCTGGATGAGCCTGATGTTGCTCGCCCCAATCCCCTGGGCAAGGCGCATCTGGGCGCTGCCGTTCCTGACCGCGCTGGTGCCGTCCGAGCGCGCCTGTCGCGAACGGGGCCGTCGGCACAAGCCGTTGCTCGACGTCGGGCGTCAACTCGCCCTCCAAGCGCGGCGCTGGCTGCCGGGCCGCGATCTCGTTGTGGTGGGCGACAGCGGCTTCTCCGGCCTGCTGTTCCTCGACGCGATGCGCCGCGCCCGCATCACGGCGATCACCCGCCTGCGGCTCGACGCAGCACTCTACGACCCCGCCCCGCCGCGGCTGCCCGGCACGATCGGACACCCGCGGACCAAAGGCGCGCGGCCGCCGACGCTCGCCGTGACCCTCGCGGCCAAAGACACGCGCTGGCACGCGGTTGTGGTGCCGGGCCGGTACGGGGCGGGCAAGCGCACAATCGAGATCGCCTCGGGCACCGCGGTGTGGCGGCACGGCGGCTTGCCCGTCGTGCCGATCCGTTGGGTGCTCATCCGCGATCCCGAGGCGCGCTTCCCGCCCCAGGCCCTGCTGTGCACCGATCCGACGCGCGAGCCCGCGCAGATCGTGGGGTGGTTCGTGCGGCGCTGGACCGTCGAGGTCACCTTCCGGGAGGTGCGCGCCCATCTCGGCGTCGAGACGCAGCGGCAGTGGTCCAACACGGCGATTGCCCGCACCACGCCCTGCCTGCTCGCCCTGTTCTCGATCGTCACATTGCTGGCTGCACGGCTCCCGGCCCGCCAACGACAACGGATCGCGGCCGCCGCGTGGTACTCCAAACCGCGTCCGACCTTCGCCGATGCTCTGGCCGCCGTGCGCTGTGCGATCTGGCGCGAGCGGACTTTGGCAACATCACCGCGTCGGCCCGCCCGAACAAAACCCCGCTTCCGCTTGCCCGCACCCTGGGCCTATGCCCTGGTCAGCCCCCCTTGAAGTGGTCCGCCCTGAAGTATGGCTTGTGAGCCAGGAGGACGGACGAGATGGCGAAGCGACCCAAGCCCGAGGAGATTGTTGCCAAGCTGCGGCAGGCGGATGTGCTGGTCTCGCAGGGGCAGAGCGTGGCCGACGCGATCCGCGCGATCGGCGTGAGCGAGGTCACCTACTATCGCTGGCGGCGTGAGTTCGGCGGGCTCAAGTCCGACCAGGTGCGCCGGATGAAGGAGCTGGAGACCGAGAACCAGCGGCTGCGCAAGGCGATCGCGGATCTCACGCTCGACAAGCTGATCCTGCAGGAGGCGGCACGGGGAAACTTCTGAGCCCCGCGCGCCGACGCGCCTGCATCGAGCATGTCCGGACCGTGCTGACGGTCTCCGAGCGGCGCGCCTGTCGCGCGCTCGGGCAGCATCGCTCGACACAGCGCAAGGTGCCGCGGGGGAGAGAGGACGAGGCGGCGCTGCTCGCCGACCTGATCGAGTTGGCGCGCCGCTATGGCCGCTACGGCTACCGCAAGATCGCCGCCCTGCTGCGGGCGGCGGGCTGGTGGATCAACGACAAGCGGGTGGAGCGGCTCTGGCGGCAGGAGGGGCTGAAGGTGCCGGCCCGCCAGCCCAAGAAGGGCCGGCTATGGGATGGGGCTGGCTCCTGCCTGCGGCTGCGGCCCGAGCACCGCAACCATGTCTGGTCCTACGATTTCGTCGAGGCGCGCACGCATGACGGGCGCAAGTTCCGCCTGCTCAACGTCATCGACGAGTTCACCCGCGAGTGTCTGACCATCCGCGTGGCCCGCAAGCTCAAGGCAGCGGACGTGATCGATGTGCTCTCGGACTTGTTCATCCTGCGTGGCGTGCCCGCGCACGTTCGTTCCGATAATGGACCTGAGTTCATCGCCACATCTGTGCAGAAGTGGATCACCGCTGTGGGCGCAAAGACGGCCTACATCACCCCGGGCTCGCCCTGGGAGAACGGCTACATCGAGAGCTTCAACGCGAGGCTACGGGACGAGTTGCTGAACGGGGAGATCTTCTACTCGCTGCGAGAGGCGCAGATCCTGATCGAGAGCTGGAGGAGACACTACAACGGGGTTCGGCCACACGCCTCTCTGGGCTACCGGCCGCCAGCCCCCGAGGTGGTCGTGCCCGCCTTGACCGCTTGGCCGGCTGCGCTCGCCCGACCGGCTCTGCCGGCCAAGCTACCTGTGGTGGACAGGCCTACGGTCCACTAACATTCCAACCGGACCACCCCGTGGGGGCTGATCACGCCGCGCCCGTCCGAGGCCGCGAGCACCCGGCCCGCCGCATCGACGATCATCACCCGGGTGCGCTCCCGGTCCTCCGGCGCGACCCGCACGCCCGACACGATGGCGCGGGCCTGCGGCTCCCAGTCGAAATGGATCGCCAGCACGCCGAGCGGGCGGCCGTCGGCGCGGCCCCCCTCGCGCACCCCGGCGCAGTAGGTGGCCGCCTGGGCGCCGCCCAGGAGCGGGCGCACCGCCACCTCGGCGGCCACGTAGGCGTCGCCGTTCGGCAGGGCCGCGGCGCGCCGGAACCAGTCCTCGCCGGCCACGCTCGCCCCCACGACCCCCGGGAAGCGGTCCGGGCGGCCGTTCGCCACCACTACGCCCGAGGCGTCGCAGAGCCAGAGGTCGAGATAGACCGTGTAGGCCGACAGGATCACGCCGAGCCGCTCGCCCGCATAGGCGGCCCGGTCCGCATCCGGCGCGGCCGCGCAATCCACGATGGCCGGGTCGGTCGCCCACCAGCGCACGTCGCAGGTCCGCTCGTAGAGATTGCGGTCGATGAGTTCGACCGCGTTGAGGGCGAGGTCGACCATCCGCTCGCCCTGGGCGGTCTCGGAGAGGCGGCGCATCATACCCTGGAGATCGGTGATGCGCCCGGCGAGTTCGGCTTCGAGGGATGCGGCGATGCTCTCGACCTGCGCGCCGACCGCCCGGACCTCCTGCGCCACGACCGAGAAGCCGCGGCCCTGCTCCCCGGCCCGCGCCGCCTCGATCAGCGCGTTCAGCGCGAGCATCTTCACCTGCGCGGTGATCGCCTGGATCGACCGGATCTTGTCACCTGCAATCCTGCGAACCTCGTCTGTCTTCTCTGCAACTTGAGACAGTGTCGGCACGCTATCGCCGACCAGAATGGTTGCACTGGAGGTCGTAGCCATCGCCCTGCTCATAGCACCATCAAGATACGTTCCTCATTACCTTAGATTACTGACACAGAGTCAGTCTGGATCTGAACTAAGTCAACAGGCATAAAGTAGTTGCCATATGGCCTAGTCCGTAGCTGAGTCTCAGCGAGTTGCTCCGGGCGGCTGGAGCGTGGCACCTGCTGAGGAACCCGATCTGCTTGGGGCGGTTGACTTCCCGTATAAGCAATCGACCATCCTGAACGCCGGCCGTCCCCCCCGCGCCGGCGCTCCTTTGCGCGCTGAAGGGAGAGAGGTACGAGCCGGGTGTCACAAGGGAGGAATCCGACACCCGGCCCGCTGTCCCGCAGCAGGAGCGCGTGGACCGTGCGGAAACGGGGAGAGCCTCGCACAGCCACGGAGCGGCTCCCTGACCAAGATCAGGACAGGAATTGCAGCACGGGCTGGATGTCGAAAAGGTGGGATCCGACACCTGGCCCGCTGTCCCGCTGCGGGAGCGTGAACCGTGCGGAACGGGGAGAGCCTCGCACGAGAGGCGGGGCGGTTCGCCCACAATGAGCAGGGAAGTCCGTGCGGGCCGGGCGTGTGTTCTCACGTGTGTTCTCAAGGGAGACCACCGCCCGGCCCGCCGTCCCACATCGCCGTGGATGACCGGCGCGGGACCTCCTTAGTGTCGCACAAGGCGTGCCAGGGGTCTCGCGCGCAGAAAGACTATTGCAGTCTAGCCTCGCGCCCGCGTGGGCCCCGCCTGAGGCCGATCATCTGGGGCTCGACTGGGGGCTGGCGCGAGACGCCCGCGAGGACTTCCGAACACTGTCCGGAGGTTCCGTAACGCGTTCCATACCGGCGCTTATGCGAATGGGCCGGTCTCGCGCGAGGCGACGATCGTCAGGCCGGATCCCAGATGACGTGGAGCCAGATCCAGGCGGCAACCGGGTGCGGTCGGGCGCACATCGCCTAGATCGTGAAGCGGGGTGCAGCGCCGATGTAGCCGGAGATCAGGTCGCTGGCCGCGCTAGTGTGCGACGGGGGCCGGCAGATGGGGCGGCCGATCTGACCGCCCCAGGTGTTGCTGCGCTTCGAGGTGTCTGGCTCAGGCGCTATGGGCCTCAGCGGGTGAGCGTGGAGCTCTGCTGGGCGACGCCGGAGAATGCCTTGCTGGCCTCCTCGACCGCGCGAACCGAACCCTCGGCGATGGCCTTGCTGTCCTGCACCATGTGCTGCAGCCCCTCGCGGATCAGCTCACTCTGGATCGCGGTGAACTCCTGAAGCGAGGTGGCGCGCGTCAGCTTGTTCAGGCCATCGAGATTGCGCTGCCACTGCTTCTGGCCGAGCTC
This sequence comes from Methylobacterium isbiliense, assembly GCF_022179325.1. GTDB lineage: Bacteria > Pseudomonadota > Alphaproteobacteria > Rhizobiales > Beijerinckiaceae > Methylobacterium > Methylobacterium isbiliense. The sequence goes on along the minus strand of NZ_BPQQ01000113.1, from coordinate 1,685 downwards.
GAACCAGTCCCGAGAGGCGTCCTGCACGGCTTGGGTCAGAACCGTGCCGCAGCGCGTGACCGCCTCAAAGTTCTGCTGGGACTGACGGGCGAAGCGATCGCTGTCTTGTCCGGTGAAGCCGAAGGAGCGTGTGAAACGATCTGCGGCCTCGCGGGCATGCTGAGAAGCTGTCTCGACGTTCGTCTGCAAGATTTTCTTGACGTTCTGTGTGGCTTTTTCACCGAGATCGGCCATCTTGCTCATGTCGTCGCGGGCGGCATCGGCGAACTGGGCGCTCTGCTCGGCGGTCTTGTTGATGCTCGCCTTGGCAGCCTCGGTAAGCTTTTCGGCTTGCTCGGCTTGCTTGTTCGGCGCGGTGGTCGAATTGAAGGTCATGGGGGTTTCCAATCTTTTTGCGAGTATGCACTTGGGATATTTTCTGAATACAACAAGCACATTGCGCCCATACGGCGAAAGAAATTGGCTATTTTTGTGGGCTTCACCTATATCGTGACAATTTGAATGCTTTCAAGGCTCCAAGATAAATTTTCTCTAAGATAAATCTTTCAGATTTCATCAATCGTCATGCTCAAGGTTCAAGCAACTGATTATACTGCACGATCAGGTTTACTGCTGCGATTTCCAACCAAACCATTTGCACCCCCGAGGCATAAAACAGCTCATCCTACAGCAGTGCCGCCCATACGGTAGAGCTTAGAGCGCTGGCGTGACCGCCAGCCCTCACAGCGCCCACCCGCTCGGCGGAAGCGGATCACGGCCGAGAGCTGGGGCCAGTCGATTGGGTAGAAGCCGCGGTGCTCGCGCCGGATCGGCATGGGATCAGTTCAGCCCGAAGCTCTTTCCGCCAAGCCTAAGGCCGAGCTTGGCCATGCGCCAGATCCTCGACGCTGACCGGCAGAGAAAGACGTCGCCGCACGGCGCGATCGGTCGTGTGCTTGCAGCCTGTCTCAAATTATCTGACGACGGACAACACCCGCTTCGATACGCCGCCTTCACGCCCAGCGCGTCACCCAATCTCCTGCATAGCTCCGCAGCCAAAGCCAACACACAGGCTTTGGCTGCGGCCGACGTCAATCCGCGATGCGCTTGGCCAATCCCGCATGCGGGAAGTCGACCTCGGTCTTGAACACCTCGTTGACGTAGTTTGTCAGCACGTTCGCCGCCACGTGCAACACGATCTCAACGGTCTGCGCATCCGTGTAGCCGGCTGCGCGCAAGGCCGCGACGTCGGCCTCCGTCACATCAGCGCGGGTCACCGCGACTTTGCGGGCGAAAGTGACCGCCGCGTCGGCACGGGCATCGGTCGACCGGCCTTCTCGGTTGGCCGCGATCTCCGCTTCTTCGAGCTTGTGGCGCTTGGCGAGCGCTGTGTGAGCTGCGTTGCAGTAATCGCAGCCATTGACGTTCGCGATCGCCAGAGCGATCCGCTCACGCGTCGCAGCGTCGAGTGTACCGCGTGCGAGCGCCCCGGAGAAGGCGAGCACGCCTTCAAGGCCGGCTGGGCTCTGCGCCAGAACCTTGTAGAGGTTCGGCACGACGCCGAGTTTCTTGCCTACGCCGTCGAGTAGGTCCTTGGCATTACCGGTCGCCGTGACCGGATCGACGGAAGCGATACGTTGCATAGTCAATCTCCTGATGATCGAGCAGTGACACGAAGCAGTGCAAGTCAGCTGCGGCCGAGGCGG
>NZ_BPQQ01000112.1 GCF_022179325.1 Methylobacterium isbiliense | reverse complement strand
CCAACTTCCGACACGTCCCAACTCGCTCGGGCGCGGCTCTAGCCGAGAGCACGCTTGAGGATGCAATGGACGGCTGAGCTGCGTGTCCTACCTTCCTTCTAAGAAACTCAACGATATCGACGGTCCAAGGGAGGACGACTTCATGCGCTTGGCATTGCTCGCCGCCGCATTCTGCGCTCTCGCAGTCCCCGCTCTCGCTCAGACCTCACGGCCTGAGCCCGGCCCGCTCACCATCGCAAAGCAGGGCAGCTTCTTCATCGGCGGCCGGGAGGTGAAATCCGATACCCTATCGACCCTGCCGAACTTTGACGCGGCCGGCACGATCACGGTCGACCAGATGTACGTCCGCTATCAGGCCCCCGCCGGCCAGACCGGGGTGCCGATCACGCTGATCCACGGCTGCTGTCTCACCGGCAAGACCTGGGAGACGACGCCCGACGGCCGGATGGGCTGGGACGAGTACTTCCTGCGTCAAGGCCACCCGGTCTACGTGATCGACCAAGTCTGGCGAGGGCGCTCCGCCACAGATCCCTCGACCATCAACGCGGTCCGCACGGGCAAGAAGCCAGTCGACCAGCTGCCGACCGTGTTCTCCGCAGGGCATGAGGGCGCCTGGGCCATCTTCCGCTTCGGCCACCAATACCCGCAAGTGCTGCCTGGAATGCGCTTTCCCTTGGCAGCACAGGCCGAGTTCTGGAAGCAGATGGTTGCCGACAGCGCGGCAAATCTCCCAACACCCAACCCGACGGTCCCCGCGCTGTCTGAACTCGCGCAGAAGATCGGCGGGACGGTGTTGATGAGCCACTCGCAGTCAGGCATCTACCCGTTCCAGACTGCGGCGCTCAGCACCCAGGGCGTGGCGGGGATCATCTCAATCGAGCCGGCGGCCTGCCCTGATCCAACGGCTGATCTCGGCCCCTACAAGGCCGTGCCAATCCTTGTGCTGTTTGGCGATTACGTCGATGAGTTTCCAAGGTGGGCGCCGCGCCTGAAGAGCTGTCGCGCCTTTGCGGCTGCTGTCTCTGCTGCTGGTGGCAAGGCTGAGGTCCTCGCGCTGCCGGAGATTGGGATCAAGGGGAATTCGCACATGCTCATGCAGGACGACAACAGTCTGTACATTGCGGACATTCTCCTGCGCTGGATCGGCAAGAATGTCACGGCAACTCGCTAACTAAGAACGATCTGAACTCGAGTACTTGCCCGATACGGCTGGTCTGGAGTGCACTTTCCGGTATGTCGGAGGTGCCATCGGCCATTCCCGGGTGCAGAATGACTGCACTCGCGTGCGCTCAGCGTGGCTTCGCGCGCCGTCCCAGAGCCGTCGAGCCATCTTCCCGATGAGCTACGGATCGAGCTACGTCGCTCGTGATCTGGCCGACTGGCTTAGCCGCCGCGGTATGACCCACATCCGCGGTGCGCCCCGCCGTCCCCAAACCCAGGGCAAGATCTAGCGTTGGCATCAGACGCTCAAGAACCGCATCCTGCTCGACCACGCCTACCTGCCCGGCGTGTTGGAGGCGCGGGTCGCGGCCTTCGTCGAGCACTACGACCACGTCCGGGCTCACGAGAGCTTGGGCAATCTCATCCCCGCCGACGTCGACTTCGGCCGGGACGAGGCCGTCCTGCGCGAGCGGGAGCGGATCAAGCGCCAGACCCTCACCGATCGTCGCTTGCGCCACCACGCGCAAGCTGCCTAACTTCTCAACCCAGGTGGACCAGAGCCTCCGTTCCTGAGGCCCGCAGCCTGTCTCAATTCATCTGACTACGGACAACGGGTCCGTGTTATGGGCCAGCTGAGTACTCTCAAGCTTGAACGCAAGCCTTCCAGGTAGATATCACCGTCAGATCGCAAATCGCTGCAGTGCATGCAGCATCTACAAAACTACCTACCTCGCACGGAGGATGCAATCGGAGGCGCCCGTCGCCGAATGTTGCTTGCCACACGGATCCGCACCGAAACTCTTGCATATTTGCGCGAGTAGCGGAAGGATGCGCAACCAAGGGTGGAGAAACCGATGATGTCTCCAAGGAAATGGTCCGGCTGCACCCTTCTGCTCATCTCCGCGATTTCATGCGCCTTTGGGCTGTACCGCCTCTCCGCCGCTGGCCATACCGCCAGCCAATGGTCGCACTCTAGTTCAGTACGCCGGGATGTGCCGCCTGCCCCGATCGATGCAGATGCCCCCCCTGCACCGCTCGCATCCAGCAGCGAGCCTGTTAGTTCCAATGGTCCTAAAGTGGTGGCCGAATTACCGAGCAGAGCACCTGACAAACAAGCGGCTGAACCGGCCCCGCGTGTAGCTCCCCCTTACGCAAGTCGCTACTCCGCATCGACAAAGCCTGCTGCCGAAGCACCTTCAGATAGGGAGGATTTGGCATCCGGCGGAAGCCGTGAAGCGGCATGCAGCGCAGATCCCAGCAAGTGCAGGGATCGCCTTCAAACAGGTATCGGTGAGCAGCCGCGTCGGACTTACCCCATCTCGATGGCCGCGGAACGCGAAACAACCGATGAGAATGAGCGCAAGGCAATCGAGCAGCAACTAAAGTCGATGAACGCCCAGTACAAAGTTCCTGATCAGCTGATGTATCGACGATCGACCCAGGTCGTGTTCGTACTGGAAGTCGAGGGAAAGGGCACAGGTGCCAGAGCGCTAGCCGGAGTGCCGGGACAACAGTCTGCTGCGACGGTTGCCGCAAGCCGATTTGTTCGCGCTCGACTCTCCGGGCCACCTGATATGGTCAAGATTACCCTTCGTGGTGGTGAAGCGGCTGAGCGCCAGTACGCTCAGCTCCAGAACGTCGAATGGACTTAGGATGTCGAGGGCCTTCAAGTCGGACAAGTCGATTTAAATCTACAACTCCTCGCCGAAGTAAAGATCGACGGCAAAATCGAGCCTTTGCAGATCAGGACTTTCCAGAAAACAATCCCGGTTCACATTTCATATCTGGACTCGGCCAAGGTATGGGCTAGTGAGATAATGAGTTTTTGGCCATTCCTCACCGCCGTAGGCTCGGCAGCCACAGGCATGATCGTTCTTTTTGGCTTCAACAAATCTAGAGGCGCAAAAGTCTGAGTCTACTTCAAATAAAGCATGCTGCGGCCAGTAGCTTGCAAAGGTCTTGTTGAGGTGCTCAGAGGCCGATAGTGAAGCTCCAATCGACTGAACGGCAACTAGGGTGCGAAGCCGATTGACATCAAGACCCGACGCCAATTTACATACCCATCTTTTGGTTGAGGACAAACACTGCCAGTCAAGGTATCCTCAGCAAGGTCCCGTCTGGACGGAACCTTGGCTGGAATGGAAATTTCCGGTCATCCGATTTGCCCTGAGCAAGCCCGGGAAGACTCCGTGCAACTGCGGCGCGGCGCGTCCTGCAGTATGACTTAGACGCGCTAAGGCCCCTTTTCGACATCGGAGCACCGATCACGTCGCACCATCACCTTTGGGGGGCACATCATGGAATGCTGTCCTTCGGTCACGTTCATCGGCCCCGTTCGAGGATCGGAGCAGGTCGCGCTGCTTGATGCACTCGTGGCCGAAGGCGTGGAGGCCGCACTCGATACCGGCGAGCGCGATGCGGACGCCCTCGTGGGCTTCGCTGCGATCGACAATGCCCTCTTCAACGCCGTGCGTCGGATGACCGAGGCCAGCGAGCGGCGAGTCATTGCCCTGTCCTGCGGCGGATGCCCGCTCGACAGCGATGCCCATTGGCGTCTTTTGGCGGCCGGCGCGACAGACGTGCTCGCAGGGCCTCCGGCGGAGCTCGCGGTCCGCGTGCGGGCGCGGCTGGAGCGCTGGGCCAGCGTCGACGCCCTGATGGTCTCCCCCGCTGTGCGCCGGGCCGCGATCGGCGTAAGCCCCGCTTGGCGCACGTTGCTGCGCGGAGTGGTCGAGGTGGCGCATTTCACCCAAGCGCCCGTGCTGCTCATCGGCGAGAGTGGAACCGGGAAGGAGCTGGTGGGTCGCCTCGTTCACGAACTCAACGAGAGCGCCGAGCGCGGCGCCCTCGCCGTTGTCGACTGCACCACCATCGTGCCGGAGCTCGCCGGCAGCGAGCTGTTCGGCCACGAGCGCGGAGCCTTCACGGGCGCGCATGCGGGCCGGGACGGTGCTTTCGCGACCGCGCAGGAGGGCACGCTCTTCCTAGATGAGGTGGGCGACTTGCCCCCCGCTCTCCAGGCACAGCTCCTGCGCGTCGTGCAGGAGGGCACCTACAAGCGCGTAGGCAGCGACACCTGGCGACACAGCCGCTTCCGCTTGGTCTCGGCGACCCACCGCGACCTGCCGGCGCGCATCGAGGCAGGCCAGTTCCGCCAGGACCTCTACTTCCGCATCGCCGGTTGGGTGTTCCGGGTGCCGCCCCTGCGCGAGCGCCGGGACGACATCCTGCCGCTCGCCCGGCATTTCCTGGCTCAGTTCCAGCCCGCGCTCGCCGGGATCGGCTTCGATCCGGCCGTAACCGAGCACCTCCTCACCCGCGCCTATCCCGGCAACGTGCGCGACTTGCGCCAGCTCATGGCGCGCATCAGCAGCCGCCATGTCGGCCCGGGACCGATCACGGTGGGGTCGCTGCCGCAGGATGAGCGTGCGAGCGAGGCGGGGCTCGCCGCCGTCTGGCGCGAGGCGGGGTTCGAGGGCGCGATCGGGCAGGCCGTGTCGCTCGGGATCGGGCTCAAGGAGATCAGCCAGGTCGCGGCCGACACCGCCATGCGCATCGCCATGCGACGGGAGAACGGGAACCTACAGGCCGCGGCGCGCATGCTGCGCGTCACCGACCGCGCCCTGCAGATGCGTCGGGCGGCTTGGCGCGCCGCGGCGCAGGGCCGCGGCTCAGCCTTTGACACCCGCGAGGAGCCAGGGATCGCGCCGGACAGGGGGCGGGGGTGAGACGTGGCGCACCGGCGGCGCTGCGCTGCGGCGCGTCCGCTTGGCGAGGAGCCGCATCAGGTTGCCGCCGAGCACGGCGGTCTCATCGGCGGGGGTGAGCTTGAGCGCCCGCACCTTTGCGAGTTCCAGGCCCGGATGCAGCCAGGGTCCGTCCGACCCGAACAGGATCTTGCGCGCGCCTGCCCGCGTCACCGCCTCCTCCAGAATGTCGAATCGGCGCACACCCGAGGTGTCGGCATAGATATTGGGATGGCGCACCAAGTGGTCGATGAGCCCGTGCTGGGCGCGCCAATCGTCCGAGAAGCTGCCGAGGTGCGGCAGGATGAAGTCGACGTCCGGATAGGCGCGCGCCACGAGCTCGGCCACGGCGATCTCGCCGATGGGGTCGTACAAGACCGGGATGCGGTAGCGGCGGGCCACCTCGCAGATCTCTCGCGACAGGCGCGCGTCGTAGCGGTGGGCCTTGATGCCCACGAAGCCGTAGCGCTCCACGGCGACGCGCACGAGGTCGAGGATGCGACCGCTATCGCGCGCCGCATGCACGAAGGCGAAGCCGAGGAGCCGGTCGGGCCGGCTCGCGACGATGCTCGCCACCTCGGCGTTGGCCCGGCCGTAATCAGAATGGAAGGCGGCGAAGATGACGGTGCGGTCGATGCCGGCCTCCGTCGCGCGATGCAGATGTCGGGTGATCGGGGCCGCGGTGTCCCAGGGCCCGGTCAGGCCGTCGCCCGTGCCCGCGTGGCAATGACAATCGATGATCATGCGCACACTCCCAGGGACAGGCGGGCGGCGCGAACGCCGCCCACGGGGTTCCCTCAGCTGCAGCCGCCCTTCCCTTCGTAAACGGGGGCGATGGAGCGCACGGCGCGCCCGCCGGGGGCGGCGCGCGAGAACTCGCGCCAGCTGTTGTCCCGCCCGGCGCAGCCGCTGTTGGGATGGCCGAAGACCCGGGGGGTGCGCAGATGCGCCGCCAAATGCCGGAAGAGCGCTGCCGCGACGCTGTCCGAGCCCGCCGCGGCGTTGCAGCCGTGTAGGACCACGACGACGTTCTCGGCGAGCGCGTCCGTCGGGATGTCGGTCACGACCCGGGCGCCCTGCGCCCGCGCAGCGGCGTCGACGCCGTCGCGGTAGAGACCCACCGCCGCGCCTGAGCGGGAGCCGAATACGCCGTTCGACCCGCTATGGCTGAAGATGTGGATCGCCGCGACGCGCTTGCGCTGGCAAGCTCGTGCCGCCTGGATCGTGCCGATGATGTCGGCGCCGGTGTCATAGGCCGTGGCGCCGACCTGCTTGACGCAGTTCGGCCGCGTGGGCGCGGCCTGAGCCCCGATGCGGCCGGCCCAGCGCGCGGCCTGATGGTGGAAATGATTGCGGTGCGACGTTAGGTCCGTATTCTGAAAGAAGCAAAGGGCCGGTGCCACGGCCCGGGCGACACCCGTCCGGCGCGCCGGGGTCTGCACCTCGCCGGACCACTCTTCTTCCGCCGCCAGCTCGCGCCGTACGCCGCCGCGGGGCACGCCGCAGATCGCCGTGTCGGGCGGGTTGCGCCGCCCCGGTACGACTCCGGGTGACGGCAGGAAGATCTCGACGCGCCGGCTCAGTTCGGGGGTGCGCTTGGTCTGGCGCTCGCCGCAGGAGGTCAGGCGCACAGTGAAGCCGCGCGTCGCGCCGCGCCGCGCCGCTTCGAGCGCGGCGCACAGGGCCTGGGAGACCGCGTGCGCGCGGCGGCGCGCCAGGGCGAAATTGTAGTCGTCATTCCCGACCGCGTCCGTATGGCCGGCAATGGTCACCGACCGGATCGGCCGCCCCGAGCGCTGCGAGGCGAGGATGCGCCCGGCGAGCCCCTTGATCGGTGGCCCGTGCCGGGCAGGGTCAAGCGCGCTGGCGTCGAAGCGGAAGCCATCGAGCACCAAGGCGGGCCGCCCGGGCGGCGGACAGTCGACGGGGATCATGGCGCAGGGCCTCGATGCGCCGGAGGGAGACGGGGCGGTGCGGGACGCCTCGTCTTGCCAAGCCTCCCCTTCGAAGAGTTCGCCCTCGAACGCCTCGCCCTCGAACAGCTCGCTCTCGAACGCCGCGCCGAGGGACATCGCCTCGAAGGTCTCGCCCTCGGCGACGAAGGCGAACTCGCCCGCATTCGCCCGCTCCCGGCATGCGGCGCAGCCGCAGCCGCCGCGGGTCAGCTCGCCCTGTTCCGGCGGGGCGTCGCCGGGGGGCTCGTTGGCTCCGCTCTCCGCCGGTGGCTCGGCCCCGCCGCCCCCGCCCCCGCCCTCGGCCGGCTCTGCGCCGGGTCCGCGGGCGCAGGCGGCCCCGAGCGCCGCCTGGGTTGGCGGTCCCACGATGCCGTCGACCGGCAGCTTCTCCCGCGCCTGGAAGCGGCGCACCGCCTCGCGGGTCGCCGGGTCCAACAGGCCGGTGATCGGCAGGGACAGGCCGAGCGCGCGGTTGAGGCAGCTCTGCGTCCAGCGCGCCAGTTCGCTCGGCCCCTCGCCGCCGCTGGGCGCGACGCGTTCGATCCAGGTCGATACCGGCCCAGGATAAGGCCGCCAGAGAGGTCGGATGAGAGGCGGCCTGGACGCGGGCGGCTTGATCCGCGACGGGCCACCCGGGGAACGCGGGACCCGCATCCGGGGGGGGGGCGCCCTCGGTGCCAAGCGCGGCTTGGGCAGCACGCCCGGGCGGCGAGCTTGGCGCGGGCCTGCCCCCATCCGGGTCGGCGACCGGGGCGGGCCGCGGCGGATTTCGCTCTCCTCGTAGAGCTCGGGGGTCCATTCGCCCTCGCCCTCGGTCTCGCCGTGGAAGGGGATCGTCTCGAACTGATCGATGTTGGCCATGGCGCAACCTCGTCCGGTGCGGCTGCGAGCCCCTGCGGGCGAGCCGGGTCAGGAGGGAGTGGGCGGCGGGCAGGACCCGCCGCGAAGGCCGGAGCCGCTCGGTCGCGCGGGCGGCCCGCGGGGGCACTTCAGCGGGCCCGCTGGAGCGCGAGGCGCTTGCGCAGGTGCACGGAAGGCGGCGTGAAGTCGACGCCCTCGGGGTTGCTGAGATCCGCACCCGTCACGGCGCGGTAGGCATGGATGTAACTTTGGATCTCTGGGCTCGTTACTGGCGCCCAGTTCTTGGCCGCGTTCTCGTCGTTGATCCCGATCCAGTCGCCCCAGCGCACCGAGAGCAGGATCTGCTCGCCGTAGACGCCGAGGTCACGGAAATGCGTCACCGTGACGTCGGACCAGCCCTG
>NZ_BPQQ01000111.1 GCF_022179325.1 Methylobacterium isbiliense | reverse complement strand
TCGACGGGGCCGTTGAGCCAACTCGATTGTTCGACGCCAAATCAGGGATTTGGCGAAAAATCGAGAGCCGAACCAGCGATCATGTCCACTGACCGCTGGTCTGAGCCTGCCTCCGGGCGATCCGTGCGGACCGCCCTCCCCCAAGCCCGCGTGGCGGAGCCGAGGCGCCGCCCGCGTCCGCGAAGCCGGCCTGCGCCTCGCGCCGCGACCGGAAGCCGCCTGAGACCGTCCCCCCGGCGCGCTCGCCCGAGCCGCCCCACCACCGGAGAAGACCGATGACGCGCGTGTTCAAGGCCATCGTCGCCCTCACGGCCCTCGGGGCCGGCCTGGCGCTCGCGCCCAACGAGGCGGAGGCGCAGCGGGGACGCTACTGCCGCGAGACCTACTGCGCCAAGCGCGCGCCCTTCGTCTGCAAGGGGCCCATCGGCTCCTGCGGCTTCGCGCAGGGACGCTGCCTCCAGACCGGCGTCCGCGTGGTGGCCTGCGGGCGGCCCGACCCGGTTCGCTAGGGCCTCGTCCACGACGGACCCTCGCACGACCAAGCGGCGGCGGACGAGCGGTTCACCGGGCGCGGGCGGATCCGGCTGCTCCCGGCCCGACCGCCCGACTGGACGCCGGCGCCGGTCGGCCCAAGATCCATGGTCTCTCCTGCGCCCCGCCGCGGCCGCCGGGAGAGGGCGAGGAGAGACCGATGGAGATCACGCGCAGCGGCGCCCAGCCGTCCACCCGGGGGTCGGCCGAGTACTTCACCGGGTCGGTGCGCATCGACCCGCTGTTCAGCCACGCCGACCCGGCCCGCGTCGCGGGCGCCCTCGTGACCTTCGAGCCGGGCGCGCGCACCGCATGGCACACCCATCCGCTCGGCCAGACGCTCGTCGTCACCGCCGGTCTCGGCTGGGCGCAGCGCGAGGGCGGGCCGGTCGAGGAGATCCGCCCCGGCGACGTGGTCTGGTTCCCGCCCGGCGAAAAGCACTGGCACGGCGCCACCGCCACGACCGGCATGAGCCATTTCGCCATCCAGGAGAAGCGCGACGGGACGAGCGTCGAATGGCTGGAGCGGGTCGCCGACGACCAGTACGGCCCCTGACGGGATCGCCCCATGCGCAACACCCTCACGGACATCGCCGGCATCCGGGTCGGCCACGCCGGGGACGCGCGGGCCGGCAGCGGCGTCACCGCGATCCTGTTCGACGCGCCCGTGACCGCAGCGGTCGATGTGCGGGGCGGCGGGCCGGGCACGCGCGAGACGGACCTGCTCGATCCGGAGCGCACGGTGCCGGGCATCGACGCGCTGGTCTTCTCGGGCGGCTCGGCCTTCGGCCTCGACGCGGCCGGCGGCGTCACCGCGTGGCTCGCCGCGGCCGGGCGCGGCTTCCCGGTCGGCCCCGTGCGGGTGCCGATCGTGCCCGGGGCGATCCTGTTCGACCTCCTCAACGGCGGCGACAAGGGCTGGGGCGCCGAGCCGCCATTCCGGGCGCTCGGCGCCCAGGCCGCCGCGGCGGCGAGCGCCGAGCCGGTCGCCCTCGGCTCGGTGGGGGCGGGCCTCGGCGCCTGCACGGCCAACCTGAAGGGCGGGGTCGGCTCGGCCTCCGCCCCGGTCGCGGGGCTGGCGGACCACGGGGCGGCAAGGGTAGCCGCCCTCGTCGTCGTCAACGCCTTCGGGCGGGTCACGGTGGGCGACGGGCCGCATTTCTGGGCCGGGCCCTTCGAGGTCGGCGAGGAGTTCGGCGGCCTCGGCCCCGCGCCGCGCCTGCCCCCGGATGCCTTCGCGTGGCCGCGGGCGGCGCTGCCGGGCGCCAGCACCACGCTGGCGCTCGTGGCCACCGATGCCGCCCTCACCAAGGCCGAGGCGAAGCGCCTCGCCGTGATGGCCCAGGACGGCCTCGCCCGTGCGATCCTGCCGGTGCACACGCCCCTCGACGGCGACGTCGTCTTCGCGGCGGCCACGGGCGCGGTGCGCCTCGCCGATCCGGTGGGCGACCTCGCGCGGCTCGGGGACGCCGCGGCGCGCACCCTCGCCCGCGCGGTGGCGATCGGGGTCTTCGCCGCCACCGCCCTGCCCTTCCCGGACGCGCCGCCCGCGTGGCGGGACCGGTTCGGGCCGCGGGGCTGAGCCTGCGGGCGCGCATCGGCCACGCCCCGAGGCTCTCCATCCTGCAGCATTCACCGAACCGGCGACCGCCCCGGCGAATGATGTCGAGGGCCTTCCCCAAGTGAACACCGGTTCGCCGGAGACAATGCGGGAAAATCAGAGACATCGAGCGGGATCCGATTGCGTCGTGATCGGATCCCGCTCTAGAAGCGCCGCACCAAGGCGCGGGTCTCGCGATGCTCAACACGCTGGTGGTCTTCCTGGGCGCCGGGCTCGGCGGCGCGCTGCGGCACGGGGTCAACCTCGCGGCGGCGCGGCTCGGCGGCGACTTCCCGGCCGGCACGATGCTCATCAACATCGCCGGCTCGGTGCTGATGGGCGTGCTCACCGGCTGGTTCGCCGCGCGGGGCGGCGTGGCGCAGCCCTGGCGGCTCTTCCTCACCACCGGGGTGCTCGGGGGCTTCACCACCTTCTCGACCTTCTCCCTCGACGCGTTCCTCCTCGTCGAGCGCGGCGCCCTCTGGGGGGCGCTCGTCTACGTTCTCGGCTCGGTGGCGGCCGGCATCGCCGGCGTGGCGGTGAGCCTGGCGGTGATCCGCGCCTTGAGCTGACGCGCTTGGGGCCGACGCGTTCGGGGCTGACGACCTTGTGCAGTTGACATCCCGGCCCGTTCGGGACGGACTCCCGGCCATGACCGATCCCGCCGGGAAGCCCCGCGTCGCCATCACCTACTGCACCCAATGCGGCTGGCTTCTGCGGGCCGCCTGGATGGCGCAGGAACTGCTGCAGACCTTCCGGGACGACCTCGGGGAGGTGGCGCTGGTGCCGGCCTCGGGCGGCGCCTTCGCGATCACCTGCGGCCCGGTGCTGATCTGGGAGCGCACCCGCGACGGCGGCTTTCCGGACGTCAAGGCGCTCAAGCAGCGGGTGCGCGACGTGATCGAGCCGGGCCGCGACCTCGGCCACGTCGACCGGGGCTGAGTGCGCGTGGCCGGGCTCCGGGAGCGGTGGCAGGCCCTGCGCGAGCGCGGGCTCTCGACGCAGGTCTACCTCGTGGCGCTCGCCATCGCGCTGATCGGGCCGGGCCTGCTGTTCACGGCGGTGCTGCTGGTGCGCTACGCCAGCCTGGAGCGCACGCGCTTCGAGCAGGATGCCCGCGAGACCGTGCGCGGCATCGCGCTCGCGGTCGACCGGGACACGGCCGGCCTGGTCTCGGTGCTGCAGACCCTCGCCACCTCGCCGCGCCTGCGCGAGGGCGAGTTTTCCACCTTCGAGGGACAGGCGCGGGCGGTGACCGGCACGCTGGGCCTCACCCTGTCCCTGCGCCGGCCGGACGGCACGCAGATCGTCAACACCGCCCTGCCCCCGGGGGCGCCGCTGCCGATGGCGGGCCGCCCCTACGATGCCGACATCATCGCCTCGCGCCGGCCGCTGGTGACGGGGGCGCAGCGCGAGACCGCGGGAGCGCCGACCTACGCGGTGGCCGTGCCGGTGATGATCGACGGCGCCCCCGCCTACGTGCTCAGCCTCTCGGTCCCGGTGGAGCGCCTGCACCAGATCCTGCTGCGCGACCTCGACCCGGGCTGGACCACCGGCCTCATCGACCGCGACGGCATCCTGCTCGCCCGCTCCAGCGACCATGCGGCCCTCTCCGGCCAGCCGATGTTCGAGGCGCTGCGCGGGCGCGAATCCGGCACCCCCGGCCTGTGGGAGGGCCTCGACCGCCAGCGACGCCCGGTCCTGTTCGTCGAGACCCAGACCCGCATCACCGGCTGGACCGCCGCCGCCAGCATCCCCAAGGACCGGGTCGAGGCCTCGCTGCGGCGCTGGGTGATGGCGTTCGCCGGCTTCGGCCTGCTGGCGCTCGCGGTCTCGTCGGTCCTGGCGGTGCGGCTGTGGTCGCGGGTCGCCGAGCCGCTGCAGCTCCTCGCGGCGGCGGGCGACGCGCTGGCGCGGGGCCAGCCGGTGCCGCGGGTCTCGACCCCGATCCGCGAGATCCGCCAGCTCGCCGACGTGCTGGCCGATGCCTCCCAGAGCCTGCGCAGCCGCATCGGCGAGCGCGACGCCGCCCTGGAGGAGCAGAGCCGCGGCCTCGCGGCCCTGCGCGAGAGCGAGGCGCGCTTCCGCCACATGGCTGATTCCGCCCCGGCCCTGATCTGGATGACCGACGCCGAGGGGCGGGTCACCTTCCTCAACATGCACTTCGAGTTCCTGTTCGGCCGCGACGCCGCCTCGCTCGCCGGCGAGCGCTGGAGGGAGATCATCCATCCGGACGACCTCGCCGCCTTCGAGGCCGCGTTCTGGGCCGCCTTCGCGGCGCGCCGGCCGTTCCGGGCCGAGACGCGGGTCCACGACCGCACCGGGGCCGTCCGCTGGCTGCTGTGCGAGGGCGTGCCGCGGCTCGACGACCGGCAGCGCTTCCTCGGCTATACCGGCTGCAACGTCGACATCACCGAGGGCAAGCTCGCCGAACGCGCGCTGCGCCAGAACGAGGAGCGCCTGCGCCTCGCGCTCGCCGCCGGCCAGCTCGGCACCTGGGAGATCGACCTGCGCACCGGCCAGCAGCGGATCTCGGCCCGCTCGGCGGAGATCTTCGGCCTCCTGCCGCGCTCGGCCGAGACCTGGCCTGCCGAGACGTGGCCTGCCGAGACCTGGCCCGCCGAGACCTGGCTGCGCCGGGTGCATCCGCAGGACCGGCCCGGCCTTGAGACGGCGCTCGCCGCGCTGGTGGCGGGCGAGAGCGATTACGGGGCCGAGTTCCGGGTGCAGATGCCGGACGGGGCGACGCGCTGGGTGAGCGCGCAGGCGGTGACGCAGCGCGACACAATCGGCCGGCCCCGGCGGGTGATCGGCATCCACCAGGACGTCACCGAGCGCCGCCGCGCCGAGGACCACCTGCGCCTCCTGATCCACGAGCTGAACCACCGGGTGAAGAACACCCTCGCCACCGTGCAGTCGATCGCCATGCAGAGCCTGCGGCGCCTGCGCGGCCAGGAGGCCGAGAGCGCCCGCGGCGCCTTCGTGGAGCGGCTGATCGCTCTGGCGCGGGCGCACGACGTGCTCACCCGGGAGAGCTGGGAGGGGGCCGATCTCGCCGAGGTGGTGGCCGGGGCGATCGCGCCCCTCGAAGGCCCGCGCGGACGCCGCCGCTTCAGCGCGACGGGGCCGGCCCTGCGGCTGCCGCCGCGCATGGCCCTGTCGATCGCCATGGCCCTGCACGAGCTCGGCACCAACGCGGTGAAGTACGGCGCGCTCTCGGTGCCGGACGGGCAGGTCGCCATCGCCTGGAGCCTGGAGGGACGCGCCCTCACCCTGCGCTGGCGCGAGAGCGGCGGCCCGCCCGTGAGCCCGCCCACCCGGACGGGCTTCGGCTCGCGCCTGATCGGCCAGAGCCTCGCGCGCGACCTCGACGGCACGGTGACGCTCGACTACGCGCCGGAGGGCGTGGTCTGCACCATCCGCGCACCGCTCGCCGAGCCGGACGAGGCGCAAGGCCCCGCCCCGGCCCCGTCAGACGAGCAGCGGTTCGAGGACCGCCCGGAGCACGTCGGGTAGCGGCGCCGGGCGCTGCGTCGCCCGGTCGACGTAGACATGCACGAAATGCCCCTGCGCGGCGGCCGTGTCGTCGTCCTCGCGGAACAGCCCGACCTCGTAGCGCACGCTCGACCTGCCGCGATGCGCCACCCGGATGCCCGCCGTCACCCGCTCCGGGAAGGCGATCGACCGGAAGTAGCGGCAGCCGGTCTCGACCACGAGGCCGATGACGGGGCTGCGCGCGATGTCGAGCGCCCCCTCCTCGATCAGCACTTGGTTCACGGCGGTGTCGAAGAAGGCGTAGTAGACGACGTTGTTGACGTGGCCGTAGACGTCGTTGTCGCCCCAGCGGGTCAGGATCGGGACGAAGCGCCGGTAGGCGGCGCGGGTGTCGGGCGGGGAGCGGCCGGTCACGCGGGACCTCGCGAGCGGGGGGCAGGCCGCCGACATGCGGCGGCCGGCCGGCCGGAGTCAACCGCGCTCCGGCCACCGCTCGCGCCGCACCGCATAAGGATAGGCCCGCCCGCTCTCGTCGAGCAGGTCGCCGTCGGGGCCGGCGCACCACACCACCTCGTCGCTGGCGGCCAGGCGGGCCGTGAGGGTGAGGCCGCGCACCACCCGCACCTCGCCGGGATCGTTCCCGGCGCAGCCGACGCACGCCTCCCCTTCGAGGATGTGGTCGATGTCCTCGCCGTCCGGCACGCAGGCGAACAGCACCTCGGCGAAGGCCAGGGCGTAGGTCCGCATCGGGCTCTCCCGTTCTCGTCGGTTCCGCGAAGAGGAGGGCAACGCCGTGGCGCGGGATCGGTTCGATCCCGGGCGGACCTCATCCCGGACGGCGCATCGCGGGCCCGCGCCGGTGCGCGACGCTCAGCCGAAGGTCTCCGGGTCGGGCCCGATCCGCCCGTCCGGGGCGTCGAGGCCGGCGATCCGCGCATGGTCGTCCGCGTCGAGGTGGAAGCCGAACACGTCGGCGTTCTCGCGGATGCGGTCCGGGGTCGCGGATTTCGGGATCGCCACGTGGCCGAGGTCGAGGTGCCAGCGCAGCACCACCTGGGCCGGGCTCCGCCCGTGCTTGGCGGCGATGGCGGCGATCACTGGGTGGCCGAGCGCCCCGCCCTGGCCGAGCGGGCTCCAGGCCTCGGTGACGATCCCGGTCTCGGCGTGGAAGGCGCGCAGGGCCGATTGCTGGAAGCCGGGATGCAGCTCGATCTGGTTGACGGACGGCGTCGAGCCGGTCTCGTCGATCAGCCGCGCGAGCTGCGCCGCCGTGAAGTTCGACACCCCGATCGAGCGGGCGCGGCCCTCCTCGCGCAGGCGCATCAGCGCCTTCCAGGTCTCCACGGTGGCGTCCTGGCGCGGCACGGGCCAGTGCACGAGGTAGAGGTCGACCTCGTCGAGGCCGAGGCGCCCGAGCGAGGCGTCGAAGGCCCGCAGCGCCGCGTCATAGCCGTGGCTGTCGTTCCACAGCTTGGTGGTGACGAACAGGTCCTCCCGCGCCAGCCCCGAGGCCGCGATGGCGCGGCCGACCCCCGCCTCGTTGCCGTAGGCCGCCGCCGTGTCGATGGAGCGGTAGCCCGCCTCCAGGGCGACGCCGACGAGGGCGGGCGCCGTCTCGTCTGTCAGTTTCCAGACGCCGAAGCCGAGCTGCGGGATGCACCGGCCGTCGTTGAGCGTCACACGGGGCTGCGTCATCGGGGATCCTCGGGCCGGCTGGGGCGACCCGTCTGATCTGGGACGCGAGACCCGCCCGTCGAGGCGGGGCCTACTTCACGAGCGGGCAGCCGCCCTCGGCCATCGGCCGGAAGGCCTGGTCGCCCGGCACGGTGGCGAGGAGCTTGTAGTAGTCGTACGGCCCCTTGCTCTCGGCCGGGGTCTTGACCTCGAACAGGAAGAGGTCGTGGACGGCCCGCCCGTCCTGGCGGATCGTGGTGGGGCCGAACAGCGGGTCGTTGATCGGCTTGTCGCGCAGCACCGCCAGCACCTTCTCGCCCTCGATCGTGCCGGCATCGCGCACGCCGCGCAGGTAGGCGAGCGTGCTCGAGTAGACGCCCGCGTGGTTCTCGGTGGGCATGCGCCCGCCCATCCGCTCGCCGAAGCGCTTGCCGAAGGCGCGGGTCGCCTCGGTGCGGTCCCAGTAGAAGCCGCTGGCGAATTGCAGGCCCTGCGCGGCCTTGAGGCCGAGCGCGTGGATGTCGGAGAGCTGCACGAACAGGGCCGCGATCCGCATGTCGGGCATCAGGCCGAACTCGGCGGCCTGCTTGACCGCGTTGATCATGTCGGCGCCGGTATCGGCCAGCGCCAGCACCTGGGCGCCCGACCCTTGCGCGGCGAGCAGCGGCGAGGCGAAGTCGCCCGCGTTCAGCGGGTGCTTGGTCGAGCCCTTCACGCTGCCGCCCGAAGCCTTCAGGGCCGCGGTCGCGTCGCGCTCCAGCGCGTGGCCGAGCGCGTAGTCGACCGTCAGGAAGTACCAGGACTTGAGGCCCCGGCCCGTGATGGCGCGGGCGGTGGCCGACCCTTGCGCCCAGGTGTCGGAGACCCACTGCACGGTGGTGGGCGCGCAGGCCTTGCCGGTGAGGTCCGAGGTCATCGAGCTCGACGCCAGCGCCACCCGGTGGCGCTCGCGCATCAGGTTGGCCACCGCCAGCGCCACCGCGGAGTTCGGCAGGTCGACGATGGTCGAGACGCCCTCCTGGTCGAGCCAGCGCCGGGCGATGCCGAGCCCGATATCGGGCTTGTTCTGGTGGTCGGCCGAGAGGATCTCGACCTTGAGGTCGCCCGCCTCCTTGGCGAAGTCCTCCGCAGCGAGCTGAGCGGCCACCACCGAGCCGGTGCCGGCCTGGTCCGCGAAGGGCCCGCTCATGTCGCTCAGCACCCCGATCCTGACCGGGCCGGCGGCGTCCTGGGCCGCCGCGGGAGCGGCCGCGTCCGCGGCGAGGGCCAACAGGAGGGCGAGGCCGGCGGCAGCGGCTCCGCGCAGCGGCGAGCGGGACGACATCGGGATCCTCTCCGGGAGCATCAGGGCCGGCCTCCGGCCGTGGGATACCCTATGTCAGGCTCCGCCCGCGCCGTCGATGGGGTTTCAGGCCTCCGGCTCCTCCCCGTCCGCCACCGCATCCTCCGGCCGGCCGGGGATCGCGTAGCGCCCGCTGAGCCAGCGCTGCAGGTCCACGTCGGCGCAGCGCTTCGAGCAGAACGGCCGGAAGGCCGGCGCCGCGGGCTTGCCGCAGATCGGACAGGGCGGGGGGGCCTCCGGCCCGGCGGGCGTGTCGGCCGTCACGGCGCCCTCACGCGGCGGCGCGCCAGGCGGCGCGGACGGGGAACCCCTCGCCTTCGAGGAGCGCGATGGTCTCGTAGAGCGGCAGGCCCACCACCGCGCTGTAGGAGCCGACCAGCTTCACCACGAATCCGCCCGCCAGCCCCTGGATGGCGTAGCCGCCCGCCTTGCCGCGCCACTCGCCGCTGGCGACGTAGGCGTCGATCTCCCGGGCGGCGAGGCGCTTGAAGCGCACCCGCGTCTCCACGAGCCGCTCGCGCGACCGGTCCCGGGGGCCGGCGAGGCAGACGGCGGTGTAGACCCGGTGCGTGCGCCCGGAGAGCAGGCGCATGCAGGCGGCGGCCTCGTCGGCGACCTCCGGCTTGGGCAGGATGCGCCGGCCCACCGCCACCACCGTGTCGGCCGCCACCACGTAGGCGCCGCGCAGATCCTCGCCGTGGCGCGCCGCCGCCAGCGCCACATCCAGCTTGGCGCGCGCCAGCCGGCGCACCAGCTCGCGCGGGCGTTCGGACTTGAGCGGCGTCTCGTCGAGGTCGGCCGGCAGGAGCGCGTCCGGTTCGAGGCCCGCCTGCTGCAGCAGCGCCAAGCGCCGCGGCGAGCCGGAGGCCAGCACGAGCTTGGGCCGCGCGTCCGGCGGGGGCGGGGAAGCGTCGGTCATGGTGCGCCCGGACTCCTGCGGGTTCGGTTGAGGTCGCGTGCGGGAGGTGCCCTATCTGGCGCCCTGCGTCCAGCCGGGCGAGGTCTTTACACCCGGTCCCGCCCGTGGCGGGATTCCGCCGCAGATTCGCCCCGGAGACGGGGAATCCTGCCGATCCTCCAGATCTGCTCGAACCGGCCGGAACCCCGGATGATGAGACCTCTGCTCCGCGCCATCCTGTGCGGCCTCCTCGGGGCCGCGGCCGCCGCGCCGGCGCTCGCCCGCGAGGTGCGGCACGCCGCCCTCGTCCCCGTCGAGAGGGCGGCGACCGACTGCTTCGCCGAGACCATCGGCAACAACGCGGCGGCGCTCGCCCATGCCCGGACCGGGCACTGGTACGAGGCGGCCGGCGTGATCGGCTTCCTGTGCCGCCCCGAGGTCGAGGCGATGATGCGGGCGCACGACGCCCGCTACGGCGAGGGCGCGGGCTGGCGCTATTTCCGGGGCGCCTACACGCGCCATCTCGGCCGCGAGCTGGAAGGGCGGCTCGCGCCGCTGCTGCGGACCCAATCCGTCGCCACCGCCGCGCCGCGCGGCGACGCCGAGCCGCCCGCCGAACCCAAGCCCTGAGGGCGCACCGGCCGGAGATCATTCGGTCAGGGCCGCGCTCGCGCTCCACGGGCCGAGGCCCCTCGGCACCGGCACGTCGGTGGCGCCGTAATTGGTGTTGATGACGAGGCGCGGCGCCTGCGAGAGGTCGATGCGGCGCGCCACCACCGCGGTGTACTCGGACTGGTCCGCCACGACCTGATTCGCGTTGACCACGAAGGTGCCGCGCGGGAGGTAGATCGTCCCGACGAGCCGCCGGGCGCTGTCGCTCTTGACCTCGAATTGCCGGCCGGGCGCGGCGCTGCGGTCCTCGTGGAACAGCAGGCCCGCCATGTCGCCACGCAGCGGCGCCGTGATCTCCACCACCGAGCGCTGCCGGAACTGCAGCGGGCGCACCACGCCGTCCGGGTCGGGCGGCACGGTGCCGGTGAAGTAGAAGCCGACATTCGCGCCCTTCATCGAGCCGATCGTGTCGAGCGTCACCTTCGCGAGGCAGCCGAGGCCGACGCTGACCTGCACCTCGCGCCCGCTGCAGCTCCCCGCGGCGCCGAGCAGGGTGAGGCCGAGGTTCAGGTCGCCGGGGCCGACGACGAGCGGGCCGTCCTTGATGATGTAGATGCCCGGGTTCAGCGTGACCTGGGCGCCCTGTTCGATGACGAGGCCGCCGCAATAGGTGCCGGGCGAGAGCGTGCGCACCTCGCCGGTGATCGTGAGATTGGTGTGGGTGCAGCCGCCGACCGGGGGCGCCACGCGCTCGGCCAGCGGGTCCTTGATCGGCGGGCAGGCGGTCACCGGCGCCGGCCGGAAATTGTGGGAGCCGCCCGCGTAGCCCCCCACCGCGCAGGCCTTGGCCGATGTGACGACCGCGAGGTCCTCGGCCCTGAGGGCGGTGGTGCTGGACGACAGCGCATAGACCGAGCAGCCGCCGGCCTCGATCCGGGCGAGATTCCTGAGGCGCACCGCGTCGGCCGCGGAGGCGTCCAGGGCGACGACGCAGACCTTGACGGCGCCGAGCGCCTCGGCGGTGGCCGAGACCTCGATGTCGGTCAGGTGCGGGGTGACGAGGCGGCTCATGATCGCGCGCTTGCGCTGGGTGAGCGTGACGGTGACGCCGCCCGGCGTCCGGGCGCGGCCGTCCGCGAAGGCCGGTTCGAACGGTCCGCCGGGGGCCGTACGGGCGACCGCGAGCGTCTGCACCGCCACCGGCCCGTCGCCGTCGGCGAGCGGCACCTGTTCGCGCACCTGCGCCTCGGCCACCGCCTGGATGCGATCCTGGCTGGCGGACGAGACCTGCATGTCGGAGACGACCGCGAGGGCGGCGGCGTCGGCGGCCTTCTGCAAGGTCTGGGTCTGCGCCAGCCACGTGGCGTAATCCACCGCGAGGCCGACCGCGCCGAACAGGAGCGGCATCGACAGGGCGAAGGTCAGGGCCACGTTCGCGTCGCGGCTCCGCGCCAGACCCCTCAGGGCAGCAAGACCATCTCGGACCATTCCGCTGGATTCCCGCCGTCGCGGAGCAGTCCCGCGCATGCGGTGCGATGCAAGCACACCTTCCCTAAGGCCCCGTTGTCGCGATCGCGCAGTCCGTGCGGGCAAGACGGCCGGAGCATTGGTCCTCGCCGGATGTCTAGACGCCGGCGTACATCCTGCCGGGGTTGAACAGGCCGGCAGGGTCGTGCGCGGCCTTGATGCCGGCGGTGAGGCGCATCAGCGGCTCGGACAGCGGCTCGAAGACCGGCACCGCGGCGCGCACCGCCTCCGGCGCCCGCACCAGGGTGGCGTGGCCGCCCGCCTGGGCCACCGCGGCCCGCACCGCCGCGGCGCCCGCATCGCCCTCGGCCCCGGTCAGGAGCCAGACGAGTCCGCCGCCCCAGTCGTAGAACCAGCGGGCGGGGCGCCGGGCCGCCACCGCCGCGGCCAGCGCCGGGCCGTTGCCCGGCGCCGTGGAGATGCGCCACACGGCGCCCTCGGCGCGATCGGCCGCGAACGGCGCGGCGTCCCGCACCGCCGCCCAGAGCGCCGCCGCGTCCTCGCCCTCGACGACCTCCGGCGTGCCGTAGCGGCGCAGCAGGCGGCGCAGCTCGCCGAGCCGGTAGTCGATCGAGGCCGAGAAGCCCTCGATGCGCAGGAGGGTGCGCGCCTCCCCGGCCCCGATGCCCGCCGGCCAGTGGGCCGCGCCGGTGATCTCGAACGGCGAGCCGAGGCCGAGGCTCAGGGCCTCCACGGCCCGCCCGTCGTCGAGGCCGGGCAAGACCAGCGTGGCGGCGCGCTCGGGCACCGGCAGAACCTTGAAGATCACTTCGGTGAGCAGGCCGAGCGTGCCCCAGGAGCCCGCCATCAGCTTCACGAGGTCGAGCCCGGTGACGTTCTTCATCACCCGCCCGCCGGCCTTCACCACCTCGCCGCGGCCGTTGACGAAGCGCACGCCGATCAGGCTGTCGCGGGCCGCCCCCGCGCTGATCCGGCGCGGTCCCGAGACGTTGCCGGCCGCCACCGCGCCGATCGTGGGCTCGCCCGACGAGCCGAGGAGGGCGCGGTGGTCCATCGGTTCGAACGGCAGCATCTGGCGCCGCTCGGCGAGGCGCGCCTCCACCTCCGCGAGCGGGGTGCCGGCGCGGGCGCCGATCACCAGCTCGGCCGGTTCGTAGAGCGTGATGCCGGTGAGGTTCGCCGCCGAGAGCGTCGCCTCGTCCTGGGCCGGACGCCCGAAGGCCGCCTTGGTGCCGCCGCCCACGACCCGCAGGCGCTCCCGCCGCGCCGCCGCGGCCGCCACGATCTCGGCCGCCTCCGCCTCGTTCCGGGGCTCGTAAGTGGGCATCGCGCAGGATTCCGTCCGGCCGCGGTACGGCCCGTCGCGGATGATTGCGGCGAAGTCGGTCCGGTTGGCAAGATCGGCCGGCGCGGTGCGTCAGTGCCTCAGGCGCCCGCCCGCGGCGAGCGCCACCGGCTCGTCCTCGCGCAGCAGCGCGCCGCCCCGCCGCGGGACGCCGATGACGCGGCCGAGATCGGCCGGGCGCGGCAGCCGCGCGTGGCAGGAGCGCATGACCGCGAGGTTGTCGAGGATGTCGTCCGGGAAGGGAACCACCCGCCGGGTCGTCGCATCGACGTGGAGCGACAGGTTCTCGGAGGTGGCCGCCACCCAGCCCTCCAGGGCGTGGCGGATCTCGGTGTAGAAATGCACCCGCTTCTCGTCGAAGTCGATGAGCTGCAGGGTCACGCGCACGCGGTCGTCGAGCGTGAGTTCCCGCCGGTAGCGCACGTGCACCTCGGCGGCGAAGTACGTGGCCTCCCGCTCCGCCACGTAGTCGGGCCCCAGTCCCACGATGCCGAACGCCTCGTCCACCGCCCGGTCGAAGAGCACGTGGTAGTAGGCCATGTTGAGATGGCCGTTGTAGTCGATCCAGCCCTGTTCGATCGGCATCGTCGAGGAGACGAAGGGCGCGAAGAAGAAGACCGATGCGGGACGCTCGTCTGCCATGGTTCGGCTCCTGGCAAGCGCGGCGGCATCTGAGGATACCGGTCTCCGAAGTAGCATGCTTCGCCGAAAGGTCCACCCCCTGGAAGTCCAAGCCTTGACCGAATCTTGGGCAGAATAAGCTTGACCGTGGTTTTCGGGCGGGCCGGGCCTGCGCCGCGGGGCGGTGTGGCGGGAGCCGGATGGTGCTAGGACCGGTCGCGGGACAGCGCCGGGCGAGCCGGCCTTCGACCCCGCCGGGAGGCAGAGAGAGAGACCATGAACGCCCATCCCCCCACACCCGCCTCTCCCGCCCGCGCGCGTCCGTCGCCCGAGACGGTCGCCGCGGTCGTGCGGGAGCTCGCGGCGACCTTCGGCAACCGCCTCGTCACCGCGCAGGCGGTGCGCGAGCAGCATGCGAGCACGCTCACCTGGGTGCCGAACCAGCCGCCGGACGCGGTGGTCTTCGCCCGCAGCACCGAGGAGGTGCAGGCGGCGGTGCGGATCTGCGCCGCCCACCGGATGCCGGTGGTGGCCTTCGGCACCGGCACCTCGCTGGAGGGCCACGTCAACGCGCCCTACGGCGGCGTGTCGATCGACCTCGCGGAGATGAACCGCGTGCTCGCGGTCCACGCCGAGGATCTCGACTGCGTGGTGCAGCCGGGCGTGACCCGCAAGGCGCTCAACGAGCACCTGCGCGACCAGGGCCTGTTCTTCCCCATCGATCCCGGCGCCGACGCCTCGCTCGGCGGCATGGCGGCGACGCGGGCCTCCGGCACCAATGCGGTGCGCTACGGGACGATGAAGGACAACGTGCTGGCGCTCACCGCCGTGCTGCCGAACGGCGAGGTGGTGCGCACGGGCTCGCGCGCCCGCAAGAGTTCGGCCGGCTACGACCTGACGCGCCTCCTTGTCGGCTCGGAGGGCACGCTCGGCATCATCACCGAACTCACCCTGCGGCTCTCGGGCATCCCGGAGGCGATCTCGGCCGGCATCTGCCCGTTCCCGACCATCAAGGCGGCCTGCGACGCGGTGATCATGACGATCCAGTCGGGGATCCCGGTGGCGCGGATCGAGCTCCTCGACGAGGTGCAGGTGGCGGCCTGCAACGCCTACTCGAAGCTCTCCCTGCCCGAGACCCCGTTGCTGCTGGTCGAGTTCCACGGCTCCGAGGCCGGCGTCGCCGAGCAGGCCGAGCGCTTCGGCGAGATCGCGGCCGAGTTCGGCGGCGGACCCTACGAGTGGGCCACGAAGGCGGAGGACCGCACCCGGCTCTGGCAGGCGCGCCACGACGTCTACTGGGCCGCCGTCGCCCTGCGGCCGGGCGCGCGCGTCATCGCCACCGACGTCTGCGTGCCGATCTCCCGGCTGGCCGAGTGCGTGGACGAGACCAAGCGCGACATCGTGGAGAGCGGCATCACCGCACCGATCGCCGGCCATGTCGGCGACGGCAACTTCCACACCTCGCCCCTGGTGATGATGGACGATCCCGACGAGATCGCCCGCGTCACCGGCTTCATCGAGCGCCTCGTGGCGCGGGCGCTCGCCATGGAGGGCACCTGCACGGGCGAGCACGGCATCGGCCAGAAGAAGCTGCGCTTCATGGCGATCGAGCACGGCCCGGCCGCGCTGGAGATGATGCGCGCCCTCAAGCGCACCCTCGATCCCGACGACATCATGAACCCCGGGAAGGTGGTGCCGGTCTGACGCGGGGGGCGGCTGCGCATCGGCCGGGGGACCCCTCCCCGGTGCAGCCGCGCGCGTTCGCAGGCCGTGGCCCCGGCACTCGGACCATCCTGCGCGGCCAACCGTTTCCGGCCGACACGAGGTGAAGCGAGGGGGCTTCCTCTCCCACGCGGGCCAGGGGTTCCCCGCGCCCTGAACCCTCACGGCCAGGTGCGTGAGAGGGGCGGCCTCGCCCCACCCTTATGCTCAATCCCAGCATATCTGGACAGGGCGCGGATCGGGGCGTAGGCTAGCCGGGTAAATGCTCATTCTGAGCATATGGGAGGCGAGCATGGCCGAATCTCCGCGCGTATCCGGCGACGCGCTCCCCGTCGCATCGCCCTCGGCGCTGCCGTTGGCCGACCTCTACGCCCGCGTGAGCGGGCACGTTCCGGCCATCGAGTGGCCGGCGCTGGCCGACGACGTGGCGGCGATCCTGGCGCTCAAGCGCCGGCGCAACGCCGTGGTGCTGGCCCACAACTACCAGGCGCCGGAGATCTTCCACACGGTGGCGGACATCGTCGGCGACAGCCTCGCGCTCGCCCGCGAGGCGGCCCGCACCGACGCGGACGTGATCGTGCTCGCGGGCGTCCACTTCATGGCCGAGACCGCCAAGCTCCTGAACCCCGACAAGACCGTGCTGATCCCGGACCCCGCCGCCGGCTGCTCACTCGCCGATTCGATCACCGCCGCGGACGTGCGCGCCCTGCGCCGCCGCCATCCCGGCGTGCCCGTCGTCACCTACGTCAACACCTCGGCGGCCGTGAAGGCGGAGTCGGATCTCTGCTGCACCTCCGGCAACGCCAGGGCGGTGGTGGAATCGCTCGGCGCGCCGCGCGTGCTGATGATCCCCGACGAGTACCTCGCGCAGAATGTCCAGGCCGAGCTGCCGGGCATCGAGATCCTGTCCTGGGCCGGCCATTGCGAGGTGCACGAGCGCTTCACGCCCGCCGACATCCGCGAGGTGCGCGAGGCCTATCCGGGCGTCGCGGTGCTCGCCCACCCCGAATGTCCGCCCGCGGTGGTGGCCGAGGCCGATTTCGCGGGCTCGACCGCGATGATGCAGGACTTCGTGGAGACGCGCCGGCCCGCGCAGGTGGTGATGATCACCGAGTGCTCGATGGCTGACAACCTCGCGGTGCGCAATCCGGACGTCGCGTTCGTCAAGCCGTGCAACCTCTGCCCGCATATGAAGCGGATCACGCTCGGCAAGATCCGGCGGGCGCTGGAGACCATGACCCACGCGGTCACGGTGCCGGCCGACCTGATTGCCCCGGCCCGCCGGGCGGTGGAGCGCATGCTGGCGGTGCGGCCGTGAGGGCCGCGCCCGTGATCGTGGTGGGGGCCGGCGTTGCCGGCCTCGCCACGGCGCTGCGCCTCGCGCCGCTGCCGGTGACGCTCGTGAGCACCGCCGCCCTCGGCGAGGGCACCGCCACCGCCTGGGCGCAGGGCGGCATCGCGGCGGCGCTGGGCGCGGACGACGACCCTGCGCTGCACGCGGCCGACACGCTCGCGGCCGGTGCGGGCCTGAGCGATCCGGAGGTGGCGCGCCGCGTGGCCGAGGCCGGACCCGGCGCGGTGGCGTGGCTCGCCGATCTCGGCACCGCCTTCGACCGGGACGCGGCCGGCGCGCTCGCGCTCGGCCTCGAAGCCGCCCATGGCCGGCGCCGCATCGTCAAGGCCGGGGGCGACGCCACCGGCGCGCGGGTCCTCGCCACGCTCGCGCGCGCCGCCGCGGCGACGCCCCGCCTCACGGTGGTGGTGGGCCACGCGACGGATCTTCTCTGCGACGCGCACGGCGCCGTCGCGGGCCTCGCCGTCCGGGTCGGCGGCGAGACGGTGACGCTGGCCGCCCGCGCCGTCGTGCTGGCCACCGGGGGCCTCGGCGCGCTCTACCGCGCCACCACCAATCCGCCCGGCGCGGTCGGCGCCGGCCTCGCGCTGGCGGCCCGGGCCGGGGCGGTGCTGCGCGACGTCGAATTCGTGCAGTTCCACCCCACCGCCATCGCGGTGCGGGCGGAGGGGCCGCTGCCGCTCGCCACCGAGGCCCTGCGGGGCGAGGGCGCGGTGCTCGTCGATGCGGCGGGCGGCCGGGTGATGGCCGGCATCGCGGGCGCGGACCTCGCCCCGCGCGACGTCGTCGCCCGGGCGATCTTCGCCCGGACCGGGCGGGGCGAGCGGGTCTTCCTCGATGCGCGGCGCCTCGACGTGGCGCGCCGCTTCCCCACCGTGGCGGCCTTCTGCCAGTCGGCGGGCCTCGACCCGGCCGCGGCGCCGATCCCGGTCTGCCCGGCGGCGCATTACCACATGGGCGGGATCCGGGTGGACGGGCGCGGGCGCGCCTCGCTGCCCGGGCTCTGGGCCTGCGGCGAGGCCGCCGCCACCGGGCTGCACGGCGCGAACCGCCTCGCCAGCAACTCGCTCCTCGAAGCCCTGGCCTTCGCGGACCTGATCGCGCGGGACATCCGGGGCGCCGACGCGATCGCCGGCCCGCCGCGCGCGGCCGGGCGGACCCCGGCCGTACCCACGGGACCCGAGACCCTGGCCGGGATCCGCCGGATCATGGAGGCCGCGGTCGGCCTCGTGCGCGACGAGGCCGGGCTCGCCCGGGCGGCCGCGCGCCTCGGCGCACTCGCGCACGAGGCCGGCGCGCCCGAGGCCGAATCCGCCCTCCTCGTCGCGGCGGCGGCCCTGCGGCGGCGCGAGAGCCGCGGCGCGCATTGGCGGGCCGACCATCCGGGGCAGGAGGCGCCCCGCCACGCCGACATCACCCTCGCGCAGGCCCGCCAGATCGCGGCCGCGCTCGCTCCCGCGCTCCAGGAGGTCCCATGACCAACTCCGACGCCCTGCCCCTCAGCCCCCTGCCCCGCCTGATGGTGGAGCCGGTCGTGCGCGCGGCCCTGCTGGAGGATCTGGGCCGCGTGGGCGATCTCACCACCGACGCGATCGTGCCCGCCGAGGCCCGCTTCACCGGCGCGATCGTCGCCCGGCAGGCGGGCGTGGTCTCGGGCACCGACGCGGCGGCGCTGGCCTTCGCGCTCCTCGATCCTGCCGTGGCGGTGCACGTCGCCCGCCCTGACGGCAGCCGCGTCGGCCCGGGCGAGCCGGTGATCCGCCTCGACGGGCCGGCCCGGGCCATCCTGTCGGCCGAGCGGGTGGCCCTCAACCTGCTCTGCCGGCTCTCCGGCGTCGCGACCGCGACCGCCTCGCTGGTCGCGGCGGCCCGCCCCCACGGCAAGGCCGCCATCGTGTGCACGCGCAAGACCACGCCGGGCCTGCGCGCCCTGGAGAAGCGCGCGGTGCGGGCCGGGGGCGGCGCGAACCACCGCTTCGGCCTCGACGATGCCGTGCTCATCAAGGACAACCACGTGGCGGTGGCGGGCGGCATCCGGCCGGCGATCCGCCGCGCCCGGGCCGGGGCCGGCCACCTCGTGAAGATCGAGGTCGAGGTCGACACCCTGGCGCAGCTCGACGAGGCGCTGGCGGAGGGGGCGGACGCGGTGCTCCTCGACAACATGGGTCCGGCCGACCTCGCCCGCGCGGTGGCGATGATCGACGGGCGGGCGATCAGCGAGGCGTCGGGGCGCATCACCGCCGAGACGGTCGGCGCGGTCGCGGCCGCGGGCGTCGACCTGATCTCCGCCGGCTGGATCACCCACAGCGCGCCGATCATCGATCTCGGGCTCGACGTGGCCTGATCGCCGGGCTCAGCCGGGGATGAACGCGCCCGCGATGGCCGCGCTGGTGAAGTTCGACAGCGTGCCGGCCAGGATGGCGCGCAGGCCGAAGGCCGCCACCTCGGCCCGGCGCTCGGGCACAAGGCTCGAGAAACTTGCGAGCTGGATGGCGATGGAGGTCAGGTTGGCGAAGCCGCAGAGCGCGAAGCACAGGATCGCCGTGGTGCGCGGGCCGAGCGAGCCGTCCTTGAGCTGCGGCGAGACGGTGGCGTAGGCCAGGAACTCGTTGAAGGCGATCTTCTGGCCGATCGCCGCCCCCACCAGCCCGGCCTGCTCCCAGGGCACCCCGAGCAGGACGGCGAGCGGGCTGAAGGCGACGCCCAGGATCCCCTCGATGGAGGCGCCCGGCGCCCCCACGAGGCCGCCCGCCCAGCCGACGAGGCCGTTCGCCAGCGCGATCAGCCCCACGAAGGCGATCAGCATCGCGCCCACCGCCACCGCGACCGCGAGCCCCTTCTGGGTGCCCTCGGCCGCCGCCTCGATGAGGTTGACGGCGCGCCGCTCGCCGAACTCCGCCCGCGTGCTGACGACGCGGGTCGGCTCGGTCGAGGGCACCAGGATCTTGGCGTAGAGGAGCCCGCCCGGGATCGCCATGAACGAGGCGGCCAGCAGGTAGTCCATCGGCACGCCCAGCGCCGCGTAGCCGGCGAGGATCGACCCGGCCGTGGAGGCCGCCCCGCTCGTCATCACGGCGAAGAGCTCGGCGCCGGTGAGAAGCGTCAGGTAGGGGCGCAGCGCCACCGCGATCTCGCTCTGGCCGATGAAGATGGTGGCGACCGCCGAGAAGGTCTCGATCCGCGAGGTGCCGAGCACCCGCTGCAGCGCCGACCCGATCCAGCGGGCGAGGGCCTGCATCAGGCCGACATGGTAGAGCACGCCGATCAGCGCCGAGACGTAGACGATCTGGGGCAGGACCCGGAAGGCGAGCACGAAGCCGCCCGCCCCGAACAGCTCCATCATCCGCGGCTCGACGAGGCTGCCGAACAGGAAGGCCGCGCCCTTGTCGCCGTAGGCCAGCACCGCGCCCACCGCCTCCGCCACCGCCCCGAGCGCCCGCCGGCCCGCGGGCAGGAACAGGACCACGGCCCCGATCAGGATCTGCACGGCGAGCGCGGCCAGCACCACCCGCGGCCGGATCGCCCGCCGGTCGGTGGAGAACAGGATCGCGATGCCGAGAAACAGGATCAGGCTGAGCGCGAGGTGCAGGATCGTGGCGGCCATGGGGTCTCCCTCGCTCCGGCCGCGAGCAAGCGCGATGCCGGACGGCCGGGGCGGTCATGGCACGGGAATCCCTCTCCCGATCGGGAGAGGGACTGCCCGCGTCCCGTCCCGTGACCGGATCCAGGGTCCCGGGCCGCCGGAACGAGCACCGGATAACCCCGCCCTGCGACCGTTCCGACCCTTGCCGCATGAGAACAAAACAAGTACGTACGACAGGCCCGCGCGCATTGAGAAACCCGCCGACCCCGTGCCATAAGGACCGCTCAGATGGCTCAGTCCCCCCTGCGACTGGTGGAAAACCCGACCATGGACAAAGACAAGTCGAAGGCGATCGATGCCGCGCTCGCCCAGATCGAGCGCGCCTTCGGCAAGGGCTCGATCATGCGCCTGGGCAAGGGCGACAAGGTGCAGGAGGTCGAAACCATCTCGACCGGCTCGCTCGGCCTCGACATCGCGCTCGGCGTGGGCGGCCTGCCGCGGGGCCGCGTCATCGAGATCTACGGCCCGGAATCCTCAGGCAAGACCACGCTGGCGCTCCACACCATCGCGGAGGCTCAGAAGAAGGGCGGCGTCTGCGCCTTCGTGGATGCCGAGCACGCGCTCGATCCGGTCTATGCCCGCAAGCTCGGCGTGAACCTCGATGACCTCCTGATCTCGCAGCCCGACACGGGCGAGCAGGCGCTGGAGATCACCGACACGCTGGTGCGCTCGGGCGCCATCGACGTGCTGGTGGTCGATTCGGTCGCCGCCCTCACGCCGCGCGCCGAGATCGAGGGCGAGATGGGCGACCAGCAGCCCGGCCTCCAGGCCCGCCTGATGAGCCAGGCCCTGCGCAAGCTCACCGGCTCGATCTCGCGCTCGAACTGCATGGTGATCTTCATCAACCAGATCCGGATGAAGATCGGTGTGATGTACGGCTCGCCCGAGACCACCACGGGCGGCAACGCGCTGAAGTTCTACGCCTCGGTCCGCCTCGACATCCGCCGCGTCTCGACCCTGAAGGACCGCGACGAGCCGATCGGCAACAGCGTCCGGGTCAAGGTGGTCAAGAACAAGGTGGCCCCGCCCTTCAAGCAGGTCGAGTTCGACATCATGTTCGGCGAGGGCGTGTCGAAGGTCGGCGAGCTGATCGACCTCGGCGTCAAGGCCGGCATCGTCGAGAAGTCGGGCGCGTGGTTCTCCTACGACAGCCAGCGACTCGGCCAGGGCCGCGAGAACGCCAAGGGCTTCCTGCGCGACAACCCGGACATCGCCCAGCGGATCGAGCAGGCGATCCGCCAGAACATGGGTCTCGTCGCCGACAAGATCCTGGAGAACGCGGTGCCGACCGCCGAGGACATGGACGAGGGCGCGGCCTGAGCCGCGCCGTGGACGAGGGCGCGGCCTGAGCCGCGCCGCTCCGCCCGCGCGCAGTTCTCACAGGAGATCATCATGCTCGCGGTTCTCAGCCACTCCCTCTCCAGCCTGTCGTCCGCGCCCTCCCGCGACGAGCCCGGCTTCCTCGCCCTC
>NZ_BPQQ01000110.1 GCF_022179325.1 Methylobacterium isbiliense | reverse complement strand
GGCCTCAAGCTGCGGTTCAGGCAGTCGCACACGGCCTGGGTGACGATGTCTCTCAAGCAGTTGCCACTGTCATCGCGAGGCGCTGCATCGCTGATCATGGCCCCACTCCTCGCATCGGTTGGCTGCTCCAGAGACAGCACGACAATCGAACGGATCGGTCGACCGACGATGGTCACGACGCGGTGAGCGCCGGGACTCCGGCTTTCCCCTGAACGCTCGCGCGATGCGTGAGCATCGCTCACTTGCATCGCGCTCCGTTCGCAGAGGCACCCCCATCCTGTTCCTCTTGGTCGGCAATCCGCGGACGTTCTTCATCGCCCGCACACGCTTCGCGGCTCCCGACTCCCTCGGCATCCAAGGCAATTTGAAACTCTCGCCACAAGGGTCGGAGGTCATAGGGGATCGCCTCGTCAAGCTTCTCCCGGAGTATCTGGACACGTGTCGGGCGCTCATTCTGTGGCTGCATCGCGAGGTTCATTCCCGTGTTGAACGTGGAGCGGTCCGTTCGTGGCCTGCCGCAAAGACGTCTCGCTCCACTTGGGTTATACAATGAAGGCTGCCGACACTTGGCTCGCCTTCGGCGGACCGGGAAGGATTCCCCGCACGGCGTCGGTGTGGTGCGATCCGCCCGAAGAAGCCCTATGTCCGCGGCTGCGGAGCCTCAGCGCCCGCCGCTGCCCTGCGGCACCTTGCGTGCTGGCTGAGCCGCGTTGCTGGCTGCCGCCGAGTCCGTTTGGATTGTGGATGCGCCCGTCGGTCCTGGCGCGATCGCCACGTTCCGGTCGTTGCCGGTCGTGCCGACGGTCGGCGCGACCACCGGACCCGAGGGCCTCGGAACGTCGGGTCCGACACGCATCTGCGCGTTGGCGGCGCCTGCGAAGCTCATCGCGGCCAAGCTCGCGACGGCGAACGGTGTCAAACGCATGAATTCCTCCATATCAAGAAAACTTCGGGCCTACGCTCACGCAGCGCGATATCTCAGACTTTTTTCGCGTCGCGTGAATATAAGGTGCCTTCTGCTTTAGGCGAGAGCCGCACTAGTTGAAGCGATCAGAAAAGCGCAATCAACTCAGATCATTTTATTGCCTTCTCGGCATTGCCGACATGCATCATGCAGCCCCGTTCGTCCTTGCTCGCAGCCTTCTCGGCCGCTATCTTCAACTCAGCTCGCGCCATCGCGGCTTTGCCCGCGTCTTGGTTGGCTGGCATCATTGCATCCACCCTCTTCATTTCGCTGGCACAATCGTTGCCGGCAGCTTGCGCGGAAGCGACAAAGACCGGCAGAGCGCTCGTCAGAAGAGCAAGAGCCAGAATATTCCTCATCTCCAAGATCTCCATTCAAACCGTTGGCAGTGATGGCTGAACGGAGTGCCGTTATCCGCGTTCCATGGCGGGTGTTCGGTTTCTGTAAAGACGGCTCGCTAGTGTACCGAGTTCACGACGGTCTTCTGCAGGGGCTGGGCGTGTGCGCAGCTTGACCCTGGAGCCGAATCCTGGAGCCTCTTTCCAATCCCTGCGCTTGGCCGGCGTCCGACACACTGGAAGTCAGTACAGCACCGGACACTGTCCAGAACCATGCCTGATCTCGCAGCTTGGTCGACTGGACGCGCGATCTTCCCGCGCTGAACAGAGCCAACCTGGAGAAGACGCATGACAAGCTCCCGTATCCCCGCAATGATGACCGCCCTCGCCGTCACGGTGAGCCCTGCCGCAGTGCTCGCGCAGACGAACACGGCGTCGGCCACCGCACAAGCCGATCTCTGCCGCGACCTCGTGACCTTCCTGGAGCGGCGCGGCGAGGCCAAGCCCGCTTCGCCGATCTCGGTCGACCAAGCCAAAATCTACCAGCGTGACAACAATATCGTGGCCTGTCGCGATGGTGCCGTGCGCCTTCAGCAAGCCGGCGTCACGCTCCCCGCCGCCCTCCTGGCAGTCGTCAAGGTTCCGAGCACGGCGCAACGCAGTGCGGACGGTGCCGACGTTCTGGTTCAGCCGGGCACGCCGAGCGTGACTGTGCAACAGCAGAGGCCGGAGATCACGGTGCACCAGCCGCAGCCGGTCGTCACGGTGACCATCCCACAGCCCGAGATCACCCTCCGCATGCCGCAGCCGGACGTGCATGTCGCGCGCGGGCAGCCGCAGGTCCAGGTCGTGCAGTCGGAGCAGCCCCAGATCCAAGTGCAGCGGCCCGACCAGCAGCCCGTAATCCGGTATGAGAGCGCCGAGCCCAAGGTCGTGGTCAACCGCGCCCAGGGCCAGCCGCAGGTTCGTGTCGAGCCGATGACTCCGCACCAAGCCAGCAAAGGCACGCCGGATCGGCAGGTGCGCCAAGTCTCCGCCGCCGAGCTGACCGACATGGATGTCATGAACGGGCGCGGCCAGCAGATCGGCGATGTTGAGCGTCTTGTGCGCGGTGAGGACAAGAAGCTCTACGCCGTGGTAGGACACGGCGGCCTGTTCGGACTGGGCGAAAAGGAGATCGCGCTCCCGGTCGATCGCCTCATGATGCACGACGGGCGCCTGATGATCGTCGGCCTGTCAGATGAGCAGATCAAGGCGATGCCGGGTTACAACGCCAAAGCTGGCAAGTACACCGAGGTCGAGGCGTCCGCCCTGGCGCCTCTGACCGTCGCGATGGTGACGCCGGCGCCGAATGTCGATGCGACCGACGTCACGGGCACGACTCGCAACGGCGTGACGCGCAGCTTCCAAGTCTCGGACCTGCTCCGGAAGGACATCTACAACGTTCAGGGCCAGCAACTCGGCGACA
Source organism: Methylobacterium isbiliense (assembly GCF_022179325.1). Taxonomy (GTDB): domain Bacteria; phylum Pseudomonadota; class Alphaproteobacteria; order Rhizobiales; family Beijerinckiaceae; genus Methylobacterium; species Methylobacterium isbiliense. The sequence goes on along the minus strand of NZ_BPQQ01000110.1, from coordinate 26,387 downwards.
TCGAGCGCGTTCTCGTCGGCGTGGACGACAAGATGTACGTCGTCATTGGCCATGGAGGGTTCCTGGGGCTGGGCGAGAAGCAGATCCTGCTGCCGTTCGACCGGATCAAGGTGCGGGACGGACGGTTGACCGTCTCGGGCCTAACGGACGAGCAGATCAAGGCCATTCCGGAGTTCGATCGGAACGTCCGAGGCTACCGCGATGCCGACCGGAACCGGCAGGCCGAATTCGCCGTGTATCGCGGCTGACCTGATGCGGCCGCCGGGTCCTCGGGATCCGGCGGCCCATGGACCGGCAATGCAGGGCGCGATCGAGAGACGCTCCCGTGGGCACTGGTGAAGCAGCCTCCCCGCGGGACGGTCCCGCAGGGCTGGGTGCGGCGGCGCACCACGCCGGCTCAGAGGCACGAATTACCTCCTGCGGGCTCCCCCTATCGGCGCGCGAGTTCGTCGAGCCAGCCCTGCGAGGCGCCGTGACGAACGATGTCCGCCCGCGTGCGCAGGCCGAGCTTCTCCGCCGCGCGCGCCTTGTGGGTCTCGGCCGTCTTCACGCTGACGCCCAGGCGCGCTGCGATCTCCTTGTTGCTGAAGCCCTGGGCGGTGAGCCGCAGCACCTCGTCCTCGCGGGGACTCAGCGTCGCCCCGGCACCAGGCTCGGACGCCAGTCGGCTCGCGCTCGGCAGCGCCTTATCGGCGACGGCTGGGTCCAGGTAGATGCCGCCCTCCGCGACCGCTCGCACGGCCCGCAGAAGATCCTCCGCCGCCGACCGCTTGAGCAGGTAGCCCCGCGCTCCCGTCTGCAGCAGGGGTTGAACGTAGGCCCGGTCCTCGTGGACGGTCAGAGCCAGAAGTCGGACCTGCGGACAGCGCTCGGCGAGGTGACGCGCCAGGTCGATGCCGTTGAGGTCGGGCATCGAGATGTCGATGACCGCGACGTCGGGAGAGGCCCGGCAGATCGTGTCGAGGGCCGCCGTCCCCGTAGTCGCCTCGCCGACAAGGGCGATGTCAGGCGCGGCCTGAAGCAAGGCCTTGATGCCCGCCAACACGATGGGATGGTCGTCGGCGACCGCGACGCGGATCGGGTTCACGGCTCGGCTCCTTCGGGAGGCAACGGAATCTGGGCGAAAAGGGTCGTGCCCGATCCTGGTGCCGATTCAACGGCCAGCGTACCTCCCAGCAGGGCGAGACGCTCCCGAATACCGGACAGGCCGAGGCGGCGCCCGATCTTACCGCCAGCAGCGGAGCCGTGGGTTCTGGAGCCGTTGGCCGTTTCCGGATCGAAGCCCGCGCCATCGTCCTCCACGATCACGCGCAGCCCGTCGGCCCGCCGATCCAGCACTAGGCTGACGCTGCGGGCCCCGGCATGCTTCAGGATGTTGGTCAGCGCCTCTTGGACGATGCGGTAGGCGGCGGTCTCCACATCTGCAGGCAGCCGAGCCTCACTGCCCAGCACCTGAAGGTCCAAATCGACGCCGTGGCGTTGGCGCCACTCCTCCGCGTAGGCGGCGAGCGCCTTCTGCAGGCCGAGGTCGTCGAGCGCGGTCGGCCGGAGGTCGAGGGCTGCACGGTGAATGTCTCGCCCGATCTCGGCGGCGAGAGATTGCAGCCAGCGCACTTGGTTCACCGCATCCAGTTCGACCCCCCCGCTTCCAAGTCGCGTCTCAAGACCTTTGAGCCCCAGCGAGAGTCCCGTTACGGTCTGACCGACCTGGTCGTGGAGTTCGCGCGCGATGCGGCGCTGCTCGTTCTCCTGAGCGTCCGAGAGGCGCCGCAGCAGATCGGTCCGTTCGGCCTCGGCGCGCTTGCGCGGCTCGACGTCGGCGATCACGCCGTAGATGACGCTCGGCCGGTCGCCGTCGTGAAAACGCGGGGCACGGCCCGTCGTCCGCAACCAGCGCGCGCCGCCGTCCGGCCGGAGGGCCCGGAACTCGATGTCGAGCTGCACATCCTCCTCCACGCAGCGGCGCAGTGCCTGATCCAGAGGCTCCCTGTCTTCCGGGTGTACCGCCTCGAGAAAGGCCGCTAATGACCACTGCGCTTCGCTCTCCTCCATCGGCGCGGGGGGGAAGCTGAGGAGAACCCGCGTCCGCTCCGACCCGGTCACCACGTGCAACGCGAGGTTCCAGCGAACCGTGCCGAGTTCCGCGGCTTCGACTGCCAGCGCTCCCCGCTCTTCGCTCACCCGCAGTGCCAGCATCATTCGTGTTTCCTCATCGCGCCGCCGCTGGGCGATGTCGCGCGCCGTCAGCGCCGCCAATCCGGCCGCGAGCGCGAGGCTCACCAAGCCGCCGGCCACGAGGACATAGAACGACCGGGACACGGGTGCGTTCAGCGCCGCACTCGGCACCCCGAAATGCACCGACCAGCCGCTGGTGTCAGGGAGCGTTCGGTAGACCGTCTCCACGTCGCTGCCCTCAAGCGTCGGGCCGCTGTAGAAGCCCTCCGGGGCACGAGCGATGGCCGCGCGCAGAGCCGGGCTGGCGGGCCGACCTAGCTCGGACGCCTCGGCAGAGGTGCGCGCGATGATATTGCCGCGTTTGTCAACGATCTCGCCCACCCAGCCGGCCGGGGCACCGGCATCCCTCAGGATCGAACTGACTGCGTTGGTAGCGAGCGCGACTGTGAGGATGTGGCGGAGCTGCCCGTCGCGGATAACGGGTATGCGCAATGTGACGAGTCGTTTACCCGAGAGGGCCCCGACTGGGCCGATGCCGCCGACAACCGCTTGCCTGAGGCGAAGAACCTCTTCGAAGCTGTCGCGGTCGGCCGTAGGCCCGAGTGCTGTACCCAATGGGCGCAGCAGGTTCACGATCTGATTGCCGGAGACATCCGCCAACTCGACCGTCTCCCACAAAGGCCGGCTGGCTTTGAGGCGTCGCGCCTCCTCATAGAACGGCTCCAGGCTCGGACCGTCGAGAGCCGGCGAGGCAGCAAGCACATCGAGGATCTGCAACTGCACAGCCAGATCTGCCGCGACCCGGTCTGCCACGCGCGCGGCACTCTCCAGGGCCACGTGCCGCGCGGTGGCGCGGCCCTGCTCTGCCGTCACGTAGGCGACCCAGCCGCTGAAGAGGAGCACCGGGATAGCCGCCGCGAGGGCAAGCGAGATCAGGAGGCGGGTGCCCGGATGGGTTTCGCGCTTCACACCGTCGGCTCCGGGTTTGTTCGCCTCCTCGGTACAAATGAGACGGCCGGCCCCGTGTTCGCAGCGTTCGACAAGGTCCCTGCTCGAGCGATGGCCAGCCTGCATCGCCTGTTCGGCCGCACGCCGGATCATGTGCCATCTCTGGCGTGAGAATGACACGGGCCAGGACATAAGCGTGTCGGGTTTGGCCCACGGCTTCGTCCGGCATTCCCTGACACGCCTACCGTCGGGCCTGACTGGGATCGGGACATCGCCCGCGTGAGGATAAGGCAGAGGCCTCAATCTCCATCAACCTCCGCCGGGCTCGACCGGCTACACCTGAGCCAGGATGCGAACGATGATCGATGCGCAGTGCGCCGAGTCCGCTTGGGACAAGGCGGCAACGGCCGTTTCACGGATGCCGCGGACGAACACTAGGCTCCCAAGACTGCCGGCCGGCCTGAGCGGAGGAGTAAAATTCCGCAACACGCTGCTGGCGGCTCTGACAGACCAGGACTTTGCCGCCCTTCGCCCCGCTTTAGAACCTCTGGTCCTGCGCCGGCGACAGGTACTGCACGAGCGCAATGCTCCGGTCGCGTACGTCTACTTCATCGAGCGCGGGACCGCCTCGCTCTTGTGCCGCGTCGCCGGCCGGGAGAGCGTGGAAGTGGGTGCGCTCGGGCGCGGCGACCTTGTCGGCGTGTCCGCGGTGCTCGGGACCGCGCGCGCGCCGCACCGCTGCGTCGTCCAAGTTCCAGGCGAGGCCCTGCGCATTCGGACCGAGGATCTCCGGCGTGCGATGATCACCAGGCCCGCCCTCCGCTCGCTCCTGCTGGCACACGTTCAAGCAAGATTGATCGAGACCGCGCAGCTCATGCTGTGCAACACACACCACAGTCTGGACGAGCGACTGGCCCGCTCCCTCTTGCGTGCGCTCGATGATCTTGACGGCGACGAGATCCCGCTGACCCACCGTGCATTGAGCCAATCGCTGAGCGTGCGCCGCGCCGGCGTGACGACCGCGCTGGGCGAGATGGAAATGGCTGGCCTAGTTCGGCGCGGCCGTGGTCGCCTCAAGGTGCTCGACCGCGGCGGTCTTGAGCAGGCCGCGTGCGAGTGCCACCGGATCGTCCGGGCCGAACGCAGGCGCTTGGTCTGCGAGACGGTCGTGGATCAGGACGGTACGTAGTGTGTCGGAGCAGGCTCGTCTGCACCATCGCCACGTACATCCGCGCCACGTCCGGGCATTGCCCGCTGATCCGTCGTGTAAGGCAAAGCGTGATCACGTCGGCATCCGGTTTCGCGGGTTCGCCGTGCGAGTTTCTGAAATGACGACCCGCCCTTCCGCGATGTGATAGCCTCTGATCATGACGGACAAGGTCCGCAACGTGTGGCTTGCCCTGATCGCGATCCCGCTCGTGCTGCTGGCCTTGCGGGCGTCCTACGCCGTGACGATGCCGATTGCGGTCGCGGCCGTGGTTATCGCGGCGGTCTGGCCCGTCGAGGTGTGGCTCCGCCGCGTGCTGCCAGAGCGCTTCAGCAGTCTCGGCACAATCTTGGTGCTGCTCGCCATCACTCTCGGCTTCATCGCAGCCGTCTACTTCTCGGCCGCTCAGGTCGTTCGGGCGTTCGCGCAGCGCTGGGCCGAGTTCGAGAGTGCCTACGAATCCGCCACGGCTTGGGCCGACCGCTGGGGCCTGCCGCTCGGTGGGAAGGAAGGCTACGCCCGCCTCATCGCTGTCGGGCAAGATCTGCTGGGCAACGCCTACACGATCTCGGTATACATTGCCTTTATCGCCATACTCGTTGTCCTGGGACTGCCGGAGATCCCTGCCTTGCGGCGAAAGCTTCAAGCGGCGTTCGGAGCTGATAAGCGGAGCGAAGTGACCCAGGCGGCGGACGAGATTGCCGGCAAGATCCGTGATTATCTCGCCACCACGACGGCGACCAGCCTCATCACGGGCGTGGCTTCGACCCTTTGGGCGCTCGCGACCGGCCTCGACCTAGCCCTTGTCTGGGGCACGCTGAACTTCCTGCTGAACTACATTCCTGTGGTGGGCAATCTCGTCGGTATCGTCCCGCCGGGCCTCTATGCAGTGGTCCAGTTCCCAGACTCGTTCCTGCCGATCATCATCTTCGTTGGCTTCAGCGTGATCCAGATCACGATCAGCAACGTGATTTATCCGGTTCTGCAAGGACGCAGCTTATCGCTCTCCCCCATCGCTGTCGTCGTGTCCCTCTCGATCTGGGGTTGGGTCTGGGGCATCGCAGGCATGTTGATCGCAATCCCGTTGACCGCCGCGTTCATCATAGTCTGCGAGCATTTCTCAAGCACACGCTGGATCGCAATATTGCTCTCCGGCTCGCGATGAGGTCTGGCCTGAGACACAGCGACCGTCTGCACCGAAGTTCCTGAGTTCTGAAAATGCTGGCAGTCTGCTGGTTCCGTAAGCCGCCCTTACGCGAATCAGCGCGTGTGCCGGGTGGGCGATCACCGGCCTCGAAAGGTCCGGTGTCGGGTGACGAGCGGCCATTCCGGAAGCACCCATCGAAGGTCTGGAAGTGGCGCACAACTGAACAAGCCCGACGCGAACTCCGACCCGAAGCGGCTCTTCATGATGCGTGAGAGAAGCGTCCGGTTGCGAGCGGTGTCCGGACATTTGATTTCTGGACTTTCGCACAGGCAGAAGATTCGCGGTCCGCTCCAACGCGTGCCTGTGATGGTGCGCGCCGCCTTCGAGAGGCTGGCGAGCGGTGCTCGCTCTAGAAGCAGTTGCGGACCGGAGAGTGCGCAAGTCTCCTTGGGATGCAGTACCGCCGCACCTACCCACCCGATGTCAGCGACGAAGAATGGGCGCTGGTCGCCACTTACCCGACCATCCATCGAATGACCGCTTCCGAGCTCCCGGTCGGCCTCCTCTCTCCCCAAGTGTATTCTCGGCCCCAGAGCCGCTACGGCAGTTCAGCAACGACACGCCGGAACTGACTGGGTATCGTCCCGGTGTGTTGCTGGAAGAAGCGGGTGAAGTTGGCCGGCGCGCTGAAGCCGAGATTGTCGGAGACCGCGGCGAGGGCGAGGGCGGGATCGAGGATCGCTGCGACGGCGGCTTCGATGCGCACGGCGTTGGCGTAGACGGCCGGGCTCAGCCCCGTGCAGCGGCGGAAGAGCGTGTTGAAGTGCGGCCGCGATAGGCCGGCCGAACGCGCGACGGCATCGAGATCGCGGGGCACGGCACCCGACTCCCCCATGAACCGGAGAGCCCGCCGGATGCGGTGATCGGCCGGCCGCGCCACGCGCGGGGGCTGCCGATCTCCGTAGCGATGCGCCAGGGCGATGATCAGGGCGCGGATCAGGTCTTCCAGCGTTGCCGCATCGGTGTCGTGGCAGCTCATGCGCTGGACGAGATCCTCGCGCGCCCGCCGCAGGGCGCCATCGAGGGGCACGCAGGCCTGTTCGAAGAAGCGGCCGGTGCCGCAGGGCCGGAAGGCGCGCTCGATCTCACCGAGCCAAGCGGGCTCGATGTAGAGCGCGAGGAAGACCGTGCGCTGCAGCCCACCCCGGTGCAGGTAGTGGTGCGGCTCCCAACTGTTGATCAGGATCGCGGTATCGTCGCGCACCGGCAGCGCCCGGCCCGCGACGAAAAAATCCTGGTCGGGGCCGCTCGCCTTCAGGATCACGTGGCAATGATGGTGCGCGTGATCGACGAGGGAGGTGTCCATGTCGAGGAGCGCCACCCGGCCGAACGCGCCGCGCAGGATGCCGAGAGCCTGGGTCACGATCCGCGATCGTCCTCCCTACCGGCCCGGGCCGGCCTCACCGTCGTTCCGATCGGGGATCTTAACCCATGCGCACGCACGCCAGCCCGGGCGGTCGCGCGAAAATCATCCGGATTGATAAGTCGGCCTCTGGGATGATCAGGGTCCCGCGCGCGGCCCGCGCCAGACTCCGCTTCTCGCAAGGAGGTGCCCCGCCCGAGAGGGAAAGCGAGACGAGGAGGAAGCCCATGACACCCGTCTTCCAAAGCCCGGAGCGCGACCGGCGCGAGCAAGAGCGCCAGAGAGCCTTCCGCAAGCGCTTCGTGGCCGAGACCCCGCCCTGGTACCACGGCGCGATCCACCTCGGCTTCACGCTGCTGATCACCGGCGGCACGGCCCTGTACTGCTGGAATCGGATCGAGGCCGCCTCCGCCTGGGAGTGGCTGCTGGTCGTGCCGATCGTGCTTCTCGGCAATTGGTGCGAGTGGGCCGCGCACCGATACGTGCTGCACCGCCCGGTGCCCGGGCTCACGATGATCTATAAGCGACACTGCACAGTGCATCACCAATTCTTCACCCACCACGACCTCGGCTACAGCGGCCACAAGGAATGGAGGGCCCTGCTGTTTCCGCCATTCGCCCCGATCGGCTTCGTGCTCGCCGCCCTGCCGCCGGCGCTCCTGGCCGGCTGGCTGATCTCGTCGAATGCCGGGTACATCGTCGTGCTCACGATGGCCGCCTACTACCTGCTCTACGAGGGCCTGCACACGCTCTCACACCTCGACGACACGCGGCATCCCTACCTGCGGTACATCCCCCTGGTGAACACCGTGCGGCGGATGCACTACATCCATCACGTGCTCGGGTTCATGCAGACCCGCAACTTCAACCTGACCTTCCCGATCTGCGACGCCTTGTTTGGCACCAGCGACCTCGACCGCTCCCTGGTCGGGACGCTGTTCAATGGCGCGTCGCACGACCACATGCGAGCCGACGTTCGGGCGGCGGATCCGGATCTGTCGGCGCCCAGCATCGAGGAGGCTGAGCGGCGCTCGCGGGCCCGCCTCGCCTGAGGGCGAGGGGTCGGCGGCCTCAGGCCCCGGCCCCCAGCCGCGCGATGAGGTGATCGGCGATCTTCTCCCCGATCATGATGGTCGGCACGTTGGTGTTGGCGCTCGGCAGGCTCGGCATCACCGAGGCGTCCGCCACCGAGAGCCCCTCGACCCCGATCACCCGCCCGGTCGGATCGACCACCGCGCCCGGGTCGGCCGAGTCGCCCATGCGGCAGGTGCCGCTCGCGTGCCAGACGCCGAACACCGCCTCGCGCACGAAGTCCCGCAGGGCCGCGTCGTCGCCCGCGATCCGGGCGAGGTCCACCCCGCCGGAGACGGCGCGCAGCATCAGCCGGCGCAAAGGGGCAGGGCCGTCGAGGAGCCGGGCCAGCAGGGCGGTGACGCGCCGGTTGTGCGGCGTGACCCGGCTGAGCCGCTTGATCGCGGGGGTGAAGCTCGCCGGGAAGATCGCCGCGGGATCCGGGTTGAGCTGGGGCGAGACCGCGAGCGCCACGAGGTCGCGCAGACCCGCTGCCAGCCGGTCGAGATCGCGCGGGTCGGACAGGAGGCCGAGGTCGACGGCCGGACGGCCCGCCGGGTCGGCCGGCTCCAGGCGCAGCCGCCCGATCGAGTGCGGCTGGTTCACCCACAGGAAGTAGAGGGCGAGGCTCGCCCCGAGCGCGTGCCAGCCGCCGCGGGCGGAGGCCGTGAGGTACATGTCGGAGGGGCTGCCGCCCGGCAGGTCGGAGGAGGAACGCAGGGCGACGAAGCTCGCCCGTCGATAGCTCAGCGGCAGGCGAAGCCGACGGGGCAGGTACTGCGCGACGGTCAGGGCAGGGTGGTCGCGCAGGTTCTCGCCGACCCCGGGCCGGTCCGCGAGGATGGCCACGCCGCTGGCATGCAGGTGTTCGGCGGGTCCGATTCCAGCCCGCAGGAGCAGGACCGGCGATTGCAGCGCGCCCGCGCAGAGCACCACCTCCCGCGCCGCGACGTACCTCACGCGCCCGTCGGGCAGGCGCAGCTGCACGGCCGCGACGCGCCGCCCCTCGAACACGAGTCCGGTGACCTGCGTGTCCGCGGCGATGACGAGGTTCTTCCGCGCCCGCGTGCGTGCGTCGAGATAGGCCGCGGCCGAGGAGACCCGGGCGTCGTCCCGATTGGAGAAGGCGGGCGGGAAGATCCCGTCCTCGAACTCGCCGTTCTGATCGAGTCGCCGCGGCAGGCCGGTGGCGTCGAAGGCACTCGCGACCGCGTGCGCGAAGGGCGGCCAAGCCGGTTCCAGGATGCGCCGGATCGGCACGGGGCCGTCGCGCCCGTGCAGTGGGCCATCGCAGTCGAGGTCGGTCTCGAGCCTGCGGAAGTAGGGCAGGACGTCGTCCCAGGCCCAGCCCCTCGCGCCGGCCGCCGCCCAGGCGTCGTAGTCGCGCGGAAGCCCGCGGTTGGCGGCCTGCACGTTGATGCTCGACGAGCCGCCCATCACGCGGCCCTGCTCGTAGGCCCGGCGCCGGATCCGTCCGTCGGCCCCGCGGGTGACGGCGGCGTCGAGGCCCGGCCAGATGTAGGTGTCGCCGAAGAACAGCGGCATCGGGTAGCTGTCGAGGATCTCGGCCGGCACCTGTCCGGGCGGTGTGTCGCGCCCGGCCTCGACGAGCAGCACACGCCGGTTCGGATCGGCCGAGAGGCGGTTGGCGAGGACGCAGCCGGCCGAGCCGCCGCCGACGACCAGCACGTCGACCTCAGGGGGCAGATCGCTCATGCGCGTCAGCCGCCGAGCGCCGCGCGCCAGTCCGCGTCCGGCACGACCACGGCCGCCAGGTCGACCTCGGCTTGGCCCGGCACGCGGATGCGGGTGAACTTCATCGGCGGCGCGTCCAGCGGCGCCGTGGCGTCGAGGCCCATCTTGGCGCCCACGCCCTCGCGCGCGGAGGGATCGAGCTTCGAGCCCTGCGAATGGGCCACCACCACGAGGTCGCGGTCAGCCTGGAAGCGGGTGGCTACCGCCCACTCGACCTCCTTCGGATCGTGGATGTCTACGTCCGTATCGACGACGACCACGTGCTTGATGTCGTAATGGGCTGCGAAGGCCCCGAGCAGGACGTTCTTGGCCTCGCCCTCCTGCGTCTTGCGCAGCTTCACGTAGAGGTGATAGCGGCCGACCCCGCCAAGGGAGAGGTGGACGTCCTCGACGCCCGGGAAACTGCGCTTGAGGGTAGCCAGGATCGTGGCCTCGCGGGGGATCGCCCCAAGCAGCAGGTGCTCGAGGCCACCCCCGACGATCATGTGGAAGAGCGGCCGCTCGCGGTGGGTGACGGCCTCGACCTGCATGACGTGGCGTTTGGCCCGCTCGCCATAATATTGCGGGAACTCGCCGAACGGCCCCTCCAGCTCGCGCAGCTCGGGCAGGATCCGCCCCTCGATCACGATCTCGGCCTCGGCCGGCACCCGCACGTCGTTCGTCAGGCACTTCACCACGTCGAGGGGAGCGCCCGTGAGCGCGCCCGCGATCTCGAGTTCGTCCTGGCCGAGCGGCACGATCGCCTGGGAGGCGAGCAGGCAGGCCGGATCGACACCCACGACGAGCGCCACCTCCAGGCCGCGGCCAGCGGCCTCGGCGCGGCGGTAGAAATGGTCGGTGTGGCGCGGCAGCACGAGGACGCCGATGCGGTCGGGCCCGTTGATCTGGCAGCGCAGGATGGCGACGTTCTGTGCCCCGGTCTCGGGATCGCGCGAGATCATCAGCCCCGCCGAGATGTAGGGACCGCCGTCGTGCTCGTTGAGCGTCGGCACGGGCAGCAGCCGCAGGAGATCGATGCCGGAGCGGTGAACGACGCTCTGGGCCGGTCCGGTCTCCCGCTCGCGCCAGGGCAGCGGCTCCGCGCAGGCCTGCTGGAAATGCGCGACGAGGCGGTCCTCGGTCGTCCCGAGCGCCTCGGCCATCCAGGCCCGGCTGGAGACGAGGCCCGAGACGATGATGCCGTCCTGGCCGTCGGGGCAGGGAAACAGGGTGACGCTGCGCCCGTCGAGCCGGTTCGCCACCGCCGCAGCCTCGTGGCGAAGCCCGATGCCCGAACGAGTCACGCTGAGACGCCCGCTCTCGCCGAGGCGGGTGAGCCAGTCGCGCAAGGATCGGGCTGGGGCCGGCACGTTCATTCTGTCCTCCCGGTCGCGGCACGCGCGGGCGCCGTCGTCCGGTCTCGTTAGGCCGCTGCGGCGACGGACTGAAATAAGGATTGCTGATGGGGTCGATCAGGCGGTCTGAATTGCCGTGGCTGCGGGCTTATGCTCCTGTGATACGGCGTGTTTTCGACGGCCGAGTGCCGCACCGGAGCGCCGCCGGAAACCGGGATCCCGCCCGTGGATTTGCGTCAGATCTCCTACTTCGTCGCCCTGTTCGAGGAAGGCAGCGTGACGCGCGCGGCGCAGCGGATGAACGTGGTGCAGCCCGCGCTCAGCATGCAAATCGCCAAGCTCGAGCGCGAACTGGACCAGCGGCTGTTCGAGCGCCAGCCTAAGGCGATGGTGCCGACTGCCGCGGGCCGGATGCTGCACCGGCACGTTCAGCCGATCCTGCGCGACGTTGCCGAGGCCCGGGCCGCGATGGCGCGGCTCTCGCAGAGCGTGTCGGGCCGGGTGACCGCGGGCATCCTGTCCTCGCTCTCCATGAGCGTGGTGCCGAGCGTGCTGGCGCGCTTCGCGGCCGCCTACCCGCAGGTGGAGCTTTCTCTGGCGGACGGCTATTCCACGACCTTCATCGACGGCGTCGGCGACGGCAGCCTCGACCTTGCGGTGATCAACAAGCCCAACCGCCGCCTCGGCCTGATGATGGAACCGCTCCTCGACGAGGAGATGGTGGTCGTGGGCGCGAGCGCGACGCCGCTGCCGATCCCCGTTCCGGTGCGCATGCGCGATCTCGTTGAACTCGACCTCGTCCTGCCCTCGGCCCGCCACGGCCTGCGCCTGGAGCTCGACCGGCGGGTCGGCGCGGAGGACATCAGCCTCAGCCCGCAGATCGAGCTCGACCTGCCCTCCGCGATCGCGGATTTCGTCGCGCGCTCGAACCGCTTCACGGTCCTTCCCAGCATCGCGGTGAGCCGGCAGCTCGCGGAGGGCTCGCTCAGGGCCTACCGCATCGTGGCGCCCCGCATCACGCGCCAGCTCGTCATCATCCACCACCCGAAATCCCCGCTCACCCCCGCGGCGACACGCTTCGTCGAGATCCTGGGCGAGGAGCTGTCGGCAGCGGCCGCTGCCCTCCAGGCCCATATCGTCACGGGCCCTGACCCGGCGGGCCCGACGTCCCGCTGATCGCCCGCATCATCCATCCTTATTCGACAGGCAAACGCGCCCGCCCCTACGATCCCGCCCAAACCCGGCGCGCAGGCCCGGGACGCACACCGAGAGTGGGAAACGGGCATGGTCGCGGCGGCACGCCACTGGATCGACGGGGAGGCCCATGGCCAGCCGGAGGCGGAAAGCATCGATCCGGCGAGCGGCGAGCCGGTCGGCCAGCTCGCGCAGGGCGGCGCCCGGGAGGCCGAAGCGGCCGTCGCCGCAGCACGGCGGACCTTCGACCGGAGCATCTGGGCTTCGTCACCCCGGCTGCGGCAGACGGTGCTGCTGCACTGGGCGGCCGCGCTCGAGGCTGGCAAGGAGCCCCTCGCCGAACTCCTGACCCGCGACAACGGCAAGCCGCTCGCGCAGGCGCGCGGGGAACTCGCAGGCGCGATCTCCGAGATCCTCTATTACGCGGGCCTCGCCCGCCACATCCCGGGCCACGTGCTGGAACCCGAGCCCGGTGTGCTCTCGACCATGCTGCGGGAGCCGGCCGGCGTTGCCGGCATCATCGTGCCGTGGAACGCGCCCGCGGTGCTGCTCGTCCGCTCGCTCGCCCCGGCGCTCGCCGCGGGCTGCACTGCCGTCGTGAAGCCGGCGGCGCAGACGGCGGTGTTCAACGCGGCCCTGATGGCGCCGCTCCTGACCGCCCCCGGGCTGCCGCCGGGCGTCGTCAACGTCGTGGTCGAGACCGGGCATGCGGGCGCCCAGCACCTGTCGGTCTCGCACGACGTCGATGTCCTGAGCTTCACCGGGTCGACAGCGACCGGCAAGGCGATCATGCGGGCGGCCGCCGACAGCATGAAGAAGCTCTCGCTGGAACTCGGGGGCAAATCCGCCTGCCTCGTCTTTCCGGACGCGGAGATCGGCGAGGTCGCGCACAAGCTCGCCGCCGCCGCGACGATCATCGCGGGCCAGCAATGCACTGCCGCGCGGCGCGTCCTCGTCCACCGCGCGGGGCTGCCCGCGATGCGCGAGGCCCTGGCCGCCGCCCTCGCGGACCTGCGGGTCGGACCCGGCCTTGAGGTAGGCTCGCAGGTCGGTCCGCTGATCGACCGGGCGAGCCGCGACGCGGTCGCGGCCCGGATGGAGGCGGCCTGCGCGGCGGCCGATCAGGTGCTGCTACGGCCCACGATCCCTGACGGGCCGCGGGCGCGCGGCGCCTTCCTGACGCCGGCCCTCGTCTTGCACGACGACCCGCACGCGGATTTCGTGCAGGAGGAGATCTTCGGGCCCTTCGTGGTGCTCGAAGCCTTCGAGAGCGAGGCCGAGGCAGTGGCGCGGGCGAACGACACCGTGTTCGGCCTCTCTGCCAGCGTCTGGACCCGCGACGGGGCGCGGGCGCTGCGGGTGGCCCGGGCGCTGCGCAACGGCACCGTCTGGATCAACGATCACAACAAGCTGTTCGCCGAAGCCGAGACCGGCGGCTACCGGCAGAGCGGCCTGGGGCGCCTGCACGGCTACGACGCGTTCCACGACTTCACGGAACTGAAGCACGTCTACCAGGCGCCAGGCCTCGTCGAGGGTGCGGTGCCGTGACGAACCTGCCCCTGGTGGTCGGCATCTCGGGGGCCTCGGGCGTGATCTACGGGATCCGCCTGCTGGAGATCCTGCGCGACCTCGACATCCCGGCGCACCTCGTGATGTCGCGCTCGGCCGAGGTGACGCTCGCCCACGAGACCGACCTCAAGGTCGCGGAGGTGCGCGCGCTCGCCGCCCGGACCTACGCGCAGGTTGATATCGGCGCGGCGATCTCCTCCGGCTCCTTCCGCACCCGCGGCATGATCGTGGCGCCCTGCTCGATGCGCAGCATGGCGGAGATCGCCACGGGCGTGACCTCCGGCCTGCTGACCCGGGCCGCGGACGTGGTGCTGAAGGAGCGCCGCCGCCTCGTCCTGATGGTGCGCGAGACGCCCCTGCACACCGGTCATCTGCGCACCATGACCGCCCTGTCGGAGATGGGGGCGATCATCGCGCCCCCGGTGCCCGCCTTCTACGCGCGGCCCGGGAGCCTCGTCGAGATGATCGACCACACGATCGGCCGGGTCCTCGACCTCTTCGAGATCGAATCCGGCCGGGTCCGGCGCTGGCGCGACGCCGAATCCTGAGGTCAGGTTCCCGCGAAGGCGCGGAGCAGCGCTTCTCGCGGTGCCCGCGGCAAGGGCCGGCCGAGATGGGCGGCGTAGAGATCGAGGTGACGGCGGGCCGCTGCGACGGGCTCCGGCGCGGCCGGCTCCGGATCGGACGCGCCGGCCGCAAGCGCCGTCAGGGCGAGGCGCTCCGCCTCAATCTCGACGGCTTTGATCCGGTCCCGGAGCGGCTCCGCCGGGAGGCCGGGCAGTAGCGGCGCCTTCATGGCCCGACGCACGCCCCTGAGCGGCGCGACCACGGCGGCGCGCCATGCCGCGACGGTGGCGTCGGCCGACCGGACCGCCGCCGCGTCGAGAGCGCGGCCCGTCTGCGCGCACCAGATCAGGTAGAGCACGAGGGTCACATCCGCTCCCGCCTCATCCTGGAGGGCGAGGCAGGCCGCCGCCGCGCCCGGACGGCCGTAGAGGACGAGGGCGAAAGTCCAGAGCGGATCGGCGTCCATCACGCAGTCCTTCCGCGAACGAGCACGACCGGCGAGGGACACCCCACGCCGGTCGCGATGGCTGCCGCGGGTTCCGGTCCGCGGTGGGCGCGCGCTCAGATGCGCTCGAGATTGCCCCGCGTCTCCTCCGTGAGGAAGGCGCCGATGAGGTAGATCGCGGTGACGGCGGTCGTGAAGATTGCGAGCATCATCGGGATCTGGCTGGGACCGTCGACCGCCAGCGACACCAGCGTCGGCAGCATGCCGCCGAGCGCGAAGCCGACATTCCAGGTCAGGCCGGTGCCGGTGGCCCGCAGCGCGGTCGGGAACTTCTCGTTGAGGAAGATCAGCAGCGGGCCGTAGCTCGCGTTGGCGATGAAGGACAGGAGCAGGACGTAGAGGGTGAGCAGGGTGGTGTCCGTCGTCCCGGCCATGGCGAGGAAGAGGGCCGGGAAAGCCACGAGCCGCACCACGCCCATGAGCAGGAAGCTTGCCCGCCGCCCGATGTGCTGGCTCAGCTCGCCGAGCGCGCAGGCGCCGATCGCGGCGGCGACGTTGGCGCCGATGAGGATCATCGACGCGGTCGCGTTCGGCACGCCGTTCACGAGCTTGAGGTAGGTCGGCAGGTAGCCGGAGGTCAGATAGTAGGCCGCACCGCCGCCGAACGAGACCAGGGTCGCGACCAGGAAGGCACGCATGTGCTCGGCCGAGAACAGGGCGCGTACGGGCGAGGCCACCACGGGCGCCCCGACGCGGCGGGCCGCCTTTTCGGCCTGGAGCTGCCTGAAGATCGGCGATTCCTCGAGGTTGCGGAACAGGATCAGGCCGACGACCGAGGTCAGGAGCCCCGAGAAGAACATCACTCGCCAGCCCCATGAGGCGAAGGCCTCGCCGGGCGCGAGCAGGGAGACGATGTAGAAGACCAGCGAGGCCAGCAATCCGCCGATCGCGGCGCCGCCACCGCCGACCGCACCCGACATCAGGCCGCGCCAGCGCTCGGGCACGGATTCGGTGCCGATCGTGTGCGAGGCCGCGACCACGCCGCCGACGAAGATGCCCTGGATCAGGCGAAAGGCGAGGAAGATCGCGGTGGCGACCCAGCCGATCTGCCCGACCGTGGGCAGGAGTCCGAAGGCTGCAGTCGAGACGCCGACGCCCACCACCGCGATCATCAGCGCGCGCCGCCGGCCGAGGCGGTCGGCGTAGGAGCCGAACAGGGCGGAGCCGAGGGGCCGGATCAGCAGCGTGACGGCGAAGGAGGCGTAGGCGCCCGCCAGCGACAGCATCGGCTTGTCGGCAGGGAAGAACAGCGCGCCGACGACGGGCGCGACGTAGAGCAGGATGAAGAGATCGAACAGGTCGAGGCCCCAACCGAACAGCGAGGCCATCGCGGCGGTGGCGGTCTGGCGGGTCGTCGGCTTGGGCAGCGCCTCAGACGCGGGAATCGTGGTAGCGGCGGACATGGGGTCTCCTCCTTCGGGCATGCGCCCTCGTTGGCCCGGCCGGTGCGGCCGGGCCTTGGATGGTCGTGAGGGTCGGTCTGGCGCCGGCTCGGGCGGGGCAGGGCGGCTCTAAGCGCCGCGGAACGTCGGCTTACGCTTGGCGTGGAAGGCCTCGACGCCCTCGCGGAAGTCGTCGGACTGGCGCAGGCGGCTGTAGCAGTGCCCTTCGAGCTCGATGGCGATCGAGAGGGTCGCGTCCTCGGTGTCGTTGAGGAGCTTCTTGGCCGTGCGCTGGGCGATGGGCGAGAAGGCGCGCAGCTCCTCCACCAGCGCGTCGACGGCGGCTTCGAGTTCGCCGTCCGGCACGCATTCGGTGGCGATGCCCCATTCCAGTGCCTGCCGGCCGGGGATGCGCTTCGAGCGCATCACGATGTCCTTGGTGCGGGTGATGCCGACGATCTTCTGCAGGCGGGCTGAGCCGCCGGAGCCCGGGATCTGGCCGAGCTTCTGCTCGGGCAGCGCGTACTGGCAGGTCTCCGAGACGATGCGGAAGTCACAGGCGAGCGAGATCTCGAAGCCGACGCCGAATGTGTATCCGCGGTTGGCCGCGATCACGGGCTTGGCGCAGCGGGCCGGCGCGGCAATGTTCCAGGCGAGCTTGGAGACGTGCTCGGGCGAGGCGTCGAGGAAGCCCTTGATGTAGCCGCCCGACGAGAAGTGCTCGCCCTCGGCGCGCAGCACGATCACGCGCACGCGGTCATCCTCGTCGAGGGCCTCGAACACCTTCCGGATCTCGTCGCGCTGGGGCATCGCGATCACGTTCATGGGCGGGCGGGCCAGGATGACGTCGGCGCGCTCGCGGGCGGGGTCGATCTCGACCCGGAAGCCGTCGAGGTTGGAAAGCCGGGGATCGCTGGTCATGGGGTCACTCTCTGGTTGACCGGATGGGGAAGGGGTCGTTTCAGGCGGCGGCGGAGGGGTCCCCCGCCGCCTCGGCCTCGTACTCGCCCGCGACGAGCCGGCGGCGCAGGAGCTTCCCGACCGGGGATTTCGGGATCTCGGCGACGAAGACGTAGGTGCGCGGACGCTTGTGGCTCGGAAGCCCGGCCGCGCGGCAATGGGCGTCGAGAGCAGCCTCGTCGACGGGCGCGCGGCGCTTGACGAAGGCGGTCACCACCTTGCCCCAGCGCTCGTCGGGCAGCCCGACCACGGCGATCTCCGAGACCGCCGGATGCAGCGACAGGCAGCTCTCGATCTCGACCGGCGAGACGTTCTCCCCGCCGGTGATGATCATGTCATCGACCCGGCCCGTCACGAAGACGTCGCCGTCCGCGTCCATGAAGCCGGTGTCACCCGTGAAGTACCAGCCGTTGCGAAAGGCCTTCGCGTCGGCCTCCGGGCGGCGCCAGTAGCCCTCGAAGGCCTCGTCGCCGCTCGCGATGACGGCGATCTCGCCCTCCTCGCCGGCGGCGGCGGCGGTCTGCGGATCGGTGGCGCCGAGCGGCACGATCCGCACCATGGTGTTGAGGCCGGCCCGCCCCGCCGAGCCGGGCTTGGCCGCGGCGTCCTGGTTGATCGTGAAGGTGTAGACCTCCGACGAGCCGTAATGGTTCACGAACAGGTCCGGCCGGAACGCCTCGGTCAACCGGCCGAGGAGGCCGTCCGTCATCGGCGCGCCCGCAAAGCCGAGCTTGCGCACCGAAGATGTATCGGTGGCGGCGAAGTCCGGATGGTGGACGAGGTCGTGGTAGAGCGTCGGAACGAGGTAGAGGTTCGTCACCCGCTCGCCCGCGATCAGGCGCAGCGCCCCCGCCACGTCAAAGCGCGGCAGGCACACGAAGGCGCCGCCCACGAGCGACATGGCCAGCAGCGAGCGCACTCCCATCGTGTGATAGAGCGGCATGACGCCGAGCGTCCGCTCGCCGCGGCCGTAGAGGTTCTGGGCTACGTGGGCGAGGGCGGCGGCGCGCTCGGTGCGGTGGCGGCGCGGCACGCCTTTGGGCTTGGCCGTGGTGCCCGACGTGTAGAGCATCAGCGAGACCGCCTCGGCATCCGCTCTCGGCATTGCGGGCTCGGCCGCCACGGCTTCGAGGTCGGCGAAGCGTGTCTCGCCGGGTTCGGGCTCCACGCCGACGGCGATGCGCGGGCAACGGCGGGCGGCGGCGCTCGCCCGCACGCTCGCGGCCGAAATCCCTTCGTAGGCGACCGCCTTCGCCTCCGCGTTCTCGACCGCGAAGTCGATCTCGTCGGGATTGGCCCGCCAGTTGATCGGCGTGAGCACAAGGCCGGCGAACTGGCAGGCCCAGTGGAGCGTCGCCGCCTCCAGCCGGTTCTGCAGCACCATGACGACGTGGTCGCCGGGCTCGAGGCCGAGCGCGTCGAGGCCCGCAACCACGGACGAGATCAGCCGGTACCACTCCGCATAGGTGAGGCGGCTCTCCCCGTCGACGATGGCGAGTTCCCGCGGGTCGCGGGACACGCTCGCCAGGAAGCTGGTGCCAAGGTCAAGCATGGGATGGGGTCTCCTCGATCGATTCGCCGCGCAGCACGGCGGCGGCCTCGACGGCGGCCGCGATGATCGGGGCGTAGCCGGTGCAGCGACAGAGATGCCCGCCAATCACCTCGGTGAGCTCCGCCCGCGTCGCGTGCGGGCGACACCGCAGGTAGGCGTCCAGCGACATCAGGATCCCGGCGGTGCAGAAGCCGCATTGCAGGGCGTGGTGGCGCCGGAAGGCCGCCTGGAGCACGCCGAGCCGGCCGGGCTCCGGTGCCAGCGCCTCGACCGTACGCACCTCGCAGCCCTCAACGGCGACGGCGAGCGTCAGGCAGGCGCGGGCCGGCTCGCCATCGATCGCGACCGTGCAGGCGCCGCAGACACCGTGCTCGCAGCCGACATGGGTGCCGGTCATGCCGAGCCCGTGGCGAAGCGCGTCGGTGAGCAGCGTGCGCGGCTCAACCTCGACCCGGGCGGGGGCACCGTTCAGCGAGAAAACGATCTCGTGGCGCCGCACTGCGTCTAGCCTTGGCATCGGCGGGCCTCCTCTGCGGCCTGTTCCAGGACCCGGCGACCGAGGCGGCGCACGAGGTCGCGGCGGTAGCGGGCGGTGGCGTGGATGTCCTCCCCCGCGCCGAGATCCCAGGCGAGGGCGTTGAGGGCGTCGTCGAGGGCGGTGCCGTCGAGGAGGGGCCAGTCGCGGGCGGTCGGCCGGTCGGCGACGCCGCCCACCGCGAGCCGCATCCGCCGGCCGTCGACCACGGCCGCGCAGGCCACGATGGCGAAGTCCCCGTGACGCCGCCCCACCTCCGCGAAGGCGTAGCCGGTGCCGGGCGCGCGCAGGGGCAGGCCGATCGCCTCAACGAGTTCGTCGTGGGCCCGGTCGGTCACCATCATGCCGACGAAGAAGTCGTCCGCCCGCACCCGCCGCGCGCGCTTGGCGGAGCGCAGATGCACCTCGCCCTCCAGGGCGACGAGGCAGAGCGGGATCTCGGCGCTCGGGTCGGCGTGGGCGACGGAGCCGCACAGGGTGCCCCGAGCGCGGGTCTGGACGTGGCCGACGAAGGGGAGGGCGGCGGCGAGAAGCGGCAGCTCGTCGGCGACGTGCGGCCGGTCGAGAAGGATCGCCTGCCGCGTGCCCGCCGGGACCACGAGGGCGCCGTTCTCGCGGCGTGGCGTGCGCAAGGTTTCGATCCGCATCACGTCGACGAGCAGGCCGGGCTTCGTCAGCCGCATGTTCAGCATCGGCACGAGCGACTGGCCGCCCGCGACGATGCGGGCCTCGTCGCCGTGGCGGGCGATCGCCGCCAGCGCCTCGTCGAGGCTCGCGGCGCGCAGGTAGTCGAAGCGGGCAGGCTTCATGCGGAGAATCCCAGGCGCACGAGGAGCCGGCGCAGCAGGCCGGGCCGGGCCTCGCCCCCGCCGGCCCGGCGCGCGAGTGCGGAGAAGAAGCCGCCGATGATCACCCGGGCCGCCCCGTCGAGGAGCCGGCCGCCCACCGCCGCGACCTTGCCGCCGACCGAGGCCTCGTAGGCGTAGCCGATGCGGGTACCGCCCCGGCCGTCCGGGGCTAGGGTGATCCGCCCGCTGCCGCCGCCGTTCCCGAGCGCTCCCGTCACGGCGCCCGACAGCGTCGCGGCCCGGGGCGGATCGAGGTCAGAGAGGGTGATGTCGGCCTTGTAGCGGCCCTTCACGGGGCCGACGCCGAGCGTTACGTCGGCCCGGAAATGTGTGTCCGACAGCTTGCGCACACCGTGCGCGCCGGGGATCACCGAGGTCAGCACGGCGGGGTCGAGCAGCATCGCCCAGACCGCCTCCGGCGTCGCCGCCACGCGGGCCTCGCCGGTCCCGCGCAGGGTCCGGTCGCCCGGCCGGATCGCCGCCTGCGCGGCGCGGCCCTGCGGCGGGGCCGGCTCCTCGCCGCGCGCCGCGAGCGCGGCGAGCTTCGCGGGTGTCAGGGGCAGGTCGATAGCCTCGAGACCGAGAGCGTCCGCCACCGCGTTGGCGAGGCAGACCGGCGTCGACATGCAGTTGCCTTCGCCCACCCCCTTCGCCCCGAGGGGCGTGAAGGGCGAGGGACTCTCAAGGTGCAGGACGTCGAGGTCCGGGATCTCGGTCGCGGTCGGCAGGAGATAGTCGGCGAGGGTGCCGGACAGGAAGGCGCCATCCTCGCCGTAGGCGAGTTCCTCGTACACCGCGGCGCCGAGCGCCTGCGCAAAGCCGCCGCGCACCTGCCCCTCGACCATGCCGGGGTGCAGGATCCGGCCGCAATCGTGCATCGAGACGTAGCGGTCGATGACGAGCTTGCCCGTCTCCCGGTCCACCTCCACGCCGCAGAAGTCGAAGATGAAGCCGTGGCAGAGCGAGGAGTTGATGGCATCGCCCTCGTCGGGCGCGATTAGTTCCGGCGGCGTCCAGAAGGCGGTCTCGCGGATGACGGCGCCCACCTCGTCGGGTACGAGGCCCGGCGACCAGTGGCTCGTCGCGGCGACGCGCGCGAAGGGGAGGGCGGCGTCCGGGTTCGTACGCGACGCGACGCGCCCGCCCGCGAAGACGAGGTCCTCGGCCCGCACGTTGAGCTGGGCCGCCGCCACTAGGGCGAGCCGGTCGCGCAGGCGCGTGGCGGCCTGGTGCGCCACCCCGGCGACCGCGGCGGCGAAGCGGCTCGAGTAATTGCCCGAGGCGATCGACCAAGCGTCCTTGGCGGTGTCGAGATCCACGGTCACCCGGACCTGATCGAGGGGGATGCCGAAGACGTCGGCGACGACCTGGGCCAGGACGGTGCGGTGGCCCTGACCCTGCGGCACCGAGGCGACCTGCACGGTCACCGAGCCGACCGGGTCGAGGGTGACGGTGGCCGTGGCCTGTGCGCCGTTCTTCGGGCCGGCCTTGGCGCGCTCGGCGGCGGTCAGCACCGTGGTGATGTAACCCATGTTCGAGACGCTCGGCTCGACCGCGGCCGTGAAGCCGATGCCGTAGAGCCGGCCCTCGGCGCGGGCCTCCGCCCGGCGGCGTCGCAGCGCGTCGAGGCCACCGTCGCGGACCGCCTCGTCGAGGGCCCGCCGGTAGTCGCCGGAATCGTAGAGCGCCCCGGTCGCGGTCCGGTACGGGAAGGCGTCGGACGGGATTAGGTTGCGCCGGATCACGTCGAGCGGGTCAAGGTTCAGCGCGAAGGCGATGCGATGCACGAGACGTTCGAGGGGGTAGTAGACCTGCGGACCGCCGAAGCCCCGCACGAGGCCGGTCGGCGTCTTGTTGGTGACGACAACCCGGTTGCGGATGCGCAGATGCCGGATCGCGTAGGCGCCGGTCATGTTGCCGTGCATCCGGTACAGGGTCGCGGGCTCCGGCGCGCGCAGGGTGGCGCCGCAATCCTCCACCTGGTCCCAGTCGAGGGCGGTGATGCGGCCCTCCCCGTCGAAGGCCGCCGTCAGGGTGGTGACGCGGTTCGTCGCCGAGACCGAGGCGGCGAGGTGCTCCATCCGGTCCTCGATCCACTTGACCGGGCGCCCGACCTTGCGGGCGGCGGCGCAGATCAGGACCGCGTAGGGGGCGACGCCCTGCTTGACACCGAAGCTGCCGCCGGAATCCGGCGGCGTGCGCAGGCGCAGGCGGTTGCCCGGCACCTTGAGGGCGCGGGCCACCACGGCGTGGATGCTGAAGGGACCCTGGAAGTTCGCGAGGAGGTCGTAGGAATCGTCGCTCGGGTCGTACTCGGCGACGACCCCGTAGGTCTCCATCGGCGAGCCGGTGTTGCGGGGGTAGCGAACCGTCACCGAGAGGGTGTGAGGCGCCTGCGCGAAGGCCGCTTCCGGATCGCCGTACCGGAAGGTGCGGTCGCTCACGAGGTTGCGTCCCACGCCCTCATGCAGGACGGGGGCCTCCGCGGCGAGCGCCGCCAGCGGGTCGACTACCGCCGGCCGGACCCGGTATTCGACCTCGATCAGGTCGCAGCCGTCCTCCGCGAGGTAACGGTCCTGCGCCACGACCACGGCGACGGGCTCGCCGACGTAGCGCACTCGGTCGACGGCGATCGCCCGCGCATCCACGGCGGCGCGCAGTGCCGGGACGAGGGGACCAGCGACGTCGGCGAGGTCGTGCCCGGTGAGCACTGCGACCACACCCGGGAGCGCGCGGGCCGCTTCGGCGTCGATGCCGAGGATGTCCGCGTGCGCGTGGGGCGAACGCAGGATCGCCGCGTGCAGCGTGCCGGGCTTGTGCCCGAGATCGTCGATGTAGCGGCCGCGTCCGGACAGCAGAGCGGCGTCCTCGACGCGCTCGACCGACTGCCCGACGAAACGGCTGTCCTCGATGCCCAATGCTCGCTTCCTCGTCCGAGGCTCTTCGGAGGCCTCGTCGGGTGCAAACTGCATCGACCCCGCCGCGGGACGTGAGACGTCCCCGTCTCACGACTTACCGAAACGTCTCAAAATGCGCGGGCTGGCTACCCGTCATCCTTGCGGGCTTGCGGATGCGCCCCGTCCGGCGATGGGCGAAGGTCGTGTGGGAGCAAGGACGGCGTCCGCACTTGAGCTGCGGTCGACGGGATCAGGCCGCGAAGGCGGACGATGCTGCGGAAGACGCTCGGGGGCACGCTGACGTGGTCGCGGAAAAAGCGCGAGAAATGCGCGGGTGCCGCGAAGCCCAGCTTTGTGCCGAGATCCGCGAGGCTCTCATCGCTCGAGACGATCGCCTCGACGGCGCGCTCGACGCGGATCGCGTTGAGGAAGACGTGCGGTGAGGCGCCGGTCGCCTGCTCGAACAGGCGGTAGAAATGGGCGCGCGACAGGCCGGCATCGCGAGCCAGGGCCTCGGCACTGAGGCCGAGCCCGTCCTCGCCGCGCATCCGGGCGATGGCCCGCTGCACGCGCCAGTCTCCCCGCGGGCGTCGCCCCGCCTCGCGCAGGGACATCCCGATCTCGCGCCACTTCGTGAACCGTTCGATCAGGGCGATCATCAGCCCCGGCAGCAGCTCGCTCCGGATGCGCGGCGAGCCGGGGGCGTAGACCATCTCGGCGGCGAGGTCCCGCACGAGACCGCGGATCGCCGGGGTGATTAACCCGGCCGGCTCGTGGAAGAAACCCGGTGCGGCGCTCGCTGACCAATTGTGCCGGAATGCGCCGAGCCACGCCGGCTCGATGTAGAGCGCGAGGATCATCGACGCCTCGCGGCGCGGATCGTGCACGTAGGCGTGCGTCTCCCACGCGTTGACGAGGACGGCCTGATGGTCGGTCAGGCTGACCACCCGGTCCCCGACCAGGAACTGCGTGTCGTCGCCCTCGACCTTCAGCAGCACGTGGCAGTGCGGATGGGCGTGCCGGACGAGCCCGCGATCCATGTCGAGCAGGGCAACCCGGCCGAAATCTCCGTACGCGATCTCGAGAGCATCAGACATCGGGCGAGTTTAGCACCCGGTGCCGGACGCAGCCAGTAGAGGCCTTGCCCATCCTCACCCTCTACTTGCGCTGCAGCGACGCCGCCGGGACAGTGGCCGGGACGTCCGTGCCCAACCGCTTCAGCAGGTGATCCGTCCCCATGACGATCAGCGGGATGACCAGCGCCACGTAGGCGTTGTCGATCCCGAAGGGGTCGCCGGCCAGGAACCAGCCGACCGTCAGGACCAGGGAGGCGAGGATGCTGACGACGGCGGCCCGCGGCCGCGCCACGTGCGGCGCGTAGAAGGCGAACAGCACGAGGACGGCGAGGGTGGTGCGCAGGGACTTGGCGAGGAAGGTGACCTTCAGGATGTCCGGCGCGTAGATTGCGAGCGGAATTGGCAGCAGCCCCACCACGATCGTCGCCGTGCGCACGAAGGCGAGCGAACCGCCTCCCTCCGCATCGCCGCGCAGCGGAATGTAGAAATCCTTGTAGAGGAGCGTCGCCGCGCCGATGCTGAGCGCCGAGATCGTGCCGAACAGCGAGCCGGCGAGGCCCGCGACCACAATCGCGGCGAGAAAATCGTCCATCCGGCCGATCAGCGCCGGCAGCACAGCGATCGGCTGCAGGTCCGGCATCAGCGCACCCGCGCAGACGCCGACGAGGGCGGCCAGCAGGCCGAACGGAACGAGGAGAACCGCGCACCAGAAGCTGGCCGCCTGGGCGGTGCGTCCGTCCTCCACGGTGTTGATCGCCTGGATTACGTACTGCGTTGAGAAGACGGCGCCGATGCCGGCCACGAGCCACGCCAGGATCTGGGACCAGCCGACCGTATCGACCGCAAACATCCGGGCCGGAACCTGCGCCTGTAGAGATCCGAGGCCGCCGATCTGCGCAAGGGCGAAGGCCACCGCGACCAGGATACCGACGTACTTGACGAGGGCGTGCAGCACGTTGGTGTAGATCACCGAGCGCATGCCGCCGATGGCGACATAGAGCGTCGCCACCGCCCCGGTGATGACGATCGCAGTGGCGCGGTCCGCCCCGAGCAACCCCGCCAGGATGGTGCCGCCACCCGCGTAGGTCGAGATCGCCACGATCTGCAGGGCGAAGATCATGATCACCGAGGTGGCGAGCTTGGTCGGGCGTCCGTAGGCCCGGGCCAGCGCGCCCGAGATCGTGTTCTCGCCGAGCGTCCTGAAGCGATGCGCCAGGAAGAAGGCGTACAGCATGAAGCCGATGCCGAGGGCCGCGATGTTCCAGGCCGCAGAGAGGCCGACCTTCACGGCGGTCTGCGTTGTGCCGACGCTCGCCGCCGTGCCGATGAACTCGGACATCAGCAGGAAGCCGATCAGGACCGCTGGGTAGCGCGCTCCTCCCGAGGTGAAGCTGCCGGCGCTCTTGGCGTGGCGGCGCGCGACGACACTGATCAGCCCCATCGCCGCCAAATAGGCGAGCGTGAGCGACAGCACGATCCAGTTCGGCTGCATGGCGGCGCTGACCGTCAGACGTCAGCGAACGTGCGCAGGTCACAGCGACTGGGCATGATTCCTCCGGTTGTTCTTTCGGGCGACCGCGCGTGAAAGCGTTCTTGTATGCACCCAGTCAGGAGGATCGTGCGTGCAGAGCAACTATTCATCAAATAGAGAAAATTGATGTCGGCGATCATAAGACATGATGGCTTCGGTCCCACACTCATGGCCAGTCCATGAGCGTCGCGGCGGGCCCGAGTGCGGCAAAGTCGTTGATGGCCAAATGATCATAGTGGGCGACGATGCGGCGGAAGCGCTTGCGTCCTCGGGAACACGTCAAGCCTGCGCTGCCGGACCGACTGCAGGGCAGAGCCGGGATCGGTGGACGCGTTGCTCGCCGCCCTGGCGCAGCTCGAGTGCAACGGCACCGGTGTCCCAGCAAAGCGGGAGCCGCCGCGCAAGCGACCGCGCGGCCTTCTGCATCGCCGCCGGTACATGCACCCCGGTTGTCCGGACGACGATAACCGTGCGCCGCCGTGCCCGACCTCGGCCGCGCGTACCTTCGGGCACCTCTGCGCTCGCCCTCGCCATGCCGGCGTAAGGCCCTGATCTCTTCCGCTGCAACTCCTGCCTAGTCCAACGCCTGCGGCAGTCCATTCTCTCCCTCGGCCATGCTGCGCTTGAACATCATCAGCTTGGCGGTCGTCGGACAGAGCGCGCCCTTGGCCCGGCACCGCACGGTGCAGACCAAGGGCGCGCTCTGTCCGA
>NZ_BPQQ01000109.1 GCF_022179325.1 Methylobacterium isbiliense | reverse complement strand
CTCCGACCTCACCGACGGCTATCCCGAATTCACCATGGGGGTGTTCAGGAAGCTCGGCTGGGACAAGGACCTCACCGCCGAGGAGCTGGCCGTGATCACTCGCATCGGCGGCAACACCATCGATGCGGTGAGCTGGGCCACCGACCTGTCGGGGGGCATCCAGCGGGTCTGCCTGGAGCACGGGGTGATCCCGTTCGGGAACGGCAAGGCGCGGGCGAATGCCTGGAACCTGCCTGACCCGGTGCCGGTGCACCGCGAGCCGATCTACTCGGCCCGTCCCGACCTCGTGGCCAAGTACCCGACGCGCCCCGACGAGCGGCAGTTCCGCATCCCGAATCTCGGCTTCTCGGTGCAGAAGGCCGCGGTCGACAAGGGCATCGCCCGGGACTTCCCGATCATTCTGACCTCGGGACGTCTGGTGGAATACGAGGGCGGGGGCGAGGAGACGCGGTCGAACCCGTGGCTGGCGGAACTCCAGCAGGACATGTTCGTGGAGATCAACACGCAGGATGCGGCCGAGCGGGGCATCAGGGACGGGCAGTTCGTCTGGGTGCTGGGGCCGGAGAACGGCGCGAAGACCAAGGTGAAGGCCCTGGTCACCGAGCGCGTGGCGAGGGGCGTGGCCTTCATGCCGTTCCACTTCTCCGGCTGGTACCAGGGCCGCGACATGCGCGGCTACTACCCGAAGGACACCGACCCGGTGGTGCTCGGCGAGAGCGTCAACACCGTCACCACCTACGGCTACGATCCGGTCACGGGCATGCAGGAGACCAAGGCGACGCTCTGCCAGATCCGCGCCGCGTGAGCGGCAGGGATCGGGGGCGGAGCATCAGCCGATGACGGGAGCAGCGGGCCCCCGCATCAGTGGAAATCCCGCGATCGGGGCAGGATCCGCACGCTGCGGGGATGGCCGTGCGCACCGCGCGGCTGCGGGGGGTGCGTGACCTCGTCCGCGCGGGTGCGCTCGACGGGCAGGTCGTGGTCCTCCGACAGGCGCGCGAGGTCCCGGCTGCGGTCGGTCAGGCGCTCCCCCAGGAGATGCGTCACGCCTTCCGGGCTCTTCTGCACCCGCCCCTCGACGAGCAGGAGCCGCGCGCCCATCACGGCGCGGCGGAAGCGCTCGAAGGTGCGCGCCCACAGGATCACGTTGGTGATGCCGGTCTCGTCCTCCAGGGTGATGAAGATGGCGTTCCCCGCGCCGGGGCGCTGGCGCACGAGCACGATGCCCGCATTGCGGCAGACCGCGCCGTCGGGGCGGGCCGCCGTCTCGGCGCAGCTCGCCACCCCCTCGGCCCGGAAGACCGGCCGCAGGATCGCCATTGGGTGCGCCTTGAGCGAGAGCCGCACCGCCTGATAGTCGGCCGCCACCTGCGCGCCGAGGGTCATCTCGGGCAGGTTCACCTCCGGCTCTGGTCCGAGTTCGCGGGCCTGCGCCGCCGCGAACAGGGGCAGGGGCGCGTCGTCGGGCAGGCGGCGCACGGCCCAGAGCGCCGCGCGCCGGTCGAGGCCGAGGGAGCGGAACGCATCGGCCGCGGCGAGCCGCTCCAGGGCGGGCCGGGACAGGCGGGTGCGGGCGGCGAGGTCCTCGATGTCGCAAAACGGCGCATCGCGCGCCGCGGTCAGCCGCCGCGCATCGGCCTGGGCGAGCCCGTCGACCTGCCGCAGGCCGAGGCGCAGGGCGAGCCCGGTGCCGTGGGGCTCCAGCGTGTTGTCGCGCAGGCTGTGGTTGATGTCGACCGGGCGGATCGCGACCCCGTGCTCGGCCGCGTCCCGCACGATCTGCGCGGGCGCGTAGAAGCCCATCGGCTGCGCGTTCAGGAGCGCGCAGGCGAACACCGCCGGGTGATGGCATTTGATCCAGGCCGAGACGTAGACGAGCTTGGCGAAGGAGGCCGCGTGGCTCTCCGGGAAGCCGTAGGAGCCGAAGCCCTTGATCTGCTCGAAGCAGCTCTGCGCGAAGTCACGCGCGTAGCCGCGCGCCACCATGCGCTCGACCATCAGGGCTTCGAAGGTCTGGATGGTGCCGACATGGCGGAAGGTCGCCATGGCCCGGCGGAGCTGGTTGGCCTCCACGTCGCTGAACTCGGCCGCCACCATGGCGAGCCGCATCGCCTGCTCCTGGAACAGGGGGACGCCGAGGGTCTTCTCGAGCACCCGGTGGAGTTCGTCGGGCTCCCCCCTCCCGGGCGCCGGGGAGGGAAATATCACCGGGTCCAGCCCGGCCCGGCGGCGCAGGTAGGGATGCACCATGTCGCCCTGGATCGGGCCCGGCCGGACGATCGCCACCTGGATGACGAGGTCGTAGAAGCGGGCGGGCTTCAGCCGCGGCAGCATGTTGATCTGCGCCCGGCTCTCGACCTGGAACACCCCGATCGAATCCCCCTTCTGCAGCATGGCGTAGACGGCCTGATCCTCCTGCGGGACGGCGGCGAGGTCGTGGTCGCCGAGGCCGTGGGCGCGCATCAGGTCGAAGGCCTTGCGGATGCAGGTCAGCATCCCGAGCGCCAGCACGTCGATCTTCATCAGGCCGAGATCGTCGATGTCGTCCTTGTCCCATTCGATGAAGGTGCGCTCGGGCATGGCGGCGTTGCCGATGGGCACCGTCTCGTCGAGGCGCCCGCGCGTCAGCACGAAGCCGCCGACATGCTGCGAGAGGTGACGGGGAAAGCCCAGCAGGCGCCGGGCGAGGCCGAGGGCGCGGGCGATCGAGGGGTTCTCCGGGTCGAGCCCGGCCTGGCGGATATGCGCGTTGCGGATCTGCGCCCCGAAGCTGCCCCACTGGGTCGAGGCGAGCCGGGCGGTGACGTCCTCGGTGAGACCGAGCGCCTTGCCGACCTCGCGCATGGCGCTGCGCGGCCGGTAGCGGATCACCGTCGCGGCGATGCCGGCCCGGTGCCGGCCGTAGCGGGCATAGATGTGCTGGATGATCTCCTCGCGCCGCTCATGCTCGAAATCGACGTCGATGTCGGGCGGTTCGCGGCGCTCCTCCGAGATGAAGCGCGCGAACAGGAGATCGTGCGCGGTCGGATCGACGGCGGTGATGCCGAGCACGTAGCAGACGGCGGAATTGGCCGCCGAGCCACGGCCCTGGCAGAGGATGCCCTTGTCCTCGGCCACCCGCACGATGTCGAGGATCGTCAGGAAGTAGCGGGCGTAGTCGAGCTTGGCGATGAGGGCGAGTTCCGCCCGCAGCAGCCCCACGACCTTGTCCGGGATGCCGTCCGGATAGCGCATGGCGGCACAGCGCCATGTCTGCTCCTCCAGCCAGCCCTGCGCGCTCCAGCCCGGCGGCACCGGCTCGTCGGGGTAATCGTAGCGCAGCTCGGCCAGGCTGAAGCCGACCCGGGCGAGGAGGGCCTGGGTCTCGGCGAGCGCCTCGGGCGCCTCGCGGAACAGGCGCGCCATCTCCTGCGGCGCCTTGAGATGACGCTCGGCATTGGCCTCCAGCCGGCGGCCGGCGGTCTCGACGGTCACGCCCTCGCGGATGCAGGTGAGCACGTCCTGGAGATCGCGGGCGCCGGGATCGTGATAGAGCGCGTCGTTGACGGCGATGAGCGGCAGGCCCGCCTCCCGCGCCAGCGCCGCGAGGCGAACGAGCCGCCGGCGGTCGTCGCCGCGCCGATGCAGGGCCGCCGCGAGCCAGACGGCGCCGGGCGCGGCCTGCGCGACCTGGATCAGGATGGGGCTGAGGCCGTCGAGGCGCCGCCCGGGCAGGACGATAAGCAGCAACCCGCCCGCATCCGCCAGCAGGTCGTCGCGGCGCAGGATGCAGGCGCCCTTGCGCGCGCGGCGGTTGCCGAGGGTGAGGAGGCGGCACAGGCGGCCCCAGCCGGCGCGATCCGCCGGATAGGCGACGATGTCCGGGGTGTCGTCCGCGAAGACGAGCCGGGCACCGACCGCGAGGGTGAACGATGCGGCGCGCCGCCTGAGCGCCGCGCGCAAAGCCGGATCGCCGTCCGCGGCGGGATGCGCGCGGCGGGCGACCTCGCCGGGTCCCGATCCCGACCGGACCGTCTCGAGGAGCGGCGCGCCCTCCGCCCGCACCTCCCGCAGGGCCGCATAGGCGCGCACGACGCCCGCGACGGTGTTGCGGTCGGCGATCCCGATCCCGGTCTGGCCCAGCAGGAGGGCCGTCAGCACCATGTCCTGCGGATGCGAGGCGCCGCGCAGGAAGGAGAAATTCGTCGCGGCGACGAGTTCCGCGTAAGGAGGCGCCTCGTCCCTCACGCGAACAATCCGTGCAGGTACCAGCGCGGGGGCCCCGTCTCGCGGTCGTAGAGCCCGGCCCGGTAGAGCCAGAAGCGGCCCCCCTGCGCATCCTCGACCCGGTAATAGTCCCGCGTCGGCGCATCGGGGTCGCGCCACCATTCGGGCGCGATGCGCTCGGGCCCCTCGGCATGGACGATCGTGTGCAGGACGCCCTGCCAGCGGAAGCGCAGGGGCGGCCCGTCCGGCACCTCGGCGAGCGCCTCCACGGCCTGGGGCGGATCGAACAGGTGCAGCGGCCGCGCCGGAGGCTCGCTCGGCTCCGGGACCGGCCAGGGGGCGGAGGACGCGCCGGGCTCCGCCGCCGGCACGAGGCGCGAACTGCGCAGGGGGTCGTGCGTGTCGGCCGCGACGAAGCGGAGCACGCGGGCCGCGCCCAGGCGGGCCACCAGCCGGTCGACGAGATCGGAGACGGCGTCCTCGTGGTCCGCTTCCCCGTCGAGGCGCGGCTGACGCGGCTCCAGCGGCTCGGCGGCCGCAACGGCGAGCCGGACGCGGTCGAAGCCGAAGCCGGGATCGAGGGGGTCGGCGAGGGCGTCGAGCCGCTCGCGCAGGAGACGCAGGATCGTGTCGGGGTCGCGTTGCGGCCGGCCGGTGCGGATGCCGATCCGCCGCACCGCCCCGTCGCTGCGGAAGAAGCTCGCCTCGAAGGCGCGCCCGCCCCGGCCCTCGGCCTCGAGCCGGTCCGCGACCCGGCCCGCCAGCCGCTGCAGCGCCGCCGCGATGGCGGGCCGGTGGGCGACGGGATCGGCGAAGACCTCGTCGGCCCAGCAGGCGGGACGCGGCCGCAGCGGCGTGATGCGGCGATCCTCCAGCCCCTGCACCCGGCGCAGCCGCCGTCCCGGCTCCTCGCCGAACCGGGCCGCCAGAGGACGGCTCGGCAGGCCGGCGAGGTCGCCGAGGCGCTTCAGGCCGGCGAGGGCGAGCGCGGCGCGCGTGTCCTGCTCCAGCCCGAGCGCCGCGACGGGCAGGGCGCGGACGGCCTCAGCCTCGCCCCCGGGCGGCACCGTTCCGGCGCGGCCGAACCGGGCCAACGCGCGGGCGGCATCGGGCGTGCCCGCGATGGTGGCGCAGACGGAGAAGCCGGCGTGGCGGAAGCGGCGCAGGCTCTGCGCCCGCAATTCCGCCTCGCCGCCGACCAGATGGGCGCAACCGGTCACGTCGAGGATGAGCCCGTCCGGCGGATCGAGGGCGACGAGGGGGGTCCAGCGATCGCAGGCCCCGGCCATGCGATGGAGCAGCGCCGCATCCGCCGCGGGATCGTGGTCCTCGACCACGAGGTGGGGGATGCGGGCGCGGGCGTCGGCCAGCGTCTGGCCCGGCCTGAGGCCGAGGGCCATCGCCTCCCGGCCGACCGCCGCGAGCCTCAGGGCGCCCCCGACCTGCGCCACGAGCCCGTGCGGTTCAGCCTGCGCGCCGCCGTCCTGCCTCGGCCGGACCCGCTCCGCCGACAGGAACGGAAACCACAGCGCGAGGTAGCGGCGCGGCTGCGGCGGGCTCTGCGACGGGGCTTGAGAAGCGCAGGCTGTCACGGTCCCATTCCAGGTGCCAGGTGCGGGAGGGGCGGCCCGCCCGGTGACGCAGCAGGGTGGCGGCGAAGGCGGGCCGGCCGGGCGCCTTCGCCTCGACGGGCGACGAGGTCACGGCCGCGACGCTCCAGCGGGTCGTCGCCGCGCTCGGACAGGCGCTGGCGTCGAGCCGGATCATGACGAGCGTCACCCCCGAGGCGCGCGCGGAAAGCGTCAGCCGCCGGCTCGCCTTGAGATCGAGGATTCCCGGGGCTCCCCCCATCTCGACGAGGGCGGCGCCGAGACCCGAGCAGCGGGCGGCCTCGTCCACGGCCCGCAAGGCTCCGGTCGGATCGCGCGCCCGCACGACGACGAGACGGGACGGATCGAGCCCGAAGGCTGCGAGCCCGTCGCCGTAGAGCCCTCCCACCCGCGCCTCGACCGGATCCTGCCGGACCCAGACGAGCGGCCGCCCGCCCGCGGCCCGCAGCGCCACGCCCAGGCCGAACCCGGTCGCGGCGGCGGGATGGCGCGCGTGACCGGCATGGACCTCGTGCAGGACGCCGCGGGCCAGGCCGCCGCCGAGCCACGCGTCGAGGTCGGGCCGGCCGGTCTCGAACGGCCGGCCCGCGGCGCTCGCGATGCCGGGCTCCAGGGCCATGACGGCGCGACGCAGGGCGGAGAGGGCGACGGGCGGCTGCACGGTTCATGTTCCCTGTTTGTTCTTATAGCAGCCCCGCTGGCGCGCGGAGTCAACCCGCAACGGGTCCGGTGACGGGACTCAGGTGTGAACAGCGCGGGCGATCGAGATGTCCCGCAGCCCCCGCTCAGCCCCGTAAGGTGAGGCGGCCCGCCTCGACATCGAAGCCGCGCAGGCGGCGCAGGAAGGACATCCCGAGCAGGCTCGTCCCGAGCCGGCCCCGCGGCAGCACCACGGCCTCGACGTTGCGCACCGTGATGCCGCCGACCTGCATCTCGGCGATCCGCACCGCGGCGCCGCGGACGATGCCGTTCGCGGTGCCCATCGGCTTGGTGAAATCCCGCGGGTCGAGGCGGATGCCGGCGCGCTCGGCATCGTCCTGCGTGAAGGCGCACAGCGTGGCGCCCGTATCGACCATCATCCGCACCCGGCGCCCCTCGACGAGGGGATGCACCGTGTAATGGCCGGCCAGATCCTGGTGCAGCGTGACGGTGAGCACGCTTCCGGCTCCCGGCTCGCCGGCCGCCGCGGCGGCCGGGGCCGGGGTCCGGCCGAAGAACTGCGCGGCGCGCTCGATCGTGCCGCCCCCGAGGACGACCGTCACACCCAGAACGCCGAGGGCCCAGTGCAGCGGGCGGGTCATCGCGACACTCCTGTTCGTCCGCGACGATGCGCCGGTTCCCCCTTAACGATCCCTCACGTCACGGCCTGCGGCGCGCGTGATCGCGGCGCGTGGTTGCGGGCGCCTTGCCGGATCGCCGCGAATGCTCCCGATCCCGCGGGCCGCGCCCGGCTTGCCAGGGGCAGGCGCCACCGCTATAAGCCCGGCCGCGCCCGCCGGACACCCTTGGAGGCCGGGGCGCGGCGACGTCGGTTCACAAGGCCGCTCTCGATCGGGGCGGCCTTCGGCGTTTGAGCCACATCACCACAATCCTGAAGGATCACGCCATGAGCGCCGTGAAGCCGCTTGAGGCCGTGGCACGCGACCGGGTCGGCAAGGGGGCCGCCCGGGCCGTTCGTCGCCAGGGCCGGGTGCCCGCCGTCATCTACGGCGGCGGCCAGTCGCCGCAGTCGATCTCGCTCGACGCCAACCAGACCAACCAGCTCATCTACGGCGGCGGCTTCAAGTCGACCGTGTTCGAGATCCAGGTCGATGGCCGCAAGGTCCGGGCGATCCCGCGCGACTACCAGCTCGACCCGGTCAAGGATCTCCCGCTGCACGTCGACTTCCTGCGCGTGACCGCCGGCCAGACGATCGAGGTCGAGGTGCCGGTGCACTTCGTCAACGAGGACGCGGCGCCGGGCCTGAAGCAGAAGGACGGCACGCTCAACATCGTGCTCCACACGCTGCCGCTCGTGGTCGCGCCGGAATCGATCCCCGACGCGATCAACGTCGACCTCACCGGCAAGGACATCGGCGACACGGTGCACGTCTCCGACCTGACCCTTCCGGCCGGCGCGGAACTCGCGATCGACGCGGGCGAGACGGTCGCCACGATCGTGCCGCCGACGGTGCTCGGCGCCGAGGTCGAGGCCGAGGAGGCCGCGGTGGCCGAGGCCGCCCGGGCCGAATCCGCGGCGGAAGCCGCCGAGGAGGCCGCCAAGGACGACGAGGGCTGAGGCCTCTCGCCCCTCCCATTCTTCATCCGGAACGCCCCGGCCCCGTGCCGGGGCGTTTCGCCGTTCGCGGAGCCCTCGCGCCATGCGGCTGTTCGTCGGCCTCGGCAATCCCGGCTCCCGCTATGCGGGCAACCGGCACAACATCGGCTTCATGGCGCTCGATGCGATCGCGCGGCGCCACCGCGCCGCCCCCTGGCGCCGCAAGTTCCAGGGCGAGGCGAGCGAGGCCGTGCTCGGAACCGAGCGGGTGCTGCTGCTCAAGCCCGAGACCTACATGAACGAGTCCGGCCGGGCGGTGGCGGAGGCGCAGCGCTTCTACAAGGTCGCGCTCGACGACGTGGTGGTCTTCCACGACGAACTCGACCTCGCGCCGGCCAAGCTCCGGGTGAAGCGCGGCGGCGGCAATGCCGGCCATAACGGTCTGCGCTCGATCACCGCGCTCTGCGGCAACGAATACTGGCGCGTGCGGCTCGGCATCGGCCATCCGGGCGACAAGGCGCTGGTGCACGCCTACGTGCTCAACGACTTCGCCAAGGCGGAGCGACCCTGGGTGGACGATCTCTGCGACGCGGTGGCCGACCATGCCGGCGTGCTCGCCGCGGGCGAGGATGCGAGCTTCCAGAACAAGATCCACCTCGCCATGCAGGGGCGGGGCTGGGACGAGGTGAAGCCGCCCGGCCGGAAGGCGGAGGCATGATTGACACGGTCCGAGGTCGCTCCGATATCGATCCGGAATCCTGGAAAGTCCTCATCATGGCGCACGTCACCCTGACCCTGGACGATGGCCTGCTGGCATGGGCGCAGCATGAGGCGGCGCTGAGCGGGGCGACCGTGTCGGACCTCGTCGGCAAGGTTCTGGCCGAGAAGCAGCAGCGGGAGGTGCAGGCACAGCTCGCCGCCCTCGATGAATACTTCAACGGTATCGGCTGGCCGGGCATTTCCGCATCGCTGCCGTCCCGCGAGGAATTGTATGACCGGCCTCATCTTCGCCGACTCGAATCTTCTGATCTACGCGATGGATCCGAACAACCGGGCGAAGAGTCGGACAAGCACAGTCATCATCCGTGAGTCCGTTGCCCAGATGCGCTTGGTGATCAGCCCGCAGGTGCTGAACGAATGCTATCTGATACTGGCGTTGAAACGAAAATTTCTGACGGCAGCCGAAGCCTACCGGTATCTTCAGACGTCTGTCCGGTCGTGTACGGCACCGGTCGATGTGCGGACTCACGCGATCGCAGTCTCGCTTGAACGACGTCACACCCTGTGGTGGTGGGATAGCGTCGCGCTCGCCTCCGCCGTGCAGGCGGGTTATCGATTCTTCGTGTCCGAAGACATGAACGACGGCCAGATCATCGAGCAGATCCGGATCGTCAATCCGTTCACACCCTCCGCCCTGACGACGCTCGGGCTCACCTGACGGAATACTTCGACATGGGCTTCAAATGCGGCATCGTCGGCCTGCCGAACGTCGGCAAGTCGACGCTCTTCAACGCGCTGACGCAGACCGCCGCCGCGCAGGCGGCGAATTATCCGTTCTGCACCATCGAGCCGAATGTCGGCGAGGTGGCGGTGCCGGACCCCCGCCTCGATGACCTCGCGGCGATCGCGGGCTCGAAGGAGATCGTGCCGACGCGGCTCACCTTCGTGGACATCGCCGGCCTCGTGCGCGGCGCCTCGAAGGGGGAAGGGCTCGGCAACCAGTTCCTGGCCAACATCCGCGAGGTCGACGCCATCGCGCACGTGGTGCGCTGCTTCGAGGACGGGGACGTCACCCACGTCGAGGGCAAGGTCGATCCGATCGCCGACATCGAGACGATCGAGACCGAGCTGATGCTCGCCGACCTCGACAGCCTGGAGAAGCGCGTCACCGCGCTGGAGAAGAAGGCCAAGGGCGCCGACAAGGAGGCCAAGGAGACCCTCGACCTCGTGCAGCGCGCCCTGCCGCTCCTGCGCGAGGGCAAGCCCGCCCGCCTCGTCGCCCGCAAGCCCGAGGAGGAGCGGCTGTTCTCCCAGCTCGGCCTGATGACGGCCAAGCCCGTCCTCTACGTCTGCAACGTGGAGGAGGGATCGGCGGAGGCCGGCAACGCCCATTCGCAGGCGGTCTTCGCCCGCGCGGCCGAGGAGGGCGCCAAGGCCGTCGTGGTCTCGGCCAAGATCGAGAGCGAGATCGCGGTGCTGCCGCCGGCCGAGCAGGCCGAGTACCTGGAGGCGGTGGGCCTCACCGAGCCCGGCCTCAACCGGGTGATCCGGGCGGGCTACGACCTGCTCGGCCTCATCACCTACTTCACGGCGGGGCCGAAGGAGGCCCGGGCCTGGACCATCACCAAGGGCACGCGGGCGCCCGGGGCCGCGGGCGTGATCCACTCGGACTTCGAGAAGGGCTTCATCCGGGCCGAGACCATCGCGTTCTCCGACTACACCGCGCTCAAGGGCGAGGCCGGGGCGCGCGAGGCGGGCCGGCTGCGGCTGGAGGGCAAGGAGTACGTGGTGCAGGACGGCGACGTGCTGCACTTCCGCTTCGCCAACTGATGCGGCTCCACCCGCGTCACGCCTGGGACGTGACCCCGGGCGAGGCGGTGGCGCTGCAGAAGCGGCTCGCCGCCGACCTCGTCACCGACCGGCCGATCGACCTTGCGGCCGTGCGGCTCGTCGCGGGCGTCGACGTGAGCGTGAAGGAGGGGCGCTCGCAGGCCGCCATCGTGGTCTCGACCTTTCCCGATTTCCGGGTGGTCGAGACCGTGACGGCGGAGCGCCCGACGCCGTTCCCCTACATCCCGGGCCTGCTCAGCTTCCGCGAGGGGCCGGTGCTGGAGGAAGCCTTCGGGCGCCTCGCGGCCGAGCCCGACGTCTTCCTGTTCGACGGCATGGGCACCGCGCATCCGCGGCGGATCGGCATCGCCTGCCACATGGGCCTGTGGCTGGAGCGCCCGACCATCGGCTGCGGCAAGACCCGGCTGGTGGGCCGCAACGCGCCCCTGCCCGAGGAGAAGGGCGCCCACGTGCCCCTGGTCGACCGGGCCGAGACCATCGGCGCGGTGGTGCGCACGCGGGCCGGCACGCACCCGCTCTTCATCTCGCCCGGCCACCTCGCCGACATCCCGACCGCAGTGGCGCTGGTGCTCGCCTGCGCGCCGAAGTTCCGGCTGCCCGAGCCGATCCGGCAGGCCCACAAGGCGGCGGGCGCCTTCGCCTGAGCCCGACGCGGGCCCCCTGGCTCCCTGCCGCCGCCGGTGCTAGCCGTGCCGGTCCCATCCCCTGCCGCGGGCCGGCCTTCATGCAGAGCTACCACTTCGAGGATCTCGCCCCCGGCGTCACCCTCACGGGCGGGCCGGTCACGGTGACGCGCGAGGACATCGTCGCCTTCGCCCGCGCCTACGATCCCCAGCCCTTCCACCTCGACGAGGAGGCGGGCCGGGCGAGCGTGGTCGGCGGGCTGATCGCGTCGGGCTGGCACAGCTGCGCCATCGGCATGCGGCTCATGGCCGACACCTTCATGCTGCGGGCGAGTTCGATGGGCTCGCCGGGGATCGACGCGGTGCGCTGGCTGCGTCCCGTGCGCCCGGGCGACGCCCTGTCGATGCGCATCGCCGTGCGCGAGAGCCGCCCCTCCGCCTCGAAGCCGGACCGCGGCTTCGTGCGCTTCCAGCTCGACCTCCTCGAAGGCGGCGGCGAGCGCGTCATGACCCAGGAGTTCTGGGTGATGTTCGGCCGGCGCGGGGCCGCCCCCCTGCCGCCGCGGGTCCTGCCGGACCGGCCGGCCCCGGAGCCGGATCTGTCCGACCCGGGCGGCAGCTTCCCGGCGGGCTTCATCGAGGATCTGCCGGTCGGGACGACCTACGACCTCGGGCCCTACCGCTTCGAGCGCGAGGAGGTGCTGGCCTTCGCGCGCGCCTTCGACCCGCAGCCCTTCCACATCGACGAGGCGGCGGCGCGCGCCTCCCATTTCGGCGGCCTGTGCGCCTCCGGCTGGCACACCGCCGCGGCCTGGATGAACCGCATGGTGGCGGCCCGCGACCGGGGCCGGGCGGAGGCTCTGGCGAGCGGCGCCACCATCCCGGCGAGCGGGCCGTCGCCGGGCTTCCGCGACCTCAGATGGCTCAAGCCCGTCTATGTCGGCGACACCATCCGCTACGCGCTGACGCTGACCGAGGCGCGTCCCTCGCGCTCGCGCCCCGGCTGGGGGGTCGTCAGCCACGCCAGCACCGGCGTGAACCAGCACGGCGAGACCGTGTTCAGTTTCTCGGGCGCGTGGCTGGCGCAGAGCCGAGCAGAGTAAATCCTTAACAGATCACAAGTCTTGCGCGCCCTTCGCAGCTGCGAAAGCCCTGCCGGCCTGTGGATGACGGGACCTGTGCCCGCCCCGCCACAGGCCGGCCCGAAACGGTCAAGTTGAGTCCGGTCTCAACCGGGAGAGAACGGCCAAGTCTCTTTCCTGCCGCATTTGAACCGGAGCAGGAGGGACCGCCCGCGGTGTGCGATTCCGCACCTGCCTCCCAGCCCCGGATTCGTGCATGCGCCAGCGCCTCCTCCTCGCCGTCCTCGCGATCGCGGCGCCGCTTCCGGCCCTGTCCCAGAGCCCGGCCCGCGACAGCATCGACGCCCTGATCGAGGAGCAGGCCCGGGCGAGCGGCGTGCCGGCCAGCTTCGTGCACCGGGTGGTGAAGCGCGAGAGCGGCTACAACCCGCGCGCGGTCGGGCGCGGCGGCGCCATGGGGCTGATGCAGATCAAGCACGCCACGGCGCGCGGGCTCGGCTACGGCGGCTCGGCCGCGGGCCTGCTCGATGCCAAGGTGAACCTCACCTACGGCGTCGCCTATCTGGCGGGCGCCTACAAGACTGCCCGGGGGAACGAGGCCCAGGCCTACAGCTACTACGCCCGCGGCTACTACTACGCGGCCAAGCGGGCCGGCATCCGCACCGACGTGGCGGAGCTGGAGGCGCCGGCAGCCCCGCCGCCCGCGCCCGTCAACCCGATCGGACAGTTCTTCGGCAAGGTCTTCGGCGGCGGCCGGGCGCCCGCCACCGTCGTCACCGCCTCGGCCGACCCCTCCGTCGCCGCACTCTCGAACGCCGTGCAGCCCCAGGGCGCCCAACCGCAGACGAGCCCGGCGCAATCGGTCCCGGTCCAGGCCGTCCAGATGCCGGCGGCTCAGGGAGCGGCCGCCCAGACCGCACCCGCCGCGGCCCCGGCCACCCAGGCGACGCCCGTGGCCGCCCCCGTCGCCACGCCCCTGCCGCCGCAGCGCCCGACCCTGCCGCCCACCGCCCTGGCCTATGCGGGCGGCTCCGCCGTGGCCGGGCTGCCGTTCCCGACCTACGGGCTCAAGGGCGGAACGCCGCCGGCGCCGGCGGCACCCACGGCCCCTTCCGCCGCCGCTCCCGCGGCTCCTCCGGCTGCCGCTCCCGCGGCCGCCACCGCCGTCGCCTCGGCCGAACCGGCCGCAGCCGCCGAGGAAGCCCACGTCTCCGTGCCGCTGCCGCCGCGCCGCCCGGCCGAGTTCCGGCGCTTCGCCGCGAAGAAGCCCGCCCTCGCGCTGCCGATGACCGCCGCGGCGGCTCCGATCCAGCCTGCCGCCAATCCCTGATCAGGCGGGTCGGGCACCGCGGCCCCGCTCACCTCTCCCGCATCACCGGCCGCCGGAGCGATCCCCGGATCGGTGACCGCGCCGTACCCGGCCCGCGAGCCGGGCGTCCCACCCCTTTCCGTTCCTGGCCCATCCCCGCTATACGGGCGGGCGTACCGCGTTTTCGAAAGCGCGGCGGACCGGTATCCGGGAGGCGGTGATGGGCGAGACGCGGGACGTCTTCATCTGTGACTACGTGCGCACGCCGATCGGCCGCTACGGCGGGGCGCTGGCCTCGGTGCGGGCCGACGATCTCGCGGCGATCCCCCTCGGCACGCTGCTCCACCGCCATCCCTCCCTCAAGGAGGGCGTCGAGGAGGTCTTTCTCGGCTGCGCCAACCAGGCGGGCGAGGACAACCGCAACGTCGCCCGCATGAGCCTGCTGCTCGCGGGACTGCCCGAGACCGTGCCGGGCGTGACCCTGAACCGGCTCTGCGCCTCGGGCCTCGACGCGGTGGGGGCCGCCGCCCGGGCGATCCGGTCGGGCGACATCGCGCTCGCGCTCGCGGGCGGGGTCGAATCGATGACCCGCGCGCCCTTCGTGATGGGCAAGAGCGAAGGGGCGTGGCAGCGCTCGGCCGAGATCCACGACACCACGATCGGCTGGCGCTTCATCAACCCGGTGCTCAAGCACCAGTACGGCGTCGATTCGATGCCCGAGACCGCCGAGAACGTGGCGGAGGATTATCAGGTC
Source organism: Methylobacterium isbiliense (assembly GCF_022179325.1). Lineage (GTDB taxonomy): Bacteria > Pseudomonadota > Alphaproteobacteria > Rhizobiales > Beijerinckiaceae > Methylobacterium > Methylobacterium isbiliense. The sequence goes on along the minus strand of NZ_BPQQ01000109.1, from coordinate 18,839 downwards.
GGCCGGGCCGACCAGGACGCCTTCGCGCTGCGCTCGCAGCAGCGCGCCGGCCGCGCGCAGCAGGACGGCACCTTCGCGGGCGAGATCACCCCCGTGGACATCCCGGACCGCAAGGGCGGCCACGTGCGGGTGGAGCGCGACGAGCATCCCCGCCCCGAGACCACGGCCGAGGGCCTGGCCAAGCTGAAGCCCTTCGTGCGCCGGGACGGCACGGTGACGGCAGGCAACGCCTCGGGCGTCAACGACGGCGCCGCCGCCCTGGTGCTGGCGAGCGAGGCCGCGGCGGCGCGCCACGGCCTCAAGCCCCTCGCGCGCGTCCTCGGCCTCGCCTCCGCGGGCGTGCCGCCCCGCGTGATGGGGATCGGGCCGGTGCCGGCCGTCGAGAAGCTCTGCGCCCGCCTCGGGGTGAGGCCGTCCGACTTCGACGCGATCGAGCTCAACGAGGCCTTCGCGTCGCAATCGCTCGCCTGCCTGCGCGGCCTCGGCCTGCCGGACGATGCCGCGCACGTGAACCCGCACGGGGGGGCGATCGCGCTCGGCCACCCGCTCGGCATGTCGGGGGCGCGCATCGCCGGGGCGGTCAGCCTCGAACTCGCGCGCCGGGGCGGGCGTCTCGGCCTCGCCACGATGTGCGTCGGGGTCGGGCAGGGCGTCGCGCTGGCCGTTGAGCGGGTGGCGTGAGCGCAGCCTGACGGCGTGGGAACCGGTGCAGAGGGCGCCGGTCCCATCGCGGATGTGGGGCTTTGCCGGTGACTCGCCGGCATTTTTCTCGATGTGCAGTGCAACACGACCCATCGTCAGCCGTCATGGTATGGGGTAAGCAGATCCTCCGGCCGGATCGGGGGTTGCCCCCGTACCGGGGCACCGGCCCCACCCCAACGACGTTGTGCGATGCGATGCCCCTCGGCTCTTCCCTCCACGCCGCCCGCACGTCCTCCCGTGGCGGGAAGCGCGACGCCGCCGCGCCCGGCCCGGACGAGGCCGCGATGAGCGGCGCCCCGGCCGACCCGGTGGAGGCGGAGGGCCGCTTCCTGTCGGACCTCGGGCAGCGGGTGCGCACCATGCGGGCCGTGCGGGCGATGTCCCGCAAGGTGCTGTCGCAGACCTCCGGCCTGTCCGAGCGCTACATCGCGCAGCTGGAGGGCGGCCAGGGCAACGTCTCGATCATCCTGCTGCGCCGGGTGGCCAACGCGATGGGCGTGCGGCTGGAGGACCTGATCGCCGCCGTCGAGAGCCCGCCCGAATGGCCGGTGATGCGCGACCTCCTCGCCACCGCCAGCCCCGAGCAGGTGGCGGAGGCCAAGCGCATCCTGGTGGGCGCCGGGCACGGGGACGACGCGGAGATCCCCCGGCGGGTGGCCCTGATCGGCCTGCGGGGCGCCGGCAAGTCGACCCTCGGGCGGATCCTGGCCGAACGGCTCGGCTGGCGCTTCGTCGAGCTGAACCGCGAGATCGAGCGCGAGAACGGCCTGCTGGTCTCCGAGATCTTCGCCATCTACGGGCAGGACGGCTACCGCCGGCTCGAACAGGCGGCGTTGCGCCGTCTGGCGGAGGAGACGGGGCCGATGGTGCTGGCCACGAGCGGCGGCATCGTCGCCGAACCCCTGACCTTCGACCTCCTGCTCTCCAGCTTCTTCACGGTCTGGCTGAAGGCCCGCCCCGAGGAGCACATGCGCCGCGTGCGCGAGCAGACCGCCCAGGGCGCCGCCCCGGCCCGCCTGCCGAACAACGACAACGCGCTGCGCGAACTGCGCGCCGTGCTGCTGAGCCGCGAGCCGCTCTACGCACGGGCCCGCGCGGTGATCGACACCGCCGGCATCTCGGTGGCCGAGACGGCCGCCAAGCTCACCGCGCTGGTGGAGGAGACCCTGCGCCTGCGGCAGGCGCGCTGAGGCGCGCTCCGGCCGCGCCATCACGGTTCCCGGGCGCGATCAGGCCAGGAAGCCGTCGAGCCGGCGGGCGACCGCCTCCGGGGCGTCGTGGTGAAGGTTGTGGCCGGTGCCGGCCAGTCGCTCGCACACCGCGCCCGGCACCAGGGCGATGCGGGCCTCCACGCCGCCGGGCTCGTCGGCGAGCGCGGGCGGGAAGGGAACGCCCGAGGCGAGGAAGAGCGTCGGCGCCCGCACGCGGCGCCAGCAGGCGGCGGCCTCGGCGAAGCGGTACAGCGTGGCGAAGGGCCGGCGGTGGGCCGGATCGAAGGCCCAGGTCCAGCCGCCCTCCGGCATCCGGCGGCCGAGATGCCCGGCCAGGAAGAGGGCGCGCGGGGTGCCGAGCCGCGGATTGGCGGCCGCGAGGCGCGCCGCCAGGGCGGGAAGGCTCGGATAGACCACCGGAGCCGCCTGGCGGCGGGCGGCGTCGAGCCAGCGCGCCAGATGGGCCGGCGCCTCCTCGGCCCGCCGCTCGGGCAGCCCGAATCCGTCGAGGGAGACGAGGCGCGCCACGCGCTCGGGCCGCAGGCCCGCGTAGAGGAGCGCCATGTTGCCGCCGAGGCTGTGCCCGACGAGGCGCACGGGCGCGTCCGGCACCAGCGCATCGAGGAGCGCGTCGAGATCGGCGAGGTAGTCCTGCCACCAGTAGCCGCCGGGCGCCCGATCGCTCAACCCGTGGCCGCGCCAGTCGGGCGCAAGCACCCGCCAGGGGCCGGCCAGCGCATCGACCACGAACTGGAAGGTCGCGGAGGCATCGCGGCTGCCGTGCAGCAGCACGAGGGGAGGGGCCTCGGGCGGGCCCCAGCACCGCACGTGCAGGGAGAGGCCCCGCACGGTCAGCGTGCGACCGGTGGAGACGAGGCGCGGGGCGTAAGGGTCCGGCATGGCGGCTCGGGCTGGAGAGGCGGAACGGCACGTGAGCGGGATAAGCCCGACGCCGACGCATGGCACGTCCTCGTCGGCGAACCGTCCGGGACCTTGATGGATCGGTCCGGTCTCCCCAGGCTATCGGGAGGATTCGCGTTCGGGTATGCCTCGGGCGCGAGAAGAACGCCCCCGTCTCCGCCCCGCCGAGGAGAAGAGCCGTGTCCTCACCCTCCGCCACCCACAGCAGCCGGCCGGATGCGGTCGCCGGCGTCGTCGATCCGGTCTGGCGGCGCCTGCGCCAGGAGGCCGAGGTCGTGGTGCGCGACGAGCCGCGCCTCGCCTCGTTCATCGTCGCGACGGTGCTCAACCACGGCTCGCTCGAATCCGCCGTCTCGCACCGCGTGGCCGCCCGCCTCGGGCACGCCTCGCTCTCGGCGGACCTGATCGCCCAGAGCTTCGCCGAGGCGGTGGCGGAGGATCCCCGCATCGGGCAGGCGTTCCGGGCCGACATCAGCGCGGTGGTCGACCGCGACCCGGCCACCACCCGGGCGCTGGAGCCGATGCTCTACTTCAAGGGCTTCCACGCCATCCAGGCGCACCGCCTGAGCCACTGGCTGTGGAGCCGCGGCCGGCGCGACCTCGCGCTCTACCTCCAGAGCCGCGCCTCGGAGGTGTTCCAGACCGACATTCACCCGGCCGCCCAGATCGGGCGGGGCATCTTCCTCGACCACGCCACGGGGCTCGTGGTGGGCTCGACCGCGGTGATCGAGGACGAGGTGTCGATGCTCCACGACGTCACCCTCGGGGGCACCGGCAAGCACGGCGGCGATCGCCATCCCAAGATCCGGCACGGTGTGATGATCGGCGCGGGCGCCAAGATCCTCGGCAACATCGAGGTCGGGGCCTGCGCCCGGGTCGCGGCCGGCTCCGTGGTGCTGCAGGCGGTGCCGCCCTGCACGACCGTGGTCGGCGTGCCGGCCCGGGTGGTGGGCTCGGCCGGCTGCAGCGATCCGGCCCGCACCATGGACCAGTCCGTGCAGATGGATCAGTTCGTGCACATGATGGACGGGATCTGAGCGGCGCTCGACGTCCGGCGCGCTTGCCCCGGCCGGTCCGCCGTGGCAAGGCGGGGTTCCTCGCCCCGGCCGCCCTGCGACGCCCCGCACGACATGCGGGGCCGGGCGGCCCAGCATCATGCGTCGACGCGGTCACCGGCTCGGCGGCGATGATGCAGGCGCGCCCGAGCAGCGTGGCCGGCAGGCCGTTCTGCCTGGGCCGCATCCCTCGGCTCCAACCGCGAAGAGGCCCGCGTGAACAAGTCCGAAATGACGAAGGTGGAAGGCTACCTTCGCCGCAAGTTCGCGAACCACTCCCTCCGGCTCGTCGGCCGCCCCAAGAAGACCGATTCGGCCGAAGTCTATCTCGGCGAGGAATTCATCGGCGTGCTGTCCGTCGATGACGAGGACGGCGACCGCTCGTACAACTTCTCGATGGCGATCCTCGACACCGACTTGGACGAGTAAGCCGCGGCGGCTTGATCGCCTCAGCCTTCGGGCGGGGCGGCGGCGAAGAGCTGCTCCAGGGCGCGCAACAGGCCGCGCCATGCGGGCAGGCGCTCGGCCGCGAAGCGCAGGCGCAGCGACAGGTCCCCGACCCGCACCTCGCTGAGGCAGGCGGTGCCGGGGTCGGCCTGCGCGGCGGTGGCGCAGCGCGCCGCGAAGCGGCTGCCATCCGCCTCGGCGAGGTAGAGGTCCTCGCCCTCGAACGGCGAACCGGCCTTGAAGCGCCGCCGCACCAAGCCCTCGTCCGGCAGCGGCTGGACCTCCACGGTGAGGAACCGGGCATAGCGCCGGGCCGGGCTGAGCGGTGCCTCGGTCTCGGGCGAGCGGGTCACCGTGACGTGCAGCTTGTCCGCGCCCTCGCCCCCGGTCAGGGCGCCCCAGGGGATCATCACGTCGAGCCGGTCGGGCGAGGCGGACCCGAACGGCCCGACGACCCAGGCGGCCGGCAGCGCGACCGCGCGCCCCGTGGGTCCGGGCCGGATCAGGGTCGCGTCCGTCGCGGGCGGGCGGATCAGCCACGCGGCGAGAAGTCCGGTGCTGGCCAGCGCGCCGACGAGGCCGACGAGGCCGGCGAGCGCGATGCTGCGATCGAGCGGCACCTGGCGCGGCGCGGGAAGCCGCCTCGCCCTGGCCGCCGGGATGCCTGCTCCAGGCCCCATGGCTCCGCCCTCCGACCCCGCGCCGCGAGCGCGGCGCGAGGAGAACGATCGGCCCGGAGGCTTAATGTCCGCTTACCGGAAAGCGCCGCCGACGCGAATCAGTCCGGGCCGGGCGGGACATCCGGCCGGGGCGGGCCGGTTCACGCCGGACGCGTCCCGGCGGGGGACTCGGACGACACGCCTGTGGATAACGAAAGGTTAACCATAACAGGACGTTACGCATCCGGCAGAGTGGCCCCGTCGAGGCGGATGCGACGGAGTTGACGATGGCCCTCTCGCCCATGGCCCTGGAGAACCTTCAGACCCTCGTGCTGGGACTGGCCTTCGCGGGGCTGCTCGCGACCGGCTTCGAGGTCCTGACGGCGCGGCGCGCCAGCTTCGGGCTGTTGCAGGGCGGGGGCCTTCCGGCGCTCGCGGCGCTCCCCGTCCTGGCCTTCGGCGCGCCCTTCATCATCCTGCGCAACACGGTGCGGGGCCGGCGCATCGAGGGACGGCCCGTCCCGTTCGTGATGCTGGCGACGATGATCGCCTGCGGCTGGAGTCTCGTCTCGGGCCGCCTCGTCCTCGATCTCGCCCACTTGGTTGCGGGCGCCTGACCGTGCCGCTCAGCGGTTGGCGGTAGTGACCGGAGAGGCGACGCCGTTGAGCGCGACCCAGGCCGAGCCGTCCTGCCCCTCGCGCTTCACGTAGGTGTAGCCGGTGCGCTGCCAGGGCAGGATCGCGGTGGTCTTGTTGTCGAGGATGTAGTCGCCCCGGTCGGTGCGCACCATCAGCACCGCGTGGCCCTCGCCGATCTCGTCGATCACCACGGTCATGCGCAGCGCCCGGCGGGGCAGGCCCCGCTCCACCAGCATGCGGCGCTTGAGGAGCTGGTAATCCTCGCAATCGCCGAAGCCGTCATCCGGGAAGTCCCAGCGGTCGACCACGCCCCAATGGGCCTGATCGATGATCGGCTTGATGCGGGAATTGACCCGTCGGTTCACCGCCTGGAGGGTGCGCAGCAGGGCCGGCGTCATCGGCACCACGGCGGGCTCGGCGGTGTCGACGGCGCATTCGGCGGCGTAGCGGCTGCAGAACTCGACCCAGGCGCTCACCGGCTTGGCGCTGCCGCCGCGCTCGATTGCGGCGCTGGCATCGGGAAGGGCGGCGAGGGTCTGGGTCTGGGCCTGCGAGGTGGCCCCGCCGATCAGCAGCGTCGCCCCGACGAGGCAGAGCTGCGCGCCGCGCGCGCACCGCGAGAAGAGGCCCTGGCGATCGACGTGACCCGCCCGGCCAAGGCCGTCCAACACTGCCCGCATCGCCCCATCGACCTGTGTGCATCGTTCTTGCACGCAGGCTGCCACGGGGCTCCGGCCCACTCAACAGAAAAATTTAAACCAGGGTGAACGCGCCTGCCGCACTTTGGTTCCAATTCGAGACGCGTTTTCCAACGTGATTCGGTCTATCACCGGTTTGCGGTCGTGGTGGGGCCTGTGGCGCCGCCGAGGGAGACCCAGCCGACGGCTCCTTGCGCCTCGCGCTTGATGAAGACGTAGCCGGTGCGCTGCCAGGGCAGCACGGCGGAGGTCTTGTTGTCGAGGATCAGGTCGCCGCGGTCGGTGCGCAGCATCAGCACGGCGTGGCCCTCACCCTTCTCGTCGATCACCACCGTCATGCGCATGGCCCGGCGCGGCAGGCCGCTCTGGGCCAGCAGCCTGCGCTTGAGCAGCTGGAAGTCCTCGCAATCGCCCGAGCCGTCCTCGGCGAGGTCCCAGCGGTCCGGCACGCCCCAGTGCTCCTGGTCGGTGACCGGGCGCGTCCCGGCATTCACCGTGCGGTTGACCGAGACGATGGTCTGCCAGAGCCGGGGGGTGAGCGTGACGATTTCCGGTTCGGACGGGTCGATCGCGCATTCGGACGCGTAGCGGGCGCAGAACTCGACCCAGCCCACGATCGGCCGCGCTTGACCGGTGATCGCCGCCGCATAGGTCGGGGCGGGGAGCGCCGCGAGGGTCTGCGCCTCGCCCGACGACGAGAGGCAGAGGCCCGCCAGCACCGCCACCGCGCCCCGCCCGATCCACTCCCGCAATCCCTTCGCCACGCCCGACATCGGTGCCATCCCCTTGTGTTGAGAGGAGGATGGCCGACCGTCCGCTCGGCCGCGCTGAAGCCGATCCGCGCAATTTTATCGAATGGCCACCGCCGTTTGGGCGGCTGCGGACAGGGCCAAGAGCCGGTCAGGGCACTTGCTCGAATCCGGCGCGGTGCGGTGACGGATCCGCAACCATCGGGCGGGTCGCAACACAGGCCCCGGTCCGGGTGTTGGTGCACCCCCGGGGTCGCCGCGCCCCGCAAGAAGGAGCCCCGGCCGATGGGCACGCCGACGCCTGCCGACACCGACGCCCTCCCCAACGGGCCGCTCGACGCCAGTGCGGTCCATCTCTGCGTGGACATGCAGAACCTGTTCGCGCGCGAGACCGATTGGCACACGCCCTGGCTCGCCCGGGTGCTGCCGGATGTCCGGCGGCTCGCCGAGCGTCATCCCGGGCGCACGATCTTCACCCGCTTCATCCCGGCCGAGCGGCCCGGGGAGGGGAGAGGCTGCTGGAAGCGCTACTACGAGCGCTGGGCCTCGATGACGATCGAGGCGCTCGGGCCGGAGATGATCGACCTCGTGCCCGAACTCGCGGCCCTGACGCCCCCGGCCGAGGTGATCGACAAGACCGTCTATTCCCCCTGGCTCGATCCGGCCCTGGAGACGGCCCTGCAGCGGCGCGGAACCGGGACGCTGGTGATCACGGGCGGCGAGACCGACGTCTGCGTGCTCGCCACGGTGCTCGGCGCCGTCGATCGCGGCTACCGCATCGTGCTGGCGACGGACGGGCTGTGCTCGTCCTCCGACGAGACCCACGACGCCCTGCTGACCCTCTACCAGCAGCGCTTCGGCCAGCAGATCGAAACGGCGCGGATCGATCAGATCCTGCGCAACTGGATCTGACACCCGACATGGCCGCATCGCAGCAATCCTGCCGCCCCCGCTTGAGCTCATCCGCTCTGTGCGCCAGAGCACATGGCGGACGAACTCACACGCGGATGTGAAGGATTGTTTCGGAACCGAAGCAAAATCCTGCCACCGCCCGCCCCATGCTGTAGCTTTTTCCTGGGAAGGCTGACATCATCTCGTCCGATTCCTCGGGTAGCAGACAGCCATGACATCCCACCAGGGCGGAGGCGAGCCGATGCGAAGCTACAACCTGTTCTGTCGCAAGGATCTCGACGGGCTGGTCTGCGCCGTGCCGGAGGATTATGCGGTGCCGGCCTTCGTGACGGGCGCCCGCTGGGTGTTCGGCGGCAAGGTCGACGGCGGCGCGCGCCGTCCCCTGGGCTTCGACGGGGCCGCCGCCGCGACGGCGGTGCGCTTCAACGGCTTCTATCTGTTCCAGAGCGCGGACACGCCGCGCGGCTGATCACACCCTCGGGCATCGCGGCGAGCATTCCTTAAGGTCCCGCGTGCGAGCATCCGCGCACGGAAACGCATGGGGTCCTGAAGGTGGGTGGCCGGGATGTCTGATCTGCGCAAGGAAGTGCGTCTGAGGACGTTCCTGAAAGGACGGATCGTCTTCAACGGCGGCAACGCCTCCATGGATTGCCTCGTCCGGGACCTGTCCACGGCCGGTGCACGCTTGGCGCTCTCCGAGACGGCGGCGTTGCCGGATGGGTTCGACCTCGAAATTCCCGCCAAGGACAGGGTCTACAAGGCGACCCTGCGCTGGCGGCGCAGCGACGGGGTCGGCGTGGCCTTCGTGGACGACCGCATGCCGGCGCAACCCGCGGCGCCGGCCGAAACGTCCGTGACGGCCCTGCTGCAGCGCATCCACGATCTCGAAGCCGAGAACGCTACCCTGCGTCGCCTCGTCGCCGAGGCCGAGGCGGCGATGCTGGAGCGGACGGCCTGAGGCCACGCCCCAGAAAATCCTCTGAGAAACCCTCTGCCCGGACAGCCGAAGGGCCGCCCCGTTGCCGGGAGCGGCCCTTCCATTGCCGAACCGCGGTTCGGCGGAACCTCGTCGTGCGCTCAGGCGGTGAAGCCGGAGGCGACGATCCAGGTCTGATCCGCCGCATGCGGCTGATGACAATGAGACACTGGACCACCTCCTTTCCGTTGTTGACGACGCGCCCACTGTGATCGGCGGGCGGCACCCGCGCAAGCCGCGCGCGCCGCGGCGTTCGGCCCTGGCCCCGCCGCCTTGACCGGAACCATGCGGCGGCGGATGCACGAGGGATGAAGCGCAGGGGTCTCATCAAGCTCGCGAGCGCCGTCACGGTGATGACGCTGGGCGGGGTCGGCTACGCGGCTCACCGGCGCAGCAGCAACCCGTACTATCGCGGGCCGGTCAGCGACCATTTCGACGGCACCCGCTTCTTCTCGCCCAACCAGCCCCAGGACAAGGACCTGGCCGAGCTGGCGCGCTGGCAGCTCGGCGGCGGGCGCGAGGACTGGCCGGCCCGCTGGCCGAGCCCGTTCCCGCCCGATGCGCCGCCCGACCGCGTGGCGGGCCTGCGGGTGGTCCATATCGGCCATGCGAGCCTGCTGATCCAGGTGGCGGGGCGCAACATCCTGATCGACCCGGTCTACGCCAAGCGGGCGAGCCCGGTGGGCTTTGCCGGGCCCAAGCGTGCGCAGCCTCCCGGCATCGCCTTCGAGGCCCTGCCGCCGATCGACGCGGTGCTCGTCACCCACAACCACTACGACCATCTCGACGGTCCGACGCTGGCGCGGCTCTGGGCCGAACACCAGCCGCGCTTCGTCGCACCGCTCGGCAACGACGCGATCATCCGTTCCTACGACGACACGGCAGCGGTCGAGACACGGGACTGGGGCGGGTCGGTGGATCTCGGCGATGGCCTCACGGTCCATCTCACGCCCGCCTACCACTGGTCGGCCCGGGGCGTGAACGACCGGCGCATGGCGCTGTGGTGCGCCTTCGTGCTCACCACGCCGCACGGCACCCTCTACCATGTCGGCGATACCGGCTACGGCGACGGCGCGATCTTCACGCAGGTGCGCGAGCGCTTCGGCCCCATCCGCCTCGCCACCCTGCCGATCGGCGCCTACGAGCCGCGCTGGTTCATGCAGGCGCAGCACATGAACCCGGAGGAGGCCGTGCGCGCCGCCGGCGTAATCGGGGCCGAGCAGGCGCTCGGCCACCATTGGGGCACGTTCCGGCTCACCAACGAGGGGATCGAGCGGCCGGTCGAGGCGCTGGCCGCAGCGATCGAGGCCGCGGGCCTGCCGCCCGAGCGCTTTCTGACGCTGCGCCCCGGCCAGGTCTGGCAGCCGGCCCATCCCTCGAATGGATGATGACGCCGGCCCCGAGCCGTGCTGGTGTCGGCCGGGATCTTCACCGAGACCCTTCCTGGCCCGCCCGGCCCTCAGGCCGTGGCGGGTCTTTCTCGTGGCGGCCCGGCCCGGCCCGGCGGCCGCCGTCAGAGGATGAAGCGGCTGAGATCCGCGTTCTGCGCCAAGCTCTCGACGCGGGACCTCACGTAGGCGGCGTCGATCGTGATGCTCTCGCCCGACCGGTCCGGCGCCGTGAACGAGATCTCGTCGAGCACCCGCTCCAGCACCGTCTGCAGGCGCCGCGCCCCGATATTCTCGACCGAGCCGTTCACCTCGACGGCGACGCGCGCCAGCGCGTCCACGGCATCGTCCGTGAAGGTCACGCTCACCCCCTCGGTCTCCATCAGCGCCACCGCCTGCTTGAGCAGGCTCGCCTCGGTCTCCGTGAGGATGCGGCGGAAATCGTCCACCGTGAGGGGGCTCAGCTCGACGCGGATCGGCAGGCGGCCCTGCAATTCGGGCAGGAGATCGGAGGGTTTCGAGACGTGGAAGGCGCCGCTCGCGATGAACAGGATGTGGTCGGTCTTCACCGGCCCGTGCTTGGTCGCGACGGTGGTGCCCTCGATCAGCGGCAGCAGGTCGCGCTGCACGCCCTCGCGCGAGACGTCGGCGCCGCCGCGGCCCTCGCGGGCGCAGATCTTGTCGACCTCGTCGAGGAAGACGATGCCGTTGTCCTGCACCTCGCGGATCGCCTCCTGGACGATGCTGTCCTGGTCGAGAAGCTTGTCGGATTCCTCGGCGAGCAGCGGCGCGTGGGCATCCCGCACGGTGATGCGGCGCGGCTTGCCGCGCTGGCCGCCGAGCGCCTTGCCGAGCATGTCGCCGAGGTTGATCGCCCCCATGGCGGCACCGGGCATGCCCGGGATCTCGAACATCGGCAGGCCGGCCGGGGCGGACCCGGCGAGTTCGAGTTCGACCTCCTTGTCGTCGAGTTCGCCCGCGCGCAGCCGTCGGCGGAAGCTGTCGCGGGTGGCCGGGCTCGCGGTGGGACCGACGAGGGCGTCGAGGATGCGCGCCTCGGCCGCCGCCTCGGCCTTCGCCTCGACGTTCCGGCGCTTCTCCTCGCGCTTGAGGCCGATGCCGACCTCCACGAGGTCGCGCACGATCTGCTCGACGTCGCGCCCGACATAGCCCACCTCGGTGAACTTGGTCGCTTCCACCTTCAGGAACGGCGCGCCCGCCAGCCGCGCGAGGCGGCGCGAGATTTCGGTCTTGCCGCAGCCGGTCGGCCCGATCATCAGGATGTTCTTGGGGGCCACTTCCTCGCGCAGGGGACCGGTGAGCTGCTGGCGCCGCCAGCGGTTGCGCAGCGCGATCGCGACCGCGCGCTTGGCATCGGCCTGACCGACGATGTAGCGGTCGAGTTCGGAGACGATTTCGCGGGGGGAGAAGGTCGTCATGGGATGTTTCGCCGGGGCTCGCGGCCGAAGTTGAAGGGCGGATCGAAGCAGGCGGCGGTCAGGCCGCCTCCAGGCTCTCGATCACCAGGTTGCCGTTGGTGTAGACGCAGATCTCGGCGGCGATCCGCATGGCGCGGCGCACGATCGCCTCGGCGTCGAGCTCCTGCTCCTCCAGCGCGCGCGCGGCGGCCAGCGCGTAGTTGCCGCCCGACCCGATCGCCATCACGCCGCCCTCCGGCTCCAGCACGTCGCCGGCCCCGGAGAGGAGCAGGCTCACATCCTTGTCGGCGACCAGCATCATCGCTTCGAGCCGGCGCAGGTAGCGGTCGGTGCGCCAGTCCTTGGTGAGTTCGACGCAGGCCCGGGTGAGCTGCCCGGGATACTGTTCGAGCTTGGCCTCCAGGCGCTCGAACAGCGTGAAGGCGTCGGCCGTGGCGCCGGCGAAGCCCCCGATCACCGCGCCCTTGGCCAGCCGCCGGACCTTGCGGGCATTGCCCTTGACGATGGTCTGGCCGAGGCTGACCTGCCCGTCGCCCCCGATCACCACGCGGCCGCCCTTGCGCACCATCAGGATCGTCGTCGCATGCATGCGGGGGGCGGCCCCCGCCTCGTCGTTGGCCAAGGATGTCTCTCCGGGCAGGCTGTCTTTCATCGTGCTGCGGCGTAGGTGGGGGTTCGCCCGGCGTTCGTCCAGCGGGCGCATGGGCAAGGGGCAACGCCCGTTGCGCCGGACCACATCCATGACGCAAGGTCATATGATCGTGCGGGGCGGATCACCGCCTGCGCGCTCCCGCCGGACACCCGATGCCGAAAGGCGGCCCGAAAGACCGCGCCAAGCGGTTCAGCGAGGGAGCCAAGCTGCTCGCCTCACTGTTCAACTCTTTGGCCATCGCCGTCTTCGGGGCCGCCTTCGTCATCCCGATCACGCAGGGCCGATACGACGTCTTCGCTCAAGGCGGAGGACTTCTCCTCGTCGCGGGCGTAAGCTTCCACCTTGCCGGTCAGGCCGCATTGCGTTTCCTTCGAGCCGAAGACCGACATCGATGACCATCACCTACGCATGGCAGATCCTCGGCGTGCGTGCCGCCTTGATCGCCGGCGGCCTGCTCGCCCTCACGATCGCGCCGGATGTCTACGACCGGAAGACGCGGGAGATTGAGGGACGGCGGGCTGCCGGTGAGTGAGGGCGGCATAGGGCCAACGCCCTGCGGGCCCGGCTCGGCGCAAGCCGGTTTCCGGCCGGAACGCGCATGTCGTCGCGGCCTCGGAGCAGCCTGCCGGGCCTCCTAGACTACTACGGTGATCGCCTGCGCGGCCCGGGTCAGCGCCGTGTAGAGCCAGCGCGCCCGGTGCTCGCGGAACGCGTAGGACTCGTCGAACAGGACGACGCGGTCCCATTGCGAGCCCTGGGCCTTGTGCACGGTCAGTGCGTAGCCGTAGGTGAACTCGTCCGTCTCGCGCTTGAGGATGGGAGGAATCGGCTCCTCGCTGCCCTCGATCACCGCGCGCAGCACCCGGATCTCCTGAGGCCTGCGGCGCAGCGAAGGGTCGTCCTCCGGCACGACGTCGAGCCGCACGAGGTCGGGCCGGGGTGCCGCCCGCAGGGCCTGAACCGTCCAGGTCGAGCCGTTGAGCAGACCCTTGGTGCGGTCGTTGCGCAGGCAGACCAGCTTCTCGCCCACCGCCGGCATCGGGTCGGTGTAGCCGGTGAGGTCCCGGATGCGGCCGTTGTAGAGCCGGCGCGTGCGGTTAAGCCCGACCAGCACCTGATCGGCGGCGAGCACCGTCTCGGGCGAGATCGCGCGGCGCGTCAGCACCTCGCTCGCGCCGTAGCGGCCGGCCTCCAGCCGACCCCCCTCGCGCACCGTCATGGCGAGGCGCACGATCGGGTCGTCGGCGGCCTGCCGGTGGATCTCGGTGAGCATCACGTCCGGCTCGGCCTCGGTGAAGAACCCGCCGCCGCGCACGGGCGGCAGCTGCGCGGGATCGCCCAGCACCAGCACCGGCTTGCCGAAGGACAGGAGATCGTTGCCGAGATCCGCATCGACCATCGAGCACTCGTCGATGACGACGAGCGCGGCCTTCGACACCGCGCCCGAGCGGTTGAGCGTGAAGGCCGGGCCGCCCTCCTTGTCCTCCCGGGTGCGGTAGATCAGGCTGTGGATCGTCGCGGCGTCGGGGCAGCCGCGCTGGCGCATCACCGCGGCCGCCTTGCCCGTGTAGGCGGCGAACAGCACGCCGCCTTCCACGTCCTCGGCGATGTGCCGGGCGAGCGTGGTCTTGCCGGTGCCCGCGAAGCCGAACAGGCGGAAGACCTGCGGCTCGCCGGCCCGGAGCCACGCCGAGACCGCCCGGAGGGCCGCCTCCTGCTGCGGACCGAAGCGGGGCGCCACGCGTCAGCCAGCCTTGCCGACGGTGCGCCGGGCCTGGAACTCGGGCGCGGGCGCCTCCTCCTTGCGCTTGAGGAGGGCGCGGAACTCGTCCCGGCGCTCGTGGATCGAGGCGATCACGAGCCCCATCGGCACGCCGACATCGACCAGCACCGCCTCCGAGAGCTGGAGCGAGGCCTCGATCGTCTCCGGCACCGCGTCGTCCACGCCCAAGTCGTAGAGGGCGGTGGCATGGCGGGCGTCGCGGGCGCGGGCCACGATGGTGAGGTCCGGCCGCTCGGCGCGGCCGGCCGCCACCACCGCCTCGACGAGGCGCGGCGTGTCGAGCGTGACGACGAGCGCGCGGGCGGTGGCGATGCCGCAGCGGCGCAGCAATTCGGTGTTGGCGGAATCGCCGAAATAGACCGGCCGGCCCTGCCGCCGCTGCTCGGCGACCCGGGCCGCATCCATGTCGAGGGCGATGTACGGGACCTTGTGGCGGTCGAGCATCTCGCCGACCAGGCGGCCGACGCGGCCGTAACCCGCGATGATGACCCGGCCCCGCGCCGTCTCTGGCAGCGGTTCGGCGGCGCTCTGCTGCGCGCTCGCCGCGCGGTCGAACCGGCGGCCGAGGCGCCGGGCCAGGGCCGCGAGGCCGGGGATCATCACCATCGTCACCGTGGTGACGATGAGGGCGGCTTGGCCCAGATCCTCCGGCACCAGCGAGGCGGTGAGGGCGCTGCCGATCAGCACGAACGCGAACTCGCCCCCCGCCCCGAGCAGCAGGGCCGCCTCCACGGCGACGGCGCGCGGCAGGCGCAGGGCGGCCGCGACCGCCAGGATCACCCCGCCCTTGAGGGCGATCACCGCGAGCGCGAGGCCGAGGATCGTCGCGGGCGTGCTCAGCAGCTGCGCCGGGTCGAGGTTCATGCCCACGGAGACGAAGAACACCCCGAGCAGCAGGCCCTTGAACGGGTCGATGGTGGCCTCGATCGCCCGGCGATACTCCGTTTCGGCCAGCAGGAGCCCGGCCACGAAGGCGCCGAGCGTCATCGACAGGCCGCTCGCCGCCGCCACGAGGGAGGTCGCCACGATGACGAGGAGGCAGGCGGCCATGAACAGTTCGGGGCTGCGGGTGCGCGCGACGAGCTGGAACAGCGGGCGCAGGCCGAGCCGGCCCGCCACCACGATGATCGCGACGGCCACCGCCGCCTGGCCGAGCGCGAGGGCGAGCCCGCTCACCGCGTCCCCGTCCTTGCGCCCGAGCACCGCGATGGCGAACAGGACCGGCGCCACGGCGAGGTCCTGGAACAGCAGCACCGCGAAGCTCGCGCGGCCGGCCGGCGTGTTGAGGCGCTTCTGGTCGGCGAGCACCGGCAGCACGATCGCGGTCGAGGACAGCGCCAGCGCGAGGCCGACCAGCGCCGCGGCGAGCGGCGCGATCCCGAGCAGGAGCAGAACGCCGCCGAGCACCGCCCCCGAGACCAGCACCTGCAGCGAGCCGAGGCCGAAGACCAGCCGGCGCAGGATGCGCAGCCGCTCCCACGACAGCTCCACCCCGATCATGAACATCAGGAAGATCACCCCGAGCTCGGCGAGATGCGCGATCTCGGTGCGGCTGCCGATGGTGACGTTGGCAAGCCACGGGAAGCTTTCGGTGAGCCGTCCGAGACCGGAGGGGCCCAGCAACGCGCCCGCGCCGATGAAGCCGAGCACCGGGCTGATCCGGAGACGCAGAAACAGCGGGACCACGACACCGGCCGTGGCGAGGAACAGGATGGCTTCCTTGTAGGAGGCTCCGGACGCGACGGGATCGGTCATCGGCTCTGGTGCGGGTCTCTCGGGCGGGGACGCGTCGGCGCCATCATGGGGAGGCGCCCGCGCGGGGAGCAAGCGGAAAGGCCGGCGCGACCACCGATTCGCGACGGTTTGCGGCTGCGCCGGAACCGTGGCAAAGGCCCGGGCGACGAGGCTTCGGGTGACACTGGGTCGAGCGGGACGGGACCCGGCCGGCGGGCGAGGGCGGGGAGGGGTGATGGCAGGCCGCTTGCGACGCTGCCGGGAGCTATGGGGGGATTGCGTCCTCAGCGAGGCCCCCCCGCGCCTGCGGACGGTCGCGGACGCCGCCGTGCTGCCGCGCCCCGAAGGCGGGTTCGGGATCTACGCGCAGGGCGTGCGGATCGACGGACCGGAGGAGACCGTCCCCGACGGGCTGCCGCATGAGACGGCACCGGACGTCCCCCACCTGTTCGTCGATCCGATCGTTCCGCATTACGGTCATCTCGTCACCGACACGCTCGCCCGCCTGTGGCCGCTCGCAGGCTGGCAGGGTCCGCGGCCGAAGCTGCTCTCCCTCGCGCCCTGGCCGGAGGCGGGCGGGGAGGCCGCCGCGGCGATCCTGGGCCGGCTCGGCCTCGCGCGCGCCGATGTCGTGGTGGCGGATCGCCCGATGCGCCTCCCGCACCTCGTTGTGGCCGACCCGGCCTTCCGCGAGCGCAGCCTCGTGCACCGGGCCTTCGGCGACCTCTGCCGCACCATCGGGCGGGATCTGTGGCGGGAGGACGAGGTCGATGCGGTGGCGCGGCCGGTCTACCTGTCGAAGTCCCGGCTCGCGGCCGGCATCTCCCGCATCGCCAACGAGGAGGCGATCGTGGCGGAACTGGACCGGCTCGGGGTGGAGATCGTGTTTCCCGAGACGCTGCCCTTCGGCGAGCAGGTGCGGCTCTTCTCCACCCGCCGCGTGGTGATGGGCTCGACGGGCTCGGCCTTCCACACCGCGGCCTTCGCGGCGCCCGGCCGGCGCATCCTCGGCCTCAACTGGATGCGCCGGCTGCACGCGAACTTCGCGCTCCTCGACGCGATCGGCGGGCACACGGCGCGCTACTACTTCCCGCTCGGCACCCGCTACGCGCAGGCGGAGGCGTTCCACTTCGGCTGGACCGTGCGCGACCCGCGCGGCGTCGCCACCGAGCTGGTGGAGCGCGCCCACGCCTTCGAGGCCCTGGATGCGCGCGACGCCGCCGAGGAGGCGGCGGAGCGCACCGCGCTCGGCCGCGCGATGGGCTTCGCCACCGCATTGCGCGGCCGGATCTCGCGCCACCTGCGGAGGGGAGCCCGACGGCCGGCTGAATGAGGCGGAGCCCGGGCGGTTTCGTCCGAACGCCCTGTACCAACGGTCATGACCAATGATCGTTGCGCCGCTCTCGAAGAGCCGCCAAGCGCTCGGCTTCAAGCCCTCGGCTTGATGTCGACAAGGCGAGATGGCTCACCGGCCCGGTCGATCCCGGGCTTGCCCGGGATCGAGATCGACGCCTCGGCATCCTGGGCCGCTGGTGTTACGACACAGCCGCGACGGGCACCGGCCGGCCCTCCTCGACGAGCTTGCCGGGCGCCGGCTTGCGGCGCGAGAAGGTCAGGATCAGCACCGGCAGGATCACGAGGATCAGCACGGGGGCGAGCGCCATCCCGCCCACCACCACGAGGGCGAGGGGCTTCTGCACCTGCGAGCCGACCCCGGTGGAGAAGGCCGCCGGCAGGAGGCCGACGCCGGCCACCACGCAGGTCATCACCACCGGGCGCATCTGCGTGTAGCAGGTGCGCAGCATCGCGGCGGTGCGCTCGTGCCCGGCGGCGATGAGGCCGTTGTAGTGCGTGATGACAATGATCCCGTCCATCACCGCGATGCCGAGCAGGGCGATGAAGCCGATCGCCGCCGAGACGCTGAAGGGCGTGTCGGTGAGCGCCAGCGCGAAGACGCCGCCGGCCAGTGCGAGCGGGATCACGCTGAGCGCCAGGAGCGTGTCGGTGACCGAGGCGAAGTTTACGTAGAGCAGGAGGGCGATGAGCGCCACCGCGAGCGGCACCGTCACCGAGAGGCGGGCCAGCGCGCTCTGCAGGTTGTTGAACTCGCCGACCAGTTCGAGCCGGTAGCCGGGCGGCAACTTGACCTCCTGCTCGACCCGCTCGCGCGCCTCGATGATGGTGCTGCCGAGATCGCGCTCGCGCACGCTGAACTTCACCGGCAGGTAGCGCTCCTGCGCCTCGCGGTAGATGTAGGCTGGCCCCGAGATCAGCCGGACCCGGGCCACCTCGTTGAGGGGGAGCTGCACCGAGGAGCCGCTGGCGCTGCGGCCGACGATGCGCAGGGTGCTGATCGCCTCCATGCTCTGCCGGAACGGTGCGGCGAGGCGCACGATCATCGGGTAGTGGCGGTCGCTGCCCGGCTCGTAGAGATCGCCCGAGGCATCGCCGCCGATCGCGGTGCGCAGCGTGGTGTTGATGTCGCCCGGGGTGAGCCCGTAGCGGGAGGCGCGCGTCCGGTCGACGTCGATCTGGATCGTCGGCTGGCCGAGCGAGGTGAACACCCCGAGGTCGGTGACGCCCGGCACGGTGGCGAGCACCGATTTCACCTTCCCGGCGAGGTCGGTGAGCGTCTGCAGGTCGGGGCCGAAGATCTTGAATGAGTTCTCGCCCTTGATCCCCGAGACCGCCTCCGCGACGTTGTCCTGGAGGTACTGCGAGAGGTTGAACTCCACGCCCGGGAACTCGGCCTGGAGGCGCTCGAAGAGCTGGGCGACCATCACCTCCTTGGACATCCCCTTGCGCCACTGGTCGGCCGGCTTGAGCGGCGCGAAGAACTCGCCGTTGAAGAACCCGGCCACGTCGGTGCCGTCG
>NZ_BPQQ01000108.1 GCF_022179325.1 Methylobacterium isbiliense | reverse complement strand
CCCGGCGCACACGCGGCCGGGAGTTTTCTGCGTTCAGGATACGCAGCGGAGAGGGGAGGGCGGGCGCGCCGCCGGCGGACGCCGCCTCACGACGCGGCCCGAACCGCCCTTGCGGACCGTGTGCTCGGGACTTCGCGAGCCCCGGGGGAGGGGGCTCGCCCTCCCGCGGCACCGTGCGAGGCTACCCGGCTCAGGCCCACTTCAGACGTTTGCCGTCCGTGGCCATGATGCTGTCCACCGCCCGCACGATCTGGGGCTTCGCCGCGTAGTGGATCATGTGGCCGAGTCCCGGCAGCAGCGTCAGCGTGCTGCCCACCACCTCCTCGTGCAGGCGGCAGGATTGCCCGGCCGGATCGACGATCGCGTCCGCATCGCCGCTGAGGATGGCGAGCGGCACGCGCAGGCCCCGGTAATGCGGCCGCAGCAGCGCCGCCGCCGTGTTCATGCTCGCGGTGTCCTCCGCGCTCGCGCGCGCCTGGGTCGGGTGGATCGAGAGTCCGACCGGAAAGCGCGCCTGGAAGCTCGCCGGGATCGCCTGAGGGCTGAAGACGTGCCGGAAGACCTGCGGCGCGAGCAGGTGGCCGAGGGCGGCCGGCACCAGCGAGCGGGCCGCATCCCCGACCCCCGGAAGCGCCAGGGGCGTGATCATCGCCACGTCCGCCCGCCGGGTCGCGTAGTAATAGCCGGAGAGCAGGACGAGACCCCGCACCGCCTCGGGCGCCTGCGCCGCGAGCGCCAGCGACACGATCGTGCCCCAGGAATGCCCGAGTACGACCGGGCGCTCGATGCCGAGCCGCTCCAGCACGCGGCGCATGAGGCGCGCCTGCGCATCCGCCGTCCAGATCCGGTGCCGCGGCCGGTCGGTATGGCCGAAGCCGGGCCGGTCGATGGCGATCACCCGGTAGCGCTTGGCCAGCTGCGCGATGAGGCCGCAGATCGCGAAATCCTCCGCCATCGTGCCGTTGCCGTGGATCAGGACCACGGGCCGGCCCTTGCCGCGCGCGATGTAGTGCACCTGAAGGCCGTCCACCTCCACGAACTGCCCCGAGGGTCGCGTCGTGTCCTCGGCCGCCGGGACCCGGCCGGCCGTCACGGCCCTGCCGAGCTGGCGGGCGGCCTTGCGGCCCTCGCGCGCCGCGGCCCCCGTGAGGCTGGCCCCCGATTTCAGCAGCTTGGCGACGCCCTTGGCGACGCCCGATGGTCTGCGGGCCGCCTGTCGCCGGGAGGTGGGCCAGAGCGCAGTGGGAAGCACGGCGGATCCTCCAGGCTGCGGCCCTGCACGGGCGCGAACGATGCAGACGATGGTCGGGCGGTCGGGCGCCGCGCCCGATCCCGGGTCGGGCTGCCCGTTCCGGCGGCTCCGCCGCCCAGGGCGGCGCTTCGGTGCCATATGAGCGTTCGAGCGTTTAACGCATCGTGAAGCTGCCCCCGGTCCGCGGCCTGCGCGTATCGTGCACGAATGAAGCCACGGGAGCCCCCCGCACGGCGCGATCCGCGACCGCCGGGCCGACGGCCGGGGCCTCGGCAGCGCGCCGCCAGCGCACATGGGAGAGCCATGGTCGTCCGCCCCCGCCCCGGAACCCTCGCCATCCTGTTCTCCCTGCACGGCTCCGTCCTGCCGGCCGTCGCGCCCAAGATCCTGGCGATCACGCTCGTCGCCTGCGCGGTCGTCGCTTTGGAGCAGCGCTGGCCCGAGGTGCTCGGGCTGCAATCCGGCGTCGCCCCGTTCACGCTCGTGGGGCTCGCCCTCTCGATCTTCCTCAGCTTCCGCAACAACGCCTGCTACGACCGCTGGTGGGAGGCGCGTCGCCAATGGGGTCAGCTCCTCGTCGAGATGCGCGGGCTCGCCCGCACCACCGTCGCCCTGCTTCCGGGAGCCGGGCACGACGACCTGCGCCGGCGGCTGCTGCTGCGGCTGCGTGCCTTCGCGCATGCCCTGCACGCCTCGCTGCGCAGCCGGGATCCGGCCGCGGCCGCCGCGGTCTGGATGCCTCCGGACGAGGCCGGCCTGCTGGGGCGCGGCCCCGACCCCGCCGACGCGGCCCTGCGCCTCTTTGCGGCCGATCTGGGCCAAGCCCTGCGCGCTGGTCTCCTCAGCGACGTGCTCTACGCCGCGATCGAGACCAAGCTCGCCGCCCTGTCCGGCATCCAGGCCGCCTGCGAGCGGATCCGGGGCACGCCGTTGCCCTTCGCCTACACGCTGCTGATCTACCGGACGTCCTGGCTCTACTGCCTGCTACTCCCCTTCGGGCTGGCGACCTCGCTGGGCTGGGCGACGCCGTTCGCCACCGCGCTGGTCGCCTACACGTTCTTCGGCCTCGACGCGCTCGGCGACGAGCTGGAGGAGCCGTTCGGCATGCAGGCCAACGACCTGCCGCTCGACGCCCTGCTGCGCGTCATCGACGGCATCCTCCTCGATGCCCTGGGCGAGCCGCCCCCGCCGCCCGTCGAGCCCGAGCGGTTCGTGCTGCGCTGACGCCCCTCCCGGCTCACGCGTCCGCCCCGAGGTACCGGCGGCGCAGATGCGCCAGGAAGGCGTCGAGGTCCGCCGGCCTGCCGGTCGCCGCCGTCACGATCTCGTCGGTCTCGCGCGAACTGCCCGCGGCGTGGACATGCGCCCGCAGCCAGCCGACGAGCGGCGCGAAGTCCCCCCGCGCGAGGCCCGGCCGGATCTCGGCGTCGGCCTCGCAGGCCGCGGCGAAGAGCTGGGCTGCCGTCACCGCCCCCAGCGTGTAGGTCGGGAAGTAGCCCCATCCGCCGCTCGGCCAGTGGATGTCCTGCAGGCAGCCGTCGGCATCGTCCGTGACCGTGAGCCCGAGCAGGGCCTTCATCCCGGCCTTGAAGGCGCCCGGCAGGTCGGCGACTGCCAGATCCCCCGCGATCATCGCCCGCTCCAGGTCGTAGCGCAGCAGGATGTGGGCCGGGTAGGTCACCTCGTCCGCGTCCACGCGGATGGGACCCGGCGCGACGCGGGTGTAGAGGCGGAAGAGGTTCTCCGGCGACCAGGCCGGGTCCTCCCGGCCGAACTGGCGCCCGATCAGGGGCGACAGGAAGCCGAGGAACTCGCGCGAGCGGCAGGCCTGCATCTCGATCAGCAGGGACTGGCTCTCGTGCAGCGTCATGCCGCGCGCCCGCCCCACGGGCTGGCGCTGCCATGCCGCCGGACGCCCCTGCTCGTAGAGGGCGTGCCCGGTCTCGTGCAGGACGCCCATCAGCGCGCGGGTGAAGTCCGTGCCGTCGTAGCGCGTGGTGATGCGCACGTCCCCGGTGGCGCCGCCGCAGAAGGGATGCAGGCTGACGTCGAGCCGGCCGCGGGTGAAGTCGAACCCGGCCGCCCGCATCAGGGTCTCGGCGAGGGCGCGCTGCGCCTCGACCGGAAACGCGCCCTCGATCGGCCGGGGCGGAGCGGACCGTCCCTGGCGCTCCTGCGCCTGCGCGATCAGGTCGGGCAGGATGCGGCGCAGCGGCCCGAACAGCGCGTCGACGCGGGATTGACGCAGACCGGGATCGTACTGGTCGAGCAGGGCGTCGTAGGCCGGGATGCCCAGCGCCGCGCCCTTGGCTTGGCCGATCGCCCGCTGCAGCCCCAGCACCTCCTCGAGATGGGGCCGCAGCAGCGCGAAGTCGCTGGTCCGCCGGGCCTCGCGCCACACGATCTCGGCCCGCGCGGTGGCCTTCGCCCGGGCGATGACGAGGTCCCGCGGCACGGCCGCGGCATGGATCCGCGTGCGGCGCATCTCGCGCAGGTTGGCAACCTGCCAGGGATCGAGCGTTTCGCGCTCCGCCTCCGCGGCGTCGAGGCGCTCGGCGAGGCGCTCCGCCGTCACGGTCTCGTGCACGAGGCCCCGCAAGGCGGCGAGCTGCTCGGCGCGCCCGTCGGCCGAACCGAGCGGCATGGTGGTGCGGGCGTCCCAGCCCAGGATGCCGGCGGCATCCTCCAGCACCGCGATACGGGCGAAGTCCCGCTCCAGGCAGGCATAGGCGGTCTCGGTCACGGAGGCGGTGTCTCCCTCGTCGGTGGGATGCGCGACCCGGGCGGGTCCGCGCCAGGGTGGGGCTTCGCGGGCGATCATGCCAGCTGCCGGCCGCGGGCGCGCTGCCGCCTTGCAGCGAAACGCCGGCCCCTCGCCCTTGCCCCGCCTCGACAGCGCGCCCATCGCCTGCAGGTCGCTGCGGCTGCCGACACGGCGCCGAGCGGCCTCGCCGAGACGCACGCAGCCCGGCGCACCCAGGCACGAGCTCGCCGCCCGTGGCCGGGAAGGCGTTGCCGATCGTCCTGATCGTCTCCAGGGTGAGCGCGGTGGCCGGATCGTCGAACGCCTCAACCAAATACCAAGGTGCAGTCGTGCGCCTGTATCGGGCGACCGGGATCCCGGTGGCCGTCCGTCCGTCGATCGCGGCCGGGTGGAGTGTCGGTGGCGAACTTCGCCGGGTCTCGCCGGTTCTTGATCGGATCGGGGCCGGATCGCGATGGCCGATGCGGGCGAAGACGGGGAGGATTGGCGCTCGGTGAGCACGCGGCCGCCGGACAAGGGCGCGCACGCCCGCGCGATGGCCCGCGCCCGCGAGCCGGAGCGGGGGCGCACCGCGACGGAACCGGGGCAGATCCCGGCCCGCGGCTGGACCGACATCGTGGTTCGCGTCGCCCGGTCGATGCCGCAGGACCGGGTGCT
The DNA here is from genome assembly GCF_022179325.1 of Methylobacterium isbiliense. Lineage (GTDB taxonomy): Bacteria > Pseudomonadota > Alphaproteobacteria > Rhizobiales > Beijerinckiaceae > Methylobacterium > Methylobacterium isbiliense. The sequence continues at coordinate 12,849 of NZ_BPQQ01000108.1, read as the reverse complement.
CGCCACGGCGGGCGGCGTCGCCTTCTTCGCCCTGCTGGCGGTCTTTCCGGGGCTGGCCACGATCGTGTCGCTCTACGGTCTGGTGGCGGATCCGGGCGCCATTAACCAGCATCTCAGCCTGCTCTCCGGGGTGCTGCCCGGCGGTGTTCTCGACCTGCTCGCGAGCGAACTCACCCGGATCGCGAAGCAGAGCACGGGCGCGCTCAGCACGGCCTCGCTCGTCAGCCTGCTGATCGCGTTCTGGAGCGCGAATTCCGGCGTGAGCGCGCTCTTCGACGCGCTCAACGTCATCTACAAGGAGCGGGAAAAGCGCACGCTCCTGCGCTTCTACGGCACCACGATCCTGTTCACGCTCAGCGGCGTCGCGTTCGCGCTGGTGGCGACCGGCATGGTGGTGGCCCTGCCGGTGGTCCTCGACCATGTCGGGTTCCGGTCCTTGGCCGCGGACACGGCCCTGCGCCTTCTGCGCTGGCCCGCGCTCCTCGTGCTCGTCAGCCTCTGCCTCGCGGTGATCTACCGGTACGGACCGAGTCGGCACGAAGCCAAGTGGCGCTGGGTGACCTGGGGCAGCAGCGTCGCCGCCCTGCTGTGGGTCTGTGCCTCGGCCCTGTTCTCCTGGTACGTCGCAAGCTTCGACAGCTACAACCGCACCTACGGGTCGCTCGGCGCCGGCATCGGCTTCATGACCTGGATCTGGCTGTCCGTCGTCGTCGTGCTGCTCGGCGCGGAGCTGAACGCCGAGATGGAACGGCAGACGGTGCTCGACAGCACGACCGGACGGCCGAAGCCCCTCGGTGCCCGACAGGCCTACGCGGCCGATACGGTCGGCCCCTCCTACGAGGACGAGGCCGAGCCGCGTGACGCGTGAGCCCGGTGCCGCCCGCCAGAGGGGCGGCGGGCCGCGGCGGGCGGCGGTTCAGGTCAGGCCGGTCGCGGCGAGCAGGGCGTCGGTGCCGAGCGTCGTCGCGTCGAGAAGGGGCCGGCCGGCCAGGGTCGGCGGCAGGCGCCAGCCCGGCAGGTTGGTGCTCCAGATCAGCATCGCGTCGGCCCCGCGTGCCGCGAGATCCTCGGCCGCGGCGCGCAGGCGCGCGGGCGGCACGAAGGCGGCGGCGCGGTTCTCGGCGATGCCGAGCCCGACCGCCGCATGGACCGGGAGGCCCTCGGCGGCGAACCGCGCCGTGACGAGGTCGGCCTCGGCGGCATCGCCCTGCACCACGAGGCCGATGCGCGCGAACCCCTCCGCCCGCAGCCTCGCGCGGGCCGCCAGCGCCGTCGTGACGACGGGCAGACCGGTGCGGCGGGTCAGCCGCTCGCACAGCCGCTCGTCCGGCCGGAAGCCGAGCGCCGCGCCGCGCGTCGCGTTCCAGACCAGCGCCGCGACGCCGGCATCGGCGAGGAGGTGGGCCGCGTCGAGGAAGCTGCCCTCGTCATAGGCATCCGTGCCCCACCGGGTCATGGCGCCGTATGGAATGCGGGCGTAGCAGGCTCCGACACCGGGCAGAAGGGCGAGCCGCGCCTCGGTGGCGCGTTCCACCACGCGGTTCGAGGAGGGCAGGATCACCCCGAGCGCCGTCGCGGGCACCGCCGGGGCATCGTCGTCGGTCGTCTGGGCCATCCTCGTCGCGAGCCTCGCCCCGGCGGCATCGTCCTTGCCCGGAAAAGATGGCAAGGCGTATGCCATTCGGGGGGAAAGCCGATGCGACAGCGTGATTGGCCGATCGCAGCCCTGAGCCGGGGGACGGCCCGGTGACGCCGCCGCTCTGGGCCTTGAGCGCCACGGAACTGGCGGCGCGCTTCGCAGCGGGCCGAACCTCTCCGGTCGAGGCGCTGGAGGCGTGCCTCGCCCGGGCGCGGGCCTGCGAACCCGTGCTCAACGCGCTGACGCGGCTCAACCCGGGCGCCCGCGCCGAGGCGGAGGCGAGCGCCGCGCGCTGGCGCGCGGGCCAGCCGCTCTCGCCCCTCGACGGGGTGCCGATGACGATCAAGGAGTTCCTGGTCGCCAAGGGCCTGCCGGTCGGCTTCGCGACGCCGGGGCCCGACCGGGTCGCCGACCACGACGAGGTGCCGGTGGCGCGCCTGCGCGCGGCCGGGCTCGTCACCCTCGCCAAGACCAACATGCCGGAATTCGCCGTGCAGGGTTACACGGCCAACGCCCGTTTCGGCGTCACCGGCAATCCGTGGAATCCGGCGCTGACGCCGGGCGGATCGACCGGGGGAGGGGCGGCCGCCACGGCCGCCGGCTATGCGCCGGTCGGCGTCGGGACCGACGGAGGCGGATCGCTGCGCCGCCCGGCCGCGCATTCGGGCCTCGTCGGGCTCAAGAGTTCGCTCGGCCTCGTGCCGCGCTCCGGCGGGTTGCCCTCGCCGCTCCTCGATTTCGAGATCGCGGGCGCCCTCACCCGCACCGTTGCGGACAGCCGCGCCGTGCTGGCGCTGATGGCGGGCGCCGATCCCCGCGTCCTGTGGTCCGGTTTCCATCCCGTCGCCGAGCGGCCCGCCCGTCGCTTGCGCGCGCGCTACGTTGAGCGGATCGGCGACGCGCCCCTCGATCCGGCGATCGCCGCCTCCTGCCGGGCGGCGCTCGACGATCTGCGCGCCTGCGGCGTCGCCGTCGAGGAAGGAGCGCTGCCCGTCGACATCGCGGAGCTGAACGACCTCTGGCCGGAGATCGGCCGCATCGGCCTTGCGGGGTTGTTCGCGGCGGATCCGGCGCTCGGCGCGCAGGCGAGCGAGCCCTACCGGGCGATGGCCCAGGAGGGCGCGCGAGCGCCGGTGACGCGCCTCTGCCGCATCCTCGACGTGGTGCGGACCCTGCGGGACGCCGCGAGCGCCGCCTTCGTGGAACTCGATCTCGTCGTCACGCCGGCCATCGCCGCGCTGTCCTGGCCGGCCGGCGAGGTCTACCCGCCGGAGATCGACGGGCGGCCGGTCGGGCCCCGGGGCCATGCGGTCTATTCGGGCTGGGTGAACGCCGCGGCGCTGCCGGGGCTCAGCCTGCCGGTCGCACCCTCGCCGGACGGGCTGCCGGTCGGGCTCCACCTCGTGGCGGGGTTCGGGCACGACGGTCTGCTCCTCGACGTGGCCGAGGCGATGGAGCGGCGCCGACCCTGGGCCGATCGCCGGCCGCGGATCCCGGGCGCCGACGCGTGAGGGCCGGCCCCCGCGCCGCGGATGGGTGCTGCGCCGCCCCGCGGGGGGCGGGGCGGCGAGCGTGCGTCGTCAGCGGAGGGAGGCCGTCTCCTGCACCGCGTCCGGCGCGGGCCTGACCGAGACCGTGTCGCCATCGCGGCTGATCTCGACGGCGCGGCTCGCGGCGCCCGCCTGGCGCGGGGTCGAGACGGTCATGCTCTGGCCCGAGGCGAGCACCGCCTCGAACCGCACCGCGGGGGCGGCGGCCCGCGGGGCGAGCGTCACCACCACGCGATGGCCCCTGGGTTCGACCGTGTAGTAGGCGACCCCGGCGAGCGGCCCGAGATCGAGGCTCTTTGCCTGGGCGGGCTTGACGCTCTCCGCATGGGCGGAGCCGATGAGCGGGAGAGCGGCCGTGGCCGCGAGCACCAGCGTGCGCATCATGGTTCTGGGACTTTCCGGTTGGGCGGGACCCTGTCGGCCCCGCGTCTGGGCCCCATATGCGCTGCGCTGCAGCATGGATCAAACAGATCGCATCGATAATGACTATTGATCATATCGATCTGGCCCGGGTCGATCTCAACCTCCTGGTGGCCCTCGATGCGCTGCTGGCCGAGCGCAGCGTCACGCGCGCCGCCGCCCGCATCGGCGTCGGCCAGTCCGCGATGAGCAGCAGCCTCGCGCGGCTGCGCACGCTGTTCGACGACGCGCTGCTGACCCGCGCGCCGGAGGGGATGCGGCCGACGCCGCGGGCGCTCGCGCTCGCCGAGCCGGTGCGCGCGACGCTGCGCCAGATCCAGTTCCTGGTGCGGCGCGAGGAGGCCTTCGATCCGCGGACCGTGGAGCGCACCTTCACGATCAGCCTGCCCGACAGCACCGAGGTGCTGCTCGGCCCGACGCTGCTCGCCTACCTGCGCGCGGAGGCGCCCGGCATCAGTCTCCTGCTGCGCTCGCTCGACCGCACCCACGTGCTGGAGGAGATCGACGCCGACCGGATCGACCTCGCCGTCGACCTGTCGTTCCGGGGGCAGCAGCATCACAAGCAGACCCTGCTCTACCGCGACACCTACGTCTGCCTGTTCAACGCCGCCCTGGTGGGGCTCACGCCGCCGATCTCCCTCGACGACTACCTGCGCTTCCCGCACGTGCTCACCAGCCTCAGGGAGACGGCGCACGGCGTGGTGGACGACGCGCTGGCGGCGCTCGGCCTGCGCCGCACGCTCGCCGTCACCTCGCCGCGCTTCCTCGCCGTGCCGTTCCTGGTGCGCGCCGCGCCGGTGCTGACGACCATGCACGCACGGCTCGCGCACCTGTTCGCGGACGCGCTCGGCCTCACGGTCAGTCCCGCGCCGGTGCGGCTCGACGACGTCGCGGTGTCCATGCTCTGGCACGCCTCCTACGACGACGACCCGGCCCATCGCTGGCTGCGCACGACGCTGCGCCGCCTCGCCGGCCAGCCGGGTGCCAGCCTCGCGGGCGCCTGATCCGGCTCAGACCACGCTCTCGGGGGCCAGCGCGCAGGCCGGTCCTCCCGCCAGTTCCACCTGCAGCGTCACGTGGGCGATGCCGAACCGCTCCCGCAGCACCCGCGCGCACTCGCCGAGGAAGTGGTTGCCGGGATGACCGGCGGGCATGACGAGATGGGCGGTCAGCGCGGTCTCGGTGGTGCTCATCGCCCAGACGTGCAGGTCGTGCACCTCGGCGACCCCGGGCCGCTCGGCGAGGCAGCGGCGCACGGCCGCCGGGTCGATTCCCGGGGGGACCGCCGCGAGGGACAGGATCACGCTGTCGCGCAGGAGGCCCCAGGTTCCCGCCACGATCACCGCCACGATCACGAGGCTCACCAGCGGGTCGATCCAGGTCCAGCCGGTCGCCAGGATCGCGATCCCCGCCAGCACCACGCCCGCCGACACGGCCGCATCCGCCAGCATGTGCAGGTAGGCGCCGCGGATGTTGAGATCGCTCTCGCGCCCGGAGGCGAACAGCCACGCGGTGATGCCGTTGATGGCGATGCCGATGAGCGCGACGACGATGACCGTGCCGCCGGCCACGGGCGGCGGCGCCTGCAGGCGCCCGATCGCCTCCCAGGCGATCCCCCCTGTCGCCACGAGCAGGAACACCGCGTTGAACAGGGCGGCCAGGATCGAGCTGCTGCGGAGCCCGTAGGTGAAGCGCGCGCTCGGCGCACGCCGTCCGAGCGTCGCGGCCGCCCAGGCGACCACGAGGCCGAGCACGTCCGAGAGATTGTGGCCGGCATCCGCCAGCAGCGCCACCGAATCGCTCAGGAGGCCGAAGGCGGCCTCCACCAGCACGAAGCCGGTATTGAGCGCGATGCCCACCGCGAAGGCGGTGCCGAAGCGGGCGGGCGCATGCCCGTGACCCGGGCCGTGATATTGACCATGAGGGCCGTGGGCGTGGCGGCCCTGCCCGGTGTGATCGTGACGGTGGCCGTGGTCGTGCGCCATGCCCTGCGTCATAGGGCGGGCCGGCCCCGTTGGCGAGGCGCGGGCTGCGTCCGGCCGCGTCCCGCGGGCCGGCTCAGCGCACGAACGGCCCGATCTTGGTGAACAGCCCAACGAACACGAAGCCGATGCCCACCATCGCCACGCCCCAGACCGGGGTGCGCACCACGGGCAGACCCAGGCCGTAGATCGGCAGGTAGGCGAGCCGCGCCCAGACATAGAGATGCGCGCCCAGCACCACCGCGGTGTTGTGCCGGTCGATGGCCGCCGCCGCCAGCACCAGGGCGGCGAAGAGCGGGAAGGTCTCGAAGAAGTTCTTCGAGGCGCGCTCCAGCCGGGCCGCCGCGCCGGTCACCGCCGGCTGCGTCTCGCGGTTGCCGGCCGCCCAGGCGAGGCCGCCGCGCGCCTTCAGCCCGGCGAGCGAGGCCGCCATGATGTGCACGAAGCCGAGCACGACCGCGTAGGCGAGGAGACGGATCTCGATGGGCATCATGGGCGGGTTCCCTGGCCGGCGGCCGGCTTGGCCGTGCGGCGCCAGATAGGGAGGACGCCCCGCCTCGACACGGGGGTGTGGCATGACTAAGACAGCGGGCACGTGCCCTTGCGGCTCCGCCGCCACCGGCCCCCCAGCATTCCTCGCACGAGTCTTCATCCGATGAGTGGCGTCAACGAGATCCGGTCGACCTTCCTCGACTACTTCGCCAAGCACGGACACGAGGTGGTGCCGTCGTCGCCGCTGGTGCCGCGCAACGACCCCACCCTGATGTTCACCAACGCCGGGATGGTGCAGTTCAAGAACGTCTTCACCGGCGTCGAGAAGCGGCCGTACCAGCGCGCCACCACGGCGCAGAAATGCGTGCGGGCGGGCGGCAAGCACAACGACCTCGACAACGTCGGGTACACGGCGCGCCACCACACCTTCTTCGAGATGCTGGGCAATTTCTCGTTCGGCGACTACTTCAAGCCGCTGGCGATCGAACTGGCCTGGAACCTCGTGACGAAGGAGTTCGGGCTCTCGCCGGAGCGCCTTCTGGTCACCGTCTACGCCGACGACGAGGACGCGGCGGGGCTCTGGCGCAAGATCGCGGGCTTCCCGGACGAGCGCATCATCCGCATCGGCACCTCCGACAATTTCTGGCAGATGGGCGATACCGGCCCCTGCGGCCCCTGCTCGGAGATCTTCATTGACCAGGGCCCCGAGCTGCAGGGCGGCCCGCCCGGGAGCCCGGACGAGGACGGCGACCGCTTCCTCGAATTCTGGAACCTCGTCTTCATGCAGTACGAGCAGATCGAGCCGGGCAACCGGGTCGGCCTGCCGCGCCCCTCGATCGACACCGGCATGGGCCTGGAGCGCATGGCGGCGATCCTCCAGGGCGTGAAGAGCAACTACGACACCGACCTGTTCCGCAGCCTGATCGACGCGGTGGCGCATCAGGTCGGGCGCCCGCCGGAGGGCGCGCAGACCGCCTCCTACCGGGTGATCGCCGACCACCTGCGGGCCTCCTCCTTCCTCGTCGCCGACGGCGTGCTGCCGGGCAACGAGGGCCGCGGCTACGTGCTGCGGCGGATCATGCGCCGGGCCATGCGGCACGCGCAGCTCCTCGGCTCGCGCGATCCGATGATGTACCGCCTCGTGCCGACGCTCGTGCGCGAGATGGGGCAGGCCTACCCGGAACTGACCCGGGCCGAGGCGCTGATCACCGAGACGCTGCGGCTGGAGGAGACCCGCTTCCGGCGCACGCTCGAGCGCGGCCTCTCCATCCTCGACGCGGAGACCCGCGACCTCGCGGCCGGGCAGAACCTCTCCGGCGAGACCGCCTTCACCCTCTACGACACCTACGGCTTCCCCCTCGACCTGACCCAGGACGCGCTCAAGTCCCGCGGCATCGGCGTGGACACCGACGCGTTCAAGGCCGCGATGGAGCGCCAGCGCGCGGCGGCGCGCGCCGCTTGGTCGGGCTCGGGCGAGGCCGCCACCGAGACGCTGTGGTTCGCGCTGCGCGAGCGGGTCGGCGCCACCGAATTCCTCGGCTACGAGACCGAGACCGCGGAGGGCGTGGTCACCGCGCTGGTGCGCGGCGGCGCGGAGGTCGAGTCGATCGCGGCGGGCGAGGAGGGCCTGCTCGTGGTGAGCCAGACGCCGTTCTACGGTGAATCGGGCGGCCAGGTCGGCGACACCGGCACCGTCGCGGGGCCGGGCCTGCGCGCCCGCGTGACGACCACCGAGAAGAAGCTCGGCGACCTCTTCGTCCATCACGTCACCGTCGAGGAGGGCACGCTCGCGGCCGGGCAGGCCGTGGAGCTGAAGGTCGATCATGCCCGCCGCCACGCGATCCGGGCCAATCACTCGGCCACGCATCTGCTCCACGAGGCCCTGCGGCAGGTGCTGGGCGACCACGTCGCCCAGAAGGGCTCGCTGGTCTCGCCCGACCGCCTGCGCTTCGACTTCAGCCATCCGAAGCCGCTGAACGACGAGGAGGTCGCGGCCGTGGAGGAGATCGCCAACCGCGTGCTGCTGCAGAACGGCCCGGTCGTCACCAAGCTGATGGCGGTGGACGACGCCATCGCCAGCGGCGCCCGGGCGCTGTTCGGCGAGAAGTACGGCGACGAGGTGCGCGTCGTCTCGATGGGCACGGGCCAGGCGGGGGACGGGCGCCCGCGCGCCTTCTCGGTGGAATTGTGCGGCGGCACCCATGTCGGACGCACGGGCGACATCGGGGTCGTGACGGTGATGGGCGAGGGGGCGGTGGCCTCGGGCGTGCGCCGCATCGAGGCGATGACCGGGGACGCGGCGCGCCGCCACCTCACCGAGGAGAGCCGCCGGCTCGCCGCCATGGCCGGCCTGCTCAAGGTGCCGCCGGCGGAGGCGCCGGAGCGCCTCGCCGCCCTGATCGAAGATCGCCGCCGGCTGGAGCGGGAGCTGGCCGAGGCCCGCCGCAAGCTCGCGATGGGCGGCGGCGCATCGGGCGAGGACCCGGTGCGGGAGGTCGCCGGCATCAAGCTGATGGCACGCGCCGTGCAGGGGGTCGAGATGCGCGACCTCAAGAGCCTCGCGGACGAGGGCAAGAAGCGCCTGGGGTCCGGCATCGTCGCGATCGTCGGTGTGGCGCCGGACGGCAAGGCCGGCCTCGTCGTGGGCGTGACCGACGACCTGACCGAACGCTTCGACGCCGTGGCGCTGGTGCGGGCGGGCTCGGAGCGCCTCGGCGGGAAGGGCGGGGGCGGGCGGCGCGACATGGCCCAGGCCGGCGGTCCGGACGGGGCCGGCGCCGAGGCGGCGCTCGACGCGATCCAGGCGGCGCTCGCCGCCGCCTGAGCGGGTGGCCCTGTGGCCTTGAAACGGACGCATGCAAGGCGACGGAGGACGGGCTGCGGATCGCCACGGCCGCGTCGGGTTGCCGGCAGATGATGCGGATTCGCCGGTCCGGAGCCCTCTTCGGTGCGTCGACCCAAGCGGTCGCCGGTTGAGCGCCCGGGGAGCCACGAATCGAGGCGCCGTGCTGTCGGCGGACTTGGTGATGCCACGATCGTCCGTCAGCAGCCGCGGGGCCGGAGGGGTTGTGGTACGGAGGGATGTCGCATGCAGGTTGTGGATCAGGCGATCCCGGACGTGAAGCTGGTGATCCCGAGCCGGTTCGGCGATGACCGCGGCTGGTTCTCCGAGACCTTCCGGGCCGACATCCTGGCTGCCCACGGCATCAGTGCCCCCTTCGTTCAGGACAACCAGTCCTTCTCCGCCCAGCAGGGCACGGTGCGCGGGATCCACTTCCAGACCCATCCCCACGCCCAGGCCAAGCTGGTGCGCGTCCTCTCGGGCGCCATCCTCGACGTCGCCGTCGACCTGCGCCGCGACTCCCCGACCTACGGGCGCCACGTCGCCGCCCGCCTCGATGCCGAGAACGGCCACCAGCTCTTCATCCCGGTCGGCTTCGGGCACGCCTTCTGCACGCTGACCCCCGACACGATGGTCGCCTACAAGGTCGCGGGCGGCTACTACAGCCGCGCGCACGACGGTGCCGTGCTCTGGAACGACCCCGATCTCGGCATCGACTGGCCGGTTGCGGCGGACGAAGCCGTGCTGTCCGACAAGGACACCAAGGCCCCCCGCTTCGCCGACCTCCCGCCGCTGTTCTGACGCTCCCCGGAGACCCACATGCGCATCCTCGTCACGGGCGGCTGCGGCTTCATCGGCTCGGCCCTGGTGCTCCACCTCGTCCAGGATCTCGGGCACGACGTCCTGACTCTCGACGCGCTCACCTACGCGGCCAACCCGCTCTCGCTCGCGCCGCTCAAGGGCGATGAGCGCCATCGCTTCGCAGAAGGCGACATCTGCGACGCGGACCGCGTGGGCGCCCTGTTCGAGGAGTTTCGGCCGCAAGCCGTGATGCATCTGGCCGCCGAGAGCCACGTCGACCGCTCGATCACCGGCCCGGCCGCCTTCATCCGCACCAACGTGGTCGGCACCCAGGTGATGCTGGAGGCCGCCCGCGCCCATCACGGCCGGCTCGCGGGGGCGGAGAAGGAGTGCTTCCGCTTCCTGCACGTCTCCACCGATGAGGTCTACGGCTCGCTGCCGCCGGGCGGCTTCTTCACCGAGGAGAGCCGCTACGATCCGCGCTCGCCCTACTCCGCCTCGAAGGCCGCCTCGGATCACCTCGCCCGGGCCTGGCACGAGACCTACGGGCTGCCGGTGCTGGTGACGAACTGCTCCAACAATTACGGGCCGCGCCACTTCCCCGAGAAGCTGATCCCGCTGATGATCCTCAACGCGCTCGAAGGCCGGAACCTGCCGGTCTACGGCGACGGCCAGAACGAGCGCGACTGGATCCATGTCGAGGACCACGCCCGCGGCCTCGTCGCCGTGCTGGAGCGCGGCCGCGTCGGCGAGACCTACCTGCTCGGCGGGCGGGCGGTGCGCAACAACCTCGACGTGGTCAGGACGCTGTGCGCGATCTTCGACCGGCTGCGGCCCGAAGCCGGCCCGCACGAGCGGCTGATCACCTTCGTGACCGACCGCCCCGGCCACGACCGGCGCTACGCCATCGACCCGACCAAGGCCGAGGCCGAGCTCGGCTGGCGGCCGACGCGCAGCTTCGAGCAGGCGCTGGAGGACACCGTGCGCTGGTACCTCGACAATGCCGGCTGGTGGCAGCCGATCCGCGAGGGCCGCTATGCCGGCGAGCGCCTCGGGCTGACCGGCTGAGCGCCATGAGCCGCGACATCCTCATCCTCGGCGGCGCCGGGCAGGTCGGCACCGAGCTGCAGCACCATGCCTGGCCCGCGGACGTGACGCTGCAGGCGCCGGCCCGCGAGGCGCTCGACATCACCGACGAGGCCGCGGTCGAGGCGGCCGTCGCCGGGCGCCCCTACGCGGCGGTCATCAACGCCGCCGCCTACACGGCGGTGGACAAGGCCGAGAGCGAGGTCGGCGCGGCGTGGCGCCTCAACGCCCTCGGCCCCGCCTATCTGGCCGCCGCCACCGCCCGGGCCGGCATTCCGCTTGTACACGTCTCGACCGACTACGTGTTCGACGGGACCGGCACGGGCGCCTATGCCACCGACGCGCCGGTGCGGCCGCGCAGCGTGTATGGCGCCAGCAAGGCGGCGGGCGAGATGGCGGTGCGCACCGCCAATCCGCGCCACGCCATCGTGCGCACCGCCTGGGTGGTGAGCCCGCACCGGGGCAATTTCGTGCGTACGATGCTGCGGCTGGCCGGCGAGCGGGAGAAGCTGACGGTGGTGGACGACCAGCGCGGCTGCCCGACCTCGGCCGCCGACCTCGCGGCGGCTTTGGCCGCGATCGCGCTGCGGCTTGCGGACGACCCGGCGGCCCCGACCGGCACCTACCATTGCGTGAATGCGGGGGCGACGACGTGGTGCGGGTTCGCCCGCGCCATCATGGCGGGGGCGGAAAGCCGCGGGGCGCGCAGCGTGCCGGTGGAGCCGATCCCGACCTCGGCCTATCCCACGCCGGCCGCACGCCCGGCCAATTCCGAACTGTCGACTGAGACGCTCGCGCGCGATTTCGGCGTCACGCCGCGGCCCTGGCCGGCGGCCCTCGACGACATTCTCGACCAATTGATCGGTCCGGCGCGCCCGGCCTGAGGAGACAATCATGAAGGGGATCGTGCTGGCCGGAGGCTCCGGCACCCGGCTCCATCCGGCCACGCTGTCGATCAACAAGCAGCTCCTGCCGGTCTACGACAAGCCGATGATCTACTACCCGGTCTCGGTGCTGATGCTCGCCGGCATCCGCGACATCCTGATCATCTCGTCGCCTGAGCACCTCGACAACTACAAGCGCCTGTTCGGCACCGGCGAGCAGTTCGGCCTCTCCTTCTCGTACGCCCTCCAGCCCCGGCCCGAGGGCCTGGCCCAGGCCTTCGTCATCGGACGCGACTTCGTCGGCCCCGACCCGGTCTCCTTGATCCTGGGCGACAACCTGTTCTTCGGCGCCGGCCTGCAGCAGATGCTCGGGCGGGCGCGCGAGCGCAGCCGCGGCGCGACGGTGTTCGCCTACCATGTCGATCATCCGGAGGCCTACGGGGTGGTCAACCTCGACGCCGCGGGCCGGCCGACCAAGCTGGTGGAGAAGCCGACGCACCCGGAATCGACCTGGGCGGTGACGGGTTTGTACGTCTACGACAACCAGGTGCTGGACATCGCGGCGGCGGTGCGGCCCTCGGCGCGGGGCGAGCTTGAGATCACGGACGTGAACCAGGCCTACCTGGAGCGGGGGGAGCTGCACGTGGAGTGCATGTCGCGCGGCTATGCGTGGCTGGACACGGGCACGCACGACAGCCTGCTGGAAGCCTCCGAGTTCGTGCGGGTGATCCAGCGCCGCCAGGGCATGCAGGTCGCCTGCCTGGAGGAGATCGCCTACCTCCAGGGATTCATCCCGCGCGAGCAGGTCGAGGCCCGCGGGCAGCTGTTCGCGAAGACCAATTACGGCCAGTACCTGCTGCGCCTCGCCCGCGAGGAGCCGGTCGGGCGCCTGCGGCGCTGACGGCCCGCGCAGACGAGCAGCCTTGCGCCATCGGCCGGATTTGCGCCGACGGTGACGCGTGCTAGAGCCGCCGCTACCGTTACCGCCAAGCCCGCGAGGCTTCAGGCGCCGGAAGAACACAGGCGGCAGGCAATGAAGGACATCCTCGAACGGCTGGACCAGCGTCGTGCGCAGGCCCGGCTCGGCGGCGGCGAGAGCCGTGTGGCGGCCCAGCACAAGCGCGGCAAGCTCACGGCGCGGGAGCGCATCGAA
>NZ_BPQQ01000107.1 GCF_022179325.1 Methylobacterium isbiliense | reverse complement strand
CCGCCTCGGCCGCAGCTGACTCGCATGTTGTGCAAGCCGCGCTAGAGAAATTTGGCTCGAAGATCTTCCGTCAATGCATCACTCCTCCACAACTCTGCCAAGCGAGTTCAGGTATCAGGGCCTGAGCCCCTTCGGGTCGCCGGAGACATGTGAAGCTTTTGCGCGGCTCTACCAGTTCTGAGGCAGCCCCCAACATGACCGGACAGGGGCTCACGCTTATGGAGGTGTGTGCCTATGACCCACCCTATGGTGAGTTCTAACGATCCGCCCCGCGCCGAGCGCGTCGAGGTGATCACCTCCGTCCAGCGCCGTCGGCACTGGACCACGGAGGAGAAGGTGCGCCTCGTCGAGGAGACGTATTTGCCCGGCCACTCCGTCTCGCTCGTCGCCCGTCGCCACGGGCTGAACGCCAACCAGTTGTTCACGTGGCATCGCCTGATGGCCCGCGGCGCCTTCACGGCCGCCGGGACTAGCGAGGAGGTGGTGCCCGCCTCCGAGCTTCGCGCCGCCCAGCAGCAGATCCGTGAGTTGCAGCGGCTCTTGGGCAAGAAGACGCTCGAGACCGAGATCCTGCGCGAGGCGGTGGAGCGCATCGCCGCCCCCAAAAGGCTGCCCTCGCGCGTGAACTCGTGGCCAGGGGACGGCCCGTGAACGCGGTCGCTTCAGCATTGAGCGTCTCGCGCCCGCATCTAGCCTCCTCTCGGCAGCCCGTGGCGCGACGGCGGGGGCGCCAGCCCACGCCTGACGCCGAGCTTCTGGCGGCGATCCAGGCCCTCGTCGCCGACCTTCCGACCTATGGCTACCGACACGTCCACGCCCTGCTGCGCCGCCAAGCCGGGCGCGACGGCCGGCCCGCGCCGAACGTGAAGCGCGTCTACCGGGTCATAGAGGTGCACGGCCTCTTGCTCCAGCGACACGCGGGCGGAGCCGAGACGCGTCGTCACAAGGGCAAGGTGGCGGTGGACGTGCGCAACACGCGCTGGTGCTCGGACGGGCTGGAGATCGCGGCTGAGAACGGTGAGCGGGTGCGGGTCGCCTTCGCGCTAGACTGCTGCAACCGGGAAGCGATGAGCTACGTGGCGACCACGGCGGGCCTAACGGGCGAGGATGTGCGCGACCTCATGGTGGCGGCCGTCGAGCATCGCTTCGGGCCGGTTAACCAGTTGCCGAGCCCCATCGAGTGGCTGACCGACAATGGCAGCTGCTACTTGGGCCGCGACACGCGCCGGTTCGCCCGCGACCTCGGATTGGTGCCGAAAATGACGCCGCTGGAGAGCCCGCAGAGCACGGCATGGCAGAGGCGTTCGTGCGGACCCTGAAGCGTGACTACGTGCGTGTTTCGGTCCTGCCGGATGCCGAAAGCGTGCTGCGCCAGCTTCCCGTTTGGCTGGCGCACTACAATAACCTTCGCCCGCATTGTGCGCACGACTACCGCGCGCCGCGCGAGTTCATCGCCCGGTCAATCCAGGAGGCCCTGTCCGGTCTTTAGGGGCAACATCACAGTTAGGTCAGCAGGCTGAAGCCGGCGGACACCTCCTCCGAATTGGTCGCTGACGCAGATCTTCCCCAACCTCTCGCCGTGTCCGAGTTCACAGATGGCGCTTCCAGACCGAGGCCTTAGTGCACACGCCGCCGCGAGTTCTGCTCTGCGATGTAGAACGCTGTGCGATGCGTCTGCGCAGTTCGCTGAGAGCCAACCTGCCCTTAAAAATTCCGATATGCACACGAGAGGTGTGAGCGCTCTTGGGGATTTCTGTATCGAGTAACCTGCGCCGAGTAAATGTTTTTGGAGTATGATTGATGCTGCCAAACAAAATGGACAAAAGGCTATGTTTTGCGGCCCGACCGCCTAGTTTAGATTCGACCATTAGTACGAGCAACAAGCTTTCATCGCTCTCGGGCATCGGCGAGGGTTGGCTTATACCAGTTGGTGTCATAGAGTCCAGCGGATCGGCCGTGCTTCCATCTGTAGATGACCTCACGCTCTTGGTCCCAATTAGTGGAAACAAAATCGAATGCATGCGCGCACCTTTGTGGCAGCGCGGAATATCAGCAACTCCCGACGAAAATACTGTGACGCTTGGTTTAAGCGGATTCGCTTATGAATTAGAGTCACAGGAGCCGTTCAGTTTTGCTCAATTCTTCATGCATGCTACATTCCTCGAAGAGATTGCGATTGATCTTGGTCTAGGCGGGCTACCCCAACTTCGAGAGGACATCAAATTTCATCGCGACTATGTTCTTAATAATCAGCTTTTGACGTACGTTGCTGCGGCGACTGGGCCAGCGGGCTCGATCTCGCCAGGCGAGATGAACGCACGTGCTCTCGTGATCGGCATCGAGTTGATTAGGCGCTACTCAGGTGGACACGTGAAGTCGTTTGTGGGGCGGCTGACGCCGCGGATGATGCTTGCCATCGACAAATACATCGACGACCATCTCGCCGAAGACATTTGCATTAGCGATTTGGCGGTGCTCACGGGCTTGTCGCCATCACATTTTGCACATTGCTTTCGCGCGACGGTCGGCGATCCACCCTACCGCTACCTGGTCGGACGCCGTTGCGATCGGGCAAAACATCTGATTCGGCTCGGGATGCCGCTTGCCCAGGTGGCGTTGGAGGTAGGTTTTAGCGCGCAACCGCAGTTTTCGATGGCGTTTCGGCGACTCGTGGGCACCTCGCCGTCAGCTTACCGCGCCGCGGTGAGGTCAGGCTGAAGAACACGCGCGCGGACAAGTGCATATGCGCGAACAGGCTTTCCAGCCGATCCGGCGCATCGGCGTTCGGCTCCTGGGTCGGCCGGTTTGGGACGGACTGCAATCTACCGCGGACCATAAGTGCTTAGAGCGTCTAACAAAACCGGTTGTGTGGCGTTGGGAAGGGATGGCGAAGGAGCTTCTTCCCGATGGCCTGTGGGCCGTGATCGCACCGTTGCTGCCGCCTGAACCGGCCAAGCCGAAGGGTGGTCGCCCGCGCACCTCCGACCGCGCGGCGCTGACAGGTATTCTGTTCGTGTTGCGCTCAGGTACGCCCTGGGAACTGCTGCCTCAGGAGATGGGCTGTGGTTCGGGCATGACCTGCTGGCGGCGTTTGCGCGATTGGCAGAAGGCCGGGGTGTGGGACCGCCTGCAGCAGGCGTTGCTCGATCGGCTCGGCCGCCGGAACGGCATCGACTTCAGCCGTGCCTCGCTCGACAGCGCCTCGATTGCCGCCAAAAGGGGGGCCCGGCGACGGGCCCGAACCCGACCGATCGCGGCAAACCGGGCACGAAGCGTCACGTCCTCACCGACGCGAAGGGCATCCCGCTTGCGCTGAAGCTGACGGGCGCCAACGTGCACGACAGCCGCATGCTGGAGGCGGTCGTGGATGCCGTCCCGCCGATCCGTCAGTGCTGGGGACGGCCGCGCAAACGCCCGTCCCGGCTGTATGCCGACAAGGCTTACGATCACCGCCGCTGTCGTCAGGCGCTCACCTGCCGTCGCATCCAGCATCGCATCGCGCGGCGCGGGATCGAGAGCAGCCAGCGATTGGGACGGCACAGGTGGGTCGTCGAACGGACGCTGGCTTGGTTCGCCCAGTTCCGCCGCCTCGCCATCCGCTACGAGCGGCGGGCCGACATCCATCTCGCCTTCTCGACGCTGGCCGCAGCCCTCATCCTCTGGCGCTTCATCGAACGATGGTTTTGTTAGACGCTCTTAGCTCGACTTTGGCCAATGTGACGGGCGGTCGAGGGGGGTGAGGTGACGAAGCGGGCGTGACAGATAGGCTGGTGGCGTCCCTGCCAAGAGACACCGCCATGCCCGCTCTCCCCGCCCGCTTCGCCGGGCTCATCCTGGCGTTCGCGCCGCTGTTCGTCCACCGCTCCTGGCGGCACGCCCAGCTTCTGCTGGTTGGCGCCATCCTCACCCCCGGTCGGCGCACCGTGACGGGCGTCCTGCGGATCATGGGCCGGGCGCACGAGCGGCAGTTCGTCAACGTTCACCGCATCCTCAACCGCGCGGCGTGGTGCCCGCGCTCCGGCAGCCGCATCCTGCTCACGCGGCTAGTCGGCGCGTTCGCCCCACACGGTCCCGTGGTGCTTGCCCTCGACGACACGATCGAGCGGCGCTGGGGTCGGCGCATCCGGGCGCGCGGCATCTATCGTGATCCGGTGCGCTCCTCCGACAGCCACTTCGTCAAGGCAAGCGGGCTGCGATGGATGAGCCTGATGCTGCTTGCCCCGATCCCATGGGCAGGGCGGGTCTGGGCGCTGCCGTTCTTCACGGGGCTGGTGCCGTCCGAACGCGCCTGCCAGGAGCAGGGCCGTCGCCACAAGCCGTTGCTCGACGTCGGACGCCAACTCGCCTTGCAAGCTCGCCGCTGGCTGCCAGGGCGCGACCTCGTGCTGGTCGGCGATAGCGGCTTCTCGGCCTTGCTGTTCCTCGACGCCATGCGCCGCGCCCGCATCACGGCAATCACCCGCCTGCGGCTCGACGCAGCGCTCTACCAACCCGCCCCGCCGCGCCGACCGGGCACGATCGGACGCCCACGCACCAAGGGAGCGCGGCTGCCGACGCTCTGCGGCTCGTGCCGGAGCCAGGTCGCCAGCGCGGCGGCTGACCGGTCCGGCAGCAGGTCGAGGGGACGATGGTGCTCGAGGTTGATCACGATCGTGGCGTAGGTCCGGCCCTTGCGCAGGGCCCAGTCGTCGACACCAACGATCACCGGTCGCCCTGCGGACGGCAGCGGGAGAGCTCGGACTGCGCGCAGCAGGGTCGTGGCGCTGGTGGGCATGGCCAGCCGCGAGAGCAGGCGGGCGGCAGGCTGGCCGCCGAGCGCGACCCCGGTTCGCGCCTGGGCCTGAGCCAGTCGGCGGGTGCGGTGCGCATAGCGGCCGAGGAGCTTTGGGAAACGTTCGGCGAAGGTG
>NZ_BPQQ01000106.1 GCF_022179325.1 Methylobacterium isbiliense | reverse complement strand
GCCAGCGTCGAGCGCGCCAGCGAGCATCCGCTGGCGGTGGCGATCGTCGCCGCGGCCGAGAAGCAGGGCCTCACCTTGGCGCCGGTCAGCGACTTCGACAGCCCGACCGGCCGGGGCGCGCTGGGCACTGTCGAGAGCCGGAAAATTCGGCTCGGCAATGCGAAATTCCTGGGCGAGGCCGGGATCCCGACGGCGGTGCTCGACCAGCAGGCGGACCGCCTGCGCCAGGACGGCGCCACGGCGATTTTCATGAGCGTGGATGACCGGGTGGCCGGCGCCATCGCGATCGCTGATCCGATCAAGGCCACCACGCCCGAAGCCCTGCAGGCCCTGCGTGCCGAAGGCATTCGCGTGGTCATGCTGACCGGCGACAATCGCACCACGGCTCAGGCGGTGGCGCGCGCACTCGGCATTGATGAGGTCGAGGCCGAGGTCCTGCCCGACCAGAAGAGCGCGGTGGTCAAAGCTCACCAGGCGCAGGGCCAAGTGGTTGCTATGGCCGGCGATGGCGTCAACGACGCCCCGGCGCTGGCTGCGGCAGACGTTGGCATCGCCATGGGCAGCGGCACGGACGTGGCCATCGAGAGCGCCGGGATCACCCTGCTCAAGGGCGACCTGAACGGGATCGTGCGTGCCCGTCGGCTGTCGCGCGCCACCATGAGCAACATCCGCCAGAACCTGTTCTTCGCGTTCATCTACAACGCTGCCGGCGTACCAGTGGCGGCCGGGGTGCTCTACCCGTCCCTCGGCATCTTGCTTTCGCCGATCATCGCCGCTGCGGCGATGGCGCTCTCGTCAGTCAGCGTGATCGGCAACGCTCTGCGCCTGCGTGCCGCTCGCCTCTGAGCGGGGCCGGCCAGCCGGTTGTCGAGCCACGCAAATAGCAGTGCCGCGGAAAGGCCCGCGGCACTGGCTTTTCCAATAGTCCGTGTCTCGCACGATCAGTGCTGCATCCTGACGTTCACGATCTTGACGGCACCGTCCACCTCAGCCGCCTGGATCTGAACCTTATCGCCGGGCTTGAGCATGCGGAGGTGTGCTGTGTCCTGAACCGGGAGGGTCATGGTCATCGCCGGCATGTTGATGCTCGGGATCGGAGGATGGGAAACGGTGAGCTGATTGGTGGTTAGGTCGACGGTGCGGACTTCCGAGGACACCCAGGGGCGCTCATTCGGATCCTTCTGTTTCGGCCGGAGCAGTTCAATCTGCCTGAGCCAGTCAACGCTGTTCATGTAGGCAAGCTGGGTTTGTGCCAGACTCGCCGGCGCCACCAGGAGCAAGCTACCAACAATCATTGCCGTTACACCACGCTTTTACAACAACATAGCAGCCTCCGTTCAAATATAGACTTTATAAATTGCCGACATGCGGCAGCCTTGATTTGGATCAAATGTGAACATTCAGCTCATGTCCGACTCAAATATTTTCTGCGCCTTCGACCTTGGCCTGTCGTGAGCTTGCCGCGGCCGGCGCGCGCTTCAGTCAACGTGCGCTGATGTCCTGTGCCAAAGCCACGACACTAATCGCCCAGACGATGGGCGGCATGATGAGCAGCCATCGGAAGTCCGAGTGGATCGCGAAGTTCACGATGCTCATCAGGAGCACCGATGCGATCCCGGCCAACGCCAGCAGCAGGAGCGCGGGCCGCGAGAACCCTTCGCGGCGGCCCTGCAGGAGCCCGAACCCAAGCAACACGCCGGCTGCGATAGCTTGGCCGCCGAGAACAGTCATCACCCAGCCCAGCCAAGCCACCAGCCCAGGGGCGAGCTGCCGGGCTTCCGCAAGTCCCAAACCGATCGCGCGCTCGTCTTCAGGCAGCAGGGATGGCCGCAGCAGAAGGAAGTACGCGCCCAGGGCGAGTTGATACGCTGTGCAGAGCCCGAGAGCGACAAGCCCGACTTGGCGTGCCCATGAGTGGCCTCCCGGCGCGCAAAGTCAGCGGTCAGCCAGCCGGTTGTAGACCGGCACGAACAGCATGGCCGTGAGCCACGCCGCGGCGGCACTGCCGAGGATGCCCTCGACCAGCGTGCGCAGCACGTTGTCGGGGTTCGTGGCAAACAGCCGGATCCAGGCATGTGAGCCGCCGCCCGCGGGCCAGACGAACGACAAAGCGAAGCAAACGACGAACAGCCCGACCAGTGCGCTGGTCAGGCCCCAGCCGGTCGCGACGAGGTTTAGAGGTGTGTTCAGCCCAGTGCCGGCGGATGTACGATCCGAAGTCAGCGTGGCCATGGAGACCTCCCGGTTCTGTATTCTGCCGGTGATCGTGCGCCTGACGGCCCACTTCTGGATTGATCTGCCTCAAGGCCGCTGGTGCCGGCGGCCGGCATGGTGCGGGGGTGACCGGAGCGCCCGCCCATGCATGACACTTCGTCCGCCTACGGCCTGTGGGGGTATGTGCTGGTCAACGCCGTGGTGTTCATCGCCTTCGCGTTCAGCTTCGCCAGGCCGAAGACCCCGCGGGACTGGCGCTCCTTCGGCGTGTTCAGCGCCTTCTTGGTTGCGCTGTTCGCCGAGATGTACGGGTTCCCGCTGACCATTTACGTGCTGTCCGGCTGGCTGCAGTCGCGCTTTCCCGGCATCGACTGGTTCTCACACGATGCCGGCCACCTGCTGGAGATGATCTTCGGCTGGAAGACCAATCCGCACTTCGGCCCCTTCCACGTGCTCAGCTCCGTGCTGATCGGGGCCGGGTTCTGGCTCACCGCCGCGGCCTGGAAGACCCTCTATGCGGCCCAGCGCGCCGACCAGCTCGCCACCACCGGCGCCTACGCCTACGTGCGCCATCCCCAGTACGTCGGCTTCGTGCTGGTGCTGCTCGGGTTCCTGGTTCAGTGGCCGACCCTACTGACGCTGGCGATGTTCCCCCTGCTGGTGGTCATGTACGTGCGCCTGGCGCGCAGCGAGGAGCGCGAGGCTCTGGCGCAGTTCGGCGAGACCTACCGGGCCTACATGGCTCGCGTCCCCGCCTTTGTGCCGCGCTGGGCTGCCCTGACCGGCCGGCCGGCGGCGCCGGCCTGATCCCTTCGTCCCAGGAGCCCATCCATGGACCACGCGCCCGCCAGCCAGCGCCCCCAGGGCAAGGTCACCGCTTTGGTCGCCTCACCGGGGGGACGGCTCGTCGCCGTCGCCCTCGCTGGGCTCGGTCTCTACCTGTTCATGACCCATACCGGACACGTCCTCAGCGCCCTGCCGTACCTGCTGCTGCTCGCCTGCCCGCTGATGCACCTGTTCATGCACCATGGGCACCGCCATGATGACCGGCGCGATGGCTGACATGGGCGGGATGATGGGCGGCATGGCCCTCATCGCCCTGCTCGCCTTCGTCTTCTTGGCGCTGGCGATCGCCGCCCTGCTCAAATACCTGTTGCAGCTCTAGGGTCTCGCCCTGCGGACGAGCCGCCACGGGAGAACGCCATGAAGACGCTGATCGCCGCCTCGACCGTCCTGATGCTGCTGAGCGCAGCACCGGCCATGGCCATGAGCTGCTGCGCTAGCGGCAAGAGCAAGGGCGCGATGATGTGCGGCAAGGGCGGCATGGCGATGAACCACGCCGGCATGCGGAGCATGAGAGGCAAAAAGGGCGGCTGCTGCTGTGAGGGCATGGCTGGCAATATGAGCCGCCGGGGCTGACGCCCGATTTTCACGTCAGGAGCGCCGTGATGCCCCCTCGATGCACACCGAGCCGCCGCGGCGTCCTCCTTCCACACCGCGCAGGTTGGTGGGTACGTCATCGAGGGTCACGTCCCGGCCGACGCGATCAAGCGCCTGCTGGTTGTGAAGCCCGCGGCCATCGGCTTGGCCGTGTCGGGCATGCCGACCGAGGCTCTGACGAGCAGGGCCACAAGATCCTACTACCCCGAGGTCGGCTGGCTGCGCTCGAAGCACCTATGGAACGCTCCAGCGCGGCTGAAGCATAATGTCCAGAAAACGACCGCTTTCCTCGCACCTCAACTCGGCCTGCCCGACCCGCTTGCGCCGATCCAGATCCTCTGGGTGGCGATGATCATGGACGGCCCGCCCGCTGTGGCGCTCGGCTTCGATGTTCCCCGCCCGGGGCTGATGCAGGAGCCGCCGCGCGACCCGAAGGAGCAGATCCTATCAGGCCGGCGGCTCGCCAGCGTCCTCGGGTTTGGGGCGGTCATGGCGGCTGTGTCCGCCGTCGGCACCCGTGAGACAGAGTGAGGCCCTAGCCCGCGAGTTGGACGCCGACATAGGCATCGAGTATCCGCCGGAACGACTCGGGTTCAGCCTTTCTACCCTTCTAGCATGGCCATTAGTTTTAGATCTTCGGTTGAAGTATTAGTTGATGGCTTATGCCGAATGGCCTAATCATGATAATCACAGATAAATCGTGCTGCATAGGTCTGTGTTTCGTCGAATAGATTGATGATAATTTAAGACATTGCCTCTACCTTATTTCTATGAATGCTCGTGAAGCGGCGGAATCGGGCGAATGACAATGCTTCTGTCTAATAAAGAACTCAAAGCAAAGTTGCATGCGCTTGATTGCTCTCAGGCATTGATTGAGTTCGACATCTACGGCAAAGTCGTCACCGCTAACGCTAACTTTTTGGCCGCCGTGGGCTATCGCTTGGAGGAGATCCAGGGACAGCACCACTCCATGTTCGTCGACCCCGCCGAGCGTGAGAGCGTGGCTTACCGCGAGTTCTGGACGGCGCTACGCCGAGGCGAGCCACAGGTTGCCGAGTACCGACGCATCGGCAAGGGTGGGCGCGAGGTCTGGATCCAGGCCAGCTACAACCCGCTCGTGGGCCGCAACGGCAAGCCTTACGGCGTGTTCAAGTGTGCCACCGACATCACTGCCCAGAAGCTGCGCAACGCCGACTTCGAGGGCAAGCTGAACGCGCTGGAGCGTTCGCAGGGCATCATCGAGTTCGGGCTCGACGGCACCATCATCACCGCCAACGCCAACTTCCTGGCTGTAGTCGGATATGGTCTCGATGAAGTGAAGGGCAAGCACCACTCGATCTTCGTGGATGCAGCCGAGCATGAGAGCGCCGCTTACCGCGAGTTCTGGGAGGCGCTACGCCGCGGCGAGTTCCAGCACGCCGAGTACAAGCGACTGGGCAAGGGCGGCCGCACGGTCTGGATCCAGGCGACCTACAACCCTGTCTTCGACGCCGCCGGCCGCCTGATGAAGGTGGTCAAGTTCGCCACCGACACCACCAAAGTGGTCGAGGAACGACTGCGCCGCGCGGAACTGCATCGCGGCATCGACCGCGACCTTGACAGCATCGCCGCCTCCATTTCGCTGGCGTCCCAGCAGGCGGTTGGCGCGGCGAGCGCGGCCGAGCAGGCATCCGGGAACACCCAGAGTGTCGCGGCCGGCGCCGAGGAACTCGCAGCCTCGGTGGGTGAGATCAGCCAGCAGGTCAACCGGGCTCTGCAGATCACTGGACGCGCGGTCGAGCAGGCGAACGCCACCTCGACTGTGGTGGCCGGGCTCGCCGCGGCGGCCAAGCGTATTGGGGAGATCGTGGAGCTGATCGATGAGATCGCTTCACAGACCAACCTGCTGGCGCTCAACGCTACCATCGAGGCGGCCCGCGCCGGTGAGGCCGGCAAGGGTTTCGCCGTGGTCGCCGCCGAGGTGAAGAGCCTAGCCGCCCAGACCGCCAAGGCGACCGAGAGCATTGGTAGCCAGATCGCCGAGACGCAAGCTGCCGCAAACCAAGCCGCTGTCGCTATCTCGGGCATCGGCGAGACCATCGGTCAAGTGAACGAGATCTCCTCGGCCATTTCGACTGCCATCGAGCAGCAGGCCGCCGTCGCGCAGGAGATGTCGGTCAACATGCAGGCGATGACGGGCGCAGTCACCGAGATCAGCCGGAACGTCGCCCTGATCGCGTCATCGACTCAGGAGGTCCATGCCTCAACCCGGTTGGTTCGTGATGCTTCCCGAAGCATGGCAGCCTGAGGAGCTTGTATCCAATCGTCTACAGCAGCGGTTGGGCGACCGTTGGCCAAAAACCTGCGCCTGATGCATGATCGTACTGTCTCCTCTAGGTAATACTCATGCGGACAGAGCGGCCACGCATGGCTCACGCAAATCGGGGTTTGAGAGCGCTGAGTGACCTCCTAAAATGACCTCCGTGGCTGCCGGTGAAGCTAGGTGCTGTGTCGATCCCTATCTGTCCGAGCAGCGGCTATATGCCATTCGTCGCGCTCGGCTTCGACAACGACCAAGTGAGCTTGAAGCTCCTTAATCATGGCATGCAGCTCGCCGGCATCGACAGCCAGTTCCACGCACTGCTCCTGCGCCTCGGCGAGTGCGAACCGAAGCTCGGCGTTCTCGACAGCGAGGGCGAGCAGATCGGTCTCAGCGCTCATACATGGTCCGGCCCTGGCTCGGATCAGGCCAAGCCGCATCGCAGCAGCGAGCGGCGACTATAGCAGGTCAGGACGCAGTCGTCGCTCTCGCCGGTTCGGGAGACCCTTGTTCGGCTCGCGGGTAAAGTCGATCAGCGCGGTCAACGAAACGTAGCGCTTGGGTAGCTGCGCACCAAGGAGGTCCTGGCGATCCATTTCGACTGGGAGCCGCAGGCCCGCGCCATCGTGTCGGGCGTGCGGGTCGCGCCAGAGGACCGGGATCGCACCCGCGTGCTCCTGATCGATGCCGGCGGCCGGGTGCTCGCCGCCTCGGATGGGCGCGGCGCGCTCACGGAGACGCTGCACCTCGGCCCAGGTCAGCGCACGGGCGGCTTCACCATCGACGCGCGCACCGGCACGGTCAGGAGCCGGTGCCGGAGATAGCACTCGCGCAGGTACAGCCAGACGCGCTCGGCTTCGGCAGCCCCGTCCAGTTCGAGAGGCGGGGCACCTGTTCAACCGCTCTCCACTAAGCCGAAGCAAGTCCACCATTTGCTTACAACACAAATCGTTGGAGCCTTGATCGGCAGAATAGGGCAGGTTCTATCGGAGCGCAGATCCCTCAGCGTCACTCGCACTTTCCCGCCCGTGGGCCTGCAGGCGACATCCGATCGGCTCGACTGAAGCACGTGCCTCAGGAAGGTGAGCTCCTCAGCCGCCTCGGTGAGGAGCGATGCATTCGGAAACATCATAGCCGCTCGGCCTTCTCACCGTGAGTACGGAGAAGCCAGGACCACCCGCACGCGGCCGCGGGTCCCGTCACCGCCGGTCATCGGCCCGACCTGCAGGGTGGACTGCTGGGCAGCCTCCGCCATCCTGGCGCGGATCACCTGCTCCGATTGTCGCGCCGCCTGTTCCACACGCGCCTGCACCGCGTCATCCGAGTAGGCGATCCGAATGCCAGGATCTGCAGCGGCAAAGATCGCGGTCGCTCCGAGCGCCGCTTTCAATGCGAAGATTGCGAGGCGGGAGTGCTTCAAGATCGTCATCGCTCGTGCTCCCTGGGCTTGCGTGGGCAGTGAGCACGATGCGCCCATGACCTGCTGGGGTGAGCCAGCTGACTTGATTACAGATCACTCCTCAGCCTGAAAATTCCGCGGCATTCCTTAAGGGTTTTTACATAGGTCCCGTGCCGCGCATCTCTATGCCGACCAGGGAGCCCGCTGGATTCGTTTGCGCTGGATCAATGAGCGGCGGGCTCCGGGCTGCTCGAATAGCCTAGCCAGGGAGGCCGCCATGCCGAAACGCGACCAGCTACGCGACGCCTACAACGTGTTTCTGCGCAAGCATAAGCCTGGCGTGTGCTGCGCCGTCCGCGAGGACACGCCGGTGCCGGCCTTCCTCAGCCCAGAGAATTGGTCCTACAGCTACACGGCCCGCAGCCGGGCGGACCTGCCGGTCGGCTTTCAGCCCTGCGCTGCCCATGAGGCAGCCAACCGATTAGGCTTCTACCTCTTCCAGGACATCGGCGCTTGATCGGCGACGTGGGCCGGCGCCGCAATCACTCAGGACTGCGCGCCTCGCCGGGAGCCGGGCCAGCGCCCGTCCGAGCGGCCTCGATCGCGGCGAGGAGATCCTGCGAGAGTGGCTTCTCGATCAGCGGCAGGCCTGCCGCTCGGGCCCGCCCCCGGATCGCGGGGCTCGGATGGCCGGTAGTGAGAACGACGGGGGCGTTGATGCCGAGGTCGCGCAAGTGGCGGGCTACCTCCAGGCCATTCAGACCCGGCATCACGCAGTCGAGCACCACGCAGCTCGGCACCGGGCCGGGGAAGGCCGACAGCAAGGCCGCCCCGCTCCGGAACGCGGCGACCGTGTAGCCCTCGCTCTCCAGCAGGAATTGGAGCGCGCTCAGGCCGGCCGGGTCGTCGTCCGCGATGTAGATGGGCACGAGTTTCGTCCTTGGTGGCGGGTCAGCGGCGCACGCCGCATCAGCATCCATGCGCGAGACGAACAGATTGCCCTGCCGCTCGGCGGGAAGCCTTGATCTCACTCAACCGCGCGCGAGGCCCGCCAGCACCGCCCAGCGCACCAGCTCGGACAGGTTGCCCGCCTGCGTCTTGGTCATCAGCTTGGCGCGGTAGATCTCGACCGTGCGCGGGCTGATGTCGAGCGTGCGACCGATCTCCTTGCTGGTGCCGCCCGCGACCAGGTGGTCCAGGACCTGCCGCTCGCGCTCGCTCAGCGTCCCAACCCGGCGGACGAACTCCCGCAGCGTGGGATCCTCCGCCTCTGCCGGTCCGCCCCGCTCCAGGGCGGAGTTCACCGCCTGCAGAAGCACCTCGTCGTCGAACGGCTTCTCGATGAAGTCGCAGGCTCCGAGCTTCATCGCCTCCACCGCCAGCGGCACGTCACCCTGCCCGGTCATCATGATCACCGGGAGCGCGTGCCCGCCCGCTCTGAGGCGGCGCAGCAGAGCCAGCCCGTCCAGTCCGGGCATGCGGATGTCGGACAGGATGCAGCCGGTCGTCAGTTCCGGCAGCGCGGCGAGCACTGGCTCCGCGCCATCGTAGACCTTGACCGTGAACCCCGCGGTCTCAAGCAGGAACGCCACCGCGTCCCGCATCGCCGGGTCGTCGTCAACGACGTGCACCCGCGGGCTAGCCGGCATCATCGATCACCTCCCCCTCGCTCACGGCCGGCAGCGCCAACCGGAACGTCGCCCCCCCGACCCTGTTGCGCTCGACCGTGAGGTGCCCACCGTGGGCCTCCGCGATGGTCCGGCAGATCGAGAGGCCCACGCCCATCCCCGTCGGCTTGGTGGTCACGAAGGGCTGGAACAGCTTGCCGGCGATCTCGTCCGAGATGCCCGGTCCGGTATCCGACACCACGATCTCGATCATCGCCTGGGTAACGGGCCTCGCCTCGATGATCAGCTCGCGCCGCTCGCTCGCCTGCATGGCCTCACGCGCGTTGCGCACCAGGTTGACCAGGATCTGCTGGACCTGCACCCGGTCGGCCAGCACGGAGCGGGCCCGCGGGTCCAAGCGGACGTGGGCCACGATGCCCTGCTCGCGCGCGCCCACCAGCGCCAGTGCGCTGGCCTCCTCAATCAGCCGCGAGACGGGTTCGACGTGCTTCTCCGTCTCGCCGCGGGAGATGAAGTCGCGCAGGCGCCGGATGATCTGCCCGGCCCGCAGCGCCTGCTCGGCCAGTTTGTCGAGGGCCTGCTTGGCCTCCGCCGGGACGGCCGCACCGGGCCGGTCCAGCAGCCGGCGGCAACCCTTGGCATAGCTGCTGATCGCCCCGAGCGGCTGGTTCAACTCGTGCGCGAGGGCGGCGGCCATCTCGCCCATCGCGCTCAGGCGGGAGACCTGGGCGAGCTCGGCCTGGAGTTCCTGCAGCTGAGCCTGGGTCTGCAGCCGATCGGTCAGGTCGTTGATGAAGCCGGTGAAGAAGACCCGGTCCCCCGAGCGCATCTCGCCGATGGCGAGGTCCATCGGGAAGGTCGAGCCGTCCTTGCGCAGGCCGGTCACGACCCGTCCGACGCCGATGATGCGGCGCTCTCGCGTCCTGCGGTAGCGGTCCAAGTAACCGTCGTGCTCGCTCCGCATGGGTTCTGGCATCAGCATCTTGACGTTCTGGCCAATGGCCTCATCCGCCGCGTAGCCGAACAGGCGCTCGGCCGTTGCGCTGAACAAGTGCATGATGCCGCCCTCGTCGATGACCACCATGGCCTCCGGGACGGTGTCGAGGATCGAGCGCAGGTGTGCCTCGCGCGCGCGAAGCTCCGCCTCGGTTCGTTTCTGTTCTTCCTGAGCCCGCTTCTGGGCGTCGATGCTGAACATGACACCCCGATGGCGGACCGGCCGGCCGGCCGGGTCGAGTTCGACCTGCCCCTGCGAGCGCATCCACCGGGTTTGCCCGTCCGGGTGCACGACGTGGAAGTCTACCTCGTAAGTCCCGCCCTGCTGGAGCGCGTGCCGGATGGCCTCGGCCCTGGCTTGGCGGTCGTCGGGGCGGACGAGCTCCTGCAGGGCGGCGAGGCAGGTCAGCCGCTCGGCCGGGGCCCCGAAGAGCCGAGCGCAGGTCGCGGAGATCGCGACCTTGCCCGTCGCGGGGTCGAGTGACCACGTGCCGATCCCCGCCACGTCGAGCGTGTCGCGGAGCTCCTCGCTCGACAAGGAGGGTTCGCTCCCTGAGGTCGTGCTGGTCTGATCGGCGGAAAGGGGCATCGGCGAGCAGAGGTTAGGCAGATCCGTGCAGCGGGCCGGGGCACCGGGCGGGGCCGTGCAACCTACATTATCCTCAGACGGAAAGAAGCAATTTCGGGTTATGAGCTGGGGAGCCGGCGCAGTAATGGCGGTCAATTCCTGGATCAGCCGCGGGGTGTGGGCTGCCTGACGACGTGGCGGGGGCGGGATGGGCTGCGCGTCGTCCACGATGCTGGTGCGACCACCGAGATAACGCGAGAACGAGACCTCTGCGTTCGCCCTAGGTTCTCCTCATCACGTATCGCCGGGCCGAGCGGCTCAGCGTTCCAGGCTGGCGAGGTAGCGGATGACATCCTCCACCTGGCCCGGGTCGAGCTGGAACTCCGGCATGCTCGGGTGCCCCGTCCGGATGCCCTCGGCCAGCGACTCGGCAAGGTCCGTGACGGGATAGCGGGTGTGGAGGTCACGGAAGCGCGGCGCCTGGGCCAGCGGGCTCTCGCCCGTGCGCCCGACCGCATGGCAGCCGGCACAATGGGCTTGGACGAAGGTGCGCCCGCGCGTCACGTGGGGATCCTCGGCCGCCTCGGCTTGCCCCGCGCTGAGGGTCAGGACCGCGAGGAGCCCGGCCCCGGCCAGGGTTGAGGTGGAACAGCGCATGAAGGTCTCCTGCGGACCGCCAGATCGCGGCCGATTTTCCGAGAACCTCCTGCCGGTGCAAGCCTCGGCCGCCAACCCCCGGCAGGGAGCCGGGGGTTGCGAGCCAGCCGAGCGGCTTCCTTGCGTCCGGCCTCGGAGCGAGGTGCGCCGGAAGGGCACCCTTCGCCTCCGTAGATGCCCTTAGGTGCTTGCGCTTAAGAGACCGCCCGGAATGTCGCGGCGCCCGCTTTCGGGTCACTCGTCTCCCATCCGATCAGGACGAGGACAGGACCGATGGCACTCGATACCGCATCCCTGCGCTCCCGCGCGGTCGAGAGCATCCCCTCTCCGAGCCTGCACGAGGGCGGCCTCTTCGCCGGCTGCCCCGAGCTCGTCGGGTCGCCGTTCGCTTACGCCCGCGACGAGGAGATCTACGGTGAGGGCGAGGAGGCGGAGTTCGTCTACCGGGTGACGAGCGGTGCGGTGCGCACCTACAAGATCCTGGGTGACGGACGGCGCCAGATCACCGGCTTCCATCTGCCCGGCGACCTGTTCGGCTTCGAGCCGGGCGAGGTCCACACCCACACGGCCGAGGCGATCAGCGAGACCAAGGTCCTGATGGTCCGCCGCCGTCAGGTCGCGCGGGCCGCGGCCACCCGGGCCGAGGTTGCCTGCCAGCTCTGGAGCGTGGCGGCGAGCGGCCTGCGCCACGCGCAGGACCACATGTTGCTGCTCGGGCGTCGCTCCGCCGTCGAGCGTGTCGCCGCCTTCCTGATGGACGTTGATGACCGCCTCGGCGCCACCGGCACCTTCGACCTGCCGATGACCCGGCGCGACATCGCCGACTATCTCGGGCTCACCCTGGAGACCGTGTCGCGCACCGTCACGCAACTGGAGAGCGACGGGGCCCTGCTGCGCGCCGGTGGCCGGCGAGTCAGCCTGCGCCGCGGCCGGATGCGACGCGCGATCGAGGCTTGAGGCGGATCCGGCCGCCCGCTGAGGCCGCCGGCCGGGCAGAACGTCGTCCTTGCGCTGCACCAAGGCCCGCCTCGGCGGGCCGAGCACTGTCACCCCATCCCACTTACCGAACGACGGAAGAGACACGATGACCGACGAGGGCCGTGATATCGGCACAGACGCAATGGGCAGGAGATGAACCATCATCGAGGGGTGGGCGTTTGGTGAGCTCGGCCGGATCGAGGAAGCCGACTTGGTATGGGTCGATCCGCGCAAGCCGCTGCTACAACCGCGAACACCCGGCAGCGGGCCGCTGATATCTCCCCGTGATCGCGAGGCTGATGATGACCGCCTCAGGCAGCTTGATGCGGCCGCGACGAGCCGATACCCAGGCAGTCACCTTGAGTGATTAAAGTCTGCTCACCACCGAGGCTGTGTGAAAACGTTGAAGCGGTAGAAGGATTTTCCCTCGGACGTTCTGGGCAATGCCGGAACAGGCGTCCTGTCGGACTACTGGGCGGCTTGTGGCGGCCCGGAGTTTCTGTCGAATAGAAGACTCTTCTATATTTTCGGCCTGCGCCCGCGTTTTCACACAGCCTCCACCCCGAGTGGCCATTCCGCTGCTCAGCAGATCTGTAGGGAAAACGACCGATTCCTGACGGCCGCGGTAGCTGCGTTCACTGACCCGCTTGACGCGTGAGACCTGCGAGCCAACCGGTGGCAGGGAACTGTGTCAGGAAATCAAATGTCGGGAAAACCCTTGCTACCGGACATTCCCGACATCTGTTGCGAGGGCCCGCTTAGGGTCACGACCTGACATGCTGACGGCAGTGGGCTGACACCGGCTCGATCGTTGCGCTAAATCAAAGCTGCGCCGATCGCGCGGCCTGAAGTTTACACGTCCCGACGTGCCGGGAGCCTGCGTGATGCGAAAACCTCTTCATCTGCCACAAGGTCATTATCGCCCGTGCGGGCCATGATCACTGACCGTTATCGCAACGGTCGCTGCTTGCCCCCGTTCGGACATGTTCGTGCTGAGCGGGGTAAGCGCCTTCTGCTGTCGCCTGAGACTGCGTGATGATGGTTCCACTATCACCGAGTCATGGACTTGGCAGATCAAGGAAAGCGATACAGCGAGCCATCTCAAAATCTCCGCACTTGATGCCATTTCGCAGATTTGCTGAAAATAGCACGCCAACAGAGCGTCACAACGCATCATATCTTGGCAACGTCATACTCGAAAATACAGCAGTGAGATCAGCCCATGAGTGCGTCTCTGAGCAATACGACCATCCAGCTCGTCAAGGCGACGGTTCCCGCCCTCCAGCAGTACGGATTTGCCATCACGCGGCGCATGTACGAGCGGATGTTCCAGAACACCGACATCCGCGACCTCTTCAACCAGTCCCACCATGGTGAGACCGGGTCGCAGCCCAAGGCACTAGCCCAGGCGGTGCTCGCCTACGCTCATAACATCGACAACCTCGGGGCCCTTGCTCCGGCTGTCGAGCGCATTGCGCAGAAGCATGTCGGGCTCAACATCCTGCCCGAACATTACCCGCACGTGGCCGATGCGCTCCTGGGAGCCATCAAGGACGTGCTGGGCGAGGCCGCGACCGACGAGATCCTAGCCGCCTGGGGCGAGGCCTACTGGTTCCTTGCCCACGTTCTGATCGGGCGTGAGACCACGATCTATACCAGCCTGGCTTCGGCTCCTGGCGGCTGGAAGGGTTGGCGCAACTTCAAGATCGACAGCAGGACGCGCGAGAGCGAAGTCATCACGTCCTTCATCCTGCGCCCGGAGGACGGCGGGCGCGTCCTGCGGCACCAGCCTGGGCAGTACCTGACCTTCTGGATCGACATCCCAGGCCAGCACCCGCTGAAGCGCAACTACAGCATCTCCAGTCCCCCCAGCGAGGAGGCCTATCGGATCTCGGTCAAACGCGAGCCGAACGGCGTAGCGTCCAATTGGCTGCACGACCAAGCACGGGAGGGACAGATCCTGAGAGTGGCGCCGCCGGCGGGTGAGTTCTTCCTCAACGAGGAGTCGCCGCGGCCGGTCGTCCTCTTGAGCGGCGGTGTCGGCTTGACGCCCATGATGAGCATGCTGGAATTCATCGCGAGCCAACACCCGAACGTTCCGGTTCAGTACGTGCACGGCACCATGAATGGCGCGACGCACGCGATGAAGGAGCATGTGCGGTCCCTGGCACAGGCTCACCGGAACATCATGGCCACAACCTTCTACGTCGAGCCACGGGCGGAGGACCGCCAGGGGCAGGACTATGATCATGCGGGTTTGATCAGCGTGGACTGGCTTGCGGCGAACACGCCGCTTGGCGAGGCGGACTTCTACCTGTGCGGACCACGCCCGTTCCTGCGAGCCTTCGTCGGCGGTCTCGCGCTTGCTGGCGTGCGATCGGACCGCATTCATTACGAGTTCTTCGGTCCCGCCGACGAGTTGCTGGCTGCCTGGGCAGGCCGGCCAGCCTCGTGTGGTTAGCCGACGACCGGGCGATCTACTCCGCCCGATGATCGCCCTTGGAACAGAAAGATCGCGCTTCCTCCGGAGCTTCGATCCGGGCTGCCGGAATGGCCGCTCGTTCCCCCGGCGGCGGACACCGCTACGGCACCCAGACCACAGACTCCGTGTCCCGTTCGCGAATGGCTGGATACTGTGGCGAAGTCGGCGATTATGCGGGGATGGCAGAGTGCGAGCCAACTACGCTGCCCAGCGCTCCGAACTCGCCAAGACCATCAGTCTTGGTCGGTTGCGGCTGAAGCAGTCCGCCTGACGACGGGTCGGCAGCGGCTGTAGCTTTCCCGCCGGTTCGGCCGCTGCCCGGTCGTCATCGCACCCTGCGCATCCAGAGCCGCTCGGCGCGCGGATGAGCGGCGGCTACGAGTGCCAGGGCGCCGGCAGCGCCGGCGAGCATCACGATCATTGCGGACATGGTGTGGATCCCCTTGTCCGCAGGATGCGTGAGGCTGATCGCCCGGCCCACGCGACGGCCCGCCGCGAGACAATCCGGCTCGCGCGTCAGGTAGGCCGGGCGGGACGATCTCCGGGCGCGGCCCTGTTGATAGGGGTTGATTCCTCGCGCCTCTGCCGCGGAGGTAACCATGGACGACAACCGACTCGCCAGTGCGGAGAACGCCATCAAGGAGGCGGACCTGCTGCGTGCACGTCTTGCCGATTCGCAAGATTGGACCCGAGCACTCGTCCGGTCTGGGCGCGCCCGCTGCGACGAATTCCTTAGCGGCGGCATCTTTCGCCGCCACGGCAAGACCGTCCCGACGCTCACCCTCTTGCATAGCTGACCGCTTCTCGGACATGCGCTTGGATTCTGACGGATTGGTTCCGCCGCTCGGTCACGGGGTGGACCGCGCCCGCAAGTCGCGCACGCGGCGCCTGCTGCGAACGGCCGAGCGTGACGAGACCGTTCCGTTCGATCCGGTGAACCGCGTGCGGCGCGGAGAGCCGTGGCGGAGCCTCGGTGCGCGTTACCGGCTCGCCGAGGTGGAGGTAGGTCGGATCGAACGAGCTTGTCGCCTGCAAGGCGGCGACATCGGGGATCCGCAGCGTTCGACCCGACATTTCGATGAGCCCCTGATCGCGGAGTTGCGCGAGCTTGCGGTTGATATGGACGTGCGACAGGCCCAGGGCATTGGCTATGTCGAACTGCGTCAGCGGCAGAACGAAGCTGTTGTCCTCGGTGAGCCCGGCGCGGCGCAGACGCAGGAACAGCTCGCACAGAAGATGACCGATCCGCTCCGTGCCGACACGCTGACCGACATTCAGCATCCACTCGCGTTGAATCGACGTTGCGATGAAGCTCTCCCATAGCAGGGCCTGCCGCACCGCCGGGTGCTGCTCGCACACCGCCGCCAGCGCCTTGAGCGAAACATCCGCGCAGGTCACCGGCGTGAGAGCACCGATGGAGCAGTCCGTTTCATATCCCTCAGGGGCGAATGCCTCCGTCAGGTCGCCGGGCAGCAGGAAGCCCGCGATCTGTCGCCGGCCATCCTCCAGCTGCTTGTAGCGATAGGCCCAACCCGAGAGGATCAGGCTGACATGCCCCAGATTGTCGCCCTCCTGGCAGAGGTCGTCGCGCACCGCCACGTACCGCCACTTCCGCACGAGGCGATGAAAGGCTTCGCGGTCGGCGCCGCCGAGGTCGGTGAGGCGACGAATCTGCGCGGTCGTGCCATTGCGCAACCCTACACCTCTGCTCGAGATCTGAATCATGTCATCATCTCCTCAGGTTCGCATGCGCCGGATCGGCTCGTTTCGATGCCTTTTTCCGGCCTGATGTAAGAACAAATATGCCGTTCGCGTCGCCGTGATTGCGCTCGATCGAGCGTAGATCGAGAATTCTCATTATGAGATGAACTATATATACTTGCATATCTGCTCAATTCGTCCACCGCCGTCGGAGAATGCCCTCCTCAGCGTCGGGCAACATGCCGCCCGGGTCTGCCAGCGTGATGCGATGGCGAGGATGGCTGCTCGCCATCGTAGCGTTCACGTCTGCTTCGGCCCGGCGTCGACGCCGGCATGGGTCTGGAGCCTGCAGGAAGGCGGCGCTGCATCGGGGCTGCCGTCAATCGTCAGGTCGGCACGCGGGCATGCTACGGTGATCCCGCCTGTGCCGGTATCGCGGTGCGTTCGATCCGAGTTGCTGCTGCGGCGCCCTGATCGCCGGCTTGGATCGAAGATGCGGGAAACAATGGCCGCCGGCGGTGACATTTCTCACGTTGGGGTGAAGTAAACCTTCCACCTTTGCAGCAGGAGATGATTCGGCTGTGCGGCATCTCCCCGCGAGCCTGCAGGCGACATCGCGCTGAATGCGTTACGCACCGGCTGCGCGAGCGTTGGACACGCGGCAACGGTCTGGCCGGATTGGTCGAACGCTCGGGCGGCCACGCCGCCGGGTGGCAGAGGGCCGCCGGGCCCAAGCAGGGGAGGCCTCGCATCACTCCCGGCTTCACCGCCATCCCATCCACTCGCTGGCGAGATGTCCGGCGTGTGCCAGCCTGACTTCGGCCACTTCGTAGCGCTCCAGAGCGCTGGCTCGACAACACGCCGTCAGCAGAAATTCAATCATTCCCGAACGGGCACAATGAAACGCCAGCTATGATTGGGTGATCGAAAGCGTCAGACGCTGCATAATTTTTAGCAGACAGGTGCGACGGCGAAATCTAACGCTTGTGAGCTATGAGCGGTCGGGCCGGATCGGGTCACGAGCTGTCGCTGGTCGGGTTGGAGGCGAAACAATGGGTGACGAGCACACAAGTCGTGTGTCAGGTGACAGCACCAAAATGCAGCCGGACATTTCGGTCGTCATTTCCGTTAAGAATCGCTTCAAGATGCTGGAAGATTGCCTCATGGCATTGCTCCAACAGACGATCGGCCTGAACAGGTTCGAAGTTATTGTCGTCGACAACGTCTCGCAGGACGATATCGCTGGTCTTTGCGCAGCGATGCTGGCTCGTGGGCTGCCGCTGCGGTACCTTCGCATGCAGCACGACAAGGGACCGGCCCCGGCGCGGAATCGCGGCGTGTCTCAAGCGCGGGCCCCGGTGATCGCCTTCACGGACAGCGATTGCCGGCCGCATCCCGAGTGGCTCGACCTCGGTCTCGCCGCCTTGACCGATCCGACGGTCGCGTTCTCGACGGGGCCGGTCCTGCCCAAGCCGGAGCAGACGGCCGCGATGTTCTCGAAACTCACCTTCGTCACCGCACAGGAGCATCCGACCTTTCCGACCGCCAACATGATCGTGCGGAAGGGAGTCTTC
Source organism: Methylobacterium isbiliense (assembly GCF_022179325.1). Classification (GTDB taxonomy): domain Bacteria; phylum Pseudomonadota; class Alphaproteobacteria; order Rhizobiales; family Beijerinckiaceae; genus Methylobacterium; species Methylobacterium isbiliense. The sequence goes on along the minus strand of NZ_BPQQ01000106.1, from coordinate 24,970 downwards.
GACGCATTCGGCGGCTTCGATGAGAACCTCTCGTTCCGCGATCCCCTCAACCGCGCGACGGAGTGTGCCGACACCGATCTCGCGTGGCGCATCATCAAGGCCGGCTATGCCCGCCGCTTCGAACCGCGCGCCGTCATCTGGCATGAGATCGAACAGCAATCGCTGCTCCAGTGGGTTCTCGAGCCGACCCGCTTGTTTCTTGTTCCCGCTCTGGTGAAGCGGCATCCCGAACTCAGGAAAAGCCTCCTCGTTGCGCGGCTGTTCTTCTATCCACCGATATGGTTGCTCTACGCGGCGGTATGCTTGGCGGCTATCGCCGTCATGTGGCAGCCGCTGCTGCTGCTCCTGCTGCCGCCCGCATTGGTCGCGCGGGGGATCCATCGAACCGGCTCGGCCGACCCGCGGCGCCTCGCAGCCCATGCGGGGCGTGTCATGGCTCACCTGCCGCGGATGGCGGTCATGATCGCCTCGCTGCTCTACGGCAGTATTCGTTACCGCGCGCTCGTCCTGTGACTCCGCGCGTGCATTGATCGGCATAGTCCTGCCCCGGTGGGTGTATGGAGCTCACCAATCAAGGCAGATGCCCCAAGTGTTCGAGATCGTCCTTGTGGAACCTGGGCGCAGGATTGGCGCTCGCCGGGAGCCACACGATCGGGACTGCTTGCGGCGCAGCGGTTGGAGGTAGCAGTGCGGATCGCAGTGACTCACCCGACGGCGTGGCCCGAGATTCGCCGAGGATCGGAGCGGATGCTCCATGATCTGTCGCATCGCTTGGCGGCGCGCGGACACGACGTGACCGTCCTGACCAGCTCACCGGCGCCCGAAATGCGGATCGAGGCCGATGGCCCCGTGCGGCGCGTCCTGCTTCGGCGGAGAACCGGGCCGGCCGCGATCACGGGCCGCTGGCTCAACAGCCTGCATCTCTTCGGCTGGGATCTCGCCAAGTGGCTCGTCTCGGAGCAGTTCGACGCGGTGCACTGCCTGAACTACCACGATGCCGTCGGCGCGCTGCTCGCACGCCGCGCGGGTGCGCGGTTCCGCCTCGTCTTTCAGTGCACGGGCATTCCTGTCCGGCGCTACTTCCGACGTATCCCGGGCGACGGCCTGCTGTTCCGCACGGCGGTGCGGCACGCGGATGCGGTGGCGGTCCTTTCTCGTTTCGCACGAGCCGCGCTCGCGCGGGATTACGGGGTCGTCGGGGACTTGCTGGCATCCCCCACTGAGATCACGCCTTTCGCGCTGCTGCCGGACGAGGCTCCGCGCGAACCCTACATCCTGTTCAGCGGGGATGCCGACGAGCCTCGCAAGGGCGCACGTCTCCTCGCCCAGGCCTTCTCGGCCGTCACCGAGCAGCTGCCGACGCTCCGCCTCGTCTATACGGGACGGGCAAGCCCGGCCACCCGCGCTGCCGTGTACGATGCCGTTCCGGATCACCTGCGCGATCGGGTCGAGTTTCTCGGTCTCGGCCGCGTCGAGGATCTACCGCGGCTCTACGCGCGAGCGACGGTCTGTGTGAACCCGGCCGTCTGGGAGGCGCTGGGCAACGTCCTGATCGAAGCCCTGGCGGCCGGAACCCCGGTGGTCGGCGCGAGGCATGCCGGGATCCCGGACATCATCACGGATGAGACGATCGGCGCGCTGTTCGAGCCGGGCGCCACGCGACTGGCAGCAACGAACGCGGCCGGACTCAGCGACGCTATCGTGCGGGCTGCGGCTCTGGCCCCGCGGGCCGAGACCCGAGCGCGTTGCCGCGCGCGGGCGCAGGCGTTCTCCTGGAGCGCGCTCATCCCTCGCTACGAGGGCCTGCTCGGCGGTGACGCCCCACCGCGCGAAGTCGGCCTCTCTCTGCCGACCACCATCCCAGTGCGATGAACGCCGTTCCCAAGGTCCCGCGCCGCCCGTGCAACGGGCTCACCCTGCTCTTGAACCTGTCCGAGCATGAGGTTCTCCTGCAATGACTGCTTCTCTCTCGCTGTCGCGTCCCGCGGCCGACGTGCCTCTCTCGCTGCCGAACGTGTCCGAGCGCGAGGCCGCCTACGCGGCGCAGGCGCTCGCGAGCGGAGACATCGGACCGGCCGGCGCCTTCCGCGATCGGTTTGAGGCGATTTGGGCTGCCCGGAACGGCACCGCCCATGCGATCACACTATCGTCCGGGACCGCGGCGCTGCATGTCGCCCTGGCCTCACTCGGGATCGGACCCGGCGACGAGGTGATCGTGCCGGCGACGACCTACGTGGCGAGCGCGAACGCCGTGCTGCACGCCGGCGGCCGGCCCATCTTCGTCGACGTGGATCCCGACACCTTCTGCATCGACCCGGCTGCCGCGGGCGCGGCAGTCACGGCGCGCACCCGGGCCATCATGCCGGTCCACCTGTTCGGACATCCTTGCCCGATGGACGCATTGTGGGAGATCGCGCGAGGGCGACGGATCGCGCTGGTTGCGGATGGGGCGCACGCCCCGCTCGCCGGATACCGCGGGATGCCCCTCGCCGCAGCCGCGACGGTCACCACGCATTCCTTCTTCCAGAATAAGATTCTCAGCTGCGGTGAGGGGGGAGCGCTGCTCACGAACGATCCCGACCTGATCGTGAGTGCGACGCAACTGCGCGCCCACGGGCTGGGCCTCGATGGCCGACAGACCTATCACCGGCTCGGTTACAACTACCGGCTGACCAACCTCGCCTGTGCCATCCTGTGTGCGCAAGAGGAGAGGGCGGATGCGATCCTCGCGCGGCATGCCGAACTGGATCGATCGTATCGACAACTCCTCGCCAGTCATCCCCGCATCACCTTGCAGACCATCCGTGATTGGGCACAGCCCGTCCACTGGTTCTTTCCACTCGTTCTGCCGAACGAGGCGCCGGGAACCCATCGCGTGATCGCTCGTCTGTCCGAGGACGGCATCGGGGCGCGTCCCTTCTTTCCCTCACTCGACACGATCCCGCATCTGTCCGCGTTTCAGGCGGAGCGCCCCCAGCCGCTGACGACAGCTCGCCGTCTCGCCGAGCGAGGACTGCTGCTGCCGTTGCGAGCCACCATGAGCGACATCGACGTCGAGAGAGTGGTCGAGGCGCTGCTGGCCGCGGTGCGCTGACCCCTGACCGAGCGACGCCAGACGGGTGTCTGGCCGTCGGGACGGGCCGGTCCCGGACGGCTTCGCCTCGCCTCGGATATCCGCCCGTCGTGGCGGCGGTCGCGGCCGCGCCACGCGGGTCGGACCGACGCGTGCTCCTTCACGCCGGATCGGCCGTGCGTCCGGTGAACATCCCCCATGCGCGAAGCCTTGTCCGCCCGATCGCACGGAGAATCTCCCGGCGTCGCAGCACAGCGCTCCGCGCCGTCCGGTGCGCGAAACGGCGGATCGCGTCGGCAGGGCGCCTAGGCGTGCTGCGCTTCCAGGCGCCTCGACCGTCGTCGATCAGGACGAGCGCGTTCGCAGCGGAGATCCGTCGCGCCCGAGACGGCCAACGGCGCCGCTTTCCATCAGCGGGAACGCTCTGCGCTGACGTGGACGCCGGCTCGGCGCAGGAGAGCGCGGACATATCGAAGACCGAGGTCCGCATCCGATGGCAACGCGAACGGAATCTGCCCCGTCGCAGCCGACCGCATCCCGGCACGTCGGCGCACAAAGGACGCGGCACGTCGCTGCACGTAGGCTGGCACCCCGAACGACCGACCCGGCGTCATCCATCGCAGATCCGGAACGTGCAGGCGACGGCATTATTCGACGACGGCTGCAAAAAAGTTTGCAGATCTCCGCCCGACCGCGATGCCTAATGTGTTCACACATCTTCGCCTGTGCCGACATGGCCCGGCCTAGATCGATTCTATAGTCCACGCGAAGATCAGGGGGAACTCGATGACGAGCCTCATGGTGAGCTCGCGCCAGCCCGCAAAGCTGACGGTGGAGGATGCCGATGCGTGCATCGGTACGCCGGTCGGCGGGGAACGGCAGGCAGCGGGCGCCGCAGCCGTCGCCGATACGCTGGCCAAGCGCGCGGTCGACCTGATCGGAAGCGGCTGCATCCTCCTCCTGCTGGCACCCCTGCTGGTCATCGTCGCCATCGCCATCAAGCTGACCAGTCCCGGACCAGTCCTATTTCGTCAGGCGCGCCACGGGCAGGGCGGCCGGATCTTCTCGATCTGCAAATTCCGGACGATGATCGGGCCTTCGCCGCAGCCGATCGCGATCGGCGATCCTCACGACCACGAAGCGCGGCAAACCCCGCTGGGGCGAGTCCTGCGCCGGTACTGCATCGACGAGCTTCCGCAACTCCTCAATGTGCTCGCGGGCGACATGTCGCTGGTCGGTCCGCGTGCCCATCCGGTCGGCCTCCACGTTCTCGGGATCCTCTACGAGGACGTCGTGCCGAACTATCACCGCCGTCACACCGTCAAGCCCGGCATGACCGGATTGGCGCAGGTGATGGGACTTCACGGCATCGTCGACTCGGTCGAGCATGCCCGCGCCCGCCAAGCCTACGATCTTCTCTACATCGAGCACCGGAATACTGAGCTGGATGTGGCCCTTACCGGCTTCACCTGCTGGCGGTTCCTGCTCCGCGGTGGGCGCGGGGCCGGCAGATTTCCCATCCGGCGCTTCTTGGCCAAGCAGCCCGGCAGCGTTGAGCCTCACGTCGCCTCAGAGATCGCCCCGGCGTCGGGCAGCGGCGACCTGAATGGTTTCGCGGCGTCCTGATCGCCCCATCGCGCGATCGGGCACATCACCGCAAGTATCAGACCACGACAATGACTTCGTCCTTGCGTGGCTGCGGCACGGGTCAACATCAACACGCAGAGGAGATAGTAAACATGAAGGTTCTTATTCTCGCAGGAGGACGCGGCACGCGCGCCTATCCTTACACGGATTACCTGCCGAAGCCGATGATGCCGATCGGCGGAAAGCCGATCATCGTGCGGGTCATGCAGATCTTCGCGAGCCAGGGGGTGACGGACTTCGTTCTGTCGCTCGGGTATCGCAAGGAGATCATACTCGATTACTTCGCCGGGCGGTCCCTGGGCTGGAACGTCGAGCTCGTCGATACCGGCGACGAGGCCGACACCGGTGATCGCGTGCGCCTTTGTCAGGACCGCCTGGGCGACGAGTTCTTCGTCACCTACTCGGATGGGCTCTGCGACGTCGATCTCGACAGTTTGCGTGCCTTTCACCGCAGTCACGACGGCCTCGCTACCATCACCAACGTCCCGCTTCGTTCGCAATACGGAACAATCGAATCCGATCGCGAGGGACGCGTCCGCGCGTTCCGAGAGAAGCCGGTCCTGCGCGAGCACCGCATCAATGCCGGCTACTGCATCATGAACAAGGCCGTGTTTGGCCATTGGCAAGGCAGCAGCCTGGAACGCGAGGTTTTTCCCTCCCTCTTGCGAAGCCTAAAACTGTTCTCCTTCGAGCATGATGGCTTCTTCAAGTCGATGGATACGTTCAAGGATCAGCAGGAGCTGGAAGCGATGTTCGAGAGCCGCGAGTTCGATTGGATCGAGCCGCGCCCGGCCGTCGTGCGGGCCCGTGAGCTGGAGGTTGTTCGATGAGCAGGCGCCCCTTCTGGTCCGGCAAGCGCGTCCTCGTCACGGGGTCGGCTGGATTTCTCGGCTCGTGGACGGTGCGAACCTTGCGCGAGAGCGGCGCATTGGTGGTCGGCTACGTGCGCGACCTTAATGCCTACGGCAACTCGCTGGCGAATGATCTGGCCAAGCCCAACCTCGTGGTCCACGGCCGGCTGGAGGATCCGGAGAGCCTGCGCCGTGCCGTGAACGAGTACGAGGTGGACACGGTCTTCCACCTCGCCGCTCAGCCGATCGTCGGCACCGCCCTCCGCGACCCGGTAGGGACCTTCGAGGCCAACATCCGGGGAACCTGGAACCTGCTCGACGCCTGCCGGGTGTACGGCAAGGTCGAACGCATCCTCGTCGCCTCAAGCGACAAGAGCTACGGCAGTTCCGATGTCCTCCCCTACACGGAGGATATGCCGCTCGTCGGGCGCGCGCCCTACGACGTCTCCAAGAGCTGCACCGACCTTCTGGCCCGCAGCTACTTCGAGACGTACGACCTGCCGATCTGCATCACGCGGGCCGGCAACTTCTTCGGCGGCGGCGACCTCAACTTCAACCGGCTGGTGCCCGGCACGATCCGCTGGGCGCTGCGAGGTGAACGTCCGGTGCTGCGCTCGGACGGCACGATGGTCCGCGACTACATCTACGTCCGGGACGTCGTGGCCGGCTACCTCGCCATCGGCGAGGCGATGCACCAGCCGGGGGTGGCGGGCGAGGCCTTCAACCTGTCGAACGAGACGCCGCTCAGCACCATGGCCTTCACCAACGAGATCCTCCGCGCCTGCCGGCGCCCGGATCTCGAACCGGTGGTCCTGGGCGAGGCGCGATCGGAGATCGACGCCCAGCACCTCAGTGCCGAGAAGGTCCGACGCATCGTCGGCTGGACGGCGCGGTGGAGCACGGCGGACGCCCTGGCCGAGACGGTCGCCTGGTACCGGAACTACATCGAGCGGATCGGTGAGATCGGATGACCAAGCTCGAAGCGGAAATCGGGCTGCCGCCCGCTAAGTCGCGCGCGATGACGCGCACCGTCACGGGATCGGGCGTCCGGGATACGGGCGCCACCCTGCTGTTCGTGGTGTTCAAGTGGCTGCCGCAGATGGCCGCCGTCGTCGGGATCGGCATCCTATGCGGCTTGGGCTACCTGAGTCTGGTGCGCGGGAACATGTTCCAGGCCAACGCGAAGCTCTACGTTCGCGTCGGCGTGGATCAGACGCCCTCGCCGCTGCTCGGCTCCGACCGCAACGTCACGTTCCTGGCGCAAACCCGCGGTGCCGTGCAGTCAGAGATGGATCTCCTGCGCAACGAGGTGCTGGTCTCGCGCCTGATCGCAGACCTGAATCTCGGCGCGCCGGAGGCGCGGCCGGAACCGACGGGCCTGTACGATCGCCTGAAGCGCCTCGGCTCGGACCTCTACCAGGGGGCGCGGGACGGGGCCGATGCGATCCTGGTCATGGTCGGCCTGAAGACGCCGCAATCGCGCTCGGCCGCGGTCAGCCAAGTCTTCGCCCAGTCGCTGATCCTCGACAATGCGCCGGGGTCCGACGTCATCTCGGTGAGCCTGCGCTGGCCCGGCGAGGCGCAGGCCGTGCAGCTCCTCGACCGGTTCCTGCAGATCTACACGAACTTCCGCTCGGCCGTGTTCGAGGGGGGAGGGGAGATCGACTTCCTCCATACCAAGCGTAACGTCGCCAAGGCGGCCGTCGAGGCGGTCGAGGCGGAGATGGCCGTGTTCGAGCGCGAGCACGACACGCGCAACGCGGCGAGCCGTGCGCCCCTGCTCGAGGCCGACCTCGTCGAGGCGCAGCGCGCGCTTGAACGCCAGACTCTCGAACTTGACTTCGCGCGGCGGCGCTTCGACCGGCTGAGCCGCGTCCTAAGCCGGACGGCCAACCAGCGCGAGCCGGTGGGTCTCGGGACCTTTCCGCCGAACTCGCCGGCCCTCAGCATGGCGCCCTCGATGGTAGCGCTGCTCGGCGAGCGCGAACGTCTCCTCGTCAACAACTCGGTCAGTGCGCCCGAGGTGAGGGAGATCGAGGCCAAGCTCGGAGCCCTGACGGTCGTGCTGCTCCGGCAGCTCGAGGCCGAGGTTCAGGATCTCGCCCATGTCGAGACGACGGCGCGGGAGCGCGTGGAGAAGGTCGTGACGGCGCTGCGCGAGTTCCAGGATGCGGCGACCGGCTGGAAGTCGCTGGAGCGGCGTCGCGAACTCGCCGAGGCGCGCTACCGCGATGCCGAGAAGCGTCTCGGAGAGGCGCGCGACATCGCCGCCCTCAGGAACGCGCGGCTTTCCAACGTGGTCGTCGTGCAGCCTGCGGCCGCCGAGGGCACGCCCATCGGCCTGCGCAAGCTCTCGATGCTTGGCATCATCACGCTGTGTTCGAGCGTGCTCGCCTGCGGCTGGGCGCTCGTCCGCGAAGTCTTCGACGGACGCTTGTACCGGGGCGAGGAGGCTGCCGCCGAACTCGGCCTGCCGCTGGCCAGCGAGGTGCCCGAACACGATCGCCTGCTGCAGGTCTGGTCGCAGTGCGATCCCGCCGCTGCGGCGGCGCGGGTCGCCCTCGACCGACTGGTCGTCACGGTCAGTGAACGCCTGCGCGGCGAGCGGAAGGCCGTCCTGGCCGTCGCCGCCGCCGAGGCGGAGGAGGGCGCCTCCACCATGGCCCTCGCGCTCGCGCACGGCATGGCCCGGCGTGGCCGCAAGGCGGTGCGCCTCATATCGGGCTCGACGAGCCAAGCCCTGCTGCACCACGCTCGGGCCCTCCGTGTCCGCCTGGACCCCCTGCCGACCTCGCCGGATCTGCCCGCCGGTCTGTCCCTGACTGCCGTCGGCGACCACTTGGTCGTGGGAACCTGGGAGGATGCCGAGGCGGCCGGGGCTTTCCTGCGGGGAGACTTCGCGAGTTGCCCAGGCCTGCAAGGCGATGCCGGCCTCGTGATCCTAGACCTGCCGCCCCTGTTGAGCGATGCGGAGGCGCCCCTCTGCGCGAGCCGGGCGGATGCGACGCTCTTGGTCGTCCGCGCCGGCCGGCACGCCGCCGCGCGCCACATCGCGGCCCTCGAAGCCCTGAGGTGGCTCGGCGTGGAGCCGATCGGCATCGTCCTCAACCGCGTGCGCCGCTTCGTTCCCGCTCGCCTGGAGCAGGTCTGATGAGGACGACCGGGTTGCGATGGGTCGAGGCGCCGACGGAGCGCAGTGAACGTCCGGCGTCCCTGCGGCGTCTCGCGAACAGCGTGGCGGGAAGCGGCGTCCTGCTGTTCGGCCTCAAGATCATCGGCTGCGCGCTCGGCTTGGCGATGCACCTCGCCTTCGCGCGCCTTCTCGGCACGGCGGCCTACGGCACCTTCGCGACGGCCTTCAATGCGGCGGCCCTGATCGCCCTGTTCGCCGCCGGCGGCATGCCGCTGACGGCCTCCCGTTTCCTGCCCGTCTACCTCAGCAACGGCGCGCACGCGCACGCCCGAGCCTATCTCGACACCGCCGCCGTGATGACGGTCGGGGGAGGACTTCTCGGGAGCGGCATCCTCATCGCGGCCGCCCTGATGCTGCACGGGGGTGAGGCCGACTTGGCTCGTGCCCTAGCGGCCGCGAGTCCGCTGGTCCTGCTGCTCGCGGCCGCGCAGACCGCGACGGCCTTGCTGCAGGCCCTCCATCGTCCCTTCGCGGCTGAAGCGGCGTTCGTCGTGGTGCGCCCCCTCGCGGCCACCGGCCTGGGCGCGGTGCTGGCGCTGCCGGCTTTCGGCCTGCTGGATGCCGTCACGGCCCTGGTCGCGGTAGGGCTCGCGAGCGTGGCGGCGCTCTTCGCGACCGCGGGCTCCCTGCGCCGCGCGCTCGTCAGCCATCCGCTCGCCCGCCATGCGCTCGCGGCCCGCGGCCGGCCCGCACCCAGCGTCTGGATCCGGCCGGGATTGCTGCTCCTGTTCCTCGTCGGCGGTGCGGCCCTGGCCGAGCGGCTCGACGTCATGGTGGTCTCGGCCCTGGCCGATCCGGAGGCGGCCGGCATCTACAGCGTCGCGGCCCGCTTCGCCGCCCTCATCTCCCTGGGAAGTGCGGCCGCGACCGTGCGGGCGCTGCCCCTGCTCGCCGAACAGCTCGCGCGGGGCGCGCGGGGCGCCGCGGCCCGGACGCTCGCTCAGGCCAGCCGCGCCGCTCTCGCCCTCGCGGCCGCGGCCGGTCTCCTACTCGCCGCCGCCGCGGGCCCGCTTCTCGGGCTGTTCGGGTCGGACTTCCGGGCCGGCGCGCCGGCCTTGTGCCTGCTGGTGGTCGCGCACGTGGGGCTCGCGGCAGGCGGCGCCGCCTGCACGGCGTTGATCGCCTCGGGCAATGAACGCCGCATCGCGGTCGTCACGGGCCTCGGCATCGTCGCCAATGTGACGGGCAACCTGCTGCTCGTGCCGCGGTTCGGGATGACGGGCGCGGCCGCCGCCACCTGCATGACGATGGCCCTCACGGGCCTCGGCCTCGCCCTCACGGCTCGGCAGGTGCTCGGCCTCGCCGTCTTCGCCGGCCGCGATCTCCGGGCGGAGGATTGAGAATGAAGCGCATCCGACTCCTCGCGGCCGGAGGCGCCCTGTGCGCCGGCCTGCTCGGCCTCGTTCTCGTCGCGGCCCAGCCGGCGCCGAGCCTCCAGCTCGTCAATGCGGGTTTCGAACAGGCGGGATCGCCGCCCCCCGGCTGGAACCAGGAGAGTCAGGCCGCCGACAAGGGCGAGGTACGGCAGGTTACGGTCGCGGGCGCGGCGGGCCGCGCGCTCGCGCTGTCTCCAAACGGCCGCAATCGCGGCGGCGACAAGCCGCTTGGTCTCGGCCAGATCATCTCGGCTGCGGAATTCGCCGGCCGGCCGCTCACCCTGCGGTCCCGCCTCGGCGCGGAGGGTGGCGCTGCCGCCGTAGTCGGCATCGCGTTCCTCGACGGGAGCGGTGCCGCCGTCGGCGCGCGCCTCGTCCTGCGCGCCGACGGCGTGCCGCCCCTGAGCGTGCACTCACTCCGCTCCGACGAGGCCGTGCCGACCACGGCTCGGCAAGCGATCGTGTTCCTCGTCGCCGAAGGCCAGACCGGGACCACTTACTTCGACGACATCGAACTCGTGCCCGACCCGACGCCGGCGCTCGCGGACAAGCACGCTCAAGCCATCGCCGCCCGGGTCTCCCTCGTGCCGGCCGAGGATCTCGGCCCCGTGCGTCGGCACCTGTTCGGGGCCAACGTCGAATGGATCCGCGACGCGCAGGGACTGTGGAACAGCGCAACCCGGTCGCTCGACGCCGATATGCTGGCGCTCGCCAAGACCGCCGGCGTCAGCGTCCTGCGCTTCCCGGGCGGGGGCTGGTCGGACAGCTACGACTGGCGCAAAGGCGTCGGTCCCCAGGCGACCCGGCCGCGGGCCCTGCACGCTCCGGGGGAGCCGGAGGAATCGCCGAATGTCGTCGGCACGGACGAGATCATCGAGGCCGCGCGCCGGATCGGTGCGGACCTGCTGCTCACCTTGAACCTTGGCAGCGGCACGCCGGCGCTCGCGGCCGAGTGGGCGCGCTACGTCCGCGCGCGCCTGGGCGACGATGCCCGGCCGCGCGTCACCTGGGAACTCGGCAACGAGCTCTACATGGGGCAGGACATCTCGCACGCTCAGACCGATCCGCAGACCTACGTGCAGCGCGCCCGCGCGACCATCGCGGCCGTGCGGGCCGTCGATCCTGCGGCGCGCTTCTACGCCATCGGCCTGGAGAACTTCGGGCGCTACCGCTTCAACGCCCATCGGGGCTGGAACGACACGGTCCTGTCCGCGCTCGCCGCGGAGATCGACGGGCTCGCGATCCACAACGGCTACGCGCCCCTGCTGCCGGGGCCGGAGGGCGGCAGTGCCGCTTCCGTCTACAGGGCCATGCTGGCCGCGCCGGTCAACATGGCAGCGAACCTCGTCACGACAATGCGTCAGCTCCACGCCGCGCAGGCCGGGCGCCGGCTCACCCTGGCCGTCACAGAGTGGGGTCCGCTCTTCGCCGTCGATCCGGCCAACCGGTATTTCGACCATGTGAAGACCCTGGGGTCCGGCCTGTACGTGGCGCGGGTCCTCAACGTCCTGCTGCGGACGCCCGGCGTGACGGAGGCCGAGTTCTTCAAGCTCAGCGACCTCCTGAATGCGGGCTGGATCGGCCGCAAGACCGGCGGCGGTTACGCAGCAACTCCCGCCCTCGAGGTGCTGCGCCTCTACGCTACCAACCTGTCGGGACGCCTGATCGGCACGCGCGTGGACGGGCCGACGTTCTCCGGCGGCCCGATCGGCTTCATCGACAGGGTCGACGCCGCCCCCGTGGTCGAGGCCGTGGCGTCGCTCACCGAGACGGGCGAACTCGCGATCCTTCTTTCGAATGCGAGCCTGGAGACTCCCGCCGAGATCGACCTCGACCTCGACCAGACACGCGCGGGGTCGATGGAACTCCTGAGCGGCCCCGCGCCCGATGCGACCCGCGGCACCGGCATGATCTCGGTTCCCGGCCTGTCCTTCGCGCAGACGGCCAGTTTCGGTGCGCCTCGCCCGCACGGCCGGGACGAGATCACCCTTGAGACCCGGCCCGTCGCGCCGGGTGCGCGCCTGCGCCTCGTCCTACCGCCCGTGTCGGTCGCGGCCTTTCGCCTGGGGGCGGCCCGATGAGGCTCCGTCTCTCGCCCATCGAGGCCCAGGCCGGCCGTCTGACCCCGCTCCTGGCGGTCGGGCTGCTCGGCCTCGCGAGCGTGCCGCTCGCCGCCTCGCTCGAGACCACGAGCCCGCGTCTCCTGCTCGTCGGGGTGGCCGGTCTCGCCGCGTTCGCGACCATCGTGCTCGCCGGCCTGATGAAGCCGGTGCTGCTCGCCCTCTACGTCATGGCACTGACCTACAATCGCCAATACTACAGTTTCGACTGGCTGCATGGAGACCTTGGCGGTCGTGGCCTGTACTGGTGCCCATCGGACCTCTGTCTGGTGGGTCTGTTGCTGCTGTGGCTCGTCGAGCGGGTGCTGCGCCAGTCGGCACCACGCCCCTCCCGGAGAGGGCCGGTGCTCTGGCTGCTGCCGCTCATCGCGGTCGGACTGCTCTCGGCAGCCAACAGCGCGGAGCCGATCGGGAGCACCGTCGAGATCGTCCGCTATCTCAAGCTCGCCCTCCTGCTGATCTACCTGCAGTACAACCTCGACACGCGCGGCCTCGTCGTCATCGGCTCAGCGCTCGCGGGCGTCATCCTCCTGCAGACGCCGATCTCGATCCTCCAGGCGGCCTTCGCCTCCGGCCAGAACGGCCTCTCGCAGATCTTCAAGTCCAGCGAGCCGGCCGAACTCGCCCGCCGTGCGGCCGGAACCCTCGGGCATCCGAATTATCTCGCCCCCTACCTGCTCCTGATCACGCCACCCTTCATCGCCGTCGCGCTTGGCCTGCGCGGCTCGTGGATCGGCAAAGCTGCCGCCCTGGTGGCCGCGTCCGGCACGCTCACGATCGGCCTAACCCAGTCGCGCGGTCCGATCGCGCTCCTGCTGGTCACGGTCCTGGTGCTGATCGCCCTGATGACGGCGCGGCGGTCGCTTCCGGCCCTGCGGGCGGTCGGCTTGATCGTGGCGGGTGCGGTGCTCCTCGTCGCAGTGGTGGCCCCGCTCGCCCCTGCGATCGAGAAACGGCTCTCGGGTGATTTCAGCGCCTCGGTCGACTTCCGGGCTGCGTACAATGATGCCGCGGTGCGCATGTGGGAGGCGAGCCCCATGCTCGGCGTCGGGCCAAACAATTTCGGAGTGGAGGTCCGGCACTATTCTCCGGATCTCTACGTACTGATGGCCCTCGACGCGCTGTCCAGCAACGAGGCTCGCAACAAGGTCCATCTGCGCAGCACCGCGCCCGTCCACAACGTGTATCTTCTCGTTCTGTCCGAGCTCGGCCTCCTGGGGCTGATAGGTTTCCTGCTGTTCCTGCTACGCGGCTTCGCGCTGGCCTGGACGGCGTCAGTGACTTCCAGTCGGGCGACCGGCCTGTTCGCGCTCGGACTCTTCTGCGGGATCGTCGCCGAGTACGTGCAGCAGCTGATCGATTACTCGCTGCTCTGGGATCCCTTGCTGTTCACCATCACCCTGCTGATGGGTGTCATGCACGCGATCATCGCCGCTCAGGAGGGCACCCCGTGATGGCACTGGACGTCACCGTCGTCGTCCCGACCTTCAATCGCAGCAGGGATCTGCCCGCGACGCTCGCTGCCCTGGCGGCGCAGACGCGGCGGCCGCGCGCCGTGACGGTCATCGACAACAGTTCCACGGACGACACGCGCGAGGTGATCGGCGGCTGGGTTCCGGTGCTGGCGGCCGCGAACATTGCCCTGCGCTACCGCTGCAAAGAGCCCGAAGGACCGGCGGCCGCGCGCAACCTGGGCTGGCGCGAGGCGGAAACGGCCGCCGTCGCGTTCGTGGACAGCGACGTCTCCCTCGACCCGGGCTGGCTCGCTGCCTGCGGCGCGGCCCTGGACGCCGATCCGGGCGTCGGTGCCGTCGGCGGCAAGGTCGTCTACGCCCACAGGCCGGACCTGCTGAACGGCTACGGCGGCGCCCTCGGGCCGCTCGGGCTGGCGTGGGACGCGCTCGAAGGGGAGCCGGCGACCGCGGCGACGCGGCCCCGCGACGTGCTCTGGACGAACTGCTCGGCGCTGCTCGTCCGGCGGCGGGCCCTGGCGGAGATCGACGGGTTCGATGAGGCCTTCTTCTACGGCTACGAGGATTCCGATCTCGGATGGCGGCTCACCCTCAGCGGGTGGCGCGTTCGCGTCGTGCCCGAGGCCACCGTCCACCATCGTGTCGGCAGCGCCATCGGGCGGGCAGCCGAGACCATCAGCTTCCACGCCGCCAAGAACCGCCTTCGGTCCGTCCTCGTGAACTGGGGACTGGCCGGCCTGCTGCGCTACGGCCTCCCCGCCGTGACTTACGGCCTCGCGGACGCCGTCCTGCGTGCTCCCCGCAGGCCCAAGCTCCGGGCTTTGCTCTGGAATCTGCGCCATCTCCCCGGAACCCTGGCGCGGCGCCGGAGGGTTCAAGCGGGGCGCCGCGTCGATGACCGTGCGATCCGCGCGCTGATGGACCGCCGCGCGTTTCCGGAGCGCCGCCTCGGCGGGCTGCGCCGTCGGCCTGCGGATATGACCTCGCCGCCGATCCTCGGCGCGGACGACCGTATCTGACGGGATCCTGCGCGGTAGGCGTGCATGAGCCGGCACTGCACCGGCTGGCCGGCTTCGCGCTCAGCTCCCCTGCGAACCTCTCCGTCCCGTCTTCGGCTCGGCATCACCGGAGAGGGTCGACGGCCGGTACGCCAGCAAGGTGCGCCGCCGAGATCACGGAGACCATCAGCGCGACGTCCACCGGCGAACGGAATGGCGCGCCGCGCCGCGAGCGGGCACGCCGGCGGCAGGAACGGCCCCGGACCGACGATGCGGGCAGGGTCTCGGACGTGCCCGGTATCGACCGTCCATCGGCCGTCCCTGGCGTGCTGCGGGTCATCGCATCCTGGCGGCCCGCTCTGCGAACGCAGCGGGAGGCCCGTGCTTCGTTGGCACAGCCTCCTACCTGCACTTCGGATGATAATTTTTAGTACGGCCGGCGCGGAAGCGACTGCTATTGTCATGAGACGTCATCGATCACAGCGAGCGGACTTTCTCTTCTAAGAAAATACGCTGCGTGTCGACATCTCTTCGCATGAGCAGGCGGTACTGTTAAGATGATTCTCGCTGCGCCACCATTCGTCAGTGTCGTCGTCCCGACGCGCGGACGCCGCGACATGGTCGTGCGGCTGATCGGATCCCTGCTCCGACAGGACTACCCGGCCGACCGCTACGAGATCATCGTCGTCCACAACTTCACCGATGACGGCACCGAGGCCGCGCTCCGTGCCCTCGTGGACCAGGGCGGCCTGCCGGTCCTGAGCTACCATCGCAAGGCCTTCACGTCGCCCACGCCTTCGCGTCAGTTCGGTGTCGAGATCGGGCGGGGCTCGATTATCGCCTTCATCGATGATGATTGCGAGGCGACGGACGGATGGATCCGGGCCGGTGTCGCCGGCATGACGACCGGAACGGGCATCGTCCAGGGACGCACGCTGCCTCGGCCCGATCAGCCGCGTCGCTTGTTCGAGAAGACCGTGACGGTGACGGGCGCGACCCCGTATTTCGAGACCTGCAACATCTTCTATCGCCGCGAAGCCTTCTTGGGCGTCGGCGGCTTCTCGGCGGAATTCCTCGACCGCTTCTGGGGCGAGGACACCGACCTCGGGTGGAAGGTCGTGCAAGCCGGATGGGCGCGCGCCTTCGCGTCGGACGCGCTCGTGTATCATGAAGTCTTCCACCAGACGCTTGTCGCATGGCACCGGGAGGCGCTGAACCTGCGGGTCTGGCCCCTCGTCGTGCGGCTTCGGCCGGAGATCCGGCGGGATCTCTACTGCGGCTATTTCGTCAGTCGCCAATCCGCCGCCTTCGCATTGGCGGTCGCGGGAGCCGCCGGGGCCGCGCTGGTGCATCCGGTGCTGTTGCTGGCCGCGCTGCCCTATCCCTGGATCCGGACGATCGAGAGCGGACGCTACCGGCATCCGCTCGCAATCGCCGCGCGGATCGTGGTCGGGCTGCCCCGGGCGGCCCTGATCTTCGGCGCCCTCGCATACGGCTCGATCCGTCATCGCTGCCTGGTGCTGTGAGCCATGCGCATCCTCCTCGCCCACGAGCGCTACCTGCCCGACTCCGGAGGGGGCGGTGAGGTTCTGGCCCACCGGCGCGCGCTCCACCTGCGCGCGCGTGGCATCGCGGTCCAGGTGATCTGCGCGGGGGATCCGACGCTCGGCGACCATGAGGGCGTGCCAACGCGACGCCTGCCGCTGCGCCGCCGGACTCTGCCACTCGGCCTGCCGGCCTTCATCGAAGCCGCACGCGACGCCGATCTCGTTCATGCCTTCACCTACCATGCGATGCTGCCTGCATTCCTGGCGGCGCGACTGACCGGCCGCCCCCTCGTCTGCGAGTACATGGCGTTGTTCGGCCCGGCTTGGTCGGTAATGCGCTCCGGTCCGAGCGCTTTGGCCCATCGTGCAGTCGAACGCCTGCTCGTGGGCCTGCCGGCGCAGGGCCGCATCTTCCTCAGTGAGGACTCTCTTGCGCTCGCGAAGGCGACGCCGGGCAATCACGTCGTCCTGGCTCCGCCGGGCGTTGATCCCGCCTTCTTCGAGGAGGCGTCGCCCGTTGGGAAAGAGGATGTCGTTCTCTTCGCCGGCAAGTTCGAGGCCCGCAAAGGCATCGCCGAACTGCTCGCGGTTGCCCGAGCCTGTCCGCAAATCCGCTTCGTGGCCGTGGGCTGGGGCGGGAACGTCGCGGCGCTGCGGGCGGCGGCGCCGGCGAATCTCACCGTGCAGGAGAGCCGCGGCGACCTTTACCGGCGCCTGCTCGGCCGAGCCCGGATCTTCTTCTTTCCCTCCTACGCCGAGACCTTCGGGATCGTCGTCGCCGAGGCGATGGCCAGCGGCTGCGCCGTGGTCGGAACCACCGGACAGGGGGCCGAGGGCGCGCAGGTCGAGGCGGGGGACACGCGCGGCATGATCGCGGCCGTCCGGCGTCTCTGGGACGACCGCGACCTCTGCCTCGCGCTCGGCGCCCGCAACCGCGAGCGTGCCCGCACCTACGATTGGGAGCGCTCCGGCGACGTGGTCCTCGGCCTCTACCGAACTCTTCTTGCCCCCACGCTGCCCCTGTCGGAGGCACAGCCATGAGAGTCGCGCTCTATTACCCCTGGGTCTACCTGCGCAGCGGAATCGAGCGGGCGCTCATCGAGATCAAGCGCCGAAGCCGCCATGACATCCGCATCTACACCAACCACTTCGATCCGGATGGAACCTATCCGGAACTCGCCGGAATGGACGTCACCGAGCTGTCCCGGGTCTCGGTCGAACGCACCTATTCCGCCGTGACCGCGGCCGCGCTGTCCATTCTGCACACGCGCCTCGATCCGGCGCAGCACGACGCGGTTCTCCTCTGCTGCGATGGTCTCGGCCCGCTCCTGACCATCAGCAATCGCCGCAAGCCCGTGGTCAATCTCTGCTTCACGCCGCTGCGCGCGACCTACGATGAGGTCTACCGCGATCGCGTGCTGGCGGGCGGCGGTCCGGCTCGGCCGGTGAAGCGGGCGGCGGAGGCGGCGTTCCGCCTCGTCGACCGCATGGCATGGCGCAACTTCGACGAAGTGATCTGCATCGCCGAGACTGTCCGGCGGCGCGTCGCGGACAACCGCCTGTTTCCAGAATCCAAGATCCACCTCGCTTATCCGGGCGTCGAGCCGCGGCAGGCGGCTTCCGGGGGCGAGCCCGAGCCGATGTTCCTGCTCCCCGGCCGGATCATGTGGACGAAGAACATCGAACTCGCCATCGCCGGATTTCGCCAGTTCCTCAGCGAGGCGCCGCCCGCGCTGCAACGATTCCGCCTGCACATCGCCGGCATGGTCGACGCCAAGAGCCGTCCCTACTTCGCGCAACTGCGGGATCTGGCCGGCGGCGAGGAGCGGATCACCTTCGAAACGGTGGTCTCGGACGATCGCATGCGCGCCCTCTACGCGCGGGCCTGGGCGGTTCTCGCCCCGGCCTTCAACGAGGATTTCGGGCTGACCCCGATCGAGGCGATGGCCCATGGACGGCCCGTCTTGGCCTGCAACCGGGGCGGCCTGCGCGAGACCGTGCAGGACGGCGTGACCGGCCTGCTGGTCGAACCCGATCCGGCCGCCTTCGCAGCCGGCCTGCGCCGCATCGCGCAGGACGAGGCTCTGGCCCAGCATCTGGGCGCGCAAGGGCCCGCCCGCGCCGCCGCTTTCACGTGGCCGCGCTTCGTCGACACGATCGATGCCGTCCTCGACGGCGTGCAACGGAGGTCCTCATGAAGCGTCTTCTCGCAGGCATCGCACTCGCCGCACTCCTGATCGTGCCGGCAAGTGCGGATTCGTTCCGGCTCGGCCCGGAGGACCGGGTCGACGTGCGGGTCTTCGGCCGGCCTGACATGTCCTTGGCGCTCAGAGTCGATGGCGATGGCAACTTGCGCCTTCCCCTAGTCGGCAGCGTCGGCGCGTCGGGCCAGACCATCGACGAGGTCGAGGCCCGTCTCGTCGCGGCTTGCCGCGAGCGGGCCGGCATCCTCGAACCGCGCGTCACCGTCACAGTTCTGGAGACGGCGCCGATCTTCGTTGGCGGTGCGGTTCAGACCCCGGGCCGCTACGCCTGGGCGACCGACCTCACCGCCGCCAAGGCCTACGTGCTCGCCGGTGGCGCCCCGCGCCTGTTCGAGAGTGCCGGTCCGCTCCTGGTCTTCGAGGCCTATCGGGCTGTCGAGCAGGAGGAGCAGACACAGACCCGCTTGGCCGCGGCCATTCTCCGGCGGGCGCGTCTCAGCGCCGAAGCCGCATCGGCTGCAAGCTTCGACTTGCCGGACGGCTGGGCCGAAGGGCTCAAGCCGGCGCAGGCCGAGGTGCTTCTCACGCGCGAGCGACACCTGTTCGCCAAGCGCCGCGAAGCGATGACCGGCGAGATCAAGAACCTCAAGCGGCAGTCCCAGATCTTGGTCGAGCAGGAGGCCGCTCTCAAGGCGAGTCTCACCAAGAAGGGCTTGCAGCTCACCCTGCTTCAGCAGGAGCTGTCGGCCATCAGCGGCGATTCCGAGAATGCCCGCTTGGTTCCGGTAACGCGGCTGCTCGCGCTAAAGCGGTCGATCGTCGATACCGAGAACGATCAGCGGGAGATCGAACGCCGTATATCGGAGACGAAGCTCCAGGCTGCAAACGCCGAGCAGACATCGGCGAACCTTGAGAATTCTCGCACCATCGAGGCCTCCGGCCAGCTCGCCGAGGTCGAGCGGGAGCTGATCAGCCTGCGTGAGAGCCTGCTGCCGGTCCGGCGCCGCGCCGAGGTGGGACGCACGACCGTCGGCGCCTCGGACGGGCGCGGCGCGCGTGCGCGCGTCCCCGTGTTCACGATCCGCCGCGAGATGAGCGGGACGATCCAAGTCCTGCAGGCGGACGCGGATACGCGCCTCATGCCCCGCGACCTCGTGCAGATCACGGCCGAGCCGGCGTCGAGCGGCGACTCCGACCGCGTGGCGGAGACGCGCACGGGCAGCCCGCAAGCGGCGCCCCCACGCGCGCCAGCCGTGCCGGCTGCCAAGTCGCCGCCCTCGGGCGTCGGCGCGCCTGGCGCGAGCGGTATCGCGGCGGCTCTCCACACCGCAGGGCCGAGATAGCCGCAGGGCCGAGATAGGGCCGATGCGGCGAGCCCGGGCCGGGCTGCGGATGTGCTGGCGGGGGCGATCGGGACGAAGCCGCGTGCGTGTTCGTACGCATCGCGCCGACCGCAGGCCCCACACGCCCGCCCGCCGACCGGTGCGTCCAGCCTGAGCATCATTCGCCGAAGCGGTCGCCGGTTAGGCGGCGGCACCGATGCAGGACGAAGAGCCTGGGCAGAATTGCTCCACGTGGTTCTGCTAGGCGCGGCCGTGCGCCGCATCGAGCGGCCACCGGACGGGGAGGTGCACCAACGCACCGCCCGATCGCGGGCCCGGAGGTCCGCGCGGGTCGCGCAGGCGGACCAGTTCTCCGCCGTCGGCCGTTCGTCCGGCACAGTCTCGCGGCATCGTCCCTGCCTGCTCTCGTCCGACCATGCGGCCCTGCCGTCTTCGGCAGGCGCGATCACCGTTCGTCGGATGATGCCGGTCCCGGATTTTTCAGGCGCCTTGCAGAGCGCCGTAATCGCATCGTCGGTGCAAAAAATTTGGCGGTGCGAGTTCCGTCGGTGATGCCTACTCGGGTTCACACTGGATCTTCATGATCCTGAGATGAATGGAGCATCGCTACCATGGTATCATATCGACGGACGAAGAGGATCTTGGTGACCGGAGGTGCCGGATTTCTCGGCTCTCATCTGTGTGAGCGTCTCCTCGGCCAAGGGCACGAGATCCTCTGTGTCGACAATTTCTTCACGGGAACCCGGAGAAACGTCGAACACCTGCTGGATAACACGCGATTCGAGCTGCTTCGCCACGACGTCACCTTCCCGCTCTACGTGGAGGTGGATGAGATCTACAATCTAGCCTGTCCGGCCTCTCCGGTTCATTACCAGTTCGACCCCGTGCAGACCACCAAGACGAGCGTGCACGGCACGATCAATGTGCTGGGGCTGGCCAAGCGCGTGAAGGCGAAGGCGCTGCAGGCCTCGACCTCGGAAGTGTACGGCGATCCCGAGATGCACCCGCAGGCCGAGCACTACTGGGGGCGGGTTAATCCCATCGGTCCGCGTTCCTGCTACGACGAAGGCAAGCGCTGCGCCGAGACGTTGTTCTTCGACTATCACCGGCAGCACGGCCTTCCGATCAAGGTCGCTCGCATCTTCAACACCTATGGCCCGCGCATGCACCCGGACGACGGACGGGTCGTCTCCAACTTCGTCGTCCAGGCACTCAGCAACCAAGACATCACGATCTATGGGGACGGCCGTCAAACCCGATCGTTCTGCTATGTCGACGACCTCATCCAGGGCCTGATCGCACTGATGGAGACGGATTCTACGGTGACAGGGCCAATCAACCTGGGGAATCCTGGTGAGTTCACGGTCCGGGAGCTTGCCGAGCTTGTTGTCGAGCTGACGGGATCGCGCTCCGAGATCGTTCACAAGCCGCTCCCGCAGGATGACCCGCGCCAGCGGAAACCGGACATCGAACGCGCGAAGCGGGCCCTCGACTGGCACCCCACTATCGAACTTCGTGAAGGCCTCGTCCGGACTATCGAGTATTTCCGTACGCAGATCGCCGCGTAAACAGGCTGAACGAGCTCTTTATTGATCCAGACACCGTGGTAGATCGGAGAATTCCTGCCATGAAATCGGCTCTCATTACCGGAATAACCGGCCAGGACGGTGCCTATCTGGCTCAGTTCCTGCTGGCCCAGGGTTACACCGTCCACGGCATGACGAGACGGTCGAGCTCACAGGATCGAAGCGCTCAGCGTCTCGCATGGCTCGGCATCGCGGACCGTGTTCACTGCGTCGAAGGCGACATCTCCGATCTGTCGAGTCTGATCCGCCTCGTTCGCACCATCCAGCCCACCGAGGTCTACAACCTCGCGGCGCAGTCCTTCGTGAGGGCCTCATGGATGCAGCCCGTGCTAACCGGCATCACCACCGGTCTTGGCTGCACCAACGTCCTCGAGGCCGTGCGGCTCGCGGCGCCGGATGCCCGCTTCTATCAGGCCTCGTCGTCGGAGATGTTCGGACAAGTCCAGCAGCCGGTGCAGTGCGAGACGACCCCGTTCTATCCGCGCTCGCCCTACGGCGTTGCCAAGCTCTATGCCCACTGGATGACCATCAACTACCGTGAGAGCTTCGGCCTTCATGCCTCGACCGGCATCCTGTTCAACCACGAGAGCCCGTTGCGCGGGATCGAGTTCGTCACGCGCAAGGTCACCGACGCTGTGGCACGGATCAAGCTCGGCATGGCGCATGAATTGAGGCTGGGCAATATCGACGCCAAGCGCGACTGGGGCCATGCACGCGATTACGTGCGGGCGATGTGGCTGATGCTGCAGCAGGACGCCCCGGACGACTACGTCGTAGCAACGGGACGATCGGTGACTGTTCGGGAGATGTGCGAGATCGCCTTCGACCATGTGGGTCTGTCGTTGGCGGACCATCTGGTGATCGATCCCGATCTCTTTCGGCCCGCCGAAGTCGATGTGCTCATCGGCGATGCCTCGAAGGCGCGACGGGTGCTGGGCTGGGAACCGACCGTCAGCCTGGAGGAGATGGTGCGCGAGATGGTCGATGCAGACCTTCAGCGGCTCTCGCGGGACAGGGGCCGGCCGTGGGCCGTGCGCAGACCCGTGGCGCGAGACCCCCACGCCTTCCTGTCGCTGCGCAAGGGGTCGTCGGGCTCACGGGCGCGCAGACCGTGCGTGGCCGACGCCAGCTATATGCCGAAGGTGTAGTGGTCCGGACCCTCGTCTCGATCAGCCGAGAATCGAGGCCGGCTCCTCGAAGGGTGCGGATGAGGAGAACAGCAGGTTCACCCGGACCCTCGTCCGCGCCGTGTTCGATGATGACCGGCACCGGCCCCGGTCCCGCCCGGCCGCAACGATCGCCGCTCCCGCAGAAGTGTCCCGGCTGCGCCAAGACCGGATGGCGCCTGCGGGCCGGTCCGGCGGGAGCGGCTCATGGCCGGCCGACTATGCGGCAGGCGTGGCATTCCGACAGAGCGTACCTCTCTCGGATGTCAGCCACCGCCTGCCGGTGTCGCTCGGAGGCTACACGTTTCCCAGGGCCATGTCCTTGAGCACCAGCTTGTCCAGAAACAGGCCCGCCACGAGCCGGCGCCCTGCCCAGAAGCTCTCGAGGGCACGTGTGACGGCCGTCAGATCCTCGAAGTGTGGGAAGGCGCCGGTCAGCAATCGCACGACGGTCCAATTCTGCTGCCAGGCAAACCGAGGCAGGTCGCGGTAATCGACGAAGTCGCCGCGGGTGCGTGGATGACCAGAACGGGCAGGTCGAGCGGCTCGTAAAGTGCTGTAGCGTCCGTGGGGAAGAGGTGGCCGGCGATGAAGCAGAAGGGGGCATGCTCGGCACCCGGCTGATGCGCCGAGGCGTACCCGTAGGCGAGCAGGCCCTCGTCAATGTCCGGTGAGCCCCAGGTCTTCTCCAGGAAGAAGCGCATGCTCGGGCGGCTGACCAGGGCGTCGAACAGGGCGCGCCCCCAGGGCGGCGCATCGAGGGTCGCGAGCAATCGATCCTTCCCTCGGTGGCCGCCGCGTGGAGAGCGGCCGGAGAGCCGCGCATCGAAACCGGTCGGGCTGATCAGGGCAAGGCAGCGGTAGTCCCGCGGGCGCTCCAGGGCCGTGCGGGCGAGGTACTCGGCTGAGAGGGAGAGTGCGAGAGCATCGAGCGCGGCCCCGTCGTGCCGCCGCCGGATCTCGGCGGCGGCGGCATGGATGGCCTCGATCATCACAGTGGGCGTGTAGCGACGACGGCGGCGTTCCGAGACGCCGAACCCGGGCAGGTCAAGGGCGTAGACGGGGCGTCGTCCTGCATAGTGCAGGAAGAGCGGGAGGACCTCGTAGGCGCTTGCAGCGGCGTTGATCGAGTGGATGAGGAGAAGAGGAGGGCCGTTCCCGCCGGCACCACCGTATAGGGCGATGCCGCCGGCCCCGGTCTTCAGTTCGATGACGCCGCCCGGAAGGGCATCCGGCAGCGGCAGGCGATGATTGACGACGAACCGGCTGTAGGCGAGCCATGCGCCGCTGCCACCCATGGCCGCGAGACCGAGCACTTTGGCGGCTTGCCGCACCAGAAGCGGCAGGACGGAGTGGGGCCGACGGGCCATGAGCACCTCGCGAGCGTCGTGCCAGCACAACAAACTGTCAGGCTCAGCGTTGCGATCCTCGTCTGCCGCGTCCCCGCAGTTGGCCGGCACGCTACGTCCGGCGTGCGATTGTGTCGTGCTGGCCTCCTCGTGTTCTCCCGGCGTGTGGGCGTCACCTCTCCAGATGCTTGTCGAAGAACCAGGCAATCTCCTCGAACACCTTGCGGGTCTCCGGAGCGGTGTCGTCACGGATGTAGTGGGCGTGCGACTGACCTTCGCCGACCTGGAGGTACGCCTCGACGCCGGCATCGCGCAGCTTCCGGTGCACCCGGACCGTGTTCGAGAGCAGGAGGTCGCGCGTGCCGGTGGTCAGGATGGTCGGCGGGAAGCCGCGCATATCCCCGTAGACCGGCGAGAGCATCGGGTCCTTGAGATCGTGCCCAGCCGCGTAGACTTTCGCGCCGTCGTCGCAGAAGCCGTCCGGGGAGACGAGTACGTTGTCGAGCATGGCGTTGGTGACGAAGCTGTCGCCGACCTTCGTGGTGTCCGACATCGGAGTGCCGGGCGCGATCGCTCCCGGCAACGGCAGCCCCTCCTGCTTGGCGCGCAACACCATCGCCAAGGTGAGCGCACCACCCGCCGATGTGCCGAAGATCCCCATCTTCCTCGGATCGGCCATCCGAATGGCCGCCCTCCAGACCGTCATGGCGTCGTCGTGCGCGGCCGGATAATAGGCTTCGGGCGGCATGCGGTAGTCGACCGAGATCACCTTGAAGCGGCCAAAGCCGGCCATGAAGATCGCCTCCGGCAATCCGGCCTCACCGGGGTTGAGCACGTAGCAGCCGCCATGGACGTGCACGAGCAGGCGGTCGCGATTTTCCGGCGGGATCGTCTCGGGTGTCAGGATGAAGGCGCGCACCCCATCGATGGTGGTGCGCTCGACCTTCACGTGCAGGCGTTCCAGCATACCGGGCACGAGTTTGGCGAGCGTTGCCGCCCCCGCGTCAGCCACGGGCTTCCACTCCGGTTCTCCCGCACTTTGCGT
>NZ_BPQQ01000105.1 GCF_022179325.1 Methylobacterium isbiliense | reverse complement strand
AGACCCGGACCACCCCGTGGGGGCCGATCATTACCGCGGAAGTCATCCGGAACGGGAAGGCGGGTGCGCAGGATAAGATGGAACACACCAGCCCCGTCACAAACAAAAATCAAGGTAGACCATGCTTGATTTGCATCCTGACGGGCAATCTCAATCCCTGCACTTACATTAAACGGAATTCCTTTAGCACCTCGCCAGCCAAGCTCGATTTCAGCGGCAACTTCGTCGCGAGATTTTAATAATGCGCTGGAAGGTTGCTGCATCCATTGGTAAGAGTAGACAAGCAAAACTGCAATCAAGCAAAGCGTGGCAATGTAGCTGATCGCAAGACGCATGGCTGACCTCAGGGATGACGGTTGGCGGCATCTTCACACGCCATTCCTAGCTGTCCGCTAAGGGCCGCAACCAGCCATTCGCATCGCCAAGCTGATTGAGTTCAGACCCTAGGCCGACGGTTGTGATCTCCATCGTGGTGGCTCCAAGCTCGTGCTGCGCGACAGCACCACTTTGGCGCTGCTACGCCGGGAGCGGGAGCCATCCACCCCATCTGCTATAGAACGCAGAGCAGAAGTGCCTGCCGTGGCTCCTTCATCAGCATGACACGGGCGCCGGATCTGGTCCGGCGTAATGTACCCATCGGTGACGGACTTGGGTGAGAAGCGAACTGCGGCATTGGTGCATCCGGGATAGGATGCTTGCGATTGGTGCGGCGGAATTGATGCTGCCGGACTGCATGGCAATCGTCGCCTACGTGCGAGTCGACGCCAAACAGGCTGGCCTCATCGCCGCACTATAGATTCCGTCGGGCTCGTCGCGGGCACGGCATGCCCGGGAGACGACACGTCTGGGGGTGATGAGCGCGCAGCAGGTGCCGAGGTGTCTCGGCCGACCGGGCCTGCCATAAACCTGCCGGCTAGGAACGCACGCAGAACCTCTGCCGACGCTCGCGCCGCAAAGGGCTTGTAGCGGTCGTCCTTGTTGGGGTCGGCATAATCCATGACACCTTTGACGACGAGCCACTCGGGCACTCGCGCCGCAATCGCCACCCTGCCGATCGCCGCTGCCTCCATCTCGAGACCGATCACGCTACGCACGCCCATTGTCTTAAGGCTGTCCCAAGTGACCCCATCTTTGACCACGACGTTGCCGCTGGCGATTGGGCCAACTTTGATGGCGAACGGCAATCGCTCGGGCGGGTCGACGTCACGGATAAGCGATTTCTGAACCTCCGCCTCGCCCGCGGGCGTCAGCCTCAGCGAGAGACCATCCTCCACGATGGTCCCTTCTGCCTTGAGACTGTCGATCATTGGCCCCCATTCGCCCGTCCCGAAGTAGCGCGGACGTGCTGGATGCTTCCTGGGATCACCACCGGCATGTAGCGTTTCGAGCAACCAGAAGCGGGCGTCGTGTGGTGAAGGTCGCCCGAAACTCGGCAATGCTTCCAGCTCCAACGACTCGGCCGCACGCTGCCAATTGTCGCTCACCGCTGATTGCCGATGGTCGCCGACGAAACCACCAACTTCGCGCTTGCCCTCGTCGTATTGATAGGCAAGCTCCGATACGACGACATCTCCGAGTGCAACATCCCCAGGATTGCCGGCGCACACGCCGCACATGACTAGGCAACTCGGCCGCAGGTGTTCGACGAGTCGCGCCGCGAATGGCCCCGTCTCGATCCCACCCATCCGAGATGCCTTGGCGACCGAGATCGAGAACAGCGCCCGGCTCCCATGGTAGAACATGCCGCGCTCGTGCGGCAGGTTCTTCGCCGCTCCGAGTTCCGTCCACTCGCGTACGCCGTCGCCGCCAGATCCATCCGCGTCGAACGCCCGCTTGGCCGCGTCGTACTCCTCCTTGAGAGCCGTTATCAGCAACACGTCGGTCGTGACGGCCATCGTCAGTTCCTCAACTTCTCGCATGCGCATAAGCTTGAAGTGTCCGGAGGTGCGCTCACTGGTCCAGTAATTCCCGCTCAATTCCTCATTATGATGATAGTATCGCAGTATCGCTGCTCCCTTATAGGGTCTTGGGGCATCGGAGTGGAGCGCTTTAGGCTCCACCTCGTACATGTAATAGAGGATCGGGTTGCCCGATCTGTCGCCGCCGGACTGGACGAGTATGGTATGTGAGTCAGATCCCTTTGAGCGGACCGTCATCGAGATGCCGGTCACGTCTTGCCGGATTGAGGCCTCGGCGTCCACACGGCCATTTTCCTCGCCTCGAACCCAATGGATCTCGATCGACCATCTGCCCGCAATGTCGGGAAATCCAATTCCCGACGGGGCGGGCTGCTGAACCTCCTCCCCGGGCATCACGTCGCCGCCACTTCACGTCCGCCCTCGAAGACGGCGACGCCATAGTCCACGCTCGCCACTCCGCTTGCCACGACATCTTGTAGGGTGGAACCGAACATCGCCGCCATGTACCGACCTCCCCCTCTTCGCGCCGGATCGGCCTTGAGGCCAGGGACGATCGACGGTGAGAAGTATTGGGAGAACCTGACGATTCGAAGGTCGGACGTCACGATGTGAAAGCCGTCGTGTAACTCGTGGGCTTTATCCGAGATCGCGATCAGCATCTCGTGGGTGGAGCCGAAGGTCGGCGTCGCAGCCAGTGGCCGGAGCGGCACGATCGGCAGCCCGCTCGGATTGTTGCTGACCAAGACACCGATGCCGGAGAACGAACGCCCAGCACCGCGCCGCACGTCTTCCAGGAGCTCGCGCAAGGATTCAATCTGCATGAGCGAGGCCGTCGCATCCCGTCCGTGGCAGCGTCAAGGCCGCGCCTCCAAGGAATCATAGCCTCTTTGCACACGATCGCGCGGCACGATGGAGTCCCGCCAGCGATAGGTGCCGCGATGCCGACACAGCTCGCGGGGTGGGGCGCGTGAGTTATACCGGCGCGACTGCGGGGCCTCGGGCTGACGTACCGCTCAGATGGCGCCGAGACAACGTCCAGCTCCGTCCGACCCGCTTGACAACATGCGCATCGCCCGGACACGCGCGTCAACGCCCAGACCCCACCAGCACGAGTCCCATCCGCCGATGGCGAAAACGAGAGGTTCGCGCGACCTGCGCATGATCCGACCCCACGTCCAACGGTCCAAGAGTGACGGAGACGGATGCGCCTCCGGATGCGTGTGCCACTCGCCGACGTATGTGTCCGTCCCGCCGCTGGACCGCCACGCCCGTATGGCCGCGTCTTGGTGGCCGCCGTCCACCCGGTCAAAGAGCGTCCTCGTCCGCGCGTCCCGGCGCATCGGCACGGTGCAGTCGGTCACCTCGACGTGGTCGCCGCGATGCGAGCCGATGAGGATGCCCCCGGCCTCCCGCGATCGGGACCCGCGCTCGACCCATCCCTCGATGGTCTCGACGACCTTCTGGTGGACCGCGACGAGGCGCAAGCCGTCGGGCGTCAGGATCAATGGCCTGTCGAGCATGCCGGACATCTGTCGGTCACTCCGGGGCTCGAGTCCTCGACCTCGAATGCCTTCTCCGGCTCGAAGGTTCGGGTCCGGAAGCGGTGGCTCGGGCGCCCTGCGGCCCAGTCGAGCGCGAGGTCACAGGCGAGGGCGGCCGCCGATACAGAGCGCGACACGGGGAAGGTAACAAACTCGCCGTCGGCGCACGACTTGACCGCGCCGAACTCGGTCTCGACGCCCGGCCGCATGACCGGGTGCAGGGGGGCGCCTGCCAGTTCCGGCTTCAAGCACTTTAGGCAGGCCGCTCCGGCGTCGCCGTCCACCAGTAGGCACTGCGCGGCCGCGCCATTGCCCATAAGCCAGGCGAACAGAAGCGTCGGACCGGACGGCCTTTGGTCGACAGCTGCTTGGTTGAGCGCGAGCGACAGAGCCTCCTCGCCCGTCGCGTCCACCACCAGGTCGAATCGCTGCAGTTCGGCGAGCCCCTGCGCGTCCTCGGCGGACCACTCCACACTCGCACCGGGCATCATGACGTTCAGATACCTTGCGCAGGCCTCCGCCTTGTTGCGGTGAAGGAAGGGAACACCCAGGAGATGGCGGCCGAGGTTCGCCGTCCGCAGGTCGTCGGTGTCGACGAGGAGCAGGCGACCGCCGGCTGTCCCGGCGCCGCACTGGGCCAGCTGCTGCGCCAGGAAGCCGCCGATGGTGCCGCAGCCGACAACCGCGACAGAGCGTCCGGCAAGCCCACCGCGCGAGCCGAGGTTGCGTCCGAAGACGTAGCCGAGGTCAGCCGAATCTGTGGTGATGCGCTCCAAGGAGACTTGCCCCACCGCCCGCGCCAGGTTGCGTGCGAGCGTCCTGCGTCGGTTCACAAGGAACTCCGCGGTCCGCATCGGCGCGGGAACCGTGATGCGGCACGCGAACGTCCCGTTCGTCGCCCGAATCGCGAGCGTTGCCTGATGCCCGGTCCCTGACGACAGCGCCTCCTCGAGGCGGCCGGGAAGGGCCGGGTCAACCCACCGCAGCCAGTCGACGAGCTCGTCGTAATCGGCGGGCGGCCACTTGCGCACGGGGTCGAGCGTCAGCGGAGCGTCGAGGGACACGACGAGTGCCGTCTCCTCCGGCCCGCCGGCGCGGCGCGGGGGATCGCGGTCGCGCGCCCACGATGGCCCCGCGACGAGCACGGGCGTCGGCTCGCTGTCTGCCGACAGCCGCGGGTAGATGATGGTGGCGGGGCCGCTGTAGCCGTCGGGAAGGTCGCACAGCATCCAGCGTGCAAACCAGTAGGCGGCGAACTCCTCGCCGAAATCGGCGTCCGAACGCCCCTCTACAGCGTCGTCCAGAACGCGGGCGGCCCGCTCGACGCATCGGACGATTGTGCCGCCGGGGTCGTAGCGGTCGAGGACGACCGAGCCATGCGCATAGTAGCAGACCAGCCTCGACGGACCGAGGTGAGGCAGTCGCCGATCCGGGCCCCGCCAGCTCTCCGAGATGTGCACGAGCGGCATGGTCACGAAGTCGAGGTCGGGCACAAGGACCGTGACCGGCACCTCGCCGGACGTGATGGACAGCGTCCCCTGGTAGACGTCGATGTCGCCGCTCGGCACGCGCCGGAAACCCCGTTCGACGAAGGCGTCGTGCATGGCCAGCCGGCGCTCGGCTCGGTCGTCAGCCACTGCGTGAGCGGCCGACGTCCGGGGCGGCGACGATCCTCTTCGGCTGGGCCGCCACGGTCGCCGCGGCGGAGCGGACCACGGGCGGCGACGCCAAGCCGGTTGTCGCGGCCGGCGCGACGGAGACGAGGTCGGGCCTGTCTGGCACCCGCTCCCCGAAAGCTCTCCGCAGCAGGCGTACCGCCTCGCGGGCGTCCTCGCACCCGTCCACGACCTGCCGAAGGAGGGCGGCCAGGTTCTCGAAGGCGTCCACCACCTCTTCGCGGCTCTGCTGGGGGATGCGATTGAGGTCCTCGTCGGTGCAGGCGGGGTTCGGGACGGTGCCCCGCACGTACCCAGGTACGAGCTCGACGACGCGCAGCAGCCGCTCGTCCTCGCGCGCGGGCAGCTCGCGCCAGCCGATCTCCCCGTAGGCCAGCCAGGCGCATGCCATCAGGAGGATCGATGACACCTTCAGGTCGTCGAGGCGCTCGTGGTCGCGCCATGCCTTGAGGTACCGCGAGTCCCGCCGCAGCCTCTCGCCGTATAGGTTCTCGACCGCGTCCGTGAACCACTTGTGGATCTTGCGCGGATCCGACTCCTTCCAGCCCTCGTCGCGGTGCGCAAGGAGGACCTCGTCTGACGGAAGGTCATCCCACGAGTCCTTCTTCTCCGCCAAGCCGGCGGAGGCGTTCGCGGCCCGCGACCGACGGTCCTCGAGCAGGCGGAACTGGTCGTCAGGGATCGCGTATAGCGGGATGTCGACGTGCGAGTCGTAGCCGATGACGATGCGGCAGCAGGTCGGCTTCGACTCGCGCCCCCAACCCTCGCGTTCCGCTAGGTCGTCGAGCGCGGCGTCCACGAACTCGAAGAACTTCTCGGCGGCCGTCGACGGACGGGTGCCCCGTACGAACGACAGCGGCAGGTAGCAGCCGTCGTCGAGGTCCATCTGCTGGCCCGGCGGGTGAGCGGGGTCGTTCAGCGTCTTGTAGGCGAAGCTGCCCTGCGTGAAGAACCGCGGCCTGACGGGCCGCCCGAACATTTCTTCGCTCGACGCCTCGAACGCCTCGCGCAAGTGCACGCGGATCTTCGTCCGCGCCTCCCGGATACGGCTGTCCTCGGGCTTGAGGTTGGCGAGATAGTTCTCAGAGTCGGTCTCGGTATGAAGGAGCTTGGATGCGTTGGCCATGGAATGGGTGTCTCCCGGCTCGACCGCCGGAAGGCGACTCGCGCTTGAGGGGGAACCTTAACATTTTACGGAGATGTGGAACATAGGGCGAACTTGCCTGTGGGCGGTGACGGCGTGTCGGGTTGCCGTCGCCGCGTCGATGCTCCTACCGTCTTCCGCGGGGCGGCCCTCGACGCGGGGAGGCGGCCGCCGGATGCAGCAGGAGGGGAAGTGCCGTTCCAGATCTTGAGCCTGTCCGGCGGCGGGTACATGGGCCTTTACACCGCAAGCGTGCTGGCGCGCATCGAGAAGCAGACCGGGCGACCGATTGCGGACTCGTTTGACCTCATTGCCGGTACCTCCGTCGGGGGCATCATCGCGCTGGGACTTTCTGCGGGACGGACAGCGGGCGAGATCGAGCAGGCCTTTGTCGACGACGGGGACAAAATATTCCCTGCCAATCGCCCTCCCGTCGGATGGCTTCGCTCTGGTCTCCAAGTGCTCGCCGGCGTCCCGTGGTCGCGCCACGATCCGGCGCCGCTGCGCGCGGTCATCGAGAAGATCGTCGGCGCTGACGCGAAGATGTCGGACCTTCTGACGCCGACGGTCGTAACGGCCGTGAATCTCACGAAGGGCAAGCCGCGGATCTTCAAGACCGGGCACCACCAATCCTATACGCGCGACTGGACGCTGGACGTTGCCGACGTCGCACTCGCGACCTCGGCCGCACCAACGTTTTTTCCGATCCACTGCATCGACGACGAGCTCTACGCGGACGGCGGCATGTTCGCCAACTCGCCCGACTTGGTGGCCCTGCACGAGGCCGAGCACTTCCTGAGGCTGGAGCGAGCGAACATCCGCGTTCTCAGCATCGGTACGACTACGGCCGCGTTCGCGTTCTCGGCTTCGACAAAGCTCCGCCTCGGCTCATGGGGGTGGATGCGGGACCAACGTCTGCCGACCGTAATGATAGGATCCCAGCAGGCCATGACAAACGACATGATGGACCACATGCTACCGGGCGCCTACCTGCGCATCGACCACGAGCAGTCGCCGGACCAGCGCCGCGAGCTGGCGCTGAACTGCGCCAGCTCGCAGGCGCAGAAGAACCTGCGAGCGGCGGCGGCCGCTTCCGCGCAGGAAGCGTCCAAAAGCCCGCTTCTCCGCACGATGCTGGAGCATGAAGCGCCGCGGTTCGAGTTCATCAATGCCTCGCTTCCCCGGTCGACCAGGGCCATGGCCTGACGCGGGGCGTCGGCCCGAAACAGTTGGTGGTCCAGCACGTCGACCCGGAACTGGGCCTCGATTCGGTAATCGATGCTAGTAGCAGATTAGGACATTCTGCATTTTGGTTCCCTGGCGCGCCATCTCCGCAGGAAGCCGCTGCCGTCCAACGTCGACGTCGTCCGGTGCGCGCCCGTGGAGACGACGCGCCCAGCGAGCACTTTCCTTCGCAGGCTCGATACCGCCGTGGAGAGGCGTGGTTTTTCAGTGCCGGGTACACGGTTCCCTAGGCGTGCCCTCTCCCTACGGAAGGCACGCTCGTGGCCCGCCACATCAGAGCGACACAAGAATCTTGCCTTCAACGTCGCGATGGCTGTACTTCTCCTTGCTTCCATGACCAAGATGTCGTCGGAGTAGCGAGCGTCTGCTTTCAGGACGCTCTGGAGTAACGGTCAGAATCCCGAAGAGTTCGTCAAACGATATCTGGTTATTAATGTAGCACATTCTCAGAATGTCGTCACCGCTGGGCAAGTCTCTATATATTTATTAACTCGCCAAGTAAGCGTAATCTTGTGAGATCGAACATGAACGTCCGTTGGTGGCGTGAAGCGGCAGGCTCTTCAGAGGCGTTATTTCGCCTTTCACAAAAATGATTGGGGCCCAAAGATGCTCGCGCACTGCGTGGACCAATCGACCGGCACGTCCATCAGCCGGGTGAGCCCGACACGATGCGGCAGGCGGCCCTCCAGGGCGGCTCCCACCAGC
This sequence comes from Methylobacterium isbiliense, assembly GCF_022179325.1. GTDB lineage: Bacteria > Pseudomonadota > Alphaproteobacteria > Rhizobiales > Beijerinckiaceae > Methylobacterium > Methylobacterium isbiliense. Next base: position 8,212 of record NZ_BPQQ01000105.1, on the reverse strand, counting down.
TCCGGGCTGAGAAAGGCCAAGTTCAGCGTCATCCGCACCGAGCGCTCGCTGCACCCCTCCTGCGCGGCCAGCTCCACCGTGCTCCTCACCGCGCCCGAGACCAGCTGATCCACCCACCCTCTTGCCCGCGCGATCCCGTGCAGCAGCCGCGTGCGCGCCTCAGCCCGGATCGGACGCACCCGCTCCGGCACCGAAACCTCCTCCCGGGTGATCACGCGGCGCAGCCGCCGATGCGGAGCGCGCGTCCAAGGTACCAGGACCTCGCGCGCCTCGTCGTCCGCGCTCTCCGACCATGCGATCACAAGGTGATCCGCGTGCACCGTCACCCGCGACACCACACTCCACAGCTCCTCGTCGGAGCTGGAGGTGGCACCCTCGGCGGTGGTGCGGGACGCACACAGCGCCTCTCGGAGAGCGGCCAGTACCGCCGCCTCGATCTCCACTGCCGGCACACGCAGCACCGAGCCGCTCTCCCCTTTCCGGCGCTGCGCCAGCACGCACGACACGTAGTAGCGGTAGCGCACCCCGCCCTTGTTCGTGTGGCTCGGCGTCATTCGGTTCCCCGCATCGTCGTACAGCCGGCCCAGCAGCGGCGCCGTCGCGAGTGCTGCCCGTTTGCCCGGTCCGGCGTTGCGCGCCAGCTGCGCCTGCACCGCCGCGAACAGCTCCGGGTCCACGATCCCGGCGTGCTCGCCGGGATGCGAGCTCGTTCGGTGCACCACCTCGCCGAGGTAGGTGCGGTTCTTCAGCAGGTACGCCAGCGGGCCTGGCAGGAACGCGCGCCCGCCCCGCACCCGACCGCTGACTTCCACCCGCCGTGTGCGGATGCCGCGTCTTGCCAGATCCTCCACCAGCAGCCCGATGCTGCCCAGCTCAAGGTAGCGGCAGAAGATCAGCCGCACCGTCTCGGCCTCCACCTCGTCGACCACCAGCTTCTTGTCGTGCACGCGGTAGCCGAGCGGCACGTTCCCGCCCATCCACAGCCCCTTGCGTTTGGAGGCCGCGATCTTGTCCCGGATGCGCTCGCCCGTGACCTCCCGCTCGAACTGCGCGAAGCTCAGCAGCACGTTGAGGGTCAGCCGGCCCATGCTGGAGGTGGTGTTGAACGCCTGCGTCACCGAGACGAACGACACGCCGTGGCGGTCGAACAGCTCGACCAGCTTGGCGAAGTCGGCCAGTGAGCGGGTGAGCCGGTCGACCTTGTAGACCACCACCACGTCGATCTGCCCGGCCGCGACGTCGGCGAGCAGCCGCTGTAGGGCGGGCCGCTCCAGACTGCCGCCCGAGTAGCCGCCATCGTCGTAGGCGGTGGGCAGCGCTCGCCAGCCCTCGTGGGCTTGGCTGCGCACGTAAGCCTCGGCCGCCTCGCGCTGGTTGTCGAGCGAGTTGAACTCCTGCTCCAGCCCGGCCTCGGTCGAGACCCGGGTGTAGAGCGCGCAGCGCAGCAGGCGCGGGCTAAGCCGCGCCGTCCCGGCGATCTGACTGGCAGCCCGTCTCATCACGCCACTTCCGCGCGAGTCGACGGTGCGTGCGTCAGCCCGAAGAAGCGCGGGCCCGACCAAGTGGTGCCGGTGATGGCGCGGGCGACCTCGGAGAGGCTGCGGTAGGACCGGCCCTCCCACACGAAGCCCTCGGCCACTACCGTGACCTGATGCAAGCGTCCCTCGTGCTCGCGCACCAGCACGGCGCCGAGCTTCAGCCCGCGCGGCTGGCTCACCGACGGCACGGGCGCGCTCGGGCCGAGGCGCCGGGGCCGCAGGCCGCGGGCGATGGCGTCGAGCTGGCGCACCTGCTCGCGGCTGAGGTCACCGAGGGCGTCGGCCTGGAGACGGTAGGCGAGAATGCGCGCCAGCAGGCCGCGCGAGAGATGTTCGGGTGCGGGCTTGCGGAACAGCTTGCGCCAGCGCCCGCGCAGCACGTGCAGGTCGGCCGCGCTCAGGGCGGCGACCTCGGCCCGAAGCGCATCGACTGGATCGGGGCGGGTCTCGGTCATGCTCAGCCCTCCCGATCGGCGGTGGACTTCGGCGCCGGCGTCGGCAGATGATAGCGGCCGCGACCATCGCCGCTGCGCACCCGCACGAGGCTGGGGTGAGCGGGCCGCAGGCGGCTGAGCGCGGCGCGGGCGGTGTGGGGCAGCCAGCCGGTCGCGGCGGTGATCTCGGCCAGGCTCGCGCCCTGCTCGCGCCCGAGCAGCCCCAGCACGATCCCGGTCTTGGTCCAGGGCCGCGGCGGGACAGCCGCGGTGTCGGCCACCTCGCTGTCCGTCGGTGCGAGCTTCGCGGTAGGCGCCGATGGCAGCTGGGTGGGGCCGGCGACCGCCGCGCCGTGCACAGTGAGGCACAGGCCGACCCAGCCAGCGCCGTCACGGCGGTGCCAGGCCGGATCCTCGGGCCCGACCTTCACCTCGTCCACCATCGCCCGGGTCAGCAGCGCGGCTGCCACGCGTTCGCGTGCTCCGCCCTTCAGGGTGGGCGGAGGCACCAGGAGGCGATCCTCGCGCGTGAGCGCGGCGGTCAGCAGGGTGAGTTGCGTCGGTGAGAGAGGCGGCATCGCCGGATCCTTCATGGCTCAGGCGACGTCGCGCGCCGCCACGGCCGCGACCCCGGCCATGGCCTACGGCCGAGCGGGGTGTCGGGCAGGCGTGCTGCGCGAGGCGAGCGAGCGCGATCAGGCTCGCTCAACCGCGGCCGCTCGGCAGGCGGGCGATCAGCGTCACGGCCCGGTGCAGCGCCTCGGCCTCGTGCAGGCGCTCGTCGAGATCCAGGCTCAGGCGCACCGCCTCGTGCTCGCTGCCGCACTCCGCGCAGGTCACCGCCGCCCGCGCGATCGCAGCGGCGTCGCCGAGCCGCTCGGCGATGTTGCGCAGCAGGCTGGTGAGGGTGATCGGCTCAGGGCTCATGGGCGACGCTCCCGCTGTTCGGCCTGTGCATGCATGCGTGAACCGCGCCGACAGTCGAGTGCGGATCCGACGTCAGCAGGGGATTGTCGTGGTCCGAGCCTGCCTCTCGCCAGCTCAGGCGGGCTCGAAGTGAGCCAGCTCGGCAAAGAGCGCGACCGGATCGCAGCCGAGGGCGCCGCAGAGCTCGATGAACTCCAGCAGGTCCAGCCGCCGCTCGCCGCCTTCCACCTTCGCCACGAACGATTGCGGCCGCCCCAGGCGCTCGGCCAGCGCCGTCTGGTTCAGGCCCGCCGCCTTCCGCTCGCGCCGCAGCAGGGCGAGCAGGTGAGCCTGACGGGCGGAATGGATCGCCTTGCGCATGCGCCCGAGCGGGGGGAGTGAGCCCGGCACGCTGATCCGAAGATCGGATTATCCCAATTGAGGATATCTTCAGCCGACCCTGCTTCCCTGTCCCCTGCCGCCACGCGCTCAAGCCGCAGTCCCGACTGGACTTTCCGCGCCACGCAAGCGGTGACACGCCACCGGCTCACCAGCGAGCCGGATCCCAGCAGAGGTGACACGATGTTGAAGGCCAACTGGACCCAGCCGGCCGCTCCCGACCAGGCGATCCGGCCGAGCGCCATCCGCTACATCAAGCTCGGCCAGGGCGGCCGCTGGGCTGAGACCTGCCTGGAGCGCGACGAGCTCCACCTCGGCCACGCCGCCGTCCCGCACGAACTCGCCCTTGCCGGAGAGCGCGAGGCCATCCGCCAACACCTCACCGCCGCCGGGCTTCGCGGCGGGGTCGCCGCCTCGTTCGCGCGCGAGGTCGGCGAGTTCTACAGTCTGGGCCAGGGCTGCCTCTGGATCACCTTCGCACGAGAGCGGCTGTGGTGGGCCTTCGCTCACCCTGAGGTGACGTGGCTGGGCGGCGACGGCAGCGGCCCGCACGGGGTGCGTTCGCGCCAGGTGATCGGGGCGTGGCGCTGCACCGACCTGCACGGGCGCGAGCTGAGCCTGGCGGGCCTGAGCACCCGGCTCACCCAACTCGCCGCCTACCGGGCCACGCTGTGCCAAGTGCAGGAGAGCGCCTACCTGCTGCGGCGCATCAACGCCGAGCCCGACCCGCTGCTCACCCGCGCCGAGGGTGTGCGCACCGACCTGCTCGCGGTCACGGCCGAGCTGATCCAGCGGCTGCACTGGGCCGACTTCGAGACGCTGGTCGACCTACTCTTCAGCCGCTCGGGCTGGCAGCGCGCCTCGGTGCTGGGTGGCACGCAGGCGGATGCGGATCTGGTGCTGGAGCAGGTCAGCACGGGCGAGAGCGCGATGGTGCAGGTGAAGTCGGCCGCCAGCCAGGCGGTGCTGGACGACTACGTCGAGCGCTTCGATGCCGCCGCCCGCTGGTCGCGGCTGTTCTTCGTCTGCCACACGCCCGCGGGCGAGCTGTGCGCGCCGGCGGAGCGGCCGGAGGTGCAGGTGTGGACGCGCGAGGACTTGGCCGAGCGGGCTGTCAGTCACGGGCTGTTCGACTGGCTGGTGGCGCGTTCGGGCTGATCAGGGGCGGGGGGACGCAGGTGCCGACGCGGCATGAGACTGGGGGTCAGCGGCGGCCGAGGCCGGCTCGGCGCCGGGATCAGCCGCCGCGCTCGCGGGCGCGTCCGGATCACCCCCGTTCCGGCGGATCTTGGCCCGCAGGTGACGCATGATCTCGGCCATGATGCGCTTGTCGCGCGCCTGGTAGCGGGCCAGCACCAGCTCGACCGGCTCGCCGGCCTCGTCGAGGGCGATGCCGAGGCTCTCGGCCTCCTCGAGCGCCTGCTGCCAGGTGAGCCGCCGCTGCGCGATGCGGGCGAATAGCATGGCCTTGGCCACCTCCTGCTCGCGCTGGAGGGCGAGGAACAGCTGCAGGGCATAGCGTTGCGCCGGCGCGCTGCCGTTGACCGCAGCCACGATCGTGGCGCGCAGGGCGGCGAGGAAGCCGGGCAGACTGGTCTCGCCGTCCTCCTGCATCACGCGCAGCGTGCGGCCGAGTTCGTCTCCCAGGGTGTCGCGGAACGCCTCGTCGGCGAGCCGGCGCGGCAGCTTGGGCGTCCTGATGCGCCGTTGCCGGCGCGCCTGCCGCTTCAGCTCCTTGCCCCCGGGCGGCGTACGTCGCGGGGCGGCACGCTGATCAGGAGGCGCGGCGTCCTGCTGCTGGTCAGGCCTGGCCTGGTCTGGCGCTGTCATCGTCTGTCCTCGCGCGAGGGGCTTCTGATCACCGGTGAGCCACGCCCTGCGAGGGCGAACAGCATCTCGCAGGCCGTCGGCCGCAGTGGATCAGCACGAACGATCCTCGCTCTCGGGTGAACTCTCGTCCTCCCCTGGGCTGCCGCTCTCCTCTGAGCTCACTGGCTTCGGTGCGCTCTGGGGCGCGGCAGCCTGGTCGCTACCGGGCTTCTGCTCGCCCGACATCGGCTGCGCCCCGGCCTTCTCGGCCGCGGCCTTCCGAGCCGCTCTGTGCTGATTGCAGTACTCCTCCCACTGCTGCTCCTCCTCGGCGCGAACCCTGTCCAGGCTCGTCACGGTGCGCCTCGTATTGGCCTTCCTGTGCTGCCGGACGTCGTCCGGCTCGCGGTCGGGGAACGGGATGCCGAGCGCCGCAGCCTTCTCGGCCGCCTGCTCGAACGTCAGCTGGTTCAGCTGCACGCTCACCAGCAGACGGTCCCGCTTGTTCTCACGATCGCGCGAGATCTCGGTGTAGAGATCCAGCGCCTGGTGCTGCGAGCGCGAGTTGCCCTTCACGGCCGAGAAGATGGTGCTGCGCACCACCGCCTGGATGGCCGGCACCTTCACCTGCCGGCCATCCTCCCTGATCGGGATCATCCGGGTGAACTCCGCCAGCACCAGCTCGCGAAAGTTCACCCTGGGATCCACGGCGGGTCTGCGCCCGGCCGGATTACCGCTCTGGCCCTTCTGGAACGGCCGGCCGGCGCCGCGTCGGCGCTCCGAACCGGACTGGTCCGGCTCGGAGCGGGGTTCGTTTGCAGGCTCGCCGGCGCGAGCTGTCTTGGCAGTCATGGTATCCTCTGGTGCAGGTTGTGAAGCAGAGATCGTCAAGGTCAGGGGACGGGCGGCCCAGCGCCGAACGGCTTGGCAGCCCGCTCGTGCAGTGCGCTCAGGCGGCTTCGGACAGGTCAGCCGACGGCGGGCCGTCCAGGACCTGGCGTTCAGCCTCGGCGTCCTCGAACGAGCAGCCCGTCGCGGCGAGCAGCGCTCGCCGGCCGGTCTGAGCCTGCCAGCGCCGGATCGCCACGTCGCAGTAGGCCGGCGAGAGCTCCAGCACCCGGGCCACCCTCCCGGTCTTCTCCGCCGCGATCAGGGTGGTGCCCGAGCCCGAGAACGGGTCCAGCACCAGCCCGCGCCGCTGCGAGCAGTCCTTGATCGCGTCCGCCACCAGGGCCACCGGCTTCACGGTTGGATGCCAGCTCAGCTCCTCCATCCGTCCGCGCCGGAAGCTGTTCACGCCCGCGTACTGCCACAACGTCGTTCTGTTGCGCCCGTGTCGGCCGAGCTCGACATTGTTCACGTGGGCCGCCTCGCCGTTCTTGAGCACGTGCACGAACTCGCACTGCTGGCGGTAGAGCGAGCCCATGCCGCCATTGCTCTTGGCCCAGACGCAGGTGGTCTTGAGCACCAGCCCGGCCTCGCGCGCGGCGGTGAGCAGCTCCAGAGCGTGAGCCGCGTCCATGCACACGAAGTGGATCGCACCATCGCGCGAGTGCGCGCGTGCGAGATCCAAGAAGCGGGTGAGAAAGGCGGTGAACTGGGCCTCGCTCATCTCGCCACAAGCCATGGCGAACTCGCGATGCTTTGTGGCGCCCAGGCCTGAGACGTGGCCGTCGATCGGCACATTGTAAGGCGGATCGGTGAACACGAGATCGGCCAGCTCGCCCTGCATCAGTGCCACATAGCTCTCCCGCTGCAGCGCGTCGGCGCACAGCAGGCGATGAGGCCCGAGCTGCCAGAGGTCACCCGTCCGGGTCACCGCCCTACCCTCCTCGGGCTCGATCACGGCATCTTCCGGCCCGGGCGGGATCTCGGCTTTTTCGCTGGCCGCGTCGAAGGCGAGATCGATCTCGGCGGTGGAGAAGCCGGTGAGCTCGAGGCTGAAGTCGAGCTCCTGGAGCGCCTTGAGCTCGCTGGCGAGCAGATCCTGATCCCAGCCTGCGTTCAGAGCGAGTTTGTTGTCAGCCAGCACGTAGGCGCGGCGCTGGGCGGGCGAGAGATGGGACAGGCGGACGACCGGCACCTGCTGCATCCCGATCAGCTTGGCGGCTTCGACGCGGCCGTGACCGGCGATGATCTCTCCCTCGTCGCTGATCAGGACGGGGTTACAGAAGCCGAATTCCTGGATGGAGCTGGCGATCTGTCGGACCTGTTTCTTGGAATGAGTCCGTGCATTCTGCTTGTAAGGCCGCAAGGTCTCGACCGAGCGCAGCTCGATGCTGCCCTGGTCTGTGAGATCAAGGGTAGCCGAGTTGAGAGACCTAGATGAGGACTTGGATGGGTATCGCGGAGCCATGAGGCACCTTCTCGTGATGATGAGAGGTGCTGACGGGCAGGATCGTGGAGGTGAGGCGCACGTCAGCACCCCTCGGATTGCTCCCAGGGTGGTGCTGCCGTTGGTTCGCCCCGTCCTACTCCGGTCTACGGGCATCGCGCGGCTGAGCCGCCTAGCCTCTGCGGGTGACGCGATCCTCAGATCTCCCCCCGGCGGGGAGCTCCTGGCAACGATGCAGTACCAGCTCGCCTTGTGGCCTGGCTGTCAGCTTCGGTCGGTGAGGACACGCTGAGGCATTGCCGGACGACGGCCCACTGCATGCGGCACATATGGCTCAGTTTATGCGAAAGCGCAACCGTTTTGTTCGCTTTCTGTTCACCGGTGGCAAGGTCCTGACGCAGCACCTTGGGTGTGGGTCGTCGACTCCTGGACGGCGCACGCAAAGTGCCGGTTCGCGCCACTTCCTGACATTCTACCAAGCCGGCCGGAGAGGCAGCTCATCACCTGACAGCGGACCTCTCGAAGGCTAGCGGATTACATCGTCGGATCACCAACCCCACTGAGAGCGTGTTCACGATGGCCCGGCACCGCACGGTGCAGACCAAGGGCGCGCTCTGTCCGACGACCGCCAAGCTGATGATGTTCAAGCGCAGCATGGCCGAGGGAGAGAATGGACTGCCGCAGGCGTTGGACTAGGCAGGAGTTGCAGCGGAAGAGATCAGGGCCTTACGCCGGCATGGCGAGGGCGAGCGCAGAGGTGCCCGAAGGTACGCGCGGCCGAGGTCGGGCAC